>NZ_JBIUXY010000012.1:0-118531 GCF_044744225.1 Glutamicibacter sp. NPDC087344 | reverse complement strand
GGGTTTTGGGGCCCCCCGGGGGGCCGGCGCGGGGCGGGGCCCGGGCCCCTGCCTGTGTGGGTTGGGGGCCCCCCGGTCTTGGGCTGGGGGGGGGGGCCCCCCCCCTCCGGCGGGCCCACCACACCTATTTTGTGGACATACTAGGTTTCGGTGACTTCGGCGCGTCTACGCACTAGGAGCGGAAAAACAGTATTAACCATCATCTTCATCTTCAATTCGTTCAACTTTGACGCTGGAAATCCAGTCCCACCCCTTCCAGGATGCCAATGCAATGGGTGTCGAAAGATACAGAAAATTCAAAAATGAGTCCGATACTTTATCCTCCCCAAGCACTAATAGAATAATCATTGTTGCAACCACAAGAGAAATGAATAAAATTGCCAAAGAAACAGAAACAATTTTTTTCCACAACACCTTACCACCACCCCTTGGAGTCATACCTTAATTCCCGACCCTCGGATCACCGATCGAATTAGCCGCTAGATTCTCAATCTATTTATATAATGCCTATATCTATTTATATAATGATTCCTGTTACAGGCGAATTTGCATGCATGCATTCATTCGGAGAGAATTATCCACTGAACGCGCTTAAAATTCTTTTTAGTAATAGCGCTGGATCTACGGATTGCTTTAAGGTGTGGAACCCAGACTTTGCTCTTACCGATTTTTTGAGCCTTATAGACTTTTCTAACCTTGCTAAATGCCGAAGCATACCTGGGAACGACAAGACCGATGGTTGTCGAAATAAACATTCTTCGAGACGCCGCGCGATTCCCAGCCTGTTTGTAAGCATAGGATGACGCGTATCCAAGTAGCGCTGCTGATATGATCCCTGCTGGACCAGGGACAAAACCCGCTATCATGCTTGCTCGCCCAAGGTTCTTAGCCCAACCACTCCAGCCCCACAACCCGGTGATGTCGTTCATTCCGATAGGGTCCTGCGGGTAGGCATAACTCGTGGAGTTACCTCCCTCAACAGGGTCCCGACTGGTGAACAAACCCGTCACCGAGTTATAGAGCCGCGCACCCATCAGGATCAGCCCGCTGGTATCAACCGCACGCTCATCAGCACCATGCCAACCATACGATGTGGCACCAGTGCTCACCGGTTCGGTGAGCTGGTTGCCATACTCGTCATACTGCACCCACCCAGTAATACCCTGACCAGCACCCGTACCAGTCAACGGTACAGTAGCCACCACGTCCCCGTGGGGGTTATTCACGGCCAGTTCGACAGTGTTCCCGGTGATGGCCAGCGCCAGGTCTCCACCGATGGTGGATTCGTACCTGGTGGTGATGGTTTCGGTGCCTTGCTTACAGGTCGTCCACCCAGGATTATCCGAATCATCAGCATAGTGCTTGGTTTCGGTCCCTGCCGCCGCGGTTCCGGTCGAGGTCACCGACAAACGGCGCCCTGACGGATCCCGAGCAATCGTGGACGTCGTGCCATTGCGGGTGATCGCGGCGGCAGCATCATCAGCGAAATACTTCACCGTGATCGCCCCAACCCCAGCCTTCACCCCGCCAACAGCTGCCGGAGCATCCGCGGCCGGGATCGTGGTCTGACGCCCCAACCCGTCATACACATACCCAGCCCCCACACCAACACGGTCAGCCGCATCATAAGCCCAAGTCCGCGATCCAGTCTGGGTTCCATTAACCGTGGTCGTCAACGAGGCACGGTTACCGTTCTTATCAAACACATACTTGCGCACCGTCGTCGGCGTCACCGCCCCTTCAACAGGATCAGTGTTCACAGTTTCACCCGGCTGCGCGGTGATGTCCTTGACCTCGGTGAGCCGTCCGGCCCGGTCGTAGGTGAACGCACGGTCATAAGCAGCACCACGATCACCCGCAGTGGACGTCCCGGCAAGCACGTCACCTTCCGGGGTAGTTTCACCCATGATGCGTCCGGTGACGTCACGGTTCAGCTCCCACGCAATCCACGTGCCGTTCGACGTAGTCCCGTCCTCGGCTTTCAGCAATCCGCCACAGGCCAACCAGAACTCCCGTCGCCATAATTCACCAGATTTATCTTGATCCTACGCAACTACCCCTCTTGTTCCCTACAACTCGAGTCGGCATGAGGCCAATTTCGAAAGCAAAAGATTTCAACACCGTGGAGCAGTCGAAGTACTACGCGCACGTTCGAGTATGAAACCGCATTGGCCCTCCATTCAAAGTTCACGGAAAAGCTCAAAAATTGCGATTGACAAATACCAATCAGTAGCCTGATGATTGAGTCCTACGCTCGCGGGACAGGAGATTGTCGTGAGTACTTTGACGACCTCCATTCGGCGTCTGGTTAAGCCCTTCTCGCAACGAGACTACGCACTGCTGGCAAGCGCCATGGTTGTCTCCACGTTCGCCGCTGGCATGTGGGCTGTGGCCATGGTTTACCAGGTGCGTGCGCTTGGCGGCGGACCCATGGAACTCTCGGTAGTCGCCACCGTCAACAGCGTCGGCCTTTTGGCCTTCGTGCTGCTCGGTGGAATCATGGCCGACCGCTATTCCAGCCGTAAAATCGTCATCCGCGTCGAGATCCTGAATCTGATCGTCATGTCCGCCACTGCAACACTAGCCCTCACCGGCTCTTTGCAGTTGTGGCACCTGAGCGTTACCGGTTTCTTTTCTGGGGCATCCGCGGCGTTTTTCTACCCTGCCTATTCGGCGTTGCTGCCACGAATGCTGCCCGGCGAGCAGCTGTTGGCAGCCAACGGGTTGGAAGGCACGGTCCGGCCGGTAGTGCAGACCGCGCTGGGGCCAATGACCGCTGGTTTCCTGGTCGCGCTGATATCCCCCGCGCACGCAATCCTCGGGGTCTCACTGAGCCATCTAGCGGCGTTGGTTGTACTGCAATTCATCCGGCGGCGCTCTGAATACGACACCGCGTCCGAGCAGACCGAACAAAAGCAGCCAGGAATCCTCACCCAACTGCGTGAGGGTGTGCGCTACACGATGCACACCAGCTGGCTGCGGTGGACCCTGCTTTTTACAACAGTTTCGGTGTTCACGTTCATCGGACCCTTTGAGGTGTTGCTGCCATTCATCGTCAGCGACCAGCTCCACGGGGACGCTACGCTGTTTGGCTACGCGCTGGCCTTTTTTGGGATCGGCTCGGCGGCAGGTTCCTTGATCATTGCCTCATCAAGATTCCCGCGACGCTACCTGACGCTCATGACCGCGTGCTGGTGCCTGGGCACCTTGCCGCTGGCTTTTGTCGGGTATGTCGAGGCCGCATGGATGCTTTTTGCGATTCTCGTGATTTTCGGTGTGACCGATGCGGCCGGAATGGTCATCTGGGGAACCCTGTTGCAACGACGAGTTCCCAAGCATCTGCTTGGACGAATCTCCAGTTTGGACTTTTTCGTCTCACTGGCCTTGATGCCGATTTCCATGGCGGTAGCCGGACCGTTGAGCCAGGTGATGAGCTTGCAGGCAATCTTCATCATTGCCGGAGTCGCTTCCCCGATCTTCGGGGTGATTGCGTGGAAGGCAGGAAAGTTTGCCAAAGATGAGGTGGCGCACCCACTGGATACACCCGCTCCGCTCGAGGAGCTGAAGGGCAGCTAATTGTTTGCCCAGAACTCAACACGCGGCGTGTGCCAGTAGTGCAGTTTGAAGAGAAACGCGAGATGGTGGACTCATGAAGCATTTGTCCACCATCTTCGCCTACGGTGCCGTGGCGGCATTGAGCCTCGGACTGCTCACGGGGTGCGGTTCCACGCAGGCTCCCTCCGAGGCGGAGAACGCCCAGGCCGAGGAGAGCCCGGCGCCGGTGGACTGCACCGTGTCAAAGTGCGTGGCCCTGACCTTTGACGACGGGCCAGGAGAATACACCGAGCGGCTGCTTGATGAACTGGCGGAAGCCAAAGCACCCGCCACATTTTTTATGGTGGGAAACAACGTAGGCAAGTACCCTCAGACCCTTCAGCGGATGGTCGCCGAGGGGCATGAACTTGGCAGCCATACCTGGGATCATGCGGATATCACTACCCTGACCAAAGAACAGATTGAGCACGAAGTCCAGTGGACCGAAGAAGCCATCGAAAAGGCTTCCGGAGAAAAACCAGATGTTTTGCGACCGCCCTACGGCAGCCACGGGGTCGTCTACGACCGGCTGATCCCCTACCCGCTCGTGTTGTGGGACGTGGACACCTTGGACTGGCAACACCACGACCCGGTAAAAACTGTGAAGATCGCCATGGACGAGGTCAAGCCGGGATCAATTATCCTCATGCACGATATTCATGAGAGCTCGGTGGAAGCCGTGCCCAACCTGGTCAAAAAACTGACCGAGGATGGCTACACCTTGGTCACCGTGAAACAGCTGTTTGCCGGAAGCGAGTTTGTCCCGGGCGCCGCCTATGAACGCGGGGAACATCCAGCAGCGGCCACGAGCTGAGCTGGCTTACGGGGCGGCTTCGGCATACATACGCAGCTGGTCCAGCTTGTCCTCTTCGCTTTCACGCACATGCGCCGCCAGTTCTTCACACTCTTCGACGCTCAAATCCGGATTGATGATTGCAACCTGCAGCACCACCTCGGTGTAGCCGGCGTCGTCTTTCAGGTCGTAGCGGAAGGAGAGCCCGTCAGGATTCTGAGAGGTATGCAGCACCAGCAACCGGTTTTCAATGAGGTCATGGACCTCGTATCTGCGTTCGTGCCCGGCGACCCGATAGATCAGGTTGGTCCCCACACGCAGTTGCGGGTCGTCAGAATGCATTGATCCGATACCGTGCATCCACAGGGGTGCCGCGGCCCAATCGGTCAGCAGCTCCCACACGCGGTGCACCGGGAGGTGAATGGTCATGGTGCTTTCAAACACACTGAACTGGCTCATACCGGCATAATCCCATTCCTAGCGCCGCTTGCCAAGGGCACGCGTTGACTCGTTAAGAATGCTCGTGAAACAAAACCCATGCATCAACTATCTTTGCTCGCGAAAACTCTGGCGTTCCAGCAGGCACCGCGGCCTGCTGGAGACATGAAGCGAGGATTCTCGATAACAACACACCATCGGATCGTCAAAGGCTTCGCTCTGGAGCACACCAAGGCCACCAAACGCGAAAAGGGCATCCTCCTGGACGTCCTCTGCGCGGAGACCGGGCTGTCCCGAGAAGACACAGGCCGATTCCTGCAGCGATAAGATCACTGCGAGAATCGGCCCGGGCAGATTTCCAGCCGGTCAGTTGGCCGGCATCAACGGTGGTTTACCAGTCTTCGTCTTCGTCAGCTTCGGAAATCCCGAGTTCCGGTTCCTGCTCAAGGTCGAAGTTGTACCAAGCTTCGGTGAAGTCTGCCATGGAGTCCAAGGCATCCTGGGCATCCGAATCAAGTACCTCGAGGGCATCGGGGTTGTTGAGGATCGCGGTGATCGCCACGAACGGGTGGTGCTCAAAAAAATCGGTTGGGGTGGAACCCTCATTGAAGGTCAAGTCCTCGCTCTGCGCGAAGAGGTCAGCGTACTGAGCCACGGCGTCAGGCAACCGGGTCAGATTAATACCGGTCAGGGACTCATTGTAGATTTCAGCAGTGGCGTCCGCCCACTGCTCAATGAGCTCCTCGCTCATATGTGCCATCTGATTTTCCACCTCGTGTTTGGGAATTAAACTGCTCACGGAGTTCGGTAGCACTTCATCTTAAACTGTTGTGTTCCTCGTGCCAAGACAGCGCCTTCGATCGTGACTCTCACCTCACGAAACAAGCCGCTATGGCAGATCCAGCGTAGGAAAAGACGGCAGGCTCGGAAGCTGCCCGCCCGGGGTGGGCGACTGGTTAAGTGAGTCTTTGAGCTGCTTGATTTCCTGTTCGGACCACTCATGCTCTGTGGCCGGCGGGTCTGTGGAGTCGAACTCGTCCGGCCCGCCAATCAACAACACAACGGCAACAGCTGTCGCGATCAGGCCGAAAACCAGATGCACACCGATGTAGTAAATGGCTCCAACGTTGCCTCGGATCAGTGCTCCCGTGCGATGTTTGGACGAAGAATCCAGGGCCAATCCGTAGGCGAACGCGTTGCCGGAGAAACCCAAGTGAATTTGCGCCGCGATCAGCGGGATTGCCACCGCCAACAACCCGATGCCCACCGCGGCCAGCGGCACGGAAGCCAAGCGTGCATCACCGGCGGCGCACAAGCCCAGCAGGACCAGATTCACCACCACCAGCAGAACCCGCAGCCAAAACCCTGAGGCCAGGGCACCGCTGCGGCGCAGCAGGAACAACCGCCGAGCCTTGGCATCATGGGGGTCTTGCGGAACTCCGGCGATTTCCCGGCCGATCCATGACCCTGCCAGCTGGCTGCCGGTGACACCGAGCAAAAGCAACAACACACCAGCCAGCCGGGTCGCTTCAAAGCAGGCGAGCAACGCACCGGCCAGCCCCGCGGCCCAACTGCCCTGATAAAAACGCAGTGCCCTGAAAACCCAGCGGTTTTTGCTCCGGAGGTCATCGATGTACCCCGCGGGCAATGGTTTGATCGATGATTTGTAGCTCTTCATATTCCACAGGGCGAAACCCCCGGACACCGCAGCAATCAGCGCCGGAAAGATGAACCGAGCACCTCCCTCGGCCAGGGCGCCGAACGAGGCCAAGCAGGCTAGCAGCGGAATGAAGACCCAGAACCTGTTGCGATACACCCCCTGCTTTTCCACAAAGGTCTCTGCAAAATCTTCATGCAATCCTTCATTCATGGGGTCGCTGGCCAACAGGCCACGCAGCAGCTGCCCACGGTCGCCAACCAGCTTTTCCCCGTTTTTGGTTTCCGCCGCGAACCGCAGCATCCCTTGATGATTCGGGTCGATACTCAGCCCGGCACGCAAATACTCCAGCGCGGCCCGGTGATCACCGGAAAGCTGAGCGGCCAACGCAGCCCCCTGATAATAGTCAGGGTCCTCCGGCTCCAGTTCCAGCGCATGCTCGGTCGCCTGGCGTGCAAGTTTCCGGTCCTCGGCACTGCGCGCCGAACTGATCAGGATCATTCCCAGCAGGTAGTGTGCGTAGGCGAATTCCGGCCAGTCGTTGATGAGCCAGTACACGGTCTGCAACGCTTCATCACGCCGCTCTTGGCGCATCAACGCCACAGCGAGCACCTTCCCGGCCTGGGGTTGTTCCGTGCTCAAATTCAGCGCTGCACGGGCAGCGCTCTCCGCGTCAGCATAACGGTGCAGGCTCAGCAGAGCGGAGGCGTAGTAAACCCAGAATTCGGGTTTTTCCTGGTGCTCCTGCAGATGGTCCTTGAGCAGGTCAACAGCTTGAGCGGCACGGCCGGTCGCCAGGTGGTGACTGACCCGGGTGCGCAGTACATCGAATTCCATAAAACAAAAACCCCGCGGGGTCCTAAATCATCTTCCGTGAGCGCAGGTAGTCGGCCAGGTCGTCATAGCGCCCGTTCTCGTTGCCGAACCGCACAACGTTGCGCGCCGATTCAAGCCACGGCAGCGTAGAGGGTTTGACCTCTGACAGCGCTTGGCGGATATGCCCCATGTCCACGGGGAGAACTTCGTTGCGTTCAATGGAGAGCATCATGGCTTTCTCTGCCGCGGTGGTGCACAGGTGCTCCAAATCCGCGCCGGAGAAACCGTCGGTCTGCGACATGATCCATTTCAGGTCGATCCCGGCGATGGGCCGGCGCTCCAGGTGGTGGTGCAGGATCGATTCGCGCGCAGCGGCATCGGGCGGGGTCACAAGCACAGCCCTGTCTAAACGGCCCGGGCGCAGCAACGCCTCGTCCAGATCCCACGGGTGGTTGGTAGCGGCCAAAACATAAAGCCCGTCATTGTTGGCCGAAATCGAATCCATTTCAAGCAGCAGTTGATTCACCATCTGGCGCAACCACGAGGCGGATCCGGTTAACGAGCCGCGACGCAGTCCCAGCGCATCAACCTCGTCAAGGAAAAGCACGGTGGGTGCATTCTCCCGGGCTTTGTCGAATAAGGCCTTGAGGTTCTTTTCGGTGCCGCCCACATGCGAATCAAGGATGTCGGTCATGGTCACGGCCATAAAATTCGCTTGCAGCTCACCGGCTACCGCCCGCGCAACAAAGGTTTTTCCGCAGCCGGGAGGACCGTACAGCAACAGCCCGCCACGCAGTGACTTGCCAAAAGCCTTGGCAATGGCCGCATTGCGCATCGGAGCCAAAAAGGATTCATTCAGACGGTCTTTGACCGCCTGCAGGCCACCCACATCAGCCAGTGTCACCGGCTCACCGGCAGGTTCCAGCGGAGGTTCCAGTTCGCCGGATTCCTCGGTGATGTCGATGTGTTGTTCCACAAAGGGCGCGGCCACGGAGTTATCAAACTGCGCCGCGGCGGCGCTCCAGTCGTACTCCTGCGCTTGCGCGGTGGTGGCCGCTGGCGCGGCAGCCGTCTCGGTTTCTGGTTTCCTCTGCGTACCGGGGGCCGAGCCGCCCACCAGCGCCGCGGTGACCTGCCCCAGCAGGCCCAATGCCGCAGTGTTCCCCGGATCGTTCTGGATGACCGCATTCAGATGTGTCAGCGCTTCGGCCTGGCGATTGGCCCCGTGAAGCAGCTGCGCAAGATGCATCCTGAGTTCTAGGTCATCCGGTGTCAGGTCTACGGCGCGGGCCAGACTGGCAATTAGGGCTTCGTTCATGATCGCTCGGCTCTCTGAAACTCGTTTTCCCCTGCCACGAGTCCTCCGTGCCAGGCCAACACCTTGGGTTAAAGGCATCCAGCGGGCAACCTAAAAGGACACCCGCTGGAATTATATGCCCAGCTTACCGACAATTGCCGGACCCGAGCCGTGTATGCGCTTGTTGCCCAGGCTTAGTAAGCCTTAACTCCCTGCTCAACGATCAGGTGAATCAGTGCAAACTTCTGCTCTTCATCAATCGCCTTCAACGCTGCTTCCAGCGCGGCCGGCACGTCGGCATCCTGCTCAACGCGTACCCCAAACCCGCCGAAGGCCTGCGCCATCAGGGCGAAGTCGGGGTTTGCCAGCTGCGTCCCGGAGACACGCTCCGGGTATTGGCGTTCCTGGTGGGTGCGGATGGTTCCGTACTGCTGGTTGTCCATCACGATGACCAGTGGGGTGGCCCCGTACTGGGTTGCGGTAGCCAGCTCCTGACCGTTCATCAGGAACTCGCCGTCACCGGCAATGGTTACCACCCGGCGACCCGGGTAGCTCAGTGAGGCGGCCACGGCGGAAGGCACCGAATACCCCATGGATCCGTTGCGCGCCGAGATCATCGAGGCATACCCGTTAGTCGGGAAGTAGCGGTGTGCCCAGTTGGTGTGCTCGCCGGCGCCAAAGGTGACCAATGCGTCCTCAGGCAACGACTTCACCAGGTTGGACATCATGGTGGCCATCTTGGCCTGCCCCTGGCTGGGGGTGGCCGGTGGAAGCTGCGCAAATTTTTCTTGCTCGCCACGCATCCGTGAGGTCCACTCCTTCCAGGAATCCTTGACCGGCAGATCCATCAGCAGCAAGTCGCGGACAAAAACATCCGGCTTGGCCACAATCTGATGCGACACCGGACCGGAGCGGCCACGCAGGGCCGGGTCGATGGTGACGATGAAGTTTTTCTTTTCCCAGTTCTGGCGGACGTTGAAGCCGTCGGTGATCACGTCGCCCGGCACGGTCCCGACAAAGATCAGGAGGTCGGTTTCTTCAAGCAGATCATAGGTCGGCTTGGGGCGGCCGTAGCCGATGGGTCCGACGTAGGACGGGGAATCGAAGGGAACGGTACCCTCGCAGCGCCATTCGGCGGCAGCGGGCAGGTCGTGTTCTTCGAGCCAGCAGGTGAAGTCCGCCGCACCCTCATGCGACCAGTCATTCCCGCCGAACACAAACAACGGCTTTTCGGCTTCCTGAAGGGCGGCATTCAGAGCCTTCCAGTCGGTAACGGTCATACCGCCGGTGGCCACCGGGATTTCAGGATGCAGTTCGGCCGAGATTTCATGGCGGATGATATCTTCAGGCAAACCAACCACCACCGGTCCGGGGCGTCCGGACATCGCGGCAAACATCGCCTCGGCGACAATTTCACTGGCACGCTCGGCATGGTCAAGGATCATCACACGTTTGGCGCCGGTGCCGAACCAAGCCTTCGGATCAAATTCCTGGAAGGCTTCCTTTTCGCGGTGTTCAAAGGGAATGAGACCAACAAAAAGTACCAGCGGGGTCGAGTCCTGCCACGCGGTGTGCAAACCGACGTGTGCGTTGGCAGCTCCCGGGCCGCGGGTCACCATGGCAATGCCCGGACGCTGATGCAGTTTTCCGTCGGCCTCGGCCATGTAGGTCGCGCCGCCCTCGTGGCGGCAAACGATCGTTTCGATAGAAGAGTTATGCAGACCGTCAAGGACGTCGAGGTAGCTTTCGCCGGGCACAACATAGGTGCGCTCAACACCGTGTGCAGCGAGGGTATCGACAATGACATGTCCAGCAGATTTCCGGGTCTGCTCTTGACCGTTATCACTCATGTTCAGGAGGCGTCTTTCTGTTTCATGGTCATCAGACGCAACAACGAGTTAAACGGTACGGGGACCGGGTGATGCAACGTTGCGTCGTGGCAAAACAGTACTAAAATCTCTGCAATTGCACACCATGAATACCGATTGCTACGCGAGTATGACACGATGCGCGAGTTCATGCATATGCCTGCTCATATTGTCCAGAGAATGACGCGCGGCAAGACAGTGTGCTTCGTCACTCGGATTTCGCACCGCACATTCTACGGCGAACACTGCGGAAATGTTGACCAGATCACGCCGAGTCAATATTCTATTAGAAAACTAATGTTTACTGGCAGGCATCACCGGCTGGTTAAACTCTCCAGTGAGGTTCTCCATGGAATTCATAAACGGAACGATTGTCGCGCTGTACCTCGCGGCCATGCTGGCCTTCGGCTGGTGGGGTAAATCGCGTACCAAAAACAGCAGCGACTACCTGGTCGCCGGACGCCGCTTGGGCCCGGTGCTTTACACCGGCACCATGGCCGCAGTTGTCTTGGGCGGGGCATCCACCGTTGGAGGTGTGGGCCTAGGCTACAAGTGGGGCATCTCCGGCATGTGGCTTGTGGCTGCGATTGGCGCAGGCGTCATCTTGTTGTCGCTTGTTTTTGCCCCGACGCTGCAAAAGCTGAAGGTCTTCACCGTGTCCCAGATGCTGAGCCTGCGCTACGGCAGCAAGTCGGCCACCAATACCTCGGGCATCGTGATGCTGGCCTACACCCTGATGTTGTGCGCCACATCCACCAGCGCCTACGCCACGATTTTTGTGGTGCTTTTCGACTGGGAGAAGTGGGTGGCAATCGCCATCGGCGGTGCAATCGTGGTGATTTACTCAACCATCGGCGGCATGTGGTCAATCACGCTGGCCGACCAGGTGCAGTTTGTTATCAAAACCATCGGTATCTTCGCCCTGATGCTTCCATTCTCCTTGAATGCCGCCGGCGGAATGGACGGAATCCGCGAGCGTATTGGTGATGAATTTTTTGACATCACCGGCATCGGCCTGCAGTCGATCATCACCTACTTTGTGGTCTACACCCTGGGCCTGCTGATCGGCCAGGACATCTGGCAGCGTGTGTTCACCGCCAAAACTCCAAAGGTTGCCCGCTGGGGCGGGATGACCGCAGGTATCTACTGCATCATCTACGGCGTGGCCGGCGCATTGATCGGCATGGCCGCCAAGGTTGCGTTGCCGGATATCACCGGCGCCGACACCAATAAGGACGTTGTCTACGCCGAGGTTGCCACCCAGCTACTTCCAGTAGCCGTGGGCGGCCTGGTCATGGCCGCCGCAGTAGCCGCCATGATGTCCACCGCTTCGGGTGCGCTGATCGCAGCGGCAACCGTCGCCCGTACCGACGTCACCCCCTTCGTGGCTGGGTGGTTCGGTCGCAGCGTCACCGTGAACTCAAACGAAAACCCCGAGCACGACGTACGGGCAAACCGCATCTGGGTGCTGGTGCTGGGTGTGGTCACGGTATCCCTGGCAATCCTGGTGGATGACGTGGTCGCGGCCCTGACCATCGCCTACGACATCCTGGTTGGCGGCCTGCTGGTGGCAATCATCGGCGGACTGCTCTGGAAGCGCGGAAACGGCGCGGGAGCCACCGTCTCCATGGCCGCCGGCACACTGGTCACGCTGGGAACCATGATCGTGCTGGAAATCCAAGCCGAAAACAAGTTCGACGGCGTCTACGCAAACGAACCAATCTACTTCGGCCTGATCGCCTCAGCACTGACATTCATCGTAGTGTCGCTGGCGTCCAAACCTACCGACACCAAGGTCCTTGAACACTGGAACCTCCGCGTCTCGGGCAAGTCGCAAGAAGAAGGTGTCAGCATCGACGGCTAACTCGCCGACGGTCACTCAAAGCACACACCAAACTTCATAACAAACAGCCAGAGCCTTGATCCGCAAACTCGCGGATCAAGGCTCTGGCTGCTTCTACGACTACCGCCGGTAAGCGACCTGTTCCAAGCTGATGGGCGTCGGGTTCAGCCGAACCCAAGCAACCGCCAGCTCGCTAAGCCGGTAGACCTGCCGATCATCGGCCGTTCCCGAGCGCACGCTCTTGGCCGAGTCCCGCGCCGCGGACAGCAGCGCAGGAGGCAGGGCCTGACCCTGGTTCACGTACCCAAGCACCGCATCCGCCATGGCCCTAAAATCTTTGTCCCAGTTGATCGAGCCGTTGCCAAGAATTTCATTGGCAATCCGTCCACTCACTCTGATCACTTCACCTTGAACGGTTGTTGCCACCCCGCTGGCAGGAACCAGCAATTCCCACAACTGTTCATGCTGCTTCTGCCATGGTCCGTCTGCCAAGATGATTGGCGAATGTCCATCGTAGGTGAGTCGTGGCGACACCGGCGTGACGTCGAAAAGTTCGTAGAGACGGTGAAGCGCAGCATCTGTTTGCTCTAGATAGTCCGGGTTGAAGGATTCACGAAATTGCTCGAAGCTTTTACCGATGCGTGTTACTTCCTCTTGCATCGGCACCGTTACCGGTTCGCCTTCCGCCAAGAGCAACTGAGCAATCTGCGCGGTACCGGGAATCTGGGCGTTACTGGTGCAGCTGAGCGCATAATGCAGTGGCGTCTGGCGCGTGCCGTCGGTCAGCGGCTGACGCTGTGCCCCGGCGTCGAGCAGGATCCGGGCCGCCTCGACATGGCCTCCTTCAGCGGCGGCGTGTAGTGGCGTCACCCCGCCACTACGCGGTTTGTTGATGCCTGCCCCCAAAGCAACAAGCAATGGCAGCTGCTCCGTACGGCCCCACCGGGCCCGTTGCCACAGGGCTGTTGCGCCATAGGTATCTTCCGCATCCACCTCAAGCCCCTGCTCAACCAGCCACGTAACCAGAGCATCGGGACAATCCACAAAGCCCAAGGCCGTGCACTTGTTGTATCCACCGCGTGCGTCAAGCAGGCATTTGTTGAACACCGCTTTGAGTTCATCCAGCGAAGCAGTACCGAGCATCTCTTCAAAATTTTTGGGCAGAGTTTTGCGTTTGGCCATGGCCAAAATGTTACCGGAGTGCATGGTAGCGGACAGTCGTTGATTGGGTTCCTAGACCAAAACACCGGGCGCTGCATCACGATGCGGTTAGATTGGCAGAACAGCGAAACCATCCTAGAAGCGGTGCCTACATTGGCGGGGTTGCGTTCGGGGAAGAACAACGTGATTGTGCGGAATGACACCACGTAGCATCAAAGGAAACTGATTCGTACTGGGATCGTAGCTAGTCAGAGGTTGCAGAGTGTTCAGTTGATCCATTTTTCGCGGCATGCTCCGGATCGCAATTCGATCGAGCACGAGTGGAATGATGCGAAGAATGCGATCAGTAACGTGCAGCGGGATGATTTTGAGTCTACGGTGTCCGCGTTTGAGGATCGCATGAAGTCCAAGGTATTTCAATACAAGAACCAAGGGTCAAGCTGCCCGTCACAGCATTCGAAATTAGAGTGGTCTATCCTACATGACAAGGCAAGACAGGGTCTCCTGAGATTGGAATGCCTTTGGACGCGCAAAGGGCGGGGCAAATGCAACTCCGCATTTTCCCCGCCCCTCCAAAATGTAGAGCAGAGCTTATTTAATACTTACCCCTTTGGCGGCAACTGCGTAGTCGCCAAACGAGTAGCAAGTCTTGTGGTCCGACATTGGGCCGCGCAAGGTGCTCCAGTAGTGCTGATTCCCGTAGTAATACCGGGTCTGACCGCGGTTGGAGCCGGGACATACGTAGCGCACGTTGTTGTACCTATCTATATTTGCGTCCCCCTTGTTGGCGAAGCAAAGTACATTCTTTCCGTCTTGTCCACGCCAACGGTACCAATCAATACGACTACCGCAGGTCACGATGTTGATAAATGGTTGGGCAATAGGCGCATCACTAAGGTAAATCGGACTACCCTGCGCAGGCATTTGCGTTTCTTCCAACGCTTCGATTTCAGCCAGTTCGTGCCCCGAAATCGGCGTTCCCTCCGTTGGGTCAAGTTCAACAATGGTGATGCCCTCATCAATTGCCCATTGCGGGGTCTCAGCTTCAGTCGCTGAAGCGATTCCCGGAATGAGAGAGAAAGCCAAGGCCAATATGCCAGCTTTCGCGGCCAACGCGGCACGTTTCATAAAAGTTCCTATTGAATAGTAGGAGACCAACGTAAACAACATACGTCGATCTCATACTATGTAGATTTAGAGAAACAGGCAAATTGTTGCCAACTATTTATTCACCCTCATAGGTAGGCGCAACTTCGCCGCCCCCAAGGACTTCTACGCCATCAATAATCATCGGATCCGATGGAGTGCTTCGCTCATTCTCCTGAATCATCCCTTCAGGGATAGAAATATGCACGACCTCATGATTCGGCATCGTTGATGCACCCGCAATTCCTCCGAGCGTCAGAACAGCAGCGACTAGGGCGGTAGGTAACAGAATTTTCATTGATTTTTCCTCTTTGAATTGAGTGGGGCTGGACAGTGATGCGAATCCATGCGTAATTCTCAAACGCATTCCGGCAACAAGGGCTCCGACTACAACATCGGCCGATGAGATATCCATATCTCCACAGTCCCGTAGGTCCGCCCTCCACTGCTCGGAGCGCACTTGACGTAAATGGGCCGGAGTCACAAGGAGCGAAACTCGCAGTATCACACGCACCAGCAGTGTCTGACTCATGCAAATTTCCCAGATTGGAGACCAGTACCAATGACAGGTTTTGGCTGCTGACTGGAAATGTACTCTTGAGCATACGGAACAGCAGCCGCATCCAATTTGAAGTACCGACGACGAGGGCCTTTGCGCGTCAAGTCCGTATCCCACTCGCTTGTTATCCAGCCCGCATCTTCCAGGCGCTCAAGGATTGGATATACCGTCCCAGTCTTAAGGCCGGTTGCCTTGACAACCTGGAGACCCCAGATCGCATCAGGCGATTCCATAAGCACACCGATGACAGCAGCAGTTGCGGGGGTATGCCTCGTTAATCGTTCCATACCCAACATGCTACCTATGTAGATTTAGGAGGTCAAGTTTTCCACTAAAACGCACACTCAACTATGGTTGACCACCGCAAGGCCTCATTGATCCTTTAATCGATCACCCTAAGAAACGACTACCGCCCAGCCCAAGTAAATACAGGCACCACGCTTATGCGCTGAAGGCGCATAACAGCCCTCCGCCCACAGCACGAGCCGCATAGCACTCTCCGGTAGGTTCACAACGTGAGGACACCGCCTGGCTCTGGTCAAGAACACTTCGTAGATAGAACATAGTCACCAGCTGCGCCGGCAAACAACAATTTGAGGATGGCTTTTTGGTGCCCTGTGCCTGCATTACTTGATTTTAGAGTTCATTGCGCACCGATCTACGCCGAATTCGCGCATATTTGCACGTCAGCTGGCTAACTCCGAAAGCCGGGACGTCGGCGGGATTCTCTTCTCGTCCCACTCAACACCACTAGATGTATTCAGCCTTTTGCGCACTGGCAATTTCCCGCAGGGTTGCATGGAATGCGACCTCGGCCGGTGCATACACTTTCTCTTGGCGCTGCGCGAGGAACACGCGGCGGCGCGGAGCGTCGGCACCGAGTTGCAGCACTTTTACCTCTGGATGCAGCAGCGCCACGGCAGTCTTGGGAACCATCGCGACCCCCATTCCGACACTCACCATCGCTTGGGCCTCTTGGTAGTCGTTGGCCATGAAGCCGATTTTTGGCTCGAAACCGGCCTCGTGGGCCGATCGCTCGAGCACTTCCACTACGGGGTGGGCGTCCGAACGCACAATCCACGACTCATCGCGCAGTTCGGACATCTGGATGCTGTCGCGATCCGCAAAATGATGTGTTTTTGAGACGAGCAGCACCGTGCTCTCCTGAAAAACCTCGGTGATATTCACCGAGTCGTCGTGGAACCGTCCCCATGGATAGTCCCACAATAAACACAAACCCGTCGCACCGGTCTGCAGGTCCTTGAGCAGCTGATCAAACCGTGCGCTGCGCACGGAAAGCTCGATGGACGGATACCGCTTCTTAAATGCCCTGATCACCAACGGCAAAAACGACGCCGCGAGCGTTGGGAACGTACCGATCGCTACCGCCCCGCGTTTCAGCCCGGCAATTTGTTCCAGGTCGGCTCGCGCGGCATCCATCTGCCACATGATCTTCCTGGCATGTTCAACCAGGATCTGCCCTGCCTCGGTCGGAACCACTCCGCGCGATTTGCGCACAAGGAGCGGCTGGCCAACTTCTTGCTCGAGTTTTCGCAGCTGCTGGGACACCGCCGAGGGTGTGTAAAGCATCAAATCGGCGGCGGCAGTGATGGAACCCTGCTCAACAACCTCCAAAAGCAAGGAGAGCCGACGAATATCAAATTTTTCTCCCGCGTCATCCTTAAGCATCTCTACACCCCACTGATTTTTAGGTTACTTCACTGAAATCATTGCATCATTCCAAGTAATTGGGAAGATTCTCAATCACAGATCGTTTGCCTCAAATCATGCTTTTGCCACACCAGAACATGAATTAAGTAAAACTACATAGGAGTCAATAAAGCTAACATTGTCTTCAAATGTGATCCGGAGCATGCTCGATATAAGCCCCAACTGCCAACAAGAAACGAGCTGCAAGGAAAAACCATGGATATCAAAGCAACATGGATGCGTGGTGGCACAAGCAAGTGCTGGGTGATCGAATCCGAAGATCTCGACGCGACGCAGATCAGCCCAGACCAGCTTCTCCCACGCCTCTTCGGCAGCCCCGACCACCGTCAAATCGACGGTGTTGGAGGCGGAACCTCGACGACGAGCAAAGCGATGATCATTCGCCGGCCGATCGATGACTTGGTAGACGTGGAATTTACCTTCGCACAGGTTGGCATCGAGGAAGCCGTTGTCGATTGGGGCAGCAACTGCGGAAACTGCTCCGCCGCCGTGGGGCTGTATGCCCTGGAACATGGGTGGGTTACCCCAACTGGCAACATGACAGAAGTTGTCACCCGGAATACCAATACCGATCAGATCATCGTTCAGCGCATTCCAACACCCACCGGCCAGCTACCGGCCGACCCGCTGGCAACGATTCCCGGAGTTCCATTCCCCGGGCACCGGGTGGGACTTGGATTCCGAAATCCCGTCGGCAAGACCACCGGCCACCTACTGCCTACCGGAGCCGCCAAAGAAACACTGAGTACCGAGCATGGATCCTGGACCGTTTCCCTCGTGGATGCCGGAGCACCGCTAGTGATCCTCAACGGCCGCGACTTCGCCCTGGAACCGGACCGCTTCGGCAGCTGGGCGCAGGACATTGAACCGCATCTGCAGCAGCTGGACCGTCTCCGGCGCCGGGCTGCGGTCCGCATGGGGTTGGCGCCGACCGAATCCTCGGCAGCGCGCGCAATTCCCAAGATTGCTCTCATTTCAGCACCCAGCACCGTTGAAGATGACGTTGACGTACAGGTCATGATGCTCTCCATGGGCAAACCCCATCCGGCATTAGCCGTTACCGGCAGCGTGGCCCTGACCGTCGCCGCACTCACCGCTGGCACCGTCATCAATGACGTGCTTCCGGGCGGCGACCGGCAGCGGCTGCGGCTGCGCACCCCGGCCGGGCTCCTTGAGACCTGGACCGATACCGAGAGCGGAACCCTGGTTGTCGGGGTCGACCGCACCGCACGCACCATCGCCTCATCAACACTCTATTTCCCCGAAAGCCTTGGACTTCTCACCGAAGTTTCCCTGGCTGGCGCTACTCGATGAAGAGGAAGCATCATGAACATGCTCAAAGAAAAAACCAGCACACCGGCCACCGAAAATTCAGCACCGCCAAAACCCCGTAGGACACGCACGCTAACGCTCATCGCGTCGGCTTTAGTAGTCTTGGTTCTTGCCGCAGTGGCGATGTGGGGTTCATTTTCCGGCTCTGCAGGTTCCATCCCTACGGAGTCGCACATGACGCCAATTCAGATCATCCCGCTGGTCATCTTGCTGGTGATGTTTGTTGTTGCCACCAAGTGGCCGGTCAATATCGGTGTGATGGGCCTGGTTGCCTCCTTTGGTGTCGGATACTTCCTGCTGGGAATGAGCGACAAGGAAATCCTGTCCGAATTCCCGGCGAGCATCGTCCTGACGATCATCGGTGTCACCTACTTCTTCAGCATGGCGCAGAAGAACGGCACCATAGCCATCATTGTGCAGCAGTGCGTGCGGATGGTGCGTGGCAAAACGATCCTGCTGCCGTGGGTCTTTTTCCTGCTGGCCGCGGCGCTCACCGCGCTGGGCACCTTCTCTCCGGCAGCCGTGGCCTTGCTGGCTCCGGCGGCCCTGGGCCTGGCCTATGAATCGCGTATTCACCCGGTGCTGATGGGTGCCTTCGTCATCAACGGGGCGCACGCCGGCGGCTTCTCTCCCCTGTCCGTTGCCGGGGTGCTGGTGCATGACATCGCGGCCGAAAACGGTTTCCCGATCTCGCAAGGCGGCCTCTTCCTGGCCAGCTTCGCAGTCAATTTCATTCTCTGCGCCCTGACATTGGTGCTCTTTTCAATCCTCGGCAAGAAAAACGACGCTACCGCCAACGCCTACGACGGCGCCGAGCTCACCTCCATCGGCCGCCCGACCAAACAGCAGATCTTCACCCTCGTGCTGATCGGGGCCATCCTGGTCGCTACCTTGGGGCTTCACATGCCGATCGGTTTTGTCGCTCTGACGGCCGGGCTGGTGCTCGCCTTCACCAATCTGAAGGAACACCGTAGTTTTATCGACGGGATCTCGTGGTCAACGGTGATTCTGGTGGCCGGCATGATCACCTATGTTTCCCTGCTGCAGCATGTGGGGGTCATCGATTCGCTGGCTCACCTGGCACTGGCCTTGGGTGCTCCGCTGCTCATTGCACTGGTGCTTTGCTACGTGATTGGTGTCGGTTCGGCCTTCGCTTCTTCCACCGCCCTGCTCACCGCCTTCATCCCCATGGCCGGCCCCCTGCTGGCCACCAGCTCGCTGAGCGCCTCGGGCACCGTGGCAGCACTGGCCATTGCGGCAACCGTGGTGGATGTTTCCCCGTTCTCCACCGACGGCGCCCTGGTGGTGGCCAACGCCCGGGACACCGACCGGCAGCGGGTATACCGTCAGCTGATGTTCTACGCAGGCGGCGTGGTGCTCGTCGCTCCCGCCCTGGCCTGGGTGTTGCTGGTCCCCACCGGAATCATGTAAGCCGCGGCAGATCGCTCGCACCTTCCGTACACAAACACCACGGGCGCCGAACCTGAAACAGGTTCGGCGCCCGTGGTGTTTGGCGCTGTCGACAACTTAGTCGCTGAGCAGATCGTGGCGCACAATGGTCTGGTCGCGGTCCGGGCCCACGCCGATGGCGGAGATCCGGGTGCCGGAGATCTTCTCCAAGGCCAGGATGTAGTTGCGGGCGTTCTCCGGCAGATCCTCAAGGGTCTTGGCACCGGAGATGTCCTCGGTCCACCCGTCGAAGTACTCGAAGATCGGCTTGGCGTGGTGGAAGTCGGTCTGCGTCATCGGCATTTCATCGTGGCGCACACCGTCCACGTCGTAGGCCACGCAGACCGGGATCTTCTCAATGTTGGTCAGCACGTCCAGCTTGGTGACGAAGTAGTCGGTGAAGCCGTTCACACGCGAGGCGTGGCGGGCCAGCACCGCGTCGTACCAACCGCAACGGCGCGGGCGTCCGGTGTTCACACCGAACTCGCCACCGGTCTTCTGCAGGTATTCACCCATCTCATCAAACAGTTCGGTGGGGAACGGGCCGGCACCCACACGGGTGGTGTAGGCCTTGATGATGCCGATCGACCGGGTAATCCGCGTTGGGCCGATACCCGAACCCACGGATGCGCCGCCGGCAGTGGGGTTCGAGGAAGTGACGAACGGGTAGGTGCCGTGGTCAACATCCAGGAAGGTCGCCTGGCCGCCTTCCATCAGCACGACCTTGCCCTCATCCAGCGCCTTGTTCAGCACAAAGGTGGAGTCGATCACCAGCGGGCGCAGGCGGTCGGCGTAGGACAGGAAGTACTGCACAATTTCGTCAACCAGGACGCTGCGGCGGTTGTAGATTTTCACCAGCAGCTCGTTCTTCTGGCGCAGGGCGCCTTCAACCTTCTGGCGCAGGATCGACTCGTCGAACACATCCTGCACGCGGATGCCCAGGCGTCCGACCTTGTCCATGTAGGCCGGGCCGATGCCGCGCCCGGTGGTGCCGATGGCGCGCTTGCCCAGGAAGCGTTCGGTGACCTTGTCCATGGTCTGGTGGTACGGGGCGACCAGGTGGGCATTGGCCGAGACCCGCAGGCGCGAGGTGTCAGCACCTCGGGATTCCAGGCCGTCGATCTCGTCAAAGAGCGCTTCGAGGTTCACCACGCAGCCGTTGCCGATAATCGGGTTGGTGTTGGGGGAAAGAATACCGGCCGGCAAAAGCTTGAGTTCATACTTTTCGCCGTTTACGACCACGGTATGCCCGGCGTTGTTGCCGCCGTTTGGCTTCACCACATAGTCGACCTTGCCTCCGAGCAGGTCGGTGGCCTTTCCTTTACCCTCATCGCCCCACTGGGCTCCGACGATCACGATTGCTGGCATGGGATCCTCCCCCTTGCATAAAGCAGCGGTTGCGGCGTACTTTCCGCCGTCCCGGCACGGTGCCGGGCAAAAAATATGCCCCTGTCCTGCTCACTTGCCCGAGCCGGGCAACGCAAGAGTTAGGGGCTCTTACGACCAAAGTTTACCGAACAGCCAGCGGATGTGCGAGCTGGGAATCCTCTTGGCGTGTGGCACACCGGTATCAAACACGTGAAGAACCGGCGGAAAAACGGTATAGGTTGGGTTTCATTTCTTTCCACGGTATTGATTAATGCTCCAGCTACGGCAGGATGGAGGGACAACGGCAGACCCTGGATCCGACTCCCGTTGTCGTCGCACCCACTGCCGCGATGGGACCGCACACCACCCACCACCCAAGGACATGTCATGAAATCAGCAGCACGTATCCTGGCTTTTGTTCCCCTGGTGGCGTTGCTCGCCGCCTGCAGCTCGGGCTCCCCTGACTCACCGGCCAGCGATTCACCCAGCACCCCTGCCGCACCCACAACAACGGTTTCAGCCCCAAACGTTTCGGAAACTCCAAGCGCGAGCGCAACCCGGCAATCGCCGAGCGCCAGCGCCAGCGAAACCGAGACTTCCACAGAAGTCGATACCAGCACCTGGAAAACGTTCACCGCCCACGGCATCTCCTTCAAATACCCAAGCGACTGGAGCATCCGCATGGATGATTCGGATGACAATCCCGCGCCCGACCCGGATAACCCCTATCAAGAATGGGACATCATTACCGACAAGGGCCACTCCATTGCCACGTTCGAGGCGAATTCAGCCAAGGACACCGACGGAGACCTTGCCACCTACCAGCGCACCACCTTGGAAACCGAGAACGTGCCGGCCAGCTTGCACACCCCCGCGGTTTTTGTGGCCGAGCACTTCGTTCAGTCCGAAGCCGGAGACGACTCGAATGATGAAAAGTTTGTGATATTTCTGAGCACCACAGATCGAGCCGAGGACCGCACCTCCGACCCGGAATTGTCCTACTTCATGCCTCTTGCCGATGCCTACTCGGTCTTCGAGTCCGATGACGACCTGCCCGAAGCGCTGGGGATCGAGGATGACCAGGTGAGCCTGGAGGACGCACGGCAGATCATGAAATCGCAGGAGTACCAGAATCTGAAGGCGATGATGCTTTCCGTCTCCGTCAAGTGAGCGCGCAAAAACACAACATGCGTAAGTTGGAAGCGAGGTTCCGAGGAATCACTGCGATTCCCGGTTTCCCAGATCCGAAGCCGAATGGTTGCCTGTGCCTTCGATCAGCCGAAGCGGCCTGCCCCCGCTGCTACGGCGCACCCTGCTGGCACACAGGTTCCGGGTCCGCCCGCCGCGATTCATTTACGCTGACTGCATGCACCCCAACCGCAACCACGATTCCGCCCAGGGATACCAGTTAGTACTCTTCCGCGATGATTTGCGCACCGCTGATCATCCGGCGCTGTTGGCGGCCAGCGAAGCGGGGCCGGTGGTGGGCCTGTACATCTTTGACGAGAGCTCTCCCGGAATCCGGCCGCTGGGCGCCGCGGCGCGCTGGTGGCTGCACCACGCACTGCTCAGCCTGCAGGCATCGCTCGCCGAACTCGGCATTCCGCTGCTGCTGCGCCGCGGGACAACGGCGGAGCTCCTCGAAGAGGTGATCGCCGATGGCACCGTGGCCGCGGTGCACTGGAATCGGCGCTACGGCCAGGCCGAACGCGCCGTTGACACCAGGCTCAAAAGCTCGATGCGCAAAGCCGGGATCACTGCGCACAGCTACGCCGGGACCTTGCTGCACGAACCGTGGGAGCTGCTGACCCAATCCGGGACCGGATACAAGGTCTTCACCGCATTCCACAAAGCATTATGCGGCACCGACATTCGCCCGGCCCAGCCCGCTCCAACACCCCAATCCGCTCCGCAGGGTCAGCTGCCGTACAGCGATGAACTGAAGAGCTGGAAACTGCTGCCCACCTCACCGGATTGGTCCACCGGCCTGGCCGAAGCGTGGACACCAGGAGAACCAGCGGCCCATGAGCGCCTGGCCACGGTGCTCGATGAGATCGCGCAAGATTATCAGGATCAGCACGATCGACCGGACCTCGATGGGACCTCCGCGCTGTCTCCTGCCCTGCGCTGGGGACACCTCAATGCGCATCAGGTGTGGAACGGGCTCAGTGCGTTGGCAAGCCGCACCCCAGAGGCTGCCAACGGCGCGTTGGCATTGCGCCGCCAAATTGCGTGGAGGGATTTCTGTTGGCACCTCTACTACCACCATCCAGGATTGCCCACCGAAAACCTGCGGGCAGAGTTTGATGATTTTGATTGGTCGTGGCCTGAGGATTCGGACCAGGCAGCGCACCTGGCACGGGCCTGGCAGCGTGGCCGCACCGGATTCGCACTGGTGGACGCGGGGATGGCCCAGTTATGGCAGACCGGCTGGATGCATAATCGCGTGCGCATGGTGGCCGCCAGCTTGCTGGTCAAGAATCTGGGGCTGCACTGGAGGGTCGGCGAACAATGGTTCTGGGACACCTTGGTGGACGCGGACCTGGCGAGCAACACGGGCAACTGGCAGTGGGTTGCCGGCAGCGGGGCCGACGCCGCACCTTATTTCAGGGTGTTCAATCCGGAACTTCAAGCCAAGAAATTTGATCCTTCGGGCAGCTACGTGGCTTGCTATGCGCCGTTGGCCGTTGAGCCGGTGGTGGATCTGAAGGAATCGCGGCAGGCGGCACTCGATGCCTACCAGCAGATGAAATCCGCCCAGAGCCAGTGATCCGGAATACGGCCATTCGTGCACGGGACACCGACTGTGAGGTGCGGGGCTCATGATGCTGGTGGCCGCTTGGTCCCCGATGAGGGAGATTGAATCCAGGATTCGCACCGGATGGCGGACTCTGGCTTGCTCGTTGAACTTCAACATGCCAAGGAGCATGTCAAGAGAGCAAGGGTGGCGATCGCGTGGATGCGTTCGGTGAGCAGGAAGCGGTGTGTTTGGAAATCGCCGTGGCTGGGTTCGATCAGTGTTTTGCCGGCGAAGGATGCCTTCAGATCCTGCAGTGCGGTTTCGGGTAGGTCGGGGACGCTCCCATGGCCTCGGCCAGCTCTACCAATTCTTGTTGACGCTTCACCGGCAGTGCGGTTTTATTGAATCAGCCCACCTCCTGCCGGGTGGTTGGGAAGTAGAAGCCAGGATCCCCGCCGAATGACGGGACCTGGCTTTCGCGTTTAATTCCAACACGTCAAATGTAGTGCCTGCTAATTATTCCTGGGAATCTCTCAATCCATTGGCCATTACCCGCTTCATCGTCTCCCATTGCTCCCGGTATTTGATCTGGTATCCACAGCATTGGCTCTATCGACGGGAGCTCAATATCGGCGTGCAGAAAACTTGGCATAGCTCTACTACCCCGAAGCTTGTCAATGAGTCGCATGTCCCGTGCGTTGAGCGATTGTGTGCGATTCAAGAAAGGCAGCGCTGATCCCAAGATCGCCAAGTTCTGCGAGTAGTCGTTCCATGCACTTTGCGCGGGCTCGTTCTTGACGTTTCGGATCCATGGGAGCAGCTACAACAACAATATGTGCCACATCGATCCGGCTTATGAGGTCCATCGCGACCTTCTTCGCAGAAACATCCATTTCTCGCCAATGCAGCTTGAGGCCATGTTTGCGTAGCGCACGCTGTTCTTGGCGCATGCTCTCACAGGACGAAGGATCGGCAATTGCTGCCCCGAGCATATAGAGCGGTTGGGGAACGTTTACCGAACGCATGCTCTCGTCAACCCAGGCATGAAGCTCAAATGAGCTCTCGGATTCTGATTCCCCGCGCTCTATGCCGGCAGCTGATGCGGCGCTTCAAGCAGCGACCGGACCATGGCGTGGGCTGAACCGGTCAGCGCGCCGCTGCGTCCCAAATCAGAAAGCCGGATGGCGTCTTCCGCGAGAAGCGCCGGTGCATAGGTGTTCAGCGCGGCATTCAGCTCCGGCAGGAGCCACTGCCCGAGCACCGCGAAGTGGCCGCCGAGCACCACCTTGGGCAGGTCCATCAGGCGGATGGTGGAAACGATTGCCATGGCCAGTGCCTGCGCGGCCTGCGCCACCGCTTGCCGGGCTTGGGCATCGGAGCGTTCCAGCGCGCTTTTCAGCGATTCCAGGCACTGGGCGCGCGAGCTGGCCGGCTGCGCCCCGCCGGGTTCCCGTCCAAGGATGCGTGCGGCTCGGAAGATGGCGTCCTGTCCGGCCACGGTTTCCAAGCACCCCCGCGCACCGCAGCTGCAGGGCAACCCGTCGGGCTGCACCGGCACATGCCCCAGTTCACCGGCGTGCCCGTGCGGCCCCGCATACAGTTCCCCATTGATCACCAGTCCCCCGCCGATTCCGACTTCTCCGGAGACAAAAAGGAAACTCTCCGCATCATTGATTTCCAGCCGTTGCTGGGCCAGGGCTGACGCGTTGGCTTCATTAAACAGGCTGATGCCCAACGGCAGGGCGGGACCCAGCCGCTCCAGGTCCAGGATCACCGCATCCCACCCGAGGTTGGGAGCCTGCAACACGGTCCGTCCGTCGGCCGCGACCAAACCCGGCACGGCCAATGCGCCGCCAAGCACATCCAGCCCCTGGGCCGCGGCGTGCTGGCGCGCCTGGGCGACCAGTTCCGCCAAGGCATCCAGTACCGCCGAGGGGCTGCGCTGGGAACGCTGTCGGGCGCGATGGCATTCGAACAGCAATCCCCCGGTGAGATCCACCAAGCCGGCGGCCACATAATCGACGTTGATTTCCATGCCCAGCATGCACCGCGAGGCATCCAGGCTCAGCCCGGTGCCGGGCCGTCCCCGTTCGCCGTCATGATGCAGTCCCACCTCGCAGACCAGACCCCGTGCCAGAAGGTCGGCCACCAGGCTGGAAACCGAAGCCTTGGTCAGTTTGGTGGCCGTCGCCAGCTGGGCGCGGGTGGGGTACTCCCCCGCCGGGGCCGCGGCAATGGCCAACAGGACCCGTGCAAGATTTCCGCGGCGAACATCCCCAATACTGCTCGGTGAACCGGTGTCCTCACCAAGCAAAGCCGAAGTGTTGCTGCGCATCTTTTCCCCTCATCACCGGATCGGTACCACCCGGCCAAATATTTTCTACCCGTGTCCATTGACTCTAACTCATCGCCAATCATATAGTTTAGACAATAAACTAATAGGCGACGAGCGCCACCAGCTACCCCAGAGGATGTCCCCATGAGCATTGAACCAACCCGTGCCGACCGTTTCTCCTTCGGCCTCTGGACCGTCGGCTGGACCGGAGCGGACCCCTTTGGCGTCGCAACCCGCAAGGCCTTGGACCCCATCGAAGCGGTGAACCGGCTCTCGGACCTCGGCGCCTACGGCATTACCTTCCACGACAACGACCTGATCCCTTTCGACGCCACCGCCGGCGAGCGCACCCAAATCCTGGACTCGTTCCGCGCGGCCCTGGAACAGACCGGGCTGAAGGTCCCCATGGTGACCACCAACCTCTTCAGCCATCCGGTCTTCAAGGATGGCGGCTTCACCTCCAATGACCGCTCCATCCGCCGTTTCGCGCTCTCCAAGGTCCTGCACAATATCGATCTGGCCGCCGAGCTGGGGGCTGAAACCTTTGTGATGTGGGGCGGGCGCGAAGGCAGCGAATACGACGGGTCCAAGGACCTGGCCGCGGCGCTGGAGCGGATGAAGGAAGGGGTGGATACCGCCGCCGGGTACATCAAGGAGAAGGGATACTCGCTGCGGATCGCGTTGGAGCCGAAACCGAATGAGCCGCGCGGTGATATCTTCCTGCCCACCGTGGGTCACGGGCTGGCATTTATCAACGAGCTTGAGCACGGGGACATCGTGGGCCTGAATCCGGAGACCGGCCACGAACAGATGGCCGGGCTGAACTTCACTCACGGCATCGCCCAGGCGCTGTGGGCCGGCAAGCTGTTCCACATCGACCTCAATGGCCAGCGCGGCATCAAATACGACCAGGACCTTGTTTTTGGGCACGGGGATTTGACCAGTGCCTTTTTCACCGTGGACCTGCTGGAGAACGGATTCCCCAATGGCGGGCCGCGGTACGAGGGCCCGCGTCATTTCGACTACAAACCATCACGCACCGAAGGCTACGACGGGGTGTGGGAATCGGCGCGAGCCAACATGTCCATGTACCTGCTGCTCAAGGAACGCGCCGCCGCCTTCCGCGCCGATCCCCAGGTCCGTCAAGCCCTGGAGGCCGCCGGGGTATTCGAGCTGGGTCAGCCGACGCTGGCCGCCGGGGAAAGCGCGGCGGACCTGCTGGACGATGCGTCGGCCTTCGCCGGCTTCGACGCCCACGCGGCGGCCGAGCGCAACTTCGGTTTTGTCCGGCTCAACCAGCTGGCCATCGAGCACCTGCTCGGCGCCCGCTAACCCGCACCTCCCCCTGGCCTGCGCCTGAAACCCTGGCAGAAAGCGAAGCACATGTCCCTTGTGGCCGGCATCGACAGTTCAACCCAGTCCTGCAAGGTGGTGATCCGCGACGCCGCCACCGGAGCCCTGGTCCGGGAGGGGCGCGCGGTGCACCCGGAGGGAACCGAGGTGGATCCCGAGCACTGGTGGCAGGCACTGCGCGCCGCGTGCGAGCAGGCAGGCGGCCTGCAGGATGTCGCCGCCCTCTCGGTGGGCGGGCAGCAGCATGGCCTGGTGGTTTTGGATGAGACCGGGGCGGTGATCCGCCCGGCCCTGCTCTGGAACGACACCCGCAGCGCCGCCGCCGCGCAGGAGCTGATTGAGCAGGCCGGCGGCGGGGAGCCGCACGCGGGGGCCCGGTATTGGGCGCAGCGCACCGGCACCGTGCCGGTGGCCTCCATTACCTTGAGCAAACTGCGCTGGCTGGTGCGGCATGAACCGCTGCAGGCTGCGCGGATTGCCGCGGTGTGCTTGCCTCACGACTGGCTCTCGTGGCGGCTGGCCGGCTACGGCCCGGGCAGCGGCGCCGCGGGGTTGGCGGCGTTGCGCACCGACCGTTCGGATGCCTCCGGCACCGGGTACTACCGCACCGCCGCCGGCGAGTACGACCTGCAGGCACTGGAGCAGTGCCTGGGCCGGGTTCCGGTGCTGCCGCAGGTGGCCGGGCCGCTGGAAGTGATCGGCCAAACCGGTGACGGGACGCTGATTGGCCCGGGCGCCGGGGATAATGCCGCGGCGGCCCTGGGGGTGGGTGCCCGCGTGGGCGATGTGGTGATGTCCCTTGGTACCTCCGGGACGCTGTGCGCGGTCAGCGCCACCCCCACCGCGGATGCCTCCGGGGTGGTGGCCGGGTTCGCCGACGCCACCGGGAATTACCTGCCGCTGGTATGCACGCTGAACGCCACCCGGATTTTTGATGCGACCGCGGCGCTGCTGGGGGTAACCCATCAGGAGTTCAGCGCGTTGGCCCTGCAGGCTCCGGCCGGAGCCGAAGGGTTGAGCCTGATCCCGTATTTCCAGGGCGAACGCACCCCCAACCTGCCTGAGGCCACCGGGTCGCTGCATGGGATCACCCAGGGAAATTACACCCCCGCCAATATGGCTCGGGCCGCGGTGGAGGCGGTGATCTGCTCGTTGGCCGATGGCTTGGAGGCCCTGCGCTCCCAGGGGGTGCGCACCGGGCGGATCCTGCTGGTGGGCGGCGGCGCGCAGTCGGCGGCGGTCCAACAGGTCGCGGCGCAGCTGCTGGATTTGCCCGTGGTCCTTCCCGAACCGCAGGAGTACGTGGCGCAGGGTGCGGCCCTGCAGGCCGCCGGGGTGCTGGCCGGTTCCTTCCCCCGCTGGGCGCAGGCGCATCAGCAGCTGCCGGAACTTCCCCGCACCCCACAGGTGCTCGAGCGC
The DNA here is from genome assembly GCF_044744225.1 of Glutamicibacter sp. NPDC087344. NCBI lineage: Bacteria > Bacillati > Actinomycetota > Actinomycetes > Micrococcales > Micrococcaceae > Glutamicibacter > Glutamicibacter sp. NPDC087344. The sequence goes on along the minus strand of NZ_JBIUXY010000012.1, from coordinate 89,632 downwards.
TACCGCCAGCTGGTTTCCAGCCAGTGGCTGAACGGCTGATGGGAATGCAGGAGCACCTGCCGGTGCAACGGCCGGCGGGCCGCAATTGGGCGGGGAATCTGCGGTATCAGGCGCCGCAGGTGAACCTGCCGCAAAACCTCACCCAGCTTCAGCAGCTGGTCGCGCGGTCCGCTCAGGTGCGTGTCTTGGGTTCGCGGCATTCGTTTAATGAGATTGCCGATACCCCGCACACACTGATCAGCCTGGATCACCTGCCCCATGAGCTGCGGGTGGACCGCGAGACCCTGAGCGTGAGGGTCAACGGTGCCCTGCGGTACGGGACGCTGGCCCAGGCGCTGCAGGCCCAGGGCTACGCCCTGCACAATTTGGCCTCGCTGCCGCACATTTCGGTGGCCGGGGCCGTGGCGACCGGAACCCACGGGTCCGGTGATCGCCAGGGAAATCTGGCCACCGCGGTGCGCGCGCTGAGTCTGGTGCTCGCCGACGGCTCGTTGAAGACCGTACGCCGCGGCGATGCGCAGTTCCCCGGCATGGTGGTGAATCTCGGCGCGCTGGGGGTGGTTAGCCACCTTGAACTTCAGCTGCAGCCCGACTTCGCGGTACGCCAGCAGGTCGTCGAGGACCTTGAATGGGAGGCGGTCTTGGCGGATTTCACCGCGGTGACCTCCAGCGCCTACAGCGTGAGCCTGTTTACCGATTGGCGCGGGACCCGCATTGGCCAGGGGTGGTTCAAGCACCGGGTTGCCGGCCCTGGGGGCTCCGTGCAGCCCGAGCTTTTTGGCGGGCGGCTGGCCACGCTCCCGCGTCATCCGCTGCCGGGCATCGACGGGAGAATCTGCACCACCCAGCTGAACCAGCCAGGACCGTGGTCGCGTCGACTGGCGCACTTCCGGATGGATTTCACCCCGAGCGCCGGGGCCGAGCTGCAAAGTGAATACCTGGTGCCGCGCGAGCATGCCGTGGCGGCTTTGGGCGCCCTACGCGAGCTGACCGCGCTGATTTCCCCGCTGTTGCTGGTCTCCGAAATCCGCACCGTCGCCGCCGATGAGTTGTGGCTCAGCGGGAGCTATCAGCGCGAGTCCGTGGCGGTGCATTTCACCTGGCGCCCGGACCAGCCGGCGGTCATGGCGCTCCTTCCGGTGATCGAGGCGGCCCTGGCTCCCTACAACGCCCGGCCGCACTGGGGCAAACTTTTCACCGTCCAGGGCCAGCAGCTGCGCGAGCTGTACCCGCGGGCGGGCGACTTCTTGGACCTCGCCGCGCAGCTTGACCCTGCGGGCAAGTTTTCCAATCAGTTCCTCAAGCGCACCCTGCAGGGCCGATGATTTCGCACCGGCCGGGTTCCTAGGCGGCCGGGGAAGGGCTCCCGCCGTCAAGGTACCCCTGGATGGCGGGAGACACCAGCTCGACGATTCGCTCCAGGCTTGCCTCGCTCAGCACCGGGGCATGCAGGAAATGGCGGGCTATGGCGATCCCCAACAGATGGCTGCCGGTGACCAGCAATCGCAGCTGCGGGTCTTCACCGGGAATTTTGCGGGCGGCGGGTTCCAGCAGGGTTGCCACCAAAAAGCCGCGCAGTTTCTCCAGCGCGAGCTGGTTGGTGAAGCTGGAAACCACCATGGCGCGCAGCGGCGCGGATATTTCCGGGTCTTCCCACAGGCTGAGGTAGGTGCGGGTCAGCCGCTCCCCCATGCCTGCCAGGTCCCCCTCGATGGCCCGCAGCAGCTGATGCCCAAAACCCTCCGGCACTTGCATGGCGGTGGCGAACAGGTTGTCCTTGTCCCCGAAATAATGCCGGATCAAGGTTGTATCGGTACCGGCCTGCGCGGCGATGGCCCGAATGGTCGCCCCCTTGTAGCCGCGCTCGGTAAACAGCGCGCGCGCCGCGGTGAGGATGTCCTGCCGGCTGGAACTGGATCCCGGGCGCCGCCCGGTCCTGGCCTGCTCCTGAGAAGCCAACGGATCATTCCCCCTTGCCACCATCGCTGTGGTGAGCCCTAGACGCTGTGAGATGCCTTCCATCCTACCGTGAAAGCTGACTTCCACAAGTGTGGAATTCTACACTTGTGGACATCGGCTGGGCTGTGTGATTCCCGGCGTTACCACTTCGTCGGAAGGCATCCAATGAGCTCCGCACCCACCGTCCGCACCCGCTGGCCGCTAGCCGTCGCCCTCGGGGCGCTTGGCGCCCTGATTGTCGGGCTGGTAGTCCTCGGTTTCCTCTGGCCATCCAAAACCAGCACCGTCCACAACCTCCCGGTGAGCCTCAGCGGCCCCGCCGCCACCACCCAGGTACTCGAACAGGCCCTGGAACAGCAGGCGCCGGGCACCTTCAACTTCATCGAAGCCACCGACCGGCAAGATGCGGTCGCCCAGATCGAGCAGCGCGAAAGCTACGGGGCCATCGTGCTGCCTGCCGAGATGACCGGCGCGCCGGAGGTGCTCACCGCCCCGGCCGCCAGCAGTGTCGCCACCCAGCTCTTGAACCAGGCGGCAACCCAGCTTCAGGCCCAGCTCAACCAGGCCGCCGCGGCAGCCGGCGCGACCGCCCCCACCGTGAGCATCACCCCCGTGGTCCCGCTCTCGGACGGCGATCCGGCCGGGACCGGGCTTGCCGCGGCCTCCTTCCCGCTCACCATGGGCGGCATGATCGGCGGCGTTCTGATCTCCCTGCTGGTCATCGGGCCGGTACGCCGCTTGGCGGCCCTGGCCGGGTTCGCCCTGACCGTCAGCGTGGTGCTCACGCTGATCATGCACACCTGGTTCGACTACCTGCAGGCAAGTTTTGGCCTCAACATGCTGGTCATGGGACTCTCCACGCTTGCCACCTCGGCATTTGTGGTGGGCTGCAGTTCCCTGCTGGGCCGGTCAGGGATCGCCGTCGGCGCAATCATCACCATGTTCGTGGGCAACCCGCTGGCCTCCGCCGCGGCCCCGTGGCAGTTCATGCCAGAACCATGGGGCGCCATTGGCCAGTTTTTTGTTCCCGGCGCCGCGGCGACACTGACCCGCAGCGTCAACTACTTCCCGGACGCGAACACCACCGTGCAGTGGGCCGTCCTGGCTGGCTGGGTTGCCCTGGGAGCAGTCCTGACCCTGGTTGGCCACTTCCGCTCACAGGTCACCACCCATGCCGCCGAACGCGCCGGCGAGCTGGCGGCAGCCTGATCGCCACTGGCCCGATGGGCATTTCTCACGCAGACTTGACCCTGACACGATGTCAGGGCGGAAGGTAGAGGCATGTTATCCATCGGGCAGTTCGCGCAGATCGCTCAGGTGACCCACCGGATGCTTCGGCATTGGGACACCGCCGGGCTGCTGGTTCCCGCCCATGTGGATGGCGTCAGCGGCTACCGCTCCTACGACCCCAGCCAGCTAAATCACGTGCACCGCATCATGGCCCTGCGCCAGCTGGGTTTCGGGTTGCGCGAGATTGCGCAGTTCCTGGCCAAACCCGCGGACCAGGCTCAACTGACCGCACTGCTGCAGGCCCGCCAGGCGGAGGTCGCCGCTGATCATGAACTAGCCACGGCTCGTCTTGCCGATGTCCGCAGGCGACTGGACCTGATTGAGAAGGAGCATCACATGAGTGAGATTGAAATTGTGAACAAACCCCTGCCGGCACTGAGGCTCGCGGCGCAAACAACGGTGGTTTCATCCCAGCCGGAGGTGGCGCTGGTGATCGGAGGGATGTTCGACGCCGTCGCCCAAGCGCTGGGTGGAAACGAACCGGGCATGCCCATCGCCCAATACCGCGCCCTGGAGAACGGGCTGGAGGTGACCGCCGGATTTGAATACGACGGGGAAAGCTCCGAGGAATTCAGCATCATCGAGCTTCCGGCAAGCCCGCAGGCGGTCTGCGGTGTGCACCTGGGCTCCATGGACACCATCCATGAAAGCTGGCAGGCGGTGCACCAGGAAATCTTCGGCCGCGGAGCCACCGCCCACGGTCCGTGCCGCGAGGTGTATGTGCGCTCGCAGTCCGCGGATCAGCACGATTGGGTGACCGAACTGCAGCAGCCCATCGGTCCGGCGTAACTCGCCGGCCCACGCACCGGCTAACTTGCCGGCACCTGTTCAGGTTCCGGGCTGGGGTGCGGTTTCCCAGCCCGGCTTTCCGGCAGGAGCAACACCGCGCCAGCAGCATCGTCACGGCAGCCGGCCCCATGATTCCCGCTCATCCGCAAACCCGCACGCGGGCCCGAAACCACCATGCCCCGCTGTGCCTGCCGGCGGAATCCGCCTCGCATTGAGCCCCCGGATCCCATCCAAGACCGGCAAAAAGCCAACAGCACTCAGGCGCCGACGCTGTCGCCGTCACGGCACCCCTCGCGCTCCGGCCGAATATTCACCTGCGGCCACGACTTATCTTGAGACGCATCTCCCACCCCTGGCGAGCACACGGCATCGAATAACTCCTCCGAGCCTCGTTCAGGCAAGACCCTTCCACGCGCAACGGGGCGCGGAGCACGCGCGAAAAACCCCGCGAATCCCCGAGCACCCGCATCCGCCGTGAAACTCGACAGTGCCATCGGGCCACCCCGGTTTCCCGAACACCCCTCGACGGACCTTTTCACCTAACGTCGCCTGCTTCACGTGCGGCTGTTCTATCCGCGACCACCAATGACCCAGATGATTCCGCCCCGGCCACACCCGGTGATAAGGCCTAGAAACTGGGCGCTCCCGACCATTAACATCAACAATCCGCTCGACAAACAGGACCACCCTCTGGCCGGTCCGTGCGTAAAACCTGCAGCAAATCCCGCGCAACCACAAGACCTCTGCATCCAAACACACTCCTCAATGAGGTATTTATCTAATTAAAAAAACTATGAGACCCCGCCAGTTTCCCACTTACCACCGATGAACCCTATTGATTTCGGTATTTTATTGTGACATAGTACCAAGGATGGTGCAGATCACATGTGCATCACACAACTGAGACACCGAAGGATCATCACTCATGAAATGGACAAAACGAGGGGCCTTGCTCGGCATTGCTCTCGTCGTTGCCCTTCCCATTGCCATATCTGACGCAATCTCCAGTGAAGGCACAGGTGGGCCACGCGCATCACTGACCTTGTTGGTACCAGGATCCGCCGGTGGCGGGTACGACTCCCTGGCACGCGAATCGCAACAAGCACTGCGAACCAACGGCATTTCCGGAAACATTCAAGTTGTCAACGTGCCGGGAGCCTCCGGCACCGTTGGCCTTGAACAACTCATTGAAATGGGAGACCGGGACAACGCCGCGCTGATCGTCGGTTCGGCCATGGTCGGCGGCATTGAAATCACCGGTTCAGAATCAACACTCGATGACGTCACCCCGCTGCTTTCGATGACCACCGACTACCCCGTTTTCGTTTTGCCCGCCAATTCTCCCTACGAGTCAATTGACGACTTCGTTAACGCGTGGAAAGAAAACCCCGCCGGGTTCCCTATCGGCGGCGGAGCTCTTGGCAACATCGACCACCTGGCGGCGCTGCAATTCGCCAAAACCGTTGGAATCGACCCTAAAGAGGTCAACTACATCGCCTATTCGGGAGGCGGCGAGGTGCTGGGGGCCATGCTTTCGGACACCGTTAAAGCCGGAGTCTCCGGTTTTGCGGAGGTTGCCGATCAGCTGGAGGCCGGAACGGTTAAGCCCTTGGCCGTAGCCTCCGAGGCGGACGGACCCGACTTCGGCATGCCGACGTTCAGCGAGCTCGGCTACGACATCGTGGTGCCGAACTGGCGTGGACTGGTTGCACCACCCGGAATAACTGATGAACAACGCGATGAATTGATCTCCATGTTCCAAGAAATGCGGCAGGCAGAAGAATGGGACCTGGCGGTGGAACGCCAGCAATGGGCCGAGGATGTCCGCGAAGGAGAAGAGTTCAGGAACTTCATCGATGAAGATGTCGCACGAACTCGCGACCTGCTGAAGGACACCCTATGAGTGAGAATCAAATCCGCGACGAGGCCCAAGAGCCGTCCTCCGCGGTATCCGACAAACGTCCGGTCGGCGCGCTCATCGTCAGTGCAGTGCTGCTGGTCTTCGGGGTATTCGCCCTGCAGCAAGCCGCCAGCATGAAAATTATTGGCGACAGCATGCCGGGACCCGACTTTTTCCCTTATGTCATCGGAGTACTGCTGCTGTTGACCGCTGTATTGCTGTCGCTTCAATGGTTCCGTAGCAGCGCCGAGGATCATCCCCAGGAATCCAGGACCACGATGGACTGGATTTCGCTGGGTGGGGCGGTTGCCTCGTTCGTCGGCTTCATCCTCCTACTTGAACCACTGGGCTGGCTCATCTGCGCCAGTGCCCTGTTCTGGTTCATGTCCTTTAGCCTCGGCGGCAAAAAACACCTGAGCAATGCCGCCATCGCAGTGCTCTTCGCCGCTATTACTCAAATCATCTTCTCCATGGGCCTGGGAATCAACTTACCCGCTGGAATACTCGGAGGTCTTAGCTGATGGAACAGCTCGTTAACCTGATCGGAGGATTCGCCGGGGCGTTGACCCCGATGAACCTGCTGTTGCTTTTTATCGGCGCGCTGCTGGGCACCGCAGTTGGAGTGCTGCCGGGCCTCGGTTCATCCATGGCGGTAGCGCTGTTGCTGCCGGTGACGTTTTCCATGGACCCTACCGGTGCGCTGATCATGTTCGCCGGGGTGTACTACGGCGGATTGTTCGGAGATTCAATTTCCGGAATCCTGCTGAACACACCGGGAAGCGCCACCGCGATTGCAGGTTCTTTCGAGGGCCACCGCATGGCACTTGACGGTCGAGCCGCCAAGGCCTTGGCCACCAGCGCTTTGGGCGCTTTCACCGGTGGTTTGCTGGCAACTACGGTAGTGGTTTTCACTTCTCCCTACATCGTTAAGCTCGCCTCCATGTTCGGCCCGGCCGAATACTTTGCGTTGGCTATTTTTGCCTTCGTCGCCATTTCATGGGTTGTTGCAGAATCTTTCCTCAAGGGCATCGCTTCACTGGCCATCGGCCTGCTCATCGCGTTGATCGGGGTGGACAGTGTCAGCGGCACCGTCAGGATGACCATGGATGTGCCGCATCTCTTTGACGGGATCGACATCATCGTGGTGACAGTTGGCCTGCTCGCGCTGGGAGAGGTCTTCTACCGCGCTTCGCGCCGCCGGACCGTCAACGGTCGAAACTCCATCATTGCCTCGGGGCGCCCTTGGCTGAACCGCAAGGAAATCCGTCAGGCCCTGCCCGCTTGGCTACGCGGCACCGCCATGGGATTGCCCTTCGGTGCCATCCCTGCCGGTGGCGCCGAAGTTCCCTCATTCTTGGCGTATTCAACGGAGAAAAAACTGGCCGAGCGACGCAAGGATGCATTTTTCGGCACCCGCGGTGCCATCCAAGGTGTCGCAGGTCCAGAAGCGGCGGGCAACGCCACCGCGGGTAGCGCCATGGGTGCGTTGCTGGCCATTGGCTTGCCGACCTCTGCGACGGCCGCGATCATGCTGGCGGCGTTCCGCCAGTACGGCATGCAGCCCGGCCCGCTGTTGTTCGACCGCAGCGCAGATCTGGTCTGGACCCTGTTCGCCAGCCTCTTCCTGGGGTTGTTTGTGCTGCTCGCGCTGAACTTGCCGTTTGCGCCGCTGTGGGCCAAGCTGCTGAAAATTCCAACACACCTGCTTTATGCGGGTATTGCCGTGCTCGCAGCCGTCGGCGTTTATGCCATCGGAGGGTCGGTCGTAGATTTGTTGCTGCTGCTGGGATTAGGCCTGCTGGGCTTGATGATGCGGCGATTCGACCTCCCGCTGGCACCGGTGCTGATTGGTGTCATACTCGGCCCGATGGCCGAGACCGAGCTGCGGCGTTCGGTGAGTGTGGCCGAAGGCAACCTGCTGTTTTTTGTCTCCAGCCCCGTCACCATCATCTTGTACAGTGTGCTGATCATCGGAGCGCTGGTGTTAGCCGGTATTCGGCTTCGCAACCGCACCGTGCTCAAGCGGGAAATAAAAACAGTTTCTACCGCTGCGGCTGCTGAGGACGAGGTGTCCCGGTAAACCCCAAACCAAAAAATGTGCCGCCGTCCCCGTTCAGGGGCGGCGGCACATTTTTCTCTGCGCACAAGCTAGCCCGGCACGGCTCCAATCTCACCTAGAGCCGTACCGGGCAGTTCTCCAGACCGGGCCTTAGAAGCCGGTGTAGACCTCTTGCTGGTGATGGACCTCTACCGGTCCGTCAAAGTAGGAAGAAACCAGTTCACGCCAGTGCTGGTAGTTCTCCGACTCGCGGAAGTCGACCATGTGCGCGTTGACGGAGGTCCACCCCACGCTCAGCACGTACTGCTGCGGGTTTTCAATACGCCGCGAAAGCTTGAAGCTCAATGCTCCGGGAGTTGCCTGAAAATACGGTCGTGCTTGCGCCACCGCGGCTTCAAAGTCCGCTTCGGTGCCTGGCTTGACGGTGATGATTGCGGTTTCCTGAATCATGGGTATCCCCTATTCTGCCTTTTCGGAATCGATACGGTGGGCCACGGCGCTGCCGGCCGGGGTCCGCGTGGCGTCAATGGAAGCGTAGGTCCACAAGATTTTCATCTCCTCGGCATCCGAGGCGTTCCTGAAACGGTGGATGATATTGGCCGGCACGAAAGTGGTGTCGTAGGTGTTCATAAAATATTCGCTGCCGTCGATGTCCACCCACGCGGTCCCCTCAATCACGCAGACGGACTCCACCACGTTGTGGCTATGGTGCCCGATGGCCGCTCCGGGTGCGAAGGTGGTAATTCCGTTGAGAAAGGCGGTGGATCCAAGCTCGGAGTCCACCAGTGAAACTGTGCGCGCGCCATTTCCACGATCCTTGACGGGAAGTTCCGCAGGACGCAAGATCACCGCGTCGAGCGCACTGACGCTGGTCTGGATTTTGCTCATGTTCTCTCCTACTTTCTTGATGAGGGTTAAGCTGCTACGCCGGGAACCCGTATCAGGTTCCCGGCGTGTGCAGTTTTTTTACTTGGCTGGGCCGACCCAGAGCGTTTTCATATTGGTGAATTCGCGGATGCCGTACTTGCCCAACTCGCGGCCGTATCCAGAACGCTTGATACCCCCGAATGGAAGCCGCGGGTCCGAGGCAACCATGCCGTTGATGAAGACCGCACCAGCGTCAATTTGCGAGGCAACCGCCCGGGCGGTATCCAGATCTTGCGACCAGATGGTTGCGGCCAAGCCGTATTCTGTCTGGTTGGCCAGGGCGATGGCCTGCTCGTTCGAGGACACCCGGATCACCGCGGCGACAGGGCCAAAGGTCTCTTCGTCAAATGCGGTGTGGCCGGGCTCAACATGGTCCAGCACGGTCGGCGCGTAGAAGTAGCCCTTGCCCTGGATCTTGTGCCCGCCGGTGCGTACCGTGGCCCCGGCGGCAACCGTTGCCTCGACCTGCGCATGCAACTCGTCGCGCAAGTTGGCGCGAGCCATGGGGCCAAGCTGGGTGGCAGGCTGGCGCGGATCGCCGACCACCAACGCTTCGACACGAGCTACAAAGGAGGCGACAAACTGGTCTGCAATATCTTCGTGCACGATGAAGCGTTTGGAATTTACGCAGCTCTGGCCGTTGTTGGTGAAGCGGGCCTTGACCGCGACTTCTGCGGCCTTTTCGACATCTGCATCTGCCAAAACCAGGTACGGGTCGGAACCGCCCAGCTCCAAGACCTGCTTCTTGAGCACCGCGCCTGCTTGCGAAGCAACAATCGCCCCGACTTCGGTTGACCCGGTCAGGGTCACAGCGGCAATACGTTCATCGGCAATGATTGCCGCCACCGAGCGCGAGCTGATCAGCAACGAGGCAAAAAGCCCCCGGTCGAACCCGGCCTTCTCCAAAATATCGGCCACGGCTACCGCTGATTGCGGAACGTTCGCTGCGTGCTTGAGAATGGTCGCGTTGCCGGCTGCCAGGGCCGGGGCCGCGAAACGGAAGAACTGCCAGAACGGATAGTTCCACGGCATGATCGCCAGCACGGTGCCCAGCGGTTCAAACACCACACCCGATTGGGCTGCATTGGATTCAATGTCTTCCGGCGCCAGATACTTCGGTGCGTTCTCGGCGTAGTACTCGGCCGTCACCGCGCACTTCTCCACCTCGGCCAATGCCTCGGTAATGGGTTTGCCCATTTCGTCGCTGATCAGCGCCGCGTACTCTGTTTTGCCTTCGCGCAGCACCCGGGCCACGTCCAGCAACTTGGCCGCGCGTTGGGCAACCGGTACCTGGCGCCATGCGCGCTGCGCGGCAACGGCCCGATCCAAAATGGAGTCGATTTCCTCGGCGCTGTGCCCAGCCAAGGTGGCCAGCACGTCCTCGGTCGCCGGATTGATTGCGGTAAATGTTTCTCGGGTCAGTTCTGCCATGGTGTTCCGTCCTCCTTGAATGATCTAGAGACTGTTGATTGAATCGATGAGCTTCGCGGTGAAGTCTTTGGTTCCCAGGGTTCCGCCAACATCGCGGGTGCGGCTTGCACGGTCGGAGATGACGTTTTCCACGCCGTCCTCGATGAGTTTCGCCGCGGCGATGAGCTTGGTGTTGCCATCGCGTTTGCCGCGCCAATCCAGCATCATGGCGGCGGACAGGATCAGCGACACCGGGTTGGCGATGCCCAGGCCTTCGATATCAGGTGCCGAGCCGTGCTGCGCCTGGGCCACGGCGATATCGTGGCCCTGGTTGAGCGATCCGCCCAGCCCCAGGGAACCGGAGAGCTCGGATGCCTCGTCAGAGAGGATGTCGCCAAACATGTTGGTGGTGACGATGACGTCGAAGGACTCCGGGCGGCGGATCAGCAGCGCCGCCGTGGCATCGACAATCAGTTCTTCGAGTTCAACGTCGGGGAATTCCGCGGCGACCTTGCGCACTTCACGCAGGAAGAGTCCGTCGGAGAGCTTGACCACGTTGGCCTTGTGCACCGCGGTGACCTTTTGGCGGCGCCCCTGGGCAAGTTCGAAGGCGGCCCGGGCTACCCGCGCGGAACTTTCTGCGGTGATCTTTCGAATCGAAAATGCGCTGTTCTCATCCGGCATGAATTCTCCGGAGCCGGCGTACATGTTGCGGTCGGAGTAGAAGCCTTCGGTGTTCTCCCGGACGATCACCAGGTCCATGGGGGTGCGCAGGATCGACAGGTCCTCGCGTGAACGGCAGGGGCGGATGTTCGCGAACAGTTCGAACTGGACACGGAGTTCTGCTGAAGGGTTGAATCCGCCCTCGGACTTCGGCGGGTAGATGTAGTGGGAGACCGGGCCCAGGATCACGCCATCAGATTCCGGGATCTGCTGCATGACCGCCTCGGGAAGGGTTGTCCCCTGCTTTTCAAGGGATGCCAAACCGATTTCCTTGGTGTCGAACTCGAATCCCAAATCCAGTTTTGCGTCCACGGCGTTCAGTACGTCGAGGGTTGCCTCAGTGATCTCCGGGCCGATGCCGTCACCTGGCAAGACAAGAATCTTCATGATGTTCCTTCAATTTGTTGAGGGTGTAGTTAGGTCAGTGCAAGTTCTGCGTTGGGGTCTCAGCCCAGGAGCGGTCCGACGGCAATCAGCGCCAGCACCACGGTCAGCGCGCCGCCGATGCGGGTGGCGATCTGGGCGAATGGCATCAGGCTCATGCGGTTGGCCGAGGCAAGGATGGCAAGGTCTCCCGCGCCGCCCATGCCGCTATGGGTTGCCACGACGATGGCGGTGTCGATCGGATGCAGCCGCACCCATTTGGCGCCGAGGTATCCGCCGCCGATCATGCCGAGAACGGTTAACACGCAGGTAATCAGGTTCGCCGGGGCGAAGCCCGCCACCAGGGATTCCCATGGAGTCATCACCAGCGAGAACGTGAACAGGATGGGAAAGGCCAGCGCGGTAATGGCCAGTTTGTAGATTCCGTTGGCCCCGTTGCGCAAGCGCGGAGACACCCCGTGCAGCAGGGTCAGCACAATGGCGATCCCGAGCATCACCACCGGGGCCGGCCAGTCGAGCAGGTCGTTGGCAAGTACACCGCACAGGTAGCAGAACACCGCGACCATTCCGGCGGCGGCCAAGTTCTGCACATTCAAAACGAACTTCTCTTCGGCCTGCTGGGTGATTTCCCCGTGCCCGCCAGGCTGCAGCTCCCCGTTACCGGTCAGGTGCGGCTTCCGTTTGCCCAGGTAGGACAGGACTCCGGCACCTAGTACTGCGGTGACATTGCCGATCATGATTGGCGGCAGCACCATGGCCAACGATTCGCCCTGATCCAAGCCCAACGCTGAAGAGTATCCGATGGTCAACGGAACCGCGCCCTCACCCACCCCGCCGGCCATGATCGGGGCGACAACGAAGAACAAGGTGTGCAGTGTCCCCAACCCGAGCAACGTACCGGTCACGGTACCCAGCACAATGGCGCAGACCGTTCCCACTAATAGCGGGACAAAGATCTTCGAGAACCCTTTGATCAGAGAGGTTCGGTTCATGGCCAGGATGCTGCCCACAATCACGGCGGCGATGAACAGGTTCAGGATCTTGCTGGAGGAAAAGAAATCCCCTACCGCCGCGGTCATCTCTTGCGGCAACACCCCAAGATAGTTGATAAACGACGGGAGGATCGTCACCATGATGGCCGCCCCACCGATGTGTTTGATCAGCGGGATACGCTTGCCAAGCTCACCTAAGGTGAAGGCGCCAACGGTCATGATGGCGATAACCATTGCCAGTTCCGTGTGGATGTTTCCTGTCAAACCGAAGATGGCGAGTAACGCCACGAGCCCGACGTAGACCGGGAACGGGATGATCCCGATATCGAAATCCATGAGCTTCCACCATCGTTGGCGGCCAGCTGGGATTTTCTCATTCGCCGGCGGCGGAACGGCACCGTTCTTTTCGGCTTTGTGAGTATTTGGCATTGTTTCGAGGTCCTTGAGAATTCTAGAAGCCGAAGAGCGCTGTCGGATTGTGAATCAAAAGCTTTTCCATGCGCTCTCGATCTCCAACCCATTCAGTGACTTGCTGCAGGTAGTTCGCTGCATCGAAATTGCGGAATGGCTCCACGTCATTCACGCTCCGGTTGGCGCGGTCTTTACCGCCACCGGTATATGGCCAGTCGGATCCCCACACCAGGCGGTCGGGGATGGCCTCGCTGAGTTTTCTGGTAATCCCCGCCAAGGCTGAGTGATCCACGGCAGGTTGGCAGGCGCGATACGGGCCTGAAAGCTTAACCCACACATTAGGGTTTTTCACAAGATCAAGTACCATCTGGGTGGTGTTGATAAACCCCTCCGCGCCAGCCCGAAGGCCCGCATAGTGATCCAGCAGGATCGGTACCGTCGACGCGGCCAAAACATCTTGGCATGCCGCCAGGCTCTCAGGGTCGGAATAGAGTTGAACAATCCACTCTCGGCCCGCGACTCGCTGAATTAGATTGCCCAGCGTTTCCACCAAGGGCTCATAACCGCCACGAGGGTCCGCCTGCCGATTCAGTCGAACGCCCACAACACCCGCGGCACCCAGTTCATCCAGCTCACCGTCGGAAGATTGCCCGGAAATGACGGCAATTCCGCGCGCCTTCGCGGGTCCAAGCTCACGCAACGAAGACAGCAGCACACTGTTATCCGACCCGTAGGGGCTCGGTTGAACGAGCACCACGCGCCCCGCGTTCCAGCCGGCCGCGGCATTCCCGTATTCGCCGAGCAGGGCGCGGCCGGGGGTGTAGCTGCGAGCGGGCGACAGCGGGAAAGCCGGGTTGAAGATATGCGCGTGGGCGTCCACGTTTCGCGAGTCCTTGTGATTGAGCACACCTCAACCATAACGCCAGTTTTGGTTTTTTACAACACAAATAAACCGTTAATGTGTTTTCCCAAGTCCCCCGCCTCCCGACCGATAGAATTAACCAGACACCGGTTCGCGACGTTGCCGTCCACCAAACCCGTGCCGAGACACGCAACCCGAAGGACCATGAATGACAGAGACCAAGCACTCCCAGCTCGTTGACTCAGTCCGTCGGGACATCCTGAAACTTATTCAGGAGCACAACCTGGCCCCCGGAGCACGGCTGGTGGAACGCAAACTCGGCGAGGAGCTGAAGGTTTCGCGCTCACCCATCCGCAAAGCGCTCCAAGCGCTTGAAGCCGAAGGCACGGTGGAACGCTCCCCGCAGGGCGGGATTGTTGTTTCTGAAGTTCCTGCCGAGCTGCCTCCACACCCCGGTGCGGCGGATGAAAACGAGGTCTATTACAAGCTCGCCGAAGAACGGCTCAACGGGCAGCTGCCGGACCGAATCACCGAGAATTTCCTGCTGCGCCATTATGATCTGACTCGAACCGAGCTGACCGAGCTGTTGCGCAGAATATCCAACGAAGGATGGATCGAACGGCTTCCCGGGTACGGATGGGAATTCCAGCCCATGCTGGACACCGTCACCGTCTACCAAGACAGCTACCGGTTCCGCCTGACCCTCGAACCAGCCGCGATCCTCGAACCGAGCTTTGTCGTCAATCGGGAAAAGCTCCTCAAGTGCCGGGAAGAACAGCAACGCCTTGTGGACGGCGGGATTTGGGAGGCCAGCAACGCCGAGCTGTTCGACTCGAATTCAGCCCTGCACGAGACCATCATGAATTGCTCGAACAACACCTTCTTCTCCGACGCATTGCAAAAGGTGGACAAGCTGCGCCGGCTCATCGAATACCGCAAGTCCTTGCCACGCGATCGCGCGCTTGCCCGTTGCAAGGAACACCTGGCGATCATCGACCTGCTGCTGGATGGCAAGTTGGAAACCGCATCCACCTACATGCGCGAACACCTCAGCAGCGTCAGCCTCGAGAAAACTTCTGACCAGGAAGCCGCTACCGACGCGCCCTGATTTCACACAAACCTGGTCAGATCAGGTCGGCGAAAGACCCCGCGATGGTTGCCTGGCCCACCCTGCCGCAACGGGGGCACCCCGAACCGCTGGCCCGAGCCAGGAAATAGTTTGGCTACTGAGCCGCCACCTGTTCCGGGACTCGGTTTACGCTCCGCTCCCGGCTTTCCGGCAGGAGCAACACCGCCAGGGCTGCGGCAATCAACCCCAGCCCCAGCCATCCGGCAATCCCCAGCCGTTCCCCCAGCAACCCCATGGCGAGCGCGGCGGCCACCGCGGGTTCGCTCAGAGTCACCGTGGTGGCGGTGCTGGCCTTGACCTTGGTCAGGGCCTTGCCGAAGAGCAGATAACCCAAAAACATCGGAATCAGCGCCAGGTAGGCGGCCACCGCAAGATTTTGCGCGCTGCCCAGCAGCGGCGCACCGGTGACTAAGAGCACCGGGAGCAGCAACAACCCGCCGAGCCCGAAGACCGATCCCATGGACGCCGCCCGGGGCGCTCCGGCAAACATCAGCCGGCCGCTGGCCCAGGAATACACCGCATAACTCGCACCGGCCAGCAGACCGAGCAAACAACTGGCGAGAACCGCGCGTCCCCCGCCGCCCTCCGCCCGAGCGATTCCAAGCAACGTGCTGCCGCCGATGCCCAGCGCCGCCGCGAGGTACCAGCGTCCGGTCAGCCGGGTTCCGTCGACCATCCGTTCCAACAAGCCCGCCGCTAACGGGGCCGTGCCCAAAGAGATCACGGTGCCCAGGGTGACGCCGCCTAGGCTCATGGCGGAGTAGAACGCCAGCGGGTAGCAGAATACCGCCACCCCACCGACCATAAGGATCCGGCGTTCGCGGATCAGCACCGGGCGCGCACGGCGGATGGCACGCACACCGACCAGTGCTTGCAGCAGTCCGCCGACACCCAATGAAACCGCGGCGATGGCCAGCGGGGACACCCCGGTTGCCTGGGCCGCCGCGGTGCCGGTGGTTCCCCAGAGTATCGAGGCCACCAGCAGCAACAGCACCGCGGTGTTTCGCCCCGAACGGTGGGCCCTCACAAGGCCCGCACCAGGGCGATGATCAGGGTTTTGGCTCGATGCAGCAGCTCGCTGTTTCCTTCCAGCCCGGCACGGCTGATGGAGCCTTCCAGCAGGAATGAGATCTGTTCGGCGAGCTCGGCTGCCCGACGCTCATCGGTCACCCGGGCCAGATGATCGCGCAGCAGCGCCTCGACCTGCTGCTTATGCCCGGCAACAACCGCTCGCCCCGGATCCCCTGCGGGCAGTTCCGCGGCGGCGTTAAGCAGCCCGCACCCACGGAATCCATGCTCATACCCGGCTTCGGCATGATCAAGGTAGGCATCAACAACCGCCTGCACACCGGCTTCGCCATCGCTCGAATCTCCCAAGCGTGCGCGATACAGCTCAAGCCATTGCTCATGGCGGACCTGCAGGTAGGCGACCACCAGTCCGGACTTGGATTCGAAGTTGTTGTACAGGCTCATCTTGGCGACGCCAGCCTCCGCGATGATCGCGTCAATGCCGGTCGCAGAGATGCCGTGAGCGTAAAACAGCCGAGCGGCTGCCTCTAAGAGTTTGTCGCGAGTTTCACTACGGGTAGCCACAAGACCTCCGCTAGAACAATCTGTCTAAATAGACAGATTAGTCTAGTTATACCGATCGGTCTATCCCGGGGTGACGCTCGCGCTCGCTTCACGCAGGCATTGCAAAAACACGTCCGCGGCCGGGTTCTGCGTACCGGTGCCCGCATACAGCGTGGTCCGCGGGTGCCCGGCGAGCGCCCGGTAGGTCACCTGGGGCATTTGGAATCGCGCCACCGAGGCGGGCAGGATGGATAATCCCAACCCGGCGGCGACCAAACCCAAAATGGTCTCCTGGTGGATTGCACGCTCTACGATTCGCGGCGGAGTATGCCCATCGAACAGTGAATGCACCAGCGAGTAGAACCCGCTCATGTACTTGTAGGGGAACAGGATGAAGTCCTGACCGGCCAGTTGTTCGATACTCAACTCGGCTTCGGCGGCGAGCGGATGCCCCGAGGGAAGCGCCACCATAAGCTGTTCGGTGTAAATCTCCTCCAGATCCACCCCGGGAAGCCGCACCGGGTCGCGCAGAACCCCCAGATCCAGGCGCTCCTCCAGCAGCTGTTCGATCTGCTCATCGGTGGTCAGCGGGCGCAGCGACAGCTCCACGTGCGGGCGGCGCTCGCGAAAGAGCCGGATGGCTTCCGGGATGGCCGCGTAGCTGGCCGAGCTGACAAAACCCACCGAAATTCGCCCACGCAACCCCTCGCCGACTTCCGCCAGTTCCTGGTTCACCCGTTGCAGATCCTCGAGCAGCGGAGAGATTTTTTCGCGGTACATCTGCCCTGCGGGAGTCAGGCTCACGCTCCGGGTGGTGCGAGCAAACAGCTGCACCCCCAGTTCCTGCTCTAATTTTTTGATTGCCACGGTCAGCGGCGGCTGCGACATCCGTAGCTCTTCGGCGGCTCGGCCGAAGTGCAGGTGCTCGGCGACCACAAGAAAATACTGAAGCTGGCGAAGTTCCATGCACAACATTATTACACACAGACTAAAAATACGAACATAAATAGTATTGGACGAAGTATTGATCAGCGTGGGTTACTAGATATGGAAACACAAACTTCCCGCACCACAGGAGCACATCATGACCTCGTCCACGCAGTCCCCTTCGGCCGAATACATTGTGATCGGCGCCGGCCTGACCGGTTCAGCCGCGGCGTGGAAACTAGCCCAGCGCGGGTACGAGGTGGCCCTGCTCGAACGCAAGGTTCCGGCCGCTGAGGATGCCAGCTCCCACGGCTCGGCCCGCATCTTCCGCTACGCCTACCCTGATCAGTTTTATACGGACCTGGTGGTCCAGGCGCGCGGCGCGTGGGATGAGCTGGAACTTGCCAGCGGTCAACGCCTGATCAGCCCGCATGGATCGGTTGACTACGGGGCGATCCGCAATCCCCGCCAGCTTGCCGGAAGCTTGGAAAAAGCCGGGGTGGAGCACGAGCTGCTCACCGCGGAGCAAGCCCGCGGACGTTTTTCCGGCATTGCCTTCGACACCGAGGTGCTGTGGCACCCGGGGGCCGGCGTGATTGATGCCGAACGTTCGGTCCAGGCCATGGTCGCCCAGGCCCAACTCCACGGGGCGGCGGTTGAGACGAACTGGCCGGTGGCTTCCGTTCAGGCCAGCGGCACCGGTTACAAGGTGATCGCGGCCGACGGCCGCACCTACTACGGTTCCAAGATCATTGTCGCCGCTGGAGGGTTCCTCCCAAGCCTTTTGGGCAACCTGTCGCTGCCCGCTGGTTTTGTCAGCAGTGTTCCCACCATGGATGTCTACCAGGAGAATGCCTACCACTTCCCCTACCGCGACCAGGAACCAGAGGCCCGGATGTCCTGGCCAACCTACATCCATAAGGACCCGGCGTTTAAGTCCTATGGCCTGCCCGGCGGCCGAGACGCCGGATTCCGCGGCCAGAAGGTGGCCGAGTACATGGGTGGCCGCCGCATGGACACCGCCGCGGCCCAGAACGGGCTCATCGATCCAGCCAACCGCGAACGGGTGATCGACTACGTGAAGAAGTACCTGCCGGGGTTGGAACCAACACCCTACGCGGAGACCACCTGCATCTTCACCTCCACCCCCACGGAGGACTTCATCATGGATGAAACCCAAGGGATCACCATCATGTCTCCCTGCTCCGGACACGGAGCGAAATTCGGGCCGCTACTGGGTGAGATGGCCGCAGACCTGTCCAGCGGCACCGGCACCGTCCCGGAACTGTTCCGCCTCTCCTCCCACGCCAAGGCGCTGGCCTAAACCTATCCCGCAGCAGAAAGGCCATGTCCGTCATGCCACTAGAGCTACCCACCCTCACCGTCACCGAGCTGATGGCCCAGATCTCCAGCACCGGCCAGGACCCGCTGCGCGGCGGTTACACCCGCCCGGTCTATTCCCCTGCGGAACTGGATCTGCGCGCTTGGTTCATCGAACAGGCCGAACGCCGCGGGGTGAGTGTTGAACAAGACGGCAACGGAGCCTTGTGGGCCTGGTGGGATCTGCCCTCCGGGGACCGCACCGATGCGGTGGTCACCGGCAGCCATCTGGATTCGGTGCCCGGCGGCGGTCCTTTTGACGGGCCATTGGGTGTGGCCAGCGCGCTGGTTGCTTTTGACCTGTTGCGTGAACGCCCGCTGAACCGCACCCGGGCTTTTGCCATTGTGGTATTCCCCGAAGAGGAAGGTTCACGCTTCGGTGTGGCGTGCCTCGGTTCACGGCTGCTCACCGGCGCCATTGACCCCACCAAGGCACTGAACTTGCGTGACCCGGACGGCAACACCTTTGCGGATGTTGCCGGCAAAAATGGACTGGACGTGCGACGGATCGGCCCCGACCCCCAGCTGCTCTCGCAGATCGGCGCCTTCGTCGAGCTTCACGTGGAGCAGGGCTTGGGCCTGAGCGAGCTGGATCATCCGGTGGCCGTTGGCGGGTCGATCCTGGGCCACGGCCGCTGGAAGCTGAGCATGCGCGGGCAGGGCAATCACGCCGGCACCACGCTCATGCGCGACCGGCGCGACCCCATGGTTGCCGCGGCCCGCAGCATCAGCGCGGTGCAGCAGATTGCCCGCGCCCAGGACAACGCCCGGGCCACTGTGGGACGCCTGCAACCAGTCCCCGGCGGGACCAACGTGATCGCCTCCCGGGTGGACTTCTGGCTGGATGTCCGCCATCCAGATGACGCGGTCACCGCCGTCCTGGTTCAGCAAATCCATGAGGCCGCCCAGCGTATTGCGGCGGAAGAGGGGTGCGGGTTCGAGTTCTCGCAGGAATCGCTGAGCCCCACCGTCACCTTTGATGCCAAACTATCGGCAACACTGGGCAGTGCGCTGAACAACGTTCCGGTCCTCGACACCGGCGCGGGTCACGACGCCGGGGTGTTGGCCGGGCATGTCCCCAGCGCGATGGTCTTTGTGCGCAATCCCAGCGGCATCTCCCACTCCCCCGAGGAATATGTTGAAGACGCCGACGCGGAGTTGGGCGCGCAAGCATTGGCGGATGCGCTGGCGGCCTTGCTGGTCTGAGTCTCCGGCAGTGCGCAGCCAAGGCTTATCCGAGGCCGGGAAAGGAGCCCGGCCTCAGCTAAGCCCGTCAGCCCCACATCTTTGAGCGCCCAGTCGCCTAGACTCTATATATGCTTGCCACCTCAGTCAGTGATCACATCCTGCTTCAGATGTTGAACGAAAAATTTGATGAAATCATCACGCTGATCGACCAGCTGCCCGAAGACCTTGTGAACGCCACACCGTCTTTGCCGGGCGCCAACTCGCCGGTGCAGATCCTTGTCCACTGCTGCGGCATGATGCGGCGCTGGTCATCCAGCGTGAATCTGGGGGTTCCGGTAGCCCGGGACCGTGAGGGCGAATTTACCGCGATCATGGCCAAGGCAGAGGCGCTGTCCCTG
Source organism: Glutamicibacter sp. NPDC087344 (assembly GCF_044744225.1). Lineage (NCBI taxonomy): Bacteria > Bacillati > Actinomycetota > Actinomycetes > Micrococcales > Micrococcaceae > Glutamicibacter > Glutamicibacter sp. NPDC087344. The sequence continues at coordinate 69,332 of NZ_JBIUXY010000012.1, read as the reverse complement.
GCGGCAAGCACACACCAGGCTTTCGCCAAGGATCTGGCGAAAACCGATCTGCACAGCTCACCGGTGGCGATACCGCCGGGCCGGGAACATGAGATTTGGCTTGCAACCTGTCTGGGTGTGCTTCTGCATGTGTACGAGGAGTTCTGCCAGCACCTCGGCCAGCTGGAAATCACGCGCGACGTCCTGGTTTTTGAACAACGCACACCGGGAAACCAACTGGGCCGCTGATCAGGCGTCGATTGCCGGCGAGGTTTCCGGCTTCGCCTGATGGCTCGAATGGTGTTTTGCCATGATGGACAGGACCGCGGCAATGATGCAGGTGGCCGCCCCGGCCCACCACGCATAGGTATAGGCGCCGAACACATCGCGCACCACCCCGCCGCCAAAGGCCGCCAGGGCCGCACCAATCTGGTGGAAGGCGAAAACCCAACCGAAGACGATGGTGCTGCGCTCTCCAAAAAGGGACCGGCACAGCGCCGCGGTAGGCGGCACGGTCGCCACCCAGTCCAGCCCGTAGATCACGATGAAAACGATCATGCTCACGTGCACTTGGTCGGAGAGCAGCCACGGCAACAGCATCAAGCTGACCCCGCGGAAGGTGTAGTAGATGGCGAGCAGTTTCCGGGGGTCGAAACGGTCGGTGAACCACCCGGAGGCCACCGTCCCGAGGATGTCGAAAACACCTACGGCGGCCAAAAGGCCCGCTGCGGTGGCCGCGGGCATACCGTGGTCGTGGGCTGAAGGAATAAAGTGGATACCCACTAGGCCATTCGTGGTCGCACCGCAGACCGCAAATGATATTGCCAGCGCCCAAAACGCTTTGTGTTTTGCGGCGTAGACCAGCCCGTCGATGGCAGTTTTCATGGCACCCGTGGAACGCCGCACCGGCGGGTGATACGTGGTTGGATCAGCCCCATAGGGAAGCACACCCCGGCCTTCGGGGTAGTCGCGCAGAATCCAGGCCGCCAGGGGAATCACCGCGAGCGCTACCAGGCCAATCAGCAACGAAGCCGGTCGCCAGCCCACATCCTCTGCGAGGATGGCAACCGGTGGCAAAACCAGCAGCTGTCCCGTGGCTTGGCCGGCGGTGAGTACACCCATCACCAGCCCGCGGCGGGTGGCAAACCAGCGCTCGGCGATTGTCGCGGCCAGCACCAGCGCCATCGCCCCGGTTCCGCCTCCAATGAGCACACCCCAGAAGATCAGCAGATGCCACGAAGCGGTCATGAAGACGCTGCCCGCCGCGCCGGCGGCCACCAGGAACAAGGCAACGGAGACGACACGTCGAATACCGAACCGCTGCATTAGCGCCGCGGCGAACGGCGCGACCAGACCATACAACACCAGGTTGACGCTGACCGCCAAAGACATCAGGCTCATCGACCAACCGAACTCATGGTGCATCGGCACCATCAGCGCTCCGGGTGCTCCGCGGAATCCAGCCGCGGCAAAAAGCGCCAAAAATGTCACGAGGGCTACCCACCAGGCAGGGTGGATTCTCCTGCGTCTGGAGGCAACTACATCCACGGGAGGTGTTGGCGAAGTCGACATTTTGAAACTTTCTTTAGCGAAGTCATGAGATACTCAAGAGACTACCCGATAAACCATCCAAGGAGAAAGTGATGCCGTTACGTTCCGATTGGTCCGATGAGCTATGCCCCATACGCCGGTCCTTAGATGTACTCGGCGACCCCTGGGTGCTGGTCATCATCCGAGACGTGCTGCATGGGCGCGGCCGCTTCGATACGCTTCGAGACAATCTGCGAATCTCAGAAGCCGTGCTCAGCCGGCGGCTGCACGGCATGGTTGACGCCGGACTGTTAACTCGCGTGGACTACCGGGATGGCGGGCGCACACGCCAGGGGTATGCCGCAACACCCGCGGCGGCTGAACTGCTGCCCGTATTGCAGCAGCTGGCGCTCTGGGGAGAAAAACACACACCAACACCCGCCAACGGCGGGCACATGAGCATGATTCACCGAGAATGCGGCCAGGAAACCACCCAGGGCGAAGTCTGCAGTTCATGCGGAGAAATTCTGGTGCCGGAGCAGATGACCTGGGTTAAGCCCTGGAAAAACGCGAGCGACAACCTTGTTGCTCCGGGTACACTCGCACCACTTGCCACCGAGGCCTGAGCCGCACCGCGGCCGCTATAAGAGCGGCACACTCACCGCTCCTCGACGCTCCCCGCAGGCTGGTTCGCGAACTCATCAGCTTGCTCCACACCACGCTTCCGCGGCTTAAGCTCGCTGATCAGCGCGCCGGCAATAATAAACAAGGCGCCAAGGATGGCAATGGGAGGCAGCCGGTCACCCGCAACCCGGCCAATGATCGCCGCCCACACCGGTTCGCCGGCATAGATGATGGTGGCGCGAGTCGGAGACACCGTTTTCTGCGCCCAGTTCATGGCCAACTGGATCAGGCAACTGGCAATTCCCAACGCAACCGACGCGGCCACCCACACCCAAGAGAACGCCGGAACTTCCTCGCCGACCACCGGCATCATCAAGAACCCCAGGATCCCGGCAACCAGCAGCTGCACCACGGTCACCCTCCCCAGATGCACCTTCCCGGCGAACCATCCAATGAGGATAATCTCCGCCGCCATGGGCAGGGTGCTGATAATGGTGGCAATCTCACCCGCGCCGAAGCTGAACCCGACACTGCCCGGATCGGCCAGCAGGATCAAGCCAATGAAGGCCAAACCCACACCGATCCAGGTGAGCAGCCCAGGCCGCTTGCGGAACACCACCCACTGCAGCAACGGAACTATGGGCACATACAGCGCGGTGATAAACGCCGAAGTGCTGCTGTTGATGCTCTGTAAACCAACCGTCTGCAGACCATACCCAAGAAAGATCATTACACCGATCGACACACCGGCCACGACTTCCTTGAGCGTGAGCCCGGCAAGAACGCGAGCAAAGAGCAGCGCGCTGATGAGGCCAGCCACGATAAACCTGTTGCCCACAAAAAACCACGGACCGCTGTACTGAACGGCGGTATGGACAATAAGAAACGTCGCTCCCCACAGCGCGGTAATGAAGACGAGTACCGTTTCTTGACGAGAAAGCAGACGCCTTCGTTTCAGATTGTGCAACATAGTGCACAATCATATGGTGCATAATAGTGCACATGCAAACCGGTGGGAATCCAGAAGTGCTCACACACGTGAGTCAAAACGTGCGCCGCCTTCGACTGGCCGCAGACCTAAGCCAAGCGGCGCTCGCCGAGATCTCCGGAGTCAGCCGTCGCACCGTAATCAAACTCGAAGCCGGCGAAGCCAATATCAGCCTCACCGGCCTAGACCATCTCGCGGAAGCCTTGGGGGTCACCTTTGTAGACCTTGTTGCCGCACCTACCGCGCCACGCACCACCATTAATGAAATCACCTGGCGCGGTGAGGGTCCCCAGAGCGTCGCAACGCTCATGTCAGCCGTTCCCGCCACCAAGGAGACGCAACTGTGGAGCTGGTCCCTTGAACCCGGCGAGCGCTATCACGGCGAACCCGACCCTGAAGGCTGGTCGGAAATGATCTTTGTGTCCGAAGGTTCTCTTCGTATTGACGGTGAAAATGAATCCGTAGCGCTGCACACCGGGGAGCATTTCACCTTCCCCAGCTCACAGCACTACTCGTATACCAACCCGGGGCAGCAGATCACCAGGTTCGTTCGAGTTGTTGTCAGCTGATGTGACCAATTTTTTGATCAACCGCGGGGCGAGAACGCTTCCGGACCCGGCATCGCCATACCCCTCATATCACCCGCACCCAACCACGAATTGCGACCCTCGGCAAGACGCCTGGAAACAAGGTGATCGACTGGGCACCCGGTATTTTTTAGAAAAGCCTAGTTCCGCCCCGGCACCCAGCGGTCAATTCGGTTTTTCGCCTCTTTCAACCCCAGGCCGGTATGTTCGCGTAGCACCTTGATGGCCCTGATTGGGTTGTCCGCCGCCACGAGCTGGTCAATTTCAACGATCACGTGCGCTGGAAGTGGCGTCCCTGCCTGAGCAGAGCGTGCGGCCGCCGATTCTGCGTAGGGTTTGTTTTCCGGAGTCCAATAGTCGATGCGGTTTTTGGCCTCCCGGAGGCTCAGTGTTGGGTCCGTGGCTCGCAGTTTCTTGATGGCTTCGATTTTTTGTCCGTTGGCAACCAACTGATCAATATCGTGGATGGTTCCCGGACGCGCGTTTGGCGAATTGTGCAGGTTCCTTTCCGCTCGCGCTTGCGCAACCCGCAACACTAGAATCACGACTGCCAAAATTATCAGTGCCAAAATGATCCACTTCATAGTTCAACCCTACGAGAGATCAAGTCGGCGGCGAAAGCCTGGACACGCGGGTCTTTGCCTCGACCGCCACTGGCAACAAGGCAAGATCCTTCTCATCACCGGTAATGAGAAGGATTCGTCCGCCCGTCTTGCACCTGGGCACCGCAGGGTGCGGCGCCACTACGCAAACTACCCCAAGTATTCACCGATCTGCGGGCAGCTAGTCCGCAGCACTTCGCGGTGTTCCTCCGAAGCCAACGCCTCGGTTTCTTGAGCACTCAGCGTGGAGTCCGAGTTGGCGTCCAGCCGAGCGTCCACCACGTCATTCATCTTGCTGGCGGTGAATTCCAGGGCATCCTTAAAGTCGCCGTCGGCGCTTTCACCGGCTCCCTGGAGGAGCCAGTCCTTGAGCTTCTCGGCGCTTGCTTTTGCGCCTGCCGAATCAGAGTTTTCAACGCTGGAGATCAGTTCTTCACTGACCGCTTTGATCTCCAACTCATTGCCCTTTTCCACCAGGAAATTGCAGGCTTCCTCGGTGGTCAGCTTTCCACTGCACCCAGTAAGGGCTGCGGCCGCGAGGCCAACGATGGCGGCAATGGCCAACACTCGTGTCTTCAGCAAACTTGCTACCCCATCCCCAGGATTGGCCACGCGATCAATCGATCACCTTTCATCCACACTACGGAGTATTTATTATCAGCACAAGATGGTTTCCAGATCTAATAGAAACAGATTCCCCGGTTGCCGCTGGATGGCGAACATGAACGCTCCATCGATACACTGGTCGGATGGAAACTTCCTCTTCTGCCATAGCCGTCACCGGAGGATCCCGGGGTATCGGCGCCGCCATCGTTGAACGACTCGCCCAGGCAGGGCATTCGGTGCTCATCGGCTACCGAAAAGACAAGGATGCAGCCAGCAAACTTGCCGAAAAAATCCGCGCGTTTGGATCAGCGGCGGAGATCGCTTCCGTAGACATCACCAACGCTGATTCCTTAACCGACTTTTTCGCAGCAGGCGAAGCATTGGGCCCGCTAACCGGCGTTGTAGCCTCCGCGGGAGCCATCCAGGCCGTTGGTGCGCTCAGCGATTTAGACCCCGAAGATATTCGGCGGGACCTGGAGGTCAACCTCTTCGGTGCGGTTTTGACCGCTCGGGCGGCGATCCCGCACCTCGCCCGCACCAAGGGTGCGCTGGTGCTGGTGGGCTCCGGAGCCGCAACACTTGGCAGCCCCGGAACCTATGTCCACTACGCCGCGGCCAAGGCCGGGGTGGCTGCCCTTTCAATTGGCCTGTCCAAGGAACTTGCCGGGCTTGGAATTCGAGTCAACTGTGTTGAGCCGGGTACGGTCTGGACCGATTTCCATCAGGACCCCGAGCGCCCAGCCAAAGTCGCCGCCGCCATTCCGCTGGGCAGGGCCGGAGATCCTGCGGAAATCGCCGGAGCCGTGAACTGGCTGCTCTCCAGCGAGGCCTCCTACACCACCGGGGCGACGCTGCGTGTCGCGGGCGGGCTGTAGGGCTCACCGCCTTCGTCACGTCGCTGAACCTGCAACCCGCAGGTCCCTCGAACGGCGGCCGCACTGTGCCATTCGAGGGATCAGTGGGTTAGTCTGATGCAATGAACCCTTTAGTGCCGAGTACCTACGAAATCGTTCTGATGGTTATTAGCGCGTTGTTCGTCATCCTTGTAGCTTTTTTCTTGTGTAAAGTCATCAATACATGGCACAAGGCCAACGTTCAGAAGCTGGAGATGTACCGGAACGAACAGCGTTTCGAGGATGAAGAGACCTCCTAGGCGCTGAGCTCCTGGTGCGGTTAGCCGCTCACGTTTCTTGCGCCAGAGACATCGGAAAAGCGACCCGAACACACAGTGTTCGGGTCGCTTTTCCGCGTTAGCGCCTGACGTTGTTAGGCGAGAACCGGTGTCTCCCACAGGTTCAGCACCTGGCCGATGTTTTTCTCTTCGGCCGAGTGGTAGAGATCGGTGGCCCAGGCGACGTCTTCGATCGGCATGCCGCCAACCGAGTAGAGGATGATCTCCTCGTCGTCGCGGCGAGCCGGGATCTTGCCGGTGGCAACGTCGGCGATTTCCTCCAGCTTCGCCTCGGACAGCTTGCCCTCACGCATCAGATCGTGGAAGTGGGTGCCCGGGATACCCAGCAGCTCGTAGGCCTGGGTGTCGTACTCTTCGGCCCACGCGTCATACAGGCCGCGGGCATCCAGCACCAGGCGGGCCTCATTGATCACAAAGTCATCGTCAAAACGTGCGGCGGCCGGCAACAGGAAGAGAGTGCCTGGCTTGATGGCCGATTTCGGGAAGTACGGGAAGGCTCCGGAACCTTCGATATCCGTGCTGGTGGTTGCCATCACGATATCCGCGCCCTTGATGGCTTCTTCAATGGTATCCGCGGCAACAATGGTGGTGACCTGCGGGAAGTTCTCACGAATGTACTGCGCAAAGGTCTCCACACCGCCAGCCGAACGGCCCTTGATGGTCACGGTGTCGATGCTTGGGCGCAGGGTCAGCGTGGCGTCGATGACCGACTTGGCGATCACGCCGGGGCCGACCACGGCGGCCACCTTGGCATCCGCCTTAGCCAGGTGCTTCACACCCACACCCGGCACCGCGCCGGTGCGGTAGGCGCTGAGCAGGTTGGCGCTCATCACTGCCATCGGGGCACCGGTGTCGGTGTCGTTCAGGGTGAACAGGTGGATGGAACGCGGCAGGCCCTTGGCGCGGTTGTTGGTGTTCGAGCCGTACCACTTCACACCGGTGGTGCCGAAGCGGCCGCCCAGGTAGGCAGGCATTGCCATGAAGCGCCGGTCCGGGCCGTCGCATGGCATACCCTCGTGGACCGGCACCTGGGGGAAGGTGATCATTGCGCCGTGGGAGTTGCCGTTCTCCCCGGCCATCCGGTAATCGCCGTTGCGCAGCAGGATCAGCGCTTCTTCCATCACGTCGGTGCAACGGGCAATGTCGGTGACGCCGGCTGCGATCATGTCTTGTTCGCTGAGGTAGCGGAAGTTGATGGTAGTCATCGTTGGTACCTTTCGGAGGTTTTGGTCAAGATTGTTCGTTTGGAAAAGTTCAGTGCTGCTTAGATGGCTTCTTCGCCGGTTTCACCGGTGCGGACCCGGATGATCTGCTCGAGGCTGGTGACCCAGACCTTGCCGTCGCCGATTTCCCCCTCGGCGCCGGTCCGCGCGGAGTCAAGAATGGTGCTCAGCGCGCTGTCCACCTTGGCGTCGGGAACCAGCAGTTCCAGGCGGATCTTGGTGCGGAAGTTCACCGAGTACTGCTGGCCTCGGTAGTATTCGGTGCGCCCGCCCTGGACCCCGCGGCCTTGCACCTCGGTGGCGGTCATACCGGAGAACCCTGCTTTCTCCAGTGCGGAGCAGACGGTTTCCAACCGGATCGGTTTGATCACTGCGGTAATAAGTTTCATGTCTCTGCCTTTCGAATCCCGGGCTTAGAACGGGCGGCTGTCGTAGGCGGTCTCTGCGTGAACCGAACGGTCCAGACCGGCTTCCTCATCCGCTTCATCGACGCGGATCGGGCGGATCTTGTTCATGACCCACAGCAGGGCAAAGGTCATTGTGAAGCTGTAAACCAGGGTCACGGAGATGGCGATCAGTTCATGTCCAAGTTCGGAGAAGGCTCCGCCGAAGAAAATACCTGCCATTTCTCCGGGGGCCGCCGGATTGGCGAAGAACGTGGCGAACAATGAACCGGTGATGCCGGCAATACCGTGCACCGCGAAAACATCCAGCGAATCATCGATACGGTGGCGGCGCTTCCAGGTTATCGCCCAGGCTGCCGCGGCGGCGGCCAGGAAACCAACCATGATGGCTCCGATGGGGCCAACCACATCTGCCACCGGGGTGATGCCCACCATGCCGGCAATTGCGCCGGTTCCCAGGCCCAGCATGGTGGCATGTCCATCACGGATACGCTCGATGGCGATGAAGCCGAGCATCCCGCCGCACAGTGAGAGCAAGGTGGTCAAAACCACGTACTGGGCGAGGAAGTTCGCGCCTCCGGCGGTGCCGCCGTTGAAGCCCATCCATCCGGTGGCCAGCAGGCCCACACCGATCATCATCAGCGGCAGGTTGTGCGGGCGTCCGGCCTGCTCCTTGCGCCGTCCCAGGACCACTGCCAGCGCCAGGCCTGCGGCACCGGCATTCATGTGCACTGCGGTGCCACCGGCAAAGTCATGGAAGCCCAGCTGGTTGCGCATCCAACCGCCCACGGTTCCGGCTTCCGGGTTGTCGAAAGCGAAAACCCAGTGTGCCAGCGGGCTGTAGACAACCAGGATCCACAGCGCCACAAAAACGAGCCATGATCCGAATTTCATACGTCCAGCGGCGCCCGAGGCCACCAGCGCGGCGGAGATCGCGGCGAACAATACGTAGAACGCGGCCCAGAAAGTCCCGCCTGCCTCGTCATCACTCATGAAGTCGGTGAAGAAGGAGAACTCCAGGGGATTTCCGATCAACCCCAGACCGCCTACGGAGTCGCCGAGCACTAGCCCGTGACCAACAACAACATAAACAACGCCGGTGACAGCCAGAGAGCTGAGCACCATCAGCATCATGTTCAGTACGTTGCGTCCGTTGAGCATGCCGCCATACAGCATTGCCAGTCCCGGAAACATCAGCAGAACCATGGCGAATGCCGCCAGTAGCCAAGCCATGTCAGCAGCTTCCATGACGGGACCCCTTTCGAAGAGTTTGTTTGCGAGTGACTTCAAACTATCGAGGCAAGGTTCCGCGGTGCTTTCGTTTCTGTTTCTGCAAGGAAACAGAATGTTTCGTCATTTGGTCCAGATATCGGTGTCGTGAAATCTGTGTAAATTGCGTGTCCCAGTCGGAAATATTATTGCCACACACTCCCGCCAGGCGTATTTTTGAGGACAGATTCATACACGCCAGAATGCGATTATTAGCGAAAAACTATATAAGAGATCCGTGAAATACTGGTGAAACATTTAGGACCCAGCCGGGAAATCGTGCCACCCTACACTGATCAGGTAACCCACGAATTTTCCGCCCTGGCACAAGCCGCCGGGGCGGTCCCAGGCTAATTGGAGTGTGTTTTGGAACCGTTGAAGATTGCCGTTCTACATATTCGCGACACCCGCGAGCACAACCCCGGCTTCCAGCTCGAACTGGATGAGCTTAATACCAATACCCTCACCCAGATTCATCAGACCGGGCACCTCCCGGAACTGATCTCTTCCTGGCAGCTCAGTTTGGAACAGCTTCAGCAGATCGTTGATCGTTCGGACGCGGTGATCATCATGGGTGGCGAGGATGTTGACCCGCAGCTATACAACGGACCACTTTCCTATCCGGGTTCCGGTTCCCACGAGCCGCAGGCAGACCGCACCCAGATCGCGGCCATCCACCACGCGATCGCCACGGATACTCCCCTTCTGGGGATCTGCCGCGGACTGCAGCTGATCAACGTTGCGCTGGGTGGAACCCTGATACAGGACCTTGACCCTGCGCTGGCCCACCGCGGCGAGGGAACCGATCCGTTCGCCCAGACCCATGTCAGTGTGGTTGACGACGAGTTGGCAGTGGACCTGTCCGCCCTCTCCGCGCACCAGTGCACCCATCACCAAGCCATCGACTCGCTTGGGGACGGACTTCAGATTGTGGCCAGGTCCGCTGATGGGGTGATTGAAGCGGTGGTTCACCACACCGCCAAGCTCACCGGGGTGCAGTGGCACCCAGAGCACTCGCAGACGGCAGACACCCAGCTGGGCCCGCTGATCCAGCGTTTGGCCCGGCAACTCGGCCACCACGCACCGGCACCACGTAACACCGCGGAAAATCAGCTGGTTGACGCCTAGTCGCCGCGCCCTGAGTTAATGCCGTGCGTCTAGACTTGAGGCATGGCATTGACTCAGTTAACGGTCGTGGATACCGCGGTCGACATCCTGCAACAGTTCGGATTGGCTGATTTGTCGATGCGTCGCCTGGCCAAGGAACTTGATGTCCAGGTGGGTGCCCTGTATTGGCACGTCAAAAACAAGCAGGAGCTGCTGGCTCAGGTAGCCGCGAAACTGCTGAACACCCCCGCATTATCCGTCCGGGCCGATGACTTCGCCACGCCCAGCGAGGCGGTGCTGCAGTTGATGCGCAAACTGTACCTGGCACTGCTGCCTATCCAGGACAGCCCCGAGGTGATTGAGGTTGCCAGCGCCATGCAGGTTGAATCCTTGGAGCCGGTGCTGCAGTTGCGTGCCTTGTTGCAGCAGGCCGGGCTGGGCGAAGACCAGGCGCGCTTCGGCCAGCAGTTGCTGTTGAATCATGTGTTGGGTTCGGTGGCCTACCGCCAGAACCTGATCCAGCTGGACGTGAATTCATCGGAAAGCGACGGGTTCGATTGGGGTCTGCAGCGGGCCGTCGCCGGGCTGCTGTTCCCGGAATCCGCTGAGCGTTTAGGCTAACCGAGTTTTCCGCCGGATAGTTCCAGATAACAGGCGGCGCACAACGATTCGTACCAGACGTCTTCACCGTCGATTGCCACCTGGTTCCCGTCAAACACCACCTGTTGCCCGACGCGACGGGTATTAAACATTGCCTTGCGCCCGCACCGGCAGATGGTTTTCAGCTCCTCCAGCGAGTGAGCCAACTCCATCAACCGGGCCGACCCCGGAAACGCATGGGTCCGGAAATCGGTGCGGATACCGTAGGCAAGCACCGGCACGTTATCAAGGACCGCAATCCGCAAGAGGTCATCAGCCTGTTCACGGCTCAAGAACTGGGCTTCATCCACCAGCAGGCAGGCCACCGGTGGTGCGTCAATGTGCGGAACCAGCGCCTGCGGGTCATCGCCGGAGGCCAGCGTGGCGAACTGCTCACGGAGGTTATCCATGGGACCCACAATCAGGTCCACGGCTCGGCTCAGGCCGAGCCGGGACACAATCGAGCTGTCCCCCTTGGTATCCACTCCGGGTTTGGCCAACAAGATCCGTTGCCCGCGCTCCTCATAGTTGAATGCGGCCTGCAGCAAACTCGTCGACTTGCCCGAGTTCATTGCCCCGTAGCGGAAATACAGTTTGGCCACGCTCGCCCCTCGCTAAATTCTTCGGCCTGCCAACGGCAGGCCACCTATGATTTTAGCCCTCCGGGCTCCGTGGAAGATGACGTGCCGTGTCGCCCGGCGAATCTTTGTGAAGCATCGATACACCTTGCGGGCAGAACTCTTCCATCCTGTCGGCATCGTTTTATACCATGAAGACAGCTTCACGAGATCTGATCGCTGGGAATCCACAAGGGTTCTTGGCAAGGCTCCGACCGATCAGGCGCCAACCCCACACAGTTGTACGGCGGGTGGCTCGGATGACGAAGCGGCCCGTGGCACACCAGGTGTTTCGGGCAAGGACAACAAGTTGCAAAGGTGTGTTCCCATGCACAACACCACATATGCAGGTTCCCTCGAAACCTCGAACCTGATCAATCCGCTGCCCCGCTTCGCCAACGACTGGATCAGCGCCTGGCTGCAATTCGACAGCGGAACCGGGCTGCTTCATATCGGCGCCGGGCCGCGCGAATGGATTCTTGAACCGGTTGACCCGTTGAAGTTGAGCTCCGCGGTGGATTCGGGAATCCAGGTTCAAGGGCAGTTCAATCCCGGACTGAAGATCGCCTTGATTCCGGGCTCCCACCAGCTGGTGGGAAGCTCATTTTTCCGGCTGCGCGCCTAATTCCGGCCCACGTCGGACCGGCGGGCGAAAACCAGCCAATACAACGCCGACATGACCAGCACAAACGGAACCCCGAAAATCAGAGTGAACTTGAATTCCGGGACAAACAGCGTAGTGAGCAGCAGCCCGCCAAGCAATACCGCGCCGAGGACGGAGGCTGCCGGGTAGCCCGGCAGCCTGAAGTTCAAGGTGCCCTGCTCAGCGCTGATCTGGCGGCGGAATTCGACGTGGGTTAACAGGATCATCAGCCAGGTGGCCAGCGCGCCGAAGGTGGCTAGGGACATCATCAACCCGAACCCGCTTTCGGGCGCCAGGCCAACGGCGAGGGCCGCCACGGCGATTCCTCCGCCGGACATCCAGACTGCGTGCACCGGGGCGCCGGCGCGGCTGGTGCGCTGGGCCAGTTTCGGTGCGTGTCCGGCCGCGGCCAGCGAATGCAGCATCCGGGTCGCCGCGTACAGCTGGGCGTTCATGGCGGATAACGCGGCGATGATCAGCACAAAATTCAGCACCGATGCGGCGAAAGGAATACCCACCTGGTTCATCACGGTCACAAAGGGCGACCCGCCGGCTACCAGCTCGCTGGTGGGGGCAATGGCCAGGATCAGAGCCATGGTCAAAACGTAAAACAGCAACAACCGCAGGAACGACACTTTAAACGCCTTGCGTACCGCGAGCTGAGGGTTGTGCGCCTCCGCGGCGGCAATGGAGATCGCTTCGATTCCCATGTAGGAGAAGATCGCGACGATCACCGCGCTCCAGGTCCTCGAAAGGCCATGAGCGAAAAAGCCCGAGTCAACGGTGTAGTTGGCGAATCCGAAACCGTCGTGCGGATCATGGAAAACCAACCAGGCGGCGATGATGATAAACGCGATGACCGCGAACACCTTGATCGCGGAGAACCAGTACTCGGTGGTTCCGAAGACCCTCACGCTGGAAAAGTTCACCGCCAGCAGGGCGGCAGAAAAAAGCAGCACCCAGAGCAGCCCGGGAACCTGCGGGAACCAGAACTGCATGTACTCCCCGATGGCGCTGACTTCCGTGCCAACCGCGAAAATCAATGCGGACCAGTACATATACTTGGTCAGGTAGCCGGCGTAACGGCCAAGATATTTTTCGGCATACACCCCGAATGAGCCAGCCACCGGTTGCTTGACGGTCATTTCGGCAAGCGCTCCCATGACCAGCAGCGCAATCACCCCGCCGAGCACATAGCTGAGGATCACCGAGGGACCTGCCATCGCGATGGCAAGCTTGCTCCCGGCAAAGAGCCCGGTGCCGATGGCGCTGCCCAAAGCGATCATGGCCATCTGCGCTGGAGAAAGCGACTTCTTCAGGCCGGTGCTTGGCCTCCCGGTTCCAACCGGCTGTTGCGCCACTGCTACTCCCTACGACGTGCCTAGGCGGCGCGTGGAATCTGCACACACGCCGCCACTAAGCGTACTCGGGAGCCAAAACCCCGGATTTCCGTTGAAGATCCGGGGTTTGGCAGATTGCGCCTAGGTCACGGCGTTTCGCAGGGAGTACTCTTCGCGTTGCCAGGCGTTGGTGTGCAGAATCTCACGCAGGATCTGCACCGCATCCCAGATATCGGTGCGCGAGATGTACAGCGGGGTGATGCCAAAACGCAGCACCTCGGGTTCGCGGTAGTCACCGATCACGCCCCGGGCAATCAGGGCGGCCATGATTTCGTAACCGTGTTTGTGGCGGAAACTCACGTGGCTTCCGCGCTGGGCATGCTCGCGCGGGGTGACCAGTTCAAACCCGAATTCTGCGCAGTGGGTTTCCACCAGCTCAATCAACAGGTCGGTCAGCTCCAGCGAGGTCGCCCGCACCGCGGCCATGTCGGCTTCCAACGCGATATCCAGGCCCACCTCGATCATGGCCAGGGATGTCACCGGTTGGGTGCCGCACATAAACCGGCGCACGTCCTTGGCCGGGGTGTAGCTTTCCTCCATGGCGAACGGCGCGTTGTGGGACCACCAACCGGACAGTGGCTGCCAGAACCGGTCATGGTGGCGGGCATTAACCCAGATGAAGGCCGGGGAGCCGGGTCCCCCGTTGAGGTATTTATAGGTGCACCCGACCGCGTAGTCTGCGTTCGCGCCATTCAGGTCCACCGGGACGGCACCGGCCGCGTGAGCCAGGTCCCACACCACAAGGGCTCCTGCGTCATGGGCGGCGGCGGTGATCTCAGCCATGTCCCACATGGAACCGGTCCGGTAGTTCACGTGGGAGAGCGCCAGGACGGCGGTGTCCTCATCGAGTGCCGCGCGCAGCGAAGCCTCGTCGTCAATCAGCCTCACCTCGTAGGGCACGCCGATTTCCTGGGACAACGAATTCACCAGATCGGTGAGCCCCTGGGCGATATAGATATCGGTGGGGAAGTTGTCCCGTTCGGTGATGATGACCCGACGGTGCGGGGAGTCGGCTTTTTGTGTGCGCAACGCTGAGGCCAGGGCCTTAAACAGGTTCAGGCTGGTGGTGTCGGTAATGGCGGTTTCCTGGGGATTGGCTCCCAGCAGCTGCCCCAGTTTGTCGCCAAGTTTCAGTGGCAGGTCAAACCAGCCGGCCTCGTTCCACGACCGGATCAAGCCCTGGCCCCATTCGGCGTTCACCACCTCGGCGGCGCGTTCGGCGGCACCACGAGGCAGTGCGCCCAAGGAGTTCCCATCCAGATAGATCACCGACTCTGGAAGTGAAAAACGCTCCTTGAATTCTCGCAGCGTGTCCTGCGCATCGCGCTGTGCCAAGTGTTCGCGGGTGTGTATCGACTGCACGCTGTGAGTCCCTTCCTTCAAGCCGTCCATGCTCCTTCCATCGTAGAATCAGTATCGGTAATGTTTGGTGAATCTCGAATTTTTCTAAAGGATTAGGGAGAAGAATCGTGCAGAGTTCAGGATGGACGGACATGGGCGCCGGTGCGGCGAATTCTGTTCAGGTTGACGAGGTGGACCTTGCCATCCTGGGCGAGTTGAGCGCAGATGCCAGGTTGGCGAACAATATTTTGGCCCAGCGAGTGGGACTTGCGCCCTCAACCTGCTTGGGCCGCGTGAAGGCACTGCGCACCCGAGGGGTGATTGAAGGTTACGAGGCCCGCATCAACGAAAAGCTGCTGGGTGTTTCTGTCAATGCGATGATTTCGATTATCGTTGCCCCGCAGGCCAGGGATCGGATGCTGCCGGCCGCCAAGGCCTTGGCGGCTTTGGGCCCGGTCCGCGACGTTTTTGTGCTCGGCGGAACCCCCGACCTGCTGGTGCGGGTCGCGACCCGTTCCATCGATGAGCTGCGTGGATTTGTCGCCACCCATCTGGGGGCCAACCGGACGTTTTCGTCAACACAAACCAATATCATTTTTGAGCACCTGCGTTAAGCCAGCCCAGGGTAAACACGGGCCAAATTTTTGGTGCCGATCAGCTGGCGCTTCGCACCCCATGCTGGTGCGCTCAATCCTCGCGCACCGCCCTGGGAACCGTCATTGACCTGATATTTTCTTCGAGCGCCGGAAGGCGAGCACCGTATTTTGGGGGCCGCCTGCAAAATCAGCAACGCCAAGTTCTCATCTTCATCTCATCTAAAAAGACGAGAATGAATGTATGGGTAAACGTGCAGTACTACGGATTGTCGGCATCGTTGCGGCCCTATCCGTCCTTGGGGTAGGCATCGCAGCGCTGGCTCAGTTGGTCTCCGGGCCATCACAACGCGATCTGGGACCGGGCATTGTGGTCCATCAATCCGAGTTGCCCGGGGGTGATACCGGTTTCCCCGACCCCAGCAGCGACCCCGCCCAGGCCACGACTTCACCGAGTGAAAGCAGCACCCCCACAGATTCTGCCAGCGCCTCGGAGAGCGCTTCGCCGTCTGAAAGCCCCTCCGCATCCAGCTCAGCTAAAGCATCGAAAACCCCCACACCGACCCCCAGCAAAACCATCTCGCCTAAACCTACCCAGGGGCCGGTGAAACCTCTTCCCCCACGGCCGCCGGTCACCGTCGACGATGACGATGATGACGACGACTGGGATGATGATGGCGACGACGATGACGACTAAGGGCCAACCCCGGCGCCGGGTTTCCATTCGCGCCCGGGTGCTGGGCTCCATGATCCTTTTGGTCGGCTTCGCCCTGGCCACCTCTGGGGCGGCGATCTATGTGTACGAGCGCCAGGAGCTCAACGCCAGGCTGGATGATTCGTTAACCCGCACCGTGGAGGAATTCCGCATGCTGGCAGAAACGGGGATCGACCCGCAGACCGGTGACGGGTTTATGCATGCCGAGGATCTGCTGTATACCGCTATGCAGCGCACCCTGCCCGCACGGTATCAGGGAATGGTGGGGCTCAGCGCGGATCAGCTGCAGTGGACCGCACCCGCAACGGTGCAGATGCGCCTTGAGAACGACCCCGAGTTCCTCGACTGGGCTAAAACCAGCGCCACGGACCAGCATGTGCTCATTGAAAACGTCGACACCAAACTCAGCGACTACCGCGCCATCGCGGTCCCCATCCAGCTGTCCTCGGATCCCAAACCAGCCCGTTTTGTGTTGGCCTACGACTACTCGGCCGAGGTCGGGCGCATCAACACCCAATTCATGGTGTTTTTCGGTGTTGGGTTGGCGGTCATGCTGCTGGCCGGAGGCGCCGCCTACCTGATTGTCGGACGTATGCTCGAGCCCATCCGCAGGCTGCGCGATACCGCCCGCCAAATCTCCGAATCCGACCAGTCCTCGCGCATCGAGGTCACCGGGCACGACGAGTTCGCCGAGCTGACGGTAACCATCAATGAAATGCTTGACCGGCTGGAGGAAGCGCTGAATTCCCAGCGCCAGCTGCTTGACGACGTGGGCCACGAACTGCGCACCCCGGTCACCATCATCCGCGGGCATCTGGAACTGATGGATGTCAAGGATCCCGAGGACGTCTCGCAGACCAAGGACATCGCGCTGGATGAACTCAAACGCATGTCACTGCTCATTAACGACCTGATGACCCTGGCCGGGGCCAACCGCTCCGACTTCCTGAACAGCAAACCAACCGACGTGGGTGCACTGCTCGACGAGATCCTGGACAAGGCGCGGGCCCTGGGGCACCGCGATTGGCGTATCGGCAACCGCGAGGAGGTCACCGCCATCCTGGACCCCGCCCGGATCACCCAGGGGATGCTGCAGCTGGCGGCCAACGCGGTGAAGTTCTCCGAAGAGGGTTCACGCATCGATTTGGGTTCGGCCGTGCTGGAAGGGTCGGACCGGGAACCGATGCTGCGCCTGTGGGTCCATGATGCCGGGGCGGGAATCGTCCAGGACGATCTGGAACGGATTTTCGAGCGCTTCGGGCGGGGCCAAAACAGCGACCGCGCCAAGGGTTCAGGGTTGGGACTGAACATTGTCTCAGCCATTGCCTCATCTCATGGCGGTACCGTGTGGGTGGATTCCGTCCCCGGCAGCGGTTCAACTTTTTACATCGATATTCCCCTAGCCCAAGGAGCCCCTCGCGTATGAGCCTCATTTTGATCATTGAAGACGAACCCCGGATCAGTTCCTTTATTGCCAAGGGGCTGAAAGCCGCCGGCTTCACCCCCACGGTCTGCGCCACCGCTCAGGATGGCTACCGGCAGGCGCAGTCCGGAAACTTCGAATTGATCATCCTGGATCTGGGCCTGCCCGACGAGGATGGGTTCAGCCTGCTGCGGCGCCTGCGCGAATCATTCATCGATGCCCCGGTGATCATCCTGACCGCCCGCAACAGTGTGGATGACACCGTTGCGGGACTTCAGAACGGAGCGGATGACTACATGGCCAAACCGTTCCACTTTGATGAGCTGCTGGCCCGGGTGCGCCTGCGCCTGCGGACCGAGGACTCGTCCTCCGAGGTATCGGTGTTATCCCATGGAGCTTTGGAGATGGACCTGTTGCGCCGGCTGGTCACCATCGAGGGGACCGAGGTAGATCTTTCCGCCCGGGAGTTCTCCCTGGCCGAAGCGTTCCTGCGCAATCCCGGACTGGTGCTCAGCCGCGAGCAGCTGCTCTCCCGGGTCTGGGGTTACGACTTCGACCCGGGCTCCAACGTGGTGGATGTTTACGTGCGCTACCTGCGCAACAAACTCGGCTCGGAACGTTTTGAAACCGTGCGGGGTGTCGGTTACCGGCTAGCCCGCGAATCCTAAGGACCGGTCCCGGCCGCGGGTCCTGAGCCCCGCCGAAGCACCCCTCAGCGGCTCGCAGCCTACCCGTGCCCGGGTGGAATGCGGCGCCGAGTCGAACCGCTGCGTGAGCAGGCGGCTCCACTTATTGGCGGGCAGTTCCGGGTTAAGCAAGGCAATCCCGATACAGTATTTGCTCATGCTCACCGGGCGGATCCCCAGCGCGGCCAAGGCCTGGTCGCTGGCTCCGCGGCCGTCCGCGGATTTGGTTTCAACCACAATCAGGTCCGGTCCTTGAATTTGTTGCCCGTCATGGGCGTAGCCCAGATCAACATCGCAGGTCACTCGTTCGCCATCCAGCGGATTCACGAACGTGCCACGGATGTAGGAGCTATCCAGCACCGGGCGCAGCTTGGGTACATGCTCGCCGTATTCCCGGGAGACCACCTCGTCGAGGAACTGAAGCGAGCGGTCGGTGAGCTGCCCGGCCTCATCCAGCTCCTGTTCGATACGGTGTTTGACCGTGGCCCCGCGCAGGCCCTTGGTTTTGATCTCGAACATCGACAACCCGGTGTCCGCGTAGGTGCGGCTGCGCACCTTGTAGCGGCGCCGGCGCCCCTGCCGGTGCGCACGGTACTGGGCGAAATCTTCGGTATCAAAATAGACCGACTCATACCTGAAGGTTCGCAACCCGTCGATCTCCATGATCCGAAAGTCCTCCCCCAGCTTCCGGGCCAAGGCCGTGAACTCTTCCGGGGTGAGCAGGAATTTGCGGTCCACCCTGGTCTGCAGGGCCGCCTGGTCGATCACCTCGGCCAGGCCAATGGGTTCACGGTCGCGGACCGCATCTTCCAGCGCGGTGCGCGCGATTCTGGGAGGGAAGGTCATTAGTTCCACACCTCCTGCGGCACCGCGGTGTTCTGCTGTGGTGTTGCGGCCAGCTGCGTTGGCTGTTCGGTCTTCGACTGCGCACCCTTGGTGTTCACCCGGAATCGCACATCAACAATTGTCAGGTCGCGGACCATATCCAGTTCGATGACAACGGTGCGCAGCACCTTGGCGCCGAGCAGTTCTTCTAGCGCCTGGGCCAGTTCGTCGCTGCGCGGGTAGGCTTTCTCCAGGGTCACGGTCTGGCGCTGGGTGCGCGGGGCGAATCCTGGATGGTCGGCGAAAAACATCACGATCACCAAGGCCGCAGTCACTGCCGGGGAGAACCAGGCCGGGTCCGGATGCAAACCGTTGACCAAACCGATGGCCAGGGAGATGAAGTAATAGGCCACTTCCTCTTGGGTCAAGGTGTCTGAACGCAGGCGAATGATCGACAGGATACCGAACAGCCCCATGCCCAGGCCGACACCCGCACCAGAGCCGGAGAGCAACATGGTCACCGCCATGATGCCCATGCTCAGGGCAATGTAGGCCAGCACCAGGTCGCGGCGGAAGTGCCGGCGGAAGTAAACAAAGTACACCAGCACCGTCATACCAACAATGTTGGCGGTCAAACCCATCCAGAATGACAACATGAACTTTTCCTCTCGTGGAACTTTCTGTCTAACCAGAGACTAGAAAGTGCATGTGAAAGAAAAAAGAGAATTTGATGAGGGGACTCTCATGTATCGCGCCGCTCCGGCCGGCAACCGCGATGCAAAACGCAGGTGAACATCTGGCCAACATGGCATAAACACTAGTCAAAAGCCATAATTTAATTCTCCGCAGCTCGCGGGCACCGGTTGTGAGCCACCCAAGGAATCGACTCATGAGAGTTCGTTCATAATTTGCGGTACCGAGATCCACGACGGAACGAGCTCTAGGATATGCAGATTTTCAACAGATGGGACCCGCAGTACGCCGAACATGGAAGGCAGCTCCGAGACGGTGATATCTTCGCGTCGATCATTTTCGATGTTCCGCTATCACAGAGTGTGAGGTTGAAGGTGCCTAGAACTACGAAATGGTCTTAAGGAAATAACCCCGGTCGCATCATGATTCAAGATCAGAGAGGCGGTTCCGGGGACTTCCACGCCACTGTAACTCAGAAAACAGGGAACTTCGCTTTGAGTACTGATCACCAAACATGGTCGCATGAGCCTTATGGGAGTGCACCCAATTAGGCGATCGCTCGGAATCGCATGTCAACCTTCCTGGCCAGTGCAAATAATGACCCGCCCGATGCACGCACCCTCTATGTTTGGGATCGCGATGTTTCGCTCGCTCTTCTTGCTGGTATTGCTCTACTTGAGGTGGCTTTGCGCAATGCTCTTAACGAACAGCTTGTCAGCGCTTATGGGGCTAACTGGCTTCAGCGGGATATTGGGTTGGATGAGCGATCTCGGAATGATCTTTCCCAGGCCTGGAGAAGGCTATCCCAGGGTAGAAAAAACCTCGATCGTTTGGTTTCTCATCTGATGTTTGGATTTTGGCGTGACCTGCTGAGCTCTGGCGGCTACGTTGGACGCGAGCCGCAGCGATTCCAGATGGACTATGAGGAATTATGGCGTACTGCTCTGCATGGGGCATTTCCTGGCGGTAAGGTAGCCGCTGCCACTGAGGGAGCTCACTTTACAAGAACGTGGACCTTGGAGACTGTGACTATCGTTCATGCTGCGAGGAATCGAGCAGCTCATCACGAACCTTTTATCTCCGGGTTTCCATTGCCGGGTCAACATGCCAGGCTAGGAGCTCAGCAGGCTCATGAGGCAATACTGAAGCTCGCCGGCTTGCTGGATCGGGATTCGGCCTCGGCCTTGCTGGTTACTTCTTCGGTGCCTTCGCTGCTGGCTTCCAAGCCGCAAAAATAGATATGGTGCGGACGCATTCAGGAGTAGACGACGAAACAGTGATGGCGGCCAGCTTCATTTTCATGAAACTGGCCGCCATCACCGATGCGGTCTCAAACCGTGAGGCTATTTGGCCTCGATAGCTGCTCGCGCGGACGCGTCCGAGTCGTTCAGGAACTTCCCGATCCGCTCAACTTCCTCGGTTTCCCCGATGGCCGCAGCCGCCCGGCCCAGGGCGTACAGCGAGCGCAAGAAACCACGGTTGGGTTCATGGCTGAAAGGCACCGGACCCTGTCCACGCCATCCGGCCTTACGCAGCGCGTCCAGTCCGCGGTGGTACCCCACGCGGGCGTAGGCATAGGATTCCACGGTGCGTCCCTCGGCATGAGCCTCGTCGGCCAGCAACGCCCACACCAAGGAGGACGACGGGAACTTGGCGGCCAGGTCTACCGCTTCGTCGCCGGCCTCAAGGCGGGCCAACACGTCGGTTTCTTCTGGCAGCAGTGTTGCCGGGATACCCAGCAGGTTATCTCCAAGCATGGTTACTTCAGGCTCTTTCCTGCCGAACCCAGCTGACGGGCGGCTTCCGCCACACGGGCGGCCATGAACTCTTCAGCCTTGGCACCCCAGACACGTGGGTCATAGGTCTTTTTGTTACCGATTTCGCCGTCGATCTTCAGCACACCGTCGTAGTTGGCAAGCATGTGGCCGGCCACCGGACGGGTGAACGCGTACTGGGTGTCGGTGTCGATGTTCATCTTGATCACGCCGTAGGACACCGCGTCAGCGATTTCCTTGTCGGTGGAGCCCGAACCGCCGTGGAACACCAGATCAAACGGGTTGGCCTTGCCGATCTTGGCGCCAACCTGATCCTGGATGTCCTTGAGCAGCTCTGGACGCAGCTTCACGTTGCCCGGCTTGTAGACACCATGCACGTTGCCGAAGGTCAGCGCGGTGATGTAACGGCCCTTTTCACCGGCGCCCAGGGCGTCGATGGTTGCCAGTGCATCGGAGACGGTGGTGTACAGCTTGTCATTGATGGCGTTCTCCACGCCGTCTTCCTCGCCGCCCACGGCGCCGATTTCAACTTCGAGGATCTGCTTGGCGGCAGCGGTGCGCGGCAGCAGCTCGGCTGCGATGCGCAGGTTCTCTTCCAGAGTCTCGGCCGAGCCGTCCCACATGTGGGAGTTGAAGAATGGGTCGCGGCCAGCGGCAACTTCAGCCTCGGAAGCGGCAAGCAGCGGCAAAACGAAACCGTCCAGCTTGTCTGCTGGGCAGTGGTCGGTGTGCAGTGCGATGTTCACACCGTAGTTCTTGGCGACTTCGCGGGCGAAGGCCGCGAAGCCAAGCGAGCCAACCACCATGTCCTTGACCGAAGCGCCGGACCAGTACGCTGCGCCGCCGGTCGAAACCTGGATGATGCCATCAGATTCGGCCTCGGCGAAACCGCGAATGGCGGCGTTCAGGGTCTGTGAGCTGGTGACATTCACCGCTGGGAAGGCGTAGCCGCCAGCCTTTGCGGCATCGATCATTGCATTGTACTTATCAGGGGTTGCGATAGGCATGCTTCACTCCTGTGAGGATTAGCGGGGTTCACGCGTCGCCGTCGACGGCAGTTCGTGTCCATCCTATCGGTTGACACGAACTTAGAGACCTAAATCTCCCTTCGTGACGCGCGCAGTTCTTGTGTTGAGCCGGCCAACGCGCCTCGGCTAGTTCGTCTGCGCCAGCTCTGAACCGGTGGTCGACGGGCTTTCGGTGCTCGACTTGGCCGCCCCGCTCTCGGGACTTGCCCCGGAACCGGAGGTGTTCTCAGGGGTATTCGGGGCGGTGCTTTGCGAGTTGTTCGAGCCGCTCGGCGGCGCCTGAGTTGACGGCGCAGGAGCCGTACTTCCGTCGGTTGGCTTCTGCGATTCGCTCGGCGATTCGGACTCCGACTCGGAAGGACGCTGCGTCGGCGTGGGTTTGGTGCTCGGCGATTCACTTGTGCCGGTGGACTCTTCTGGCTGCTTGGTAGGGCTGGTGCTCGGAGACGGTTTGACCGACGGCGAAGGTTTAGCCGTGGCGCTGGGCTTCGGCTTGGGAACCACCGGTGTGTCGTCCTTGGGCACCACCACATCCGGGTTGCTACCGGTATTCGAATTCTCGCTAGGCGAGGAGGTGCCGCCATTGCCCTTGGGCGCGCTGTTGGCGCTGACCGTCAGGCGCGAGGAATCAATCATTGCCTGGCTCTGGCCCGGGATGGTTGGCAGGTAGTTGCGCGGGTCGTGCCAGCGGCCATCCACGATCACTTCGAAGTGCACATGGCAGCCGGTGGAGTTGCCGGTGGTTCCGGCCAGAGCGATCAGTTCACCCTGCTTGACCTCTTGGCCCACCTTGGCGACGAGTTTTGAATTGTGGCTGTAACCGGTCTGGACATTACTTCCGTGGTCAATGGTCACTCGCATGCCGGAGTGGCCCGCCCAGCCGGAGACCGTCACGGTCCCCGCCTCAGAGGCGTACACCGGAGAGCCGCAGGAAATCGGGTAGTCCTGACCGATGTGGATCTGATTCCCGGGACCGGTAGGGTTTGCGCGCCAACCGTAGGGGCTGGAAATCCGGCGGGTTGTCACCGGGTGCATCAGCTGCAGTCCGCCGGGCAGCTCGCCAATCTGGCCCACCTCACCGGCGAGCAGGGTCGATTCTTCATCAGACTGCGAGTCCTCGTCTTCCGAGGATTCGGCCGCACCGGCCACCATGCCCAACGGTCGCCCGTCGATAGCCAGCTCCTTGCCGGAGCCGCCAAACGCATGCAGCGGCGCATCCTGGCTGACAAGCACCGGAGCGTTATAGAAAACTGGATCAGATAACGCTTCGATAGCTACGGGGATGTCACCGCTACGCGGATCAGCGGATTGCGCCACCAAGGGAATCGCTACAGCGCTGGTCAAAGCCAGGGCTGCGGCCGTGGAAATGCCCCAGATAACAACCGGTTTTTTGCGCCGCGGAAGCCCAATGAGGAGCAGGTCATGGTTCACCTGATGACGTCGACGCACTGATTAATCCCCCCGGATCACAAATTCATATCGTTTCCTAGCCTAAGTGGTCACAGGCAACTTATCCAGATGCTCGAATAAAGAACTTATTAATAAATTCCTTGTTAACCTACTTTTTGCCCAAAAACGTGGCGTCGAACCCATGCGTGCATCGCAATACCTGCGGCCGAAGCCGCGTTGATGGACCGGGTAGAGCCGAACTGCTCAATCGACAGGGTGTCCTTCGCTGCGGCGTGCACTTCCGGGCTCAGCCCGGGTCCTTCCTGCCCGAAAACCAGCACACAGTTACGTGGAATGTCATATGTCTCCAGGGGCACGGAATCGGGGAAGATGTCGATTCCCAGGATGGTCAGCCCCTCGGCTTCAGCCCAAGCGACAAACTCTTCAACCGTTGCGTGGTGACGTACATGCTGGTAACGATCCGTAACCATCGCGCCGCGACGGTTCCAGCGGCGGCGGCCGATGATGTGGACTTCCTTGGCCAAAAAAGCGTTAGCGGAGCGGACTACGGTGCCGATATTCATGTCATGCTGCCAATTCTCAATGGCGATGTGGAAGTCGTGGCGGCGCTCGTCGAGGTCGGCAATGATCGCGTCCATGCTCCAGTAACGATATTTGTCGGCAACGTTACGACGGTCCCCTTCAGCCAATAGCTGCGGGTCATATTTTTCGTCCTGCGGCAGCTCGCCTTCCCACGGCCCAACACCAATAACGTGTTCGACGGGATTTTCGGCTGCTTCATTCACTTCATGGCTCACGTATTTAAGCGTAGTAGCTCAAATCAGTGTTGCCGTTCACTGCACGGTCACCGGATGCTGTGTAGGCTTTGTTTTACAGGGGAAACTTTCAGCGCAGATAGCTCCCACCACCTACTGCCACCGGAGGAATGACACCTCGTGACCCTCAGCAACCGCGCAGCACGCACCGTCCACGATATTCAATGCTGGTTGACCGACATGGACGGCGTCCTGGTCCACGAAAACCATGCAATCAAGGGTGCCTCAGAGCTTCTGCAGTACTGGCGCGAGAACAACTTGCGCTTTTTGGTGCTGACCAACAACTCCATCTACACCCCGCGCGACCTGCGAGCCCGCCTGTTGGCTTCCGGTTTGGATGTGCCGGAGGAGAATATCTGGACCTCCGCCATGGCGACCGCCGAGTTCTTGGCGCGCCAGCGCCCCGGGGGACGCACCTTCGTGATCGGCGAGGCCGGGTTGACCACTGCCCTGCATGATGCAGGATTCATCATGACCGATCAGAACCCCGACTATGTGGTGCTCGGCGAAACCCGCACCTACTCCTTCGAGGCGATCACCAAGGCCATTCGCCTGATTGAAGGCGGAGCGAAATTCATCGCCACCAACCCGGATGCCACCGGCCCGTCCACCGAGGGCATCCTCCCGGCCACCGGTGCCATTGCCGCACTGATCACCCGGGCCACCAACCGCGAACCATATGTGGTGGGCAAACCCAACCCGATGATGTTCCGCTCCGCGTTGAACCGAATCGATGCGCATTCGGAAACCACCGCCATGATTGGCGACCGCATGGATACCGACATCGTGGCAGGCATGGAAGCCGGCCTGCTGACCGCACTGGTTTATTCGGGCATCACCGCCACCGGGGATATGGATACCTTCCCGTTCCGCCCGGATTTGCAGTACCCGTCCGTGGCAAACCTGCATGCCGAGCTCGTCAAGGGTCGCCCAGCCGAAACCAAACCGGCATCAGCCAAGGCCGATTCCAAGTAGCCTCAGTAGTTTTCACTTGCGTAGCGGCCGGTTCTCCGGCCGCTACGCATTTTTAATGCCTGACTCTTCCAGCAAGAGAGACCTGGAAGTTCATTTTCCGTCGTGAGACTCGACCTGGCACCGAGGCGCTTCATCGCCCCAAAAAACGAGATGGGTTCCATTCTGGGCGCACGAGCGACGCTTCATTGCACATCGAAGATCGCTGCCGCGTGCGATGGCCACCAAGATCTCGTTTTGGGAACGTACAGTACGAAAAACTGCGTCGTCTACGGATGTGTTCTTCCCAGATGGCTCAGCTTTGATCGGCCCGCCCAAAAAAGGGATCTCCGGCCACCCATTGGGCGCATCAAGATTTACAAGTTAAATTATTGATGATGCGGTTCGAAGGGAACCGAGGCATCGAAAAATCTCCCACAGGCGCGCTAAAGGATTCGCACCTTGCA
Source organism: Glutamicibacter sp. NPDC087344 (assembly GCF_044744225.1). Taxonomy (NCBI): domain Bacteria; kingdom Bacillati; phylum Actinomycetota; class Actinomycetes; order Micrococcales; family Micrococcaceae; genus Glutamicibacter; species Glutamicibacter sp. NPDC087344. The sequence continues at coordinate 43,200 of NZ_JBIUXY010000012.1, read as the reverse complement.
AATATGGATGATTCGACCACGTCGTGTATAGGTCCCCCAGGTACGTTAGAACTACCGATACAACAAAAAGTGTTACGCAGAGCGTTCCCTGATCAAACAACATCAGATACGTCGCAATAATCAGAACCAGCGAGGCCACGGTAGGCAGCCAACGTATCTGTCGAGTACTGGACTTGCTAAAAAGAAGAGCGCACCCTAATCCTGATGTTATCGCTATGAGCCACATCTTATCTAAACCTCACTAATCAAAAAATAGTTGAAAACCGCTAGCTTCGGAAATACACAAAATGCTTATTGCCCGAAGCAACGCGTCTGGGTCTCATTCGTCTTGGCGCCATGGCTCTAGCCCAATTACCCCCAACGCAGGTCGGCTAGGCTAAGGCACTCGGTGCTTACGTCAGGTCCTACAACTAATCGAAACAGGTGAAGTGTTGGCACGTGCACCCGTTGGAAGCTCAATCGAGAACACTGACGATGCAATCGCGTTTCCGGTGGCCCGGAAAATGCTCTTTCTCATTTTTTCCATTCTTGCGAGTGAACGGTGAAGCGAAAAGACAGCGCCCCTGTTAGCAGGGTAATCAGAACACACTCTTTAAATCAATCTAATTACGTAAATCGCTTCTCGTAGATACAGTCATACGCATACGAATTGCCTGACGATGAGCGTGAACCCTGTCAGCCAGGGTTGACTGAGACCAGTCCTTCATGGCAACCACACCTCGCTCTAAACAGGGGAACTGAACGTTTACTCGCAGTGATCAAGTCTTTGACTTACCGTCCATACTGATCTCCCCGGATCATCGGAGTAACAACCTTCCGCCGCTTTCAGACTTGGTATCTCTAAGCATTGACCCAGACCGCGCGGTGGTCTCTAATTCATTGTGTGATGAACAAGACGGCATGTATTCAAGTGCAGCGATTGAACGTCAAACGGGGCAAGTCGCTGGTCCTGCAGGATATCGACTGCGCGCTGGCCCCGGGCCGCATCATTGGGCTACTAGGGCCCAGTGGAAGCGGCAAAAGCACGCTGCTGCGAAGCATCGTGGGCAACCAGATCATCACCGACGGCACGGTTACGGTTCTGGGCCAGCCAGCGGGACACAAGTCGCTGAGAAGCCGAGTGGGCTATATGACCCAGGCTGCCAGCGTTTACGATGACCTGACGGTCCAACAGAACATTGTGTATTTCGCCAAAATTCTTGGTTTGCCTGCCACCGAAGCCGATCGTGTCATCGAAGCAACCGACCTGCGCGATCAGTCCAAACGCCTGGTTTTAGACCTCTCCGGAGGCCAACGCAACCGGGTGTCGCTGGCCGTCGCGCTGCTTGGTTCCCCGGATATTGTCATCCTTGATGAGCCGACGGTCGGACTGGATCCGGTACTCCGCGCGGAACTCTGGGGATTATTTGCCACGCTGGCACAGAGCGGCATCTGCCTGGTGGTCTCAAGCCACGTCATGGACGAGGCGATGCGTTGCGATGAAATCCTGTTGCTTCGAGACGGAAAACTTCTCGCGCAACTCTCCCCCAGCGATTTGCTCAGGCGCACCGGCGCGGATGACCCGGAGGAAGCTTTCCTGCGGATCATTGCCGCCGGCGGGTTGGAATCCACCGAGCTGCACAACCCACCGCCTGCACGGCACCGCACTACCGCGAAGGGAGAAACGTCGTGAGAAGGACCTTAGCCACCGCAGCCAGGGTACTGACCCAGATCCGGCACGATCCACGAACCATCGCGCTGATGCTGGTTGTGCCCAGCCTGCTCATTGGTTTGATGGCCTGGATTTTCACGGACACCGGGACCTTTCAACACATCGGTCCGGCGATGATCGCGTTGTTCCCCTTTGTTGTCATGTTCCTGGTTACCAGCATCGCCACGTTACGCGAACGACGCAGCGGAACCCTGGAGCGCCTGCTGAGCATGCCCCTGGCCAAAGGCGAATTCATCTTCGGCTATGCGATAGCCTTCACGCTCATCTCCATCCTGCAAACCATCATCGCGGTCTCTTTCGCTGTTTTGGTTTTGGGGCTGGAGATCTCTGGAAGCCTCGGACTGCTCTTTTTTGTAGCAGCGCTGGATGCGTTGCTCGGAACCAGCCTCGGGCTCATGGCCAGCGCGTTCGCCCGGACCGAATTCCAGGTAGTTCAATTTATGCCGTTGCTGGTTCTCCCGCAGTTCCTGCTCTCCGGGTTGCTCCTGCCCCGCGAACAGCTGCCCGAGGTGCTGCACGCCATTGGTGATTGGCTACCCCTTTCACACGCAATCGACGCGCTGGGAGATGTCGCCGCAGGCACCGAAGACAGCGCCACCTTCACTAGCCTGTTGGTCATCGGAGCCTGGATCTTGGGGGCGCTTCTTATTGGTTCCCTGACGCTTAGGCGACGCACGGCCTAGGGGGAAATAAAGCCAATTTCAGATGGGGCTACGCCGTGTTTCAGAAAAGCAGCGACTCCAATCTTCTCGAACCAGAAGAACCACCAACTCTCCTGCAAAACAGCGAAGAAGGCCATATGGCCAGAGTGATGATGCCGCTGCATACACTTCTGTACTGAAGGGCACCCCATATTGTCTCTAAGCAAGGCCCTGGCAAAAATCGAAAAGCCGACGTGGGTCGAGAACCTCAGATGACTCATTGGTTTACGTTGTCGACGGCAAACAACCTAAGCCATTTCCGCCACTGGAGTACATAGAGCCAATTATTGCGGTCTTGTCCAGCGAGGGCGACTGCTATGCACTGCAGGATAAGTACTCGGACACGGAAGTCAGTTGGGAAGCGCGGAAGGTGCAGGGCGCGGGCAACAAATCCCTGGACGGAGACCAAATCCTGCATCTCACCCACACCACGTTTCTACCGCTCGATTACGACACCGACGGAAATCCGATCTTCGGAATCATGGAATCGCCGGTTCCCGAAGCTCTATTTTTCAGTCAGAAAACAGCGGAACGCGAAGCACCAGATTATTACCTGCAAAAAGTTCGTCTTGGAGAAGTAAACCTTCGCGGCGCTGGAGAGCTTCTAGGATAACTATCCATCTTTTAACCTCAGCATGTGGGACTGGTTAATGTGCCGACCTGTTTTCCGTCCCGGCGAGCGCATGTTCATTGGTGGATCACAAAGGAGATTGTATCGTCGAGCCAGGCACTTTTTTCCTGCTCGTTGGTAAAAACGCGCGAGATCCGAAGATGCTCAAGGCGACTTTCAAGATCACGCGCTCCTGAGCCTGCAGGGCCTGCCCATCACGAGAAAGCAACGCTTGGGTCGGGACTGATTCGGGCCCGCAGACGTGAATGTTGTTGTTCACGACCGAACCCTCTGCGGGAGTTTCTCAGCAGATCGGGCCCGTCCGAGTTCTGTGTTGTAGGGGTCTAACGCCTCGGCTAGCAGGTAATCCACGCTGAGGACTCGGGCAACCTGCAAGACGTTGCTCAAGGAAGTGCTGCCCTTGCCGCTTTCAAGATCACGGACAGTATTAATTGAGACTCCCGCACGTTCAGCCACTTCTGAGAGTTTCAGGCCGGTGAGTTTTCTCCAATCGGAGAAGTGCTCGCCGACCTGGATGGCCTCGCGGCGGGTTTTAGCCGGAATGTGCTTCTGCAAGGGAACCTCCTGTCGGTTATAAAATCCAGAATATCGATTCTTAACTGTCTTTAGAATGAACTTAATTCATAACTCTAGTTAATGACATTCATCACCTGACCAGTGAAAACATAGAAAAATCGGCTTCAACGATTAATAATGGAAGTGATCAAACAACACAAAAACCGAAGAAGCCGATGAGTTACAAGTATAGTACAGGTCTGCCCCTGACCAAGTTCATGGAACTACAGAACAGGATCCAACAGATCCTCGACTCACGTCCCAACCCCCACAAAGGCCCCGGTGGCAGACCTAAGGTTCTGAACCTGCACCAGCAACTACGGATCGTCCTGCACCTGCTGCGCCACAACGTCCGCCAAGCATTCATCGCCGACCAGTACGACATCAGCCAACCCACAGTCTCCCGGATCTACCGCAAGATCATGCCATTGATCAGCATGGCTCTCGCGTTGGAGGCACCCGATCTGAAAGAGGCACTAGCCAGGGGTGAATCCTTGATCGTAGACGGCACTGACGTGCGAGTTCGCAAACACCGACCCGCGATCAAAACGCATTACTCAGGGAAAAAGAAGTGGCATTGCGTCAATATCCAAGTCGTCACCACGCTGGCCGGACGGGCCCTTTATATCGGTGAACCAGTGCCCGGGAGGATGCACGACAGGGTAGCTTTCACCCACACCGGTGTGGAGCAGCTGCTGACGGAGTCGCCTTACCTCGCGGATCTCGGCTACCAAGGAACGTCCGGGATGATCCCGTACAAGAAGGGACACCGTCCCGGAACCGGGGAGTTGATTGAGCATGATCAACTGTTCAACAAAGAGCTGTCAAAGCATCGTGCTGCGGTTGAACGAGGCAACGCGCATTTGAAGAACTGGAAGATCCTCGCGGAGGTCTATCGTGGAGTGTTCCATGAGTTGCCGGCGGTGATTCGTAGTGTTTCGTTACTGGAATTCTTCCGTGACAACGCGTCTGGAACCAAGTATTGAATAGACTTCAATGATTGAACTCAACTACGAACTCGCGCAAAAAGTACTGGATGCGGCCCTAGCCAAATCCAAGGCTCTGGGATTGTCGATGAACGTTGCCGTGGTGGATGCGGGTTCCAACCTGACCGCGTTCGCCCGCCAAGACGGCGCCTGGCTGGGAAGCATTGACATCGCCATGGCCAAAGCCCGCACTGCTCGATACTTCGATATGCCCACCGAGCAACTTGGAGTCTTGGCCCAGCCGGGGCAGCCTCTGTTCGGCATTGAAGTCACCAACGGCGGCCTTGTGACTTTCGCAGGCGGTGTTCCGCTAACTATCGATGGAAGAGTCATTGGCGCCATCGGCGTTAGCGGAAGCACCGTGGAAAACGATCAAGAAGTCGCTCTGGCCGGCCAAGGGGAATTGTCTCGTATTCCATCTCTGACAACATGACACGCTTAACAATTTGGTAGACCTATGGAGATAACTTGGTCTGATTGTAGACCATCGCGGCCGCCGTTCAATTGTTCAGACAACTTCTGGACAATTGAACGGCGGCCGTTGAGTTTAATCGCGATTGCCCGATGTCCGCGAGTCCCAGCCCAAAATTTGAGATTCGCGAGGATTACATTTAGAAGCGCGAAACTACTCCCGCCCATCAATTGCCGTGAAAGGCATGTGTAGACGCATAGATGCTTGAAACTCTGACTACCCATTGACGGCCGACACTACTTTCTCCACCACCAACAATGCACCCAGCGCTATCATCACTATTCCGCTGGTGATGGTGACCCGTCGAGCGGCACGAGGCTTTCGGCTCAACACCGTATTGGCCCCGTAACCAACGGCAAAATAGACCAAAGCACAATTGGCCACGTGCACTGCCCCAAGCGAAACGATTTGCCGGCCTATCGACCACGAAGCTTCAGCGCTGGCGAACTGCGGCAACAAGGCAAGAAACAAGAGCATAACTTTCGGGTTCAACAAACTAATACCCACTCCTTTAGCAAACAGCTTGTTTCTCCCAGGCAGTGTCCCTTCGGCGTGGACCGGGGAATCAGCGAGATTCCTCAAGGCTTGGATACCCAGCACAATCAAATACATCGCACCGACCATAGTCAGGCAGGTCATCGCCAGATGCGAAGCAGAAACGACCGCCGCCACACCTGCAGCTACCAACAATACTGCGCAAATATGACCCATCAGCATGCCGGACACCGCGGGAAGAACAGCCGCTCGTTGCCTAACCCCTGACGAAATGGCATATGCCCAGTCAGCCCCCGGAGTCAGGACGAACAACATTGAAACACCCCAGAATGCCCACGCCAACCCTATTTCCATCTGCTGCCTTCCAGCCCAAACTCGTTTTGATGCAATAATATTCGAACTTCCGCGCAATGTGTTCCGAAAATTTTGCAAAATCTGCTCCTTGAGAGCATACTTTTCTGCATGGACGAACTTGACCGGGAGATTCTCTCTCAACTGCAAATTGATGGTCGAGCCACGATGACAGATGTGGCGCAAAAAGTAGGCTTGAGCCTATCTGCCTGCCACCGACGTTTCCGCGACCTCGAAGCATCGGGAGTGATTCAAGGATTCAGCGTCGATCTGGACCTCGACCTGCTGGGCCTGCCCTTCGAAGCCTTAGTGTTCGTCACCATGCGTGCCGGTGATGGCAACGCGGTAGCGGCTTTTGAATCCGCGGTAGCGAAAATACCAAACGTTGTCCAAGCACACCGCCTATTCGGAGAACCGGATTACCAGCTTTTCGTCGCCGTCGAGTCGAAGCAGCACTACCAAACCCTTTATGACCAGCAACTTTCACTCTTACCAGGAGTGCAACGACTGACCTCCACGTTAGTGATGAAAACAGTTGTCGACCATCACGCGCCGGTCTGACCTACTTCTTTGCAACTGGACCTGACCTCCAAAGCCACCTGTCAACCGAAAGGCAAACCACCAATGGATTCACACGAATTGCAGCGGCTCTACCTAGATCTGACAACACCGCATGTCGCTGACGCAGTCATGCGCTTAGGTATCCCCGTACGCCAGGCGCCCGCTGGGTTGAACGCACTTTGGTCAGAAACCCACATCGTTGGCCGAGTTCTTCCAGCTCAACACACTGGGAGCGTTGATGTATTCCTGGAAGCTATCAACAACTCTTGCCCGGGAGACGTCCTGGTCGTCGACAATTCGGGGCGCACAGATGAAGCATGTGTTGGGGACCTAGTAACGCTCGAAGCATCCCAAGCAGGACTGGCGGGCATTGCCATTTGGGGTTTGCACCGGGATTCCCGCGAACTACGCGCAATTCACCTTCCGATTTTCAGCATGGGATCGCTGCCGGCTGGCCCACAGCGACTTGATCCTCAGTCGAAGACCGCCATTACACACGCACAATTTGGCGACTTCACGGTCACTGCTGATGACTTCGTGCTGGGCGATGACGACGGCCTCTTGGCCATGCCACTAGAACGAGCAGCCGACATTGCCGAGGTTGCCGTGGCCATTCGTGAGACCGAACGCCGCCAGGCTTCCCTCATGCGCTCTGGGACCAGTTTGCGAGAGCAAGCCCGATTTGCTGACTTCCTGTCTGCCCGCGAAAGTGAGGGCATTACTTTTCGCCAACACCTAAGGAGGATTGGCGGAGAAATTGAGGAATAGCGACCGATCGCTCCTCGTCGGCAAATCCTAGGCTCCAAGCCCGTCTCGAAAGGCACTAGGCCCACTGATCGAAACCGCCAAAGGTGCCCAAACCCAGGTCAACAAGGCAGTAGGAGTTCAGCGGCAACTGTCACGGACATCCTACTTTTTGCCAAGTCGGACCTGCCTGCAGGCTTTTCAAGAAGTCCAAATAGTACTGGACGGCATCCCGAAAACTTCGGATTGCGTTGAATGATACGAAGAACACGATCAGCAATAAACAGCGCAATGATTCCGAGTCAACCGTCGTCATGTTTATGTCGCATACTGGTTCGCGGATGTTTGAGCACAAGATCCAGCGGTCAGTTTTCCGCTTTCAATAGTGAGCGTCGCAGTTGGTAATTACGCGCTGCCGCATTCTGCGAGGGACTGCACCCTTGAGTATTGCCGGAAAATGGAAACGTCATCGGCGGCTCTGCTGGAACGAAAGATTGCGTCGTCACAACATTTCAGCGCATCGGCAATACACGAGGTGCCTTAAGCAGGTCGACACGCGTAAGCGCCTATCCTAAAACGTTTTCAGATAAATTGATGGGGCTCATCCGCAAACTAACGCAGAGGTTCACGGTCTCTCACGCCTGGCTTTGAGCCGAACGCAAGGCGCATAATCCCTAGTTACGCCCGTATTTTTTATGTGCCGCTTGTTTTGAAATTTCCAACGCCGAGGCAATTGACTGCCAAGAGTATCCATCGGCACGGGCTCGGCGCACTTGGGCGGTTTGTTCCCGCGCCAGTTCCCGCTGCCCGGCGGTGAGCCGGCGCAGTTGGGCCAATGGGCCTCCCCGGTCTTCGGAATCGATGGCCGTTTTATTTCCATGCTCCATGCCGTCAACAATAGTTGACAAAAGCTAGCGCGTCAACCAAAGTTGACATTCGGTGAGATACCTATCTCCAAACTCATTGCACACACCAAGATTCTCACTAGTGTCAAAACCTTTCCTTTTTGGCAAGGTTTTGACACTCCGACGGTAACCAAACTCGACAAAATGAGTGAGATTGCGCTGTATCAGCATGGGTGCGTCACGACTGCCCAGTCCCTCGGTAACGGCGTCACGCATGCCGACCTGTCAGAGAAGACTGCTCGGGAGAGGCCGTTGCCGAACTCAACAAATGGCAGCTCACCCTGCATTGACCATTCGGTAGTCAGCGGGGTTCTCCTAGGGCGCCTCGGAAAAACCTCGGCGGATTCCGACACCCCGAATGGGGGAAAACACTACGGACTGAACGACGTTTCTGTAGTTTCGAACGCGCTCGGGGCATCCGGGGAATAGCCTGGGCCCTAGGCAACTTTCGTCGCCTAAGGCCCAATTGTTTACTGGTCTCCCGAAGACCTGATGTGAAGCTATTTAGGAGCCTCGAAATCAAACCCTAATATTAAGGCTTTGGTTACAGACCCAACTCATCCTTGCCGTAAGCGAAGAGGTAAGGCACACCGGCTTCTTCCTCAATACGCTCCTTGGCCCCGGTGTCGCGGTCCACAATCACTGCCACGGCAATGACATTGCCGCCGGCTTTACGGACGCCCTCGACGGCGGTCAGCGCCGAACCACCGGTGGTGGAGGTGTCTTCCAAAACAATCACGTTGCGGCCTTCAACGCTTGGCCCCTCAACCTGACGGCCCATGCCGTAGGACTTCTGCGCCTTGCGCACCACAAACGCGTCGACGGCACGGTTCTTTTCACGCGCGGTGTGCATGATCGCGGTGCCTACCGGATCAGCCCCCATGGTCAGGCCGCCCACGTTGGTGAACTCGAGGTTTGCCTCATCCAGCAGGTCAAGCATGACCTGTCCAACCAAACCCGAAGCTTCCTGCTGCAGGGTGACCCTACGGAGGTCAATGTAATAATCGGCTTCTTTACCGGACGAAAGGATGACCTTGCCGCGAACAACGGCAAATTTCTGAATCAATTCTTTTAAACGCCCACGGGCACTGGTTTCGCTCATACCCTCGATTCTAGTCGGCATCCTCGCTAGGCTGATCCCATGAACGCTACACGCCCCTTGGGTTACTGGTTGAAATTGGTGGATTCGCTGATTGACGAGCAGTTTGCAGCGACCTTGGAAGAACACGGTGTGACACGCCGGCAATGGCAGGTGCTGAATCTTTTGGAACAGCAGCCGGCCACCGAGCCGGAACTGACCGCCGGACTCTCCCCGTTTTTCGCGTCGCCTGACGAACCTGCCTCGGTCTCCGAGCACCTCTCGGAATTGGTGGAATCCGGCTGGATTTCTCTGAGCGAGGGTGAATACTCGATTACCGACCGAGGACATGTTTCACTGCTCAAGCTCAGCGAGCTGGTTGAGCGGATCCGCACCCAGTCCGGGCAGGACCTCGACGGCTCGGAGTACGACGCCGTGGTTGCCACCTTGGAAAAGATGGCACGCAACCTCGGCTGGGATCCGGATCTGGAAGACCGTTAGGAATTGCGGCGAATGTTGAGAACATGTTAACTTTCGCCGCCCTTCCCGCAGGAAGACCTGCAGGCTCTCATCGGTATGCCTAGGATTAGTTACATGCGTGAACTGCAAGCAGCGATCATTAAAGAGCTGGGCGTCAAACCGTCCATCAATCCGGCCGACGAAGTACGCTCCCGCGTAGACTTCCTCAAAGATTATTTGGCCGCAACCGGCGCCAAGGGTTTCGTTTTGGGGATCTCCGGAGGCATCGACTCCACACTCGCCGGACGCCTGGCGCAGCTTGCCGTCCAGGAGGTCAGGGAAGCCGGCGGAACGGCCGAGTTCATCGCGGTCCGGCTGCCTCACGGGGTGCAGCAGGATGCCGCCGACGCCGCCGCCGCCATGGAATTTGTCGCGGCTGATCAGGAATTCGACGTCAACATCGCCAAACCTGTGGCCGCGCTCGATGAGGCGCTGGCTGATGCCGGGCACCCGGTCATCAGCGATTTCAACCGGGGCAATGCCAAGGCTCGCACCCGCATGGTGGTTCAGTACGCGATTGCCGGCGACCGCGGCATGCTGGTGATCGGCACTGACCACGCAGCCGAATCGGTCACAGGGTTCTTCACCAAGTTCGGTGACGGCGGCGCGGACCTGCTCCCGCTGGCCGGACTGAACAAACGCCAGAACCAGGCGCTGCTGCGTGAATTGAATGCGCCGGAACAGCTCTGGGCCAAGGCCCCCACCGCCGATCTGCTCGACGGCCAGCCGCAACGCACCGACGAGGACGAGCTGGGCCTGCGTTACGAACAAATTGACGACTACCTTGAAGGCCGTGAGATTGATCAGGCCGCGGCGCAGGTCATCGAGCGTCGTTTTACCCTCTCGCGGCACAAGCGCACCGTGCCGGCCACCAATTTGGATCCATGGTGGCGCGCCCAGGGTTAGCCCACTTTGGAAAGCCAGCGCCGTGCGGGACCTTTAGGTTCGCACGGCGTTGGCCGAAGTAGCTGCCGCGGTAGACAATTAATTTTCAACCAAGAGGCCCTGGCCATTGACTGATCGCGTGAGTGAAGACCGCTGGAATTCAGACTGAGCGTTGTCAGATACGTTCAATGGCATTGGACCTGGCAGTAGTTCTGAACCTGCAATCTCGCAGTGCGGAATCCTCGTTCTGGCTCAGCGCCCAGACGAACCGAACGCATGAGGTGGTGATTTAGCGACTCGCAGTGCAGGGTCGTTGCGTTCTCACAAGGCGACCCCTGCGCCAAGCTAGGCCACTACGGAAGTCTGCGGTCCTTGAGAGTCGCGACCTGAAGTTTACGGATCACCAGCTGCCCGCGACTGGTACCAATGATGACATCCGCTACTGGAACATCTCCACGGCAGTAAATGGCTCGAAGGGTTCATTGGCAACCTGCGCGCAGCATGCTCAAGAACAATACGCGGAGCTACAGAAAGCTAACCCTAGACTCATTCCCCCGCCGCCTCAGGCTCAGCGAGTCGAACATGTGAAATGACGTTTTAAAAGCAGAATCCCGGCCGTTTGATCGGTCTTTCGTAAAAAAAGACTACAGGGACGGTTCCGGAATGTTCTCTTCTATTTTAGACAAAGTGAGTATTGATGGCCAACCTGCAGTCCTGGGTGTTCAACGAGTTTCGTTTCGGCGCTGCACGGCTCAAGCACTACCTCACTGAATGTGGTGGAGATCAAGATCAAGCCAAACTCCTATTCGAGTGAATCTCGGACATCTCAGCGGTTTTCTGGGAATCTCTAGGCCACTTAGAAGTGGGTTTGCGAAACGCTATCAACCGGCAGATGAGTGCTCGACACACTGCTAAACGTCGCACCGGGCATTGGATTTTTAATGATTCCAGGGAATTAAGTCGTGATACGGGCCGCGGGGCACGGCGCCATGATTTCCCCTATGTCGATATCGACACTGCGAAATCTCGGGTGCGCAAAAACCGTATGCCCATGGATTCCAGGCAGGTCATCTCTGAGATTTCTTTGAGTCTTTGGCATCAGATGGTTTCGAAGAGTCAGATGTTCCTCTGGCCGGATCTTGCCCAGCATTCCCCCTACATGAAAGGCCGCAATCAAACGCTCGTCAGCAAGAAGGTCGGCGCGCTTCGGGACTTGAGGAACAGGATCGGCCATCACCATCGCATCTGGGCCTCTGAGCTAGAGAGGAAATTCGATGATCTTGCCACACTAGCAGGCTACGTTGACCCCGATTTTGGACAATGGATCAAAAGCGAGAGCCAAGCATCAGACTCGCAAAGTAGTAGTGGTTCATGAACCGCAGTGGCTTCACGGCTATCGATATAGCGAAACCTGATACGCGCCTCTGCTGATGTGGTCAGCCCCACTATCAAGCCAAGGAAAGGGTCACCTGATTCAACTGCAATTCAGCGGGCGAACCGGCCTCAGGGCAGATGTGACGCGGCATGGCAGGAGACCGCGTATCTCTTCCGCTCACCAGCCAATGCCCGGCGGCTTTTAGATGCCTACGAACGTGCACGGCCAGGAGTGACCGAGACCCATGAGCTCGACTGAGAAGAAAAGTGCGACTGGTCTAGGACCGTGCTGGATGGGACGACTGCGCCCACTGGCAAGCCGCCGGACGGCACGTTCTCAAGAGAGTCAACACGTTGATCGAGGCTGACCTCCGAGACTTCTTCCAGCGGCTTGGAATACCCATCGACGCTAGGCTATTCCGGTGATTTCCTTCAATGCCTGCACATGCTCCGCGAAGGCGGTGCGGCCCTCAGTGCTGAGCTTGGCCCAGGTCCTGGGGCGCTTTCCAACGAACCCCTTGCGGATCTGCACGTAGCCTTTCTCTTCCAGCGCGCTCAAGTGGCGGGATAATACTGAGTCCGAAATCCCCAGTGCTTCTTTGAGTGACTTGAAATCCGCTTCATCAGCGGCAGTCAACGAGCCCATGATGGAGAGTCGAACCGGATTGGAGAAATCGTCGTTGAGCCGATTCCGAGCATGGGTGCTCACTTCCGCACCATCCCGATTCCAGCTAGCAGCAGTGGCGCTGCGACCACCAATCCGAGCAACACCAGAAGGATCCAAGACTCCAGCTCCAATGGCATGAGCGCCAGCGAAGCGGCATAAAGCACGATCGTGAAAACAAACCCTTTGGTGTAGCGCTTGGAGTAGCCAACCGGAAGCGAACGATACAGCTTGCGGTAAGCCAGGGAGACGGCCACAATCACGACCACATAAAGTCCCATGATCAGGATGAAGCCGCCCATGTTATCCCGTGGGTTATTCAGCTGAAGCAGGAACGCCAGGGCGCCGATCACCAATGAAACGATGATGCTGTACCAGCCGAGGAGTTTCGAACCGTAGCTCAGGGCACGATCCATGCTTTCCTGAGCCTGCCCGAGCGCTGCCAGCTGCCGCTGGGCGTCCAGTTCCTTTTCGTCGCTCATTAGGCGCTCTTGGTTTCAGCCGCGCGAGCCGCAGCCTGTCGACGGGCGATCAGCGAAGTCATGGTCATAGCCACTGCCATAAAGATTCCCATCCCCACAAAAACCAAGAAGTTTTGCCCGGAGAAGTAAGCAAAGAGGGCCAGTGCCACAAATAGTGCACCGGCAACAATGATGGTGATGGCGTACTTGGCATTCGATGTCTTGTTCATGGTCTTGCTCCTCTGCGATTTGTGTTTGACCTTGCATCTAGAGACTAACAAGTACTTTCCATTTTGGAAAGTACTTTCTTTCGAATCTATTCGCTCCTGGCCGAGCACAAGTCAGCTGACACACCTACTCAACTCGCCGCACAAGTTGTTTCAAGCCCGCGACCAGTGGCTTGCCCATGGCTGGAATGCCGTAGCGGATACCATGGCCGCGCTTACAGCGCAGATGCGCGCGGCCCTAATCTTTATTCAGCGTGCAGACACGATCCTGAAACCCCAGGCCTCACGTATGCGCGATTTATGGTCCTCGCACTCTTGGAATTCTCCAAACGGGGTTCGCTGCCCATGACACATGGTGAGCCGTTTGCTACAGGTTCATGCCACCAGCCTCAACAATTCGGCGGATCGGTTGGAGGCCACCGGACCGGTGCGCAGAATTCAGCACCCCGCCGACGGCCGCACACGGCTTCTGGAGATTGCGTCCACGGGTTGAGGTGTCTTGTCCGCGGCGAGAAGCGACCTCAATAATCACCTCTTCGCAGGCAGCGGCTTACTGCCGGGCGAGGTGCGGGATCTGTTCCAGAATCTTTCGCGTTTCCGCCAAAAAATCAGGAGATCTCCTAGAGGGTCCCTTCACGGATGGCGTTGATAATTCCGGAAAAATCGGTTCCAGCATTGCCTGCATCACTGAACTTGCGGTAGAGCGCAGCAGCCAAGGCGCCCAACTGCGCATCCGTGTCGGTATGCTCCACTGCGTTGGAGGCAAGCCCCAGATCTTTGGCCATCAGCGCCGCGGCGAAGCCTGGCTGATAATCCCGGTTGGCCGGCGAGCTTGGCACGGGACCAGGCACCGGACAGTTAGTTGTCACAGACCAGCACTGCCCCGACGCGGTGGAAATCACCTCGTAGAGGGCCTGATGCTCCAAACCCAAACGCTCGCCGAGCACAAAAGCTTCGGCAGCCCCGATCATCGAAATTCCTAGGAGCATGTTGTTGCAGATTTTCGCGGCTTGCCCCGACCCGTGACCGCCGCAGTGCACAATCCGTCGTCCCATATGCTCCAACACCGTGGTGATCTGCTCCAGATCTGAAGCTTCCGCGCCGAGCATGAAGGTCAGGGTTCCGGCTTCGGCGCCGACCACCCCGCCGGAGACGGGCGCATCCGCACTGCGGTGCCCGGCGGCAACGGCCAGCTGAGCAGCTTCCTTCGCTTGGGCGACATCAATGGTTGAGCACTCCAAAAACAGTGTGTTCGGCTGAGCCACGTCAAGCAAGTATCCGCGATACGCATCCAGAACATGCTGGCCGGAGGGGAACATGGTCAACACGATATCCACCCCCTGCGCCGCGGCGGCTCCGCTGTCCACGGTCTGGATACCGGCCTGCGCAGCGGCCTGTACCGCAGCCGGGACAACGTCGAAACCCTTGAGTTTATAGCCGGCCCGGTGAAGATTGATCGCCATGGGCAATCCCATGTGCCCCAATCCCAGAAATCCGATTACTGGCAGCTCGCTCATCGTCCACTCTTTTCACGTAGCCCCTGGTCCACCAGGGTGAAGGTCAACTCGGATCCAGCCAAGGGGCCGAAGTGCCGGGCGGTGCGTTGCTCTGCAGTGAGGTTTGCCAGGAGCTCAGTCCACTGCGGGTTGCGGTCCTTATCAATCACCGCGGCGCGAATTCCCTCGGCAAAGTCTGGGTCATCAAGCCGGTGAACCGCAGCCCTGAACTCTCTAATCAAATCTTCACGCAGGTCCACTCCGGCTTGCCGCAGCAGCTCCTGAACCAGTCGCACCGAGCTGGGGCACGCGGCTTTGAGCGCCGACAGCGCCGCCTCGGCGCGGGGGTTCTCAAATTTTGAGAGACCCAGCACGACCGCCGGAATACTCGTTTCGGCAAAGGACTGGACCCATTCCTCCTGCAGATACCCTCCCTCCGGAATTCCGGCGTACCTCGAAAGCACGCGGTCCACTGGTTCATCTTCCAAAGCCGCCAGCAAAGCCGGGATCTGCGCCTGCGCCACGTAGGTATCGGCCAGCCCCAGGGCCATGGTGTCCGCGGCATCGAACTTCATTCCGGTGAGGGCGGCCAGCCTCCCCGCAGCCCACGGCGCCCGCGAAAGCAGGTGCGTGCCGCCAACGTCAGGGAAGAACCCGATTCCAACCTCCGGCATACCGCAGCGACTGGCCTCGGTCACAATTCGGTGGCTGCCATGAGCGGAGATTCCAATGCCCCCGCCAAGCACAATCCCGTCCATAAACGCGATGTATGGTTTGGGATACTCATCAATCAAGACGTTCAATTGGTATTCAACGCGCCAGAAATCCTCCGAGGTGCCTTCACGCGAGAGGATGTCGCGATAAATCGCAACAATGTCACCGCCGGCACAGAACGCCCGGTCCCCCGCCCCGACAACGGCCACCTGAGCGATCCGTGGGTCCTCTCGCCACTGCAACAAGATGTCCAAAATAGCTCGACACATTGTGGTGTTCAGTGCGTTCAGGGATTCCGGTCGATTCAGGGTGATGAGCCCCAAATGCCCTCGGCGTTCGGTCAGGATTTCAGACAAGAACCTCTCCTTTGAGTGATCAGGGTCACCTTTAGCAACGAATATACTCGGACATCCAATTAGATTGAAGTGGCTGACTCGGCCAAACTTGATAGGTTGAACAAGTGAAGATTGCGACTTGGAATGTAAATTCGTTGCGCGCCCGAGCCGACCGTGTTGAAGACTGGCTGCGCCGCACCGACGTAGATGTCCTGGCCATCCAGGAAACAAAATGCAAAGACGACAATTTCCCGTGGGAATTGTTTGAAAATAACGATTACGAGGTCGCTCACTGCGGCGTCAACCAGTGGAATGGCGTGGCAATTGCTTCGCGTGTTGGCCTGGAAGACGTGCAGCGCGGTTTCGCGGGTCAGCCCGAATTCGGCAAGGGCGGCAAAAACCCGATCCTGGAGCCCCGCGCCATCGGCGCCACCTGCGGCGGCGTACGCATCTGGAGCCTCTACGTCCCCAACGGCCGCGCCCTGGATGATGAACACATGGGTTACAAGCTCACGTGGCTTGATGCGCTGAAGCAGGATGCCATCGGCTGGCTGGAAGCCGACCCGGAAGCCCAAATCGCCTTACTGGGCGACTGGAACATTGCCCCGAAGGACGAGGATGTCTGGGACATCGACTTCTTCCGCGACAACGAACTCACCCACGTCTCGGCGCCGGAACGAGCCGCGTTCTCCGCGTTCGAGGATGCCGGCTTCACCGATGTGGTGCGCCCGCATACCGAAGGACAGTTCACCTACTGGGACTACACCCAGCTCCGCTTCCCCCGGGGCGAAGGGATGCGTATTGATTTCTCGCTGACCTCACCGGCGTTGACCGCGCGTGTCACCGGGGCGAGCATTGATCGCGAAGAGCGCAAAGGCAAGGGCGCGAGCGACCATACACCGGTAATTGTGGAACTGGACGGATAGATTAGGGGAATGAAGATGACTGGGCCCCTCGACGACCTCACGGCTGCGACCGCGCACCTGCGCGTCTACGAGCCGCTGTCCGCTTTCGAGGACTGGGCCCAGTCAATCATCCTCAACACTCCTCCGCGCACCCCCGAACAGCTGGATGCGCTGGAAAACCAGCAGCTGTGGCAACGCACCCTGCGCGGCGTCTCGGATCCCTTCCCGCATACCGAGCAGGAGATCTTCCGCTCGGTCAAGGTTCTGGACTATCAGGGAGCAGAGCACACACGCTACTGCCCCTCGCAAATACAGGCCCGCAGCCTGCTGGCGGCCGAACAGGCCGAAGAAGCCATGCGCGCCGAAGTATTCGACCTGCTCATCCCGCCGGCCGCACGCCGCGCGAACGGCCAGCGGGTAGATACGGACAAACTCGCCGCAGACCTGACGCACCTGCACACCCGCACGTCCACCTGGGGCATCCCGCTGAGCTGGTTCACCCTGTTTCGTGATGATGACGAGTGCGAGGTGCTCTACGTCGGAGAACGCCTGCGTACCGTCCGTCTGCTGGTTCCCTTTGAACAGGCCATCGAACGGCTCGCATGGGCGGTCCAGACCATGGCCACCCACGCACCCCAGGCACCGCTCTTCGAGGAGCTCGGCTCCCTGGGAGGCTGGCTGGAGTCATTCGACTCTCAGGCCGTTATCGAGCTGGACTACGGACTTCTTGCCGAGATCCTCTGGCCCGACGAATCGGTCAACGACTTGGTCTACGGAATTCAAGCACTCGAAGACGGGGATATGACCGTCGCCGCGGCCGCCTACCGACGTCTAAACAACCGCTGGATCGGTCCGCGCCAGCTGGGTCGAGCCAACTAAAGATCGGCCTGTAGGCCGGGACCCACGGTTGGCTAACGAGCCAGGGAAAACAAAAACTCCAGTTCCGAAGAACTGGAGTTTTTTACAATGCGACCCTGACGGGACTTGAACCCGCGACCTCCGCCGTGACAGGGCGGCGCGCTAACCAACTGCGCTACAGGGCCTGGTGTTTTGGGAAACCCAACACACACAGTAAAACCCCCGGTTACCCGAGGGCCTGCGTGGCTCCGACCGGCGTCGATCCGGTGACCTTTCGATTTTCAGTCGAACGCTCTACCAACTGAGCTACAGAGCCTGGCGTCACAATATTTGGACACCTAATTTACCATTTCTAGTAAATTGAGCGACCCTGACGGGACTTGAACCCGCGACCTCCGCCGTGACAGGGCGGCGCGCTAACCAACTGCGCTACAGGGCCTTGCTTTCGCAAGCCAATGGATTTCTCCATCTGACAACCATAAATGGTTGTTTGTACCCCCAACGGGATTCGAACCCGTGCCGCTGCCGTGAAAGGGCAGTGTCCTAGGCCGCTAGACGATGGGGGCCTATATCTGCTGCGGTTTCTTTCGTCTCCGCTGCGGACTCCAATAACTATACGTGGGCTTTTTTGATTTCGCAAAATCGGCACCTAGCGCCCGGCAAGCCACCCAAAAAGCAGCCACCCAACCTAGGCTGGAATCATGGATTTACAGATGCCCGACGACGAGTTCGACGCCCTGGTTCAGCAAGCCATCGATGCCATTCCGCAGCAGGCGCTGGACATGATGGACAACGTCATATTTTTTATCGAAAACGAATATGAACCCCTCCCCGGAGAGCCTGAAAACACCGAGATTCTGGGGATTTACGACGGTGTTGCACTCACCGAGCGAGATCAGGGCTGGGCATCAGGCGCCCTTCCAGATCGCATCACCATCTTCAAAAACCCCACCCTTCGAGCCTGCGAAACTCGCGAAGATGTGGTCCGCGAAATCAAGATTACGGTCATGCATGAGGTGGCCCATCACTTCGGTATCGACGACGCAAAATTGCACGAACTCGGGTGGTCATGAGCGATTTTTTCGAAAAACTCTTTCTGAGATGTGCGTCACAAAAAGTGGTGAGATTGCAGCTACGCCTGCACTCGTAGGTGGCCGAGCTCACACGACGAGTGTCCGGCCGGGCACGAGGGATCGGTCCATGCAATCCGGAAGGTTCTCGGAATCTCCCCTGGCGATCGATCGCGGATCGGGATATTTTGAACTCACCTTTAAGAGGTCGAAAAATCCAACGCCGAGTCGGCAGTCGCCCACCGTTACATTTTTGTCACCCGCAGGCTCAAAATTACGAAAAGGCACACAGGGTCGGGTGAAGGTTTAATGTTTTGGCAGTGCTGCCATCTCTGACCTTATGCGCGCGTCGTTCCAAATCACACGCGAGATCTTGAGCAGAATTCCATCAGTGTAATTCGTGTGACTGGTGTGACTACTGTTGCGAACGCTACCAGTGTTGGCATAGTGTGCTATTTGGGGCTTATCCAAATCGTGACCTTTCGACCTTGGATGGTCACAGAATGAAATGGCCCCACCGTCATCTCTTGGATTTAGTGAGGAACGATATGGCTTATCGCCACACGCTCGGCGTTGCAGCGAGCACTCTTGCTCTGGCAGTCACCTGCCTGGCCGGAGCAGCACCCGCTTCAGCAGCAACCACTACGTCGTTCCCGACCACAGTGTCGATCGGTGCCGAGCCGTCAGTCTCCAGCCTGCCCAGCGCAGCTGAGATTGAAGCCGCCAAGAAAGACAAAGACTCCACCAATGCGATGATCGCCCGCCTAGAGGCCTCGCTGGCATCGAGCCGTGCAGAGCTCCTCCAGGCAGAGACAGCGGCCGCAGAAGCTCAGGAGTCGCTGCTGAGCGCCGGTGAAGAGCGTGACCTGCGTACCGCCGACGCTGAAAAAGCTGTCAAGCAGCTGGAATACGCGAAAAAATACCTCGAGCAGAGCCAAAAGGATCTTGGCGCTATCGCCTCGGACATCTACCGCAACGGAGCCAGCAGTTCCACGCTCGGCATCCTGCTGAACAGCGATGACTCCAAAGACCTTTTCTACAAGGCAGCCACCATTGACACCCTGAGCCAGCAGCAGGTTCAGTCGGTTAATTCGGCCAGCGAAGCCGAGGCACTGGTCTCCGCATGGCAGTCCTACGCAGACGCCGCGCAGAGCGCAGCCAAGGAAGCAGCCGATAACTACGACGCTTCCGCCGCGACCGCAAACAGCACGCTGGCCGCTTACGAGGCGTCCATCCAGCCTGAGCAGGATCTGCGTGATGACCTGATTGGCAACCTGGCAGCGCTCAAGGACCAAGAAGAAGCCGACATCCGCCAGCAGGTGCAGGAGCAGGAAGAAGCAGAGCGCGAAACCGCCCTGGAGGCGAGCATCAGCGCCGCAGATGCCCCTGTGGCCATGCCGAGCGAAGTGGGCACCATTCAGCCACTGGCCGTTGAAGCGCCGCAGGAGCTGGAGGTTGATGAGTCGACCGCCGAACCAACTGTGAAGCCCAAGGCCGAAGAGCCTGAGCTGGACGAAGTCCAGACCGTCACCCCGACCCTCGCTCCGCAGCCGGAAGTCACCGAAGAGCCTGAGCCAACCGAGACTCCGAAGGCTGAGGAAACTCAGAAGCCGGTAGAGACTCCAAAGGCCGAGGAAACCCAAGCTCCAAAGGAAACCCCTAAGGCCACGCAGAAGCCGGCGGAAACCCCCAAGGCAACTCAGACTCCAAAAGAGACTCCAAAGGCCACGCAGAAGCCGAAAGAGACTCCAAAGGCAACCCAGAAGCCCAAGGAAACCCCCAAGGCTACGCAGACCCCTAAGGCCACGCAGAAGCCTAAGGAAACTCCTAAAGCTACCCAGAAGCCCAAGGTAGAGAAGACCGAAGCTCCCAAGCAGGAGCAGGAAGTCACTCCTCAGGGCAGCGGGCAGAGCTACGGTGCGGCAATCTCTTGGGCCCTGAAAACCGCCAATGACAACAGCAAGTACTACGTGTACGGCGGCAATGGACCGAACGCCTTCGACTGCTCGAGCTTCTCGCAGCGTGCGTTCAGCCAGTCCGGCATCAGCTTGCCCCGCACCTCGACCCAGCAGTTCTTCTCAGCACCGCAGTACGTGTCGCTGAGCAACCTGCAGCCAGGTGACCTGGTGTTCTCCTCCTCTAACGGTGGGTCCTCGTTCTACCACGTGGCCATCTACATCGGTAACGGCCAGGTAGTTCACGCCCGTAACCCTAATGCCGGCATTTCGGTCACCCCGCTGAGTTGGGTGAACAACCTCTACTCGAAGGCTGCCCGCTACTAAATTCAAGACACTTCTCCGCCCCGGTTCCCGTATTTACTACGGCGGCCGGGGCGGTTTAGTGTTTTTGGCGCAACAGGACTCGCGCGCCCAGGGAAAGATTCACCATGGGATAGGCACTTGGCCATCACCTCAGCGATTGTTAGTTCGGGGCCTGCGTTTCGGTAAACCCATGCAGCGTTCCCGTGGGGACGCCGAACTTCGTTTGTTGAGCAGTCTGGCAACGATCATTGTCTTGAGTCCGCATAAGGCTGCCTCTCGAGATTTCACCGGCCGGCTCGTCGCGTGCTCCGTCACGCCCGGTAGAGCATACACCTGTTTCCGGTAGACGCAGTTCAACTGCCAAGGAAGCTTTGAAGTCCCCCGCCAGGTGCGCAACGACTGATCGTACTTGTTCGTAGCCGGTGGCCATGAGGAAGGTCGGTGCACGCCCATAACTTTTTGCCCCGACGATGTAAAAGTTCTGTTCCGGGTGGGCCAGCGCAGACTCACCGTGCGCTGAGACCGTTCCACAACTATGGAACTCGGGATCAATCAGCGGACCAAGTTCCTTCGGTGCTTCCACCGCAGGGTCGAGATCCAACCGCAGTTCCGAGAGCATACCCAAAGCGGGACGGAAACCCGTGGCCGGTACAACGTAGTCCACCGACAGCTCGCGGCCATCCGCCGACTCAAGATCGATCCGTTTGCGACTCCTAATACCCGTGATTGCAAGGTCTTCAACGATGGTGATGTGCCCCGCGTCAACGAGGCGTCGCAAGCTGATGCCCAGTTGGCCACGGGCCGGGAGCTGGTCTGCAGCTGCACCTCCGTAGAGTTTGACCGGATTGGCGGCCCCGCGCAGACCCCATAAGATCCGGGTATTTTCGTTCTGTTGCTTCAACCGCCCCAAAGCGATCAGCGTATTCGCAGCCGAGTGCCCGGCCCCGAGTACCAAGACAGTCTTCCCCATAAACCGTTCGCGGTCGGCACCTAGCGGGTCCGGCAGCGGAGAAGTAATTTTGCCCAGCGCCCGCGCTTCAGATTCCCCTGGTGCGCTCAGACCTGCGCGACCGATTGGGTTGGAGGTTTCCCACGTTCCCGAAGCGTCGATGACTGCCCGCCCGACAAGGTCCCTGATTCCTTGAGGTGTCTGCGTGCGCACCAAGAATAGCGACCTGTCACGGTCGGTTTTTCGGGTTTTGTCCAGGCCCTGTCCGCCTGCCATGATTCGGGATACATTCAGCACCCGGTGTTGGTAATGGATCGACGGGGACAGCCCTGGGTGAGCCGCGAGCGGCCGGAGATAGCGGTCGACCAGTTCGCCACCGGTGGGTAACGAGGTTTCTCGCGGCATTTCCCAGCCGTCTGGAGAGGATCCACGCGAAGTCTCCAACAGTCGCCGCGCTTGGGGATCAACGTTGTATTTCCATGGTGAAAAGAGCTTGATATGAGCCCACTGCTTCATTGTGGCTCCCGCCGCATCTCCAGCTTCCAACACAACAAAATTTTGTTTGCGTAGACGCAGGTGGGTGGCGGCTGACAAGCCGATAGGGCCCGCGCCAATAACGATGACAGGGTAGTCAGCAATCATGAGGGAATCTCCTAACGAGCCGGAAGTAGCTCGCTGATGAGCACTTCGACACGCGAACGTATTTCGTCACGGATGCGGCGGACGGCGTCCGTTGTCTGGTTGGCGGGGTCATCAAGTTTCCAATCTTCATAGCGTTTACCCGGGAATACCGGACAACTATCCCCGCACCCCATGGTGATCACCACGTCCGATAACTGAACCGCCTCGGCGGTTAGGATCTTTGGCATCTGCGCCGACATGTCGATGCCCGCCTCGGACATGACTTGCACCGCAACAGGATTCAGCCGTTGCGCCGGCATCGAACCTGCCGAGCGAACCGCAATCAACCCCGCGGAAAGGTGATGCAGATAGGCGGCGGCCATTTGCGAGCGCCCAGCGTTATGGACACAGACGAACAGGACGGATGGTTTTTGCTGATTCACCGTGATTTCCCCAGTTTTTCGTAGTTGTTGAGCATATTCTCGGGTCCACCCGTCAGATTCGCCTCGGTGCATTTCTGAAGAATTTGCGAGCCCACAGAGCTACGTAGACCAGGGCGACCAAGATTGGCACTTCGATCAACGGTCCAACTACTCCTGCCAGAGCTTGACCGCTGGAGGCTCCAAAAGTTGCAATTGCCACGGCAATGGCCAATTCGAAGTTGTTTCCCGCCGCAGTGAAGGCCAGTGTTGTGGTTCGCTCATAACCAAGGTTCAGCGCCTTCCCACTGAGCATTCCGACGCCGAACACCACCACGAAGTACACCAAAAGCGGTAGCGCAATACGGAGCACGTCCCAGGGTTTGCTCGTAATGGCCTCACCCTGCAGGGCGAAAAGCAGGGCAATGGTGAAGAGCAGTCCATACAGAGCCCAGGGACCAAGTTGGGGAAGAAGCCTATTCTCATACCACTCTCGGCCCTTGGTCTTCTCCCCGACAAACCTGGTCAGATACCCTGCCAGCAACGGCAGCCCGAGAAATACAAGCACGGAAAGCGTGATCGCGCCGATGGAGAACTCGGCACTGGTTGTGGGAAGACCCAACCAGGCAGGAAGCACCTGCAAGTAGAACCATCCAAGTACCCCAAACGCCAAGACTTGGAACACCGAATTGATGGCAACCAGAACTGCGGCCGCTTCCCGATCTCCACAAGCCAGCTCATTCCAGATGAGCACCATAGCGATACATCGAGCGAGCCCAACAATGATCAGGCCGGTGCGGTATTCGGGCAAATCCGGGAGAAACACCCATGCCAATAGAAACATGAAGGCCGGAGCCAGAAGCCAATTGATCACCAGTGAGGTGATCATCAACTTCTTATCAGCCGCCACACTACCGACCTCGGTAAAACGCACCTTGGCAAGCACCGGATACATCATCACGAGGAGACCCAACGCGATCGGCATTGAGATTCCTGCAACTGACATGGAATCGAGCCAGTGTCCCAAGGAAGGAACAAGACGTCCCAAGCCAAGGCCTAGGCCCATTGCCAGAAGAATCCATACCGGCAAGAAGCGATCAAGTGTTGAAAGTTTCCCCGGATTCCGCCTGGCATCTGGAACTGTCTTCGAGGGCACAGCGCATCCTTTTGAAATATTGACATTTATCGATATTTGATTCGCCTCGAGTATGATTGCATACATCGATGAATGTCAATTTAGTACGGAGGTGCACTGATGGTTGCAGGGCCTACAACCACCGCTGCAGGCGAGGCCGCTTGCTGCATACCGACAGCGCAAGAAACCTTGGACGAGCACACGGCGCGGGACAGCGCTCGGTTCTTCAAGGCACTTGCTGACCCGAATCGATTGCGTCTGCTCTCCATCATCAAAAACGGGCCGGCAGACGGGACCTGCGTCTGCGATCTCACTGAGCCCCTGCAACTAGGCCAGCCAACGGTCTCACACCACCTCAAAATCCTGGTCGAGGCCGGGATGTTGACGCGTGAGAAACGAGGAACGTGGGCGTACTACACCCTGCACCCACAGGCCCTGAATCAGGCTGTAAACCTCATTCGCGGGCTCTAGGCGTGAACACCCACCCGAGTTTCCAGCTGGAGCAACTAACCACCCACCACTGGACCCAAGTCAGCCGCATTTACCAGCTGGGAATCGACACCGGCATTGCGACCTTCGAACATACCGTGCCCGCGGAAGAAAAATTCTTCACCGGCAAAATCCAAAACCTTGGATACGTCGCGGTCACCGAAGATCAGCGTGTACTCGGCTGGATTGCCGCCACCCCGGTCTCCACACGGCAGGCCTATCGCGGCGTCATAGAGCATTCGGTTTACGTCGACCCCAGATTTTCAGGCCAAGGCGTGGCAAACCTTTTGCTCCAGAAGCTGATCGAGCAGGCGACCTTGCATGGTTATTGGATGATTCAATGCTCCGTCTTCTCCGTAAATCACCCCAGCCTGAGCCTGCATCAGAAGCTCGGGTTTCGTGAAGTCGGCTACCGAGAACGAATCGCCCAAGCGGCAACCGGCCCCTTCGCCGGCCATTGGATGAATACAACGCTGTGCGAGCTGCGTTTGGATCACCTATCGCCCGCATCCAATTCGAGCCAACACTAACTGTTTTCTTCGTTGAACCCGCCAGTCCCGTGCGGGCAGGCAAATGGCCGGGATCGCAATGATCCCGGCCGTTTTCCTCTACTTCTAGCTCACATCATTGACCGTATCAGTCGGCGAGGTGAATCAGCACCTTGGACGATTTTGCTGAATCCGCCGCCATCTCAAAGGCGCTGACAGCATCTTCCAGTTCGAATACGTGGCTGATGACCTGTTCCAGTTCGGGATGCGCGGCCAACAACTCGATGGCTTCATCCAGTTCGGTCTCGAAACGCTGGGAGCCGTAGACGGTCAGTTCGCGCAAACCCAGTTCGGCCAGGCCCACTGGTGACGGATCGCGTGGAAGAATCCCCAGCTGCACCACCGAACCAGCACGGCGCACCGCACCCAGCACCGTCTGCAGGCTGCGCGGCGCACCGGCCGCCTCAATGCCGATGTCGAACCCTGCATCGCTCGGTGCTTGGCCCTCGGCAATGTTGATGAGCTCATCTGCTCCCAGTGCACCGGCAACCTCTAGCGCCCGCGGCTGCAGGTCGCTGATCGCAACATGGGCCGCCCCGCGGAACCGCAATACCGCGGCGGCCAACAACCCGATTGGTCCGGCCCCGCTGACAAAACACCGGGCACCCTTCACCGCATCCCCCAACCGGCCAACGCCGTGCAGGGCAATGGCTAGCGGCTCGGCGAGCGCGGCGGTGCGCAGTTCCAACTCGGCGGGCAGCGCACGCAGCTGTTCAACCTGGACCACCAGGTTCCCGGTCAACCCACCCTGGGTGTGCGGGGTGGTGCTGGCGCTGCCCAGGTAGCTTCCGCCTGCCGCAAGGTGCAGTCCGCTCGGGGCCGCACCAGGCAGCGGGCAGGGGGATGCCGGGTGAATCGCCACCGGATCACCGAGTGCAAACCCGCTGACTTCCGGCCCGAGCTGGGCCACCCGTCCAACAACTTCATGCCCCAGCACCAAGGGTTCACGCACCTGGAAGGAACCGTTGGCTCCGTACTGCCAATAGTGCAGGTCGGAGCCGCAGATCCCGCCGTAGCTGATCGCCACCAGAACCTGGCCCGCGCCGGCGGTGGCCACCGGGGTTTGTTCGATGCGTAGATCCATGGCTCCGCGAACCACAACTGCCTTCATGTTTTTTCCCCTCATCAAAATTTTTTGGCCCGCGGGCCGTTTAGCGGATCACCGGTTCGCTGGTCCCCAACAGGCCCAGTTCATTCCGGCGCGGCATCCCTTCCCAGTCGCCGGGGACCAAACAGGCGAATGCGCCGGTGCGCACCGCGGTCTCCAAGCGGTCGGCCGGCGGCAAACCGGCAAGGAGTTCCGCCACGTACCCGGCGACAAAAGCGTCTCCTGCTCCCACGGTGTCCACCGCGTCGACGGCCACCGCTTCGCGTTCATAATACGTTCCGTCAATCAGCGCGGCACAACCGCGCTCACCGAGCTTAATGATCGCCTGCGTCGGCCCCAAGGCGGCTAGTCCTTCGGCCAGTGCGGCCGGTTCCCCGTGGTGTCCCAGGGCGATTGCGGCCTCGTCGTCCCCGGCAAAAACCACGTCCACACGCGGCAGGATCCGCGCGTAGGCTTCACGGGCCTGTTCTTCGTTCCACAGTCCCGCCCGGTAGTTCAGGTCGAAAACTACCTGCACCCCGGCGGCCTGCGCAATGTCGATCGCCGCGTGGAGAGTGCGTTCGGAAGAACTGGACAATCCGGCGCTGATGCCGGTCAGGTGCAGCGCCTTGGCCCGGGAGATCACATCGCGGGGCAGGTCTGCCGGCTCAATCCGGGAGCCTGCCTGGTTTTGGCGATAGTAGTAGACCTTCTGATGGTGGCTGGTGCGGGATTCCTTGATCATCAGCGCGGTGGCGGCCTGCGGGTCGCGGACCACCACGGTGTGCACGTCCTCGCCGCGGATTTCGCGTTCCACCAGGTCGCCCAGGGCGTCTTGGCCTACCCGGCCCACCCAGGTCACGCTGGCGCCGAGCCGGCGCAGGGCAATGGCGAAGTTGGATTCCGAGCCGCCGACCCCCAGACCCAGCTGGGCGTTGTGCGCCAAGGGGCCGGGAACGGTGCTGCGCATCAGCGCCATGGTCTCCCCCACGGTCACCACGTCCGTGAAGCGTTGCTCCGATATCATGCTCAGTTCCCTGCGCTTACTGCTTCATCGCGGGCCGCACGCACCGCTAGCTGCAACGTACGGGCGCGCTCGGTCAGTGCGGATAAGTCTCCGCCCTTGAAGGCGTCGCCCACCAGGGGTCCGCCTACCGACACCGCCACCGCACCTGCTTTGATCCATTCAATAGCTTCGGCGACACCCACCCCGCCGGAGGGGATGACCTGGATCTGCGGGAACGGGCCGCGAAGGTCTTTGAGGTATCCGGCGCCTACTTGGGACGCCGGGAACACCTTGACCGCGCTGGCGCCGGCCGCCCAGCCGCGATGCAGTTCGGTGGGGGTCAACCCGCCGGGGAACACCGGAATCCCCGCCTGGACGCAGGCGTCGACAATCTCCGGGTCGGTGACCGGGGTGACGATAAACCGGGCGCCGGAGGCGATCGCCTGGCGAGCCTCGGGCGCGGTGGTGACCGTTCCCACCCCGATCTGGGCCCGGCCGTCAAACTGCTCGCAGATCTCGGCGAGCAGTTCAAACACCCCGCGGGTGCTCAACGTGAGCTCGATGTTGTTCACCCCGCCAGCCACCAAGGCCTCGATGACCGGCGCATATTCACTGGCGTGGGCGGCCCGCAGCACGGCCACCACCGGGTTGGCGCTCAACAGTTCGGGTACGGGAACCCGTTGGATAGCGTTACTCAACTGGGTGCTCATCGTGAAAGCCACCCTCCGTCTACCGGGAGGACCGTGCCGTGGATGTAGTCCGCCGCGTCGCTGGCCAGGAACAGGACCGCTCCGGCCAGGTCGTTGGCATTACCCCAGCGCCCGGCCGGGATCCGCACCAAAATTTGTTCGTTGCGGGCCTCGTCGGCCAGCAGCGCGCTATTCATCTCGGTCGCGATGTACCCCGGAGCCACCGCATTCACGTTGACCCCGCGTCCGGCCCATTCATTGCACAGGGCCTTGGTCAGCTGCGCCACCGCGCCCTTGGATGCCGCATATGCTGGGACACGGAATCCGCCCTGGAAGGTCAGCATCGAGGCCAGGTTGATGATTTTGCCTTCGCCGCGTTCAAGCATCGGCGCACCGAAGGCCTGGCAGAGTTGGAACACCGCACGGGTATTCACATTCATCACCGTGTCGAAGTCCTCCAAAGGGAACTCGACAGCGTCATGGCGAATCTGCGTTCCGGCATTGTTCACCAGGATATCCACACGATGCTGCGCAAGGACCGCGGCAGCCGCGGCGGCCACGGACCGGGCATCGGTCAGGTCCACCGAAAAGGCGGCGGCAGTACGCCCGGTCGCTGCGGCCAGCTGCGCCAGCTCGGTCGCCAGCGGCCCGCGTTGCAGGCACACAACATGCGCGCCTTGGGTCATCAAGCTCAGCGCGATGCTCAGGCCGATGCCGCGTGAGGCTCCGGTGACCACGGCGGTGCGCCCGCTCAAATCCAGCGGGTTGGGGACCGGCGAACCGGCGGGGTGGGTGTTATTCAACGTACGGGTCCTTCTTAGTTGGCGGCTGACTTGGCAGCCAGTTTCAGCGCGTCCGGGTTGTAGATATTGCGCGGGGTGCGGCCCAACAGGTAGTCGGCGATGTTCTGCACGGTGCGCGACTTGAGCTCGGTGTAGGACTCCTCGGAGTACCACGCCGCGTGCGGGGTCAGCACGGCGTTTGGCTGGCGCAGGATCGGGGCATCGGCAGGCAACGGCTCTTGCTCGAACACGTCAAGCCCGGCACCGTACAACTTGCCGGATTCCAGGGCGCGAACCACCGCCTGGGTGTCTACCACCCCGCCACGGCAGGTGTTGATCAGCACCGCGCCGTCCTTCACCGCGGACAGGAATTCGTCGTTGACCAGGTGGTGGGTGTGCGTGTTCAGCGGCACGTGCAGGGAGATCACATCGGCGCGCTGCAGCAGTTCCTCGCGGCTGACCACTGCCACGCCCTCCTCGGTCACGGTTCCAGGCTCGCGCACCGGATCAAAACCGATGACCTCGTAGCCGAGGCCCTTGGCCTTCCGAGCGGTGGCCGCGCCAATCAAGCCCAGCCCGAACACACCGAAAACGCGGGAGTTGAACCGGTGCAGCGGCTTGATGCTTTCCAGAGAGAAGTTCCCGGCGCGCACCTCGCGGTCCAACCGGGCGGTGCCGCGGGCCAGGGTGAGCGCCAGGGCGATGGCATGGTCGGAGACATCCTCGGTCCCGTAGTCCGGCACATTGCACACCAGCACTCCGCGTTCTGTGGCGGCCGGCACGTCCAGGGTGTCCACGCCGACACCGTAACGGCCAATGGCCTTTAGCTGAGGCAGCGCATCGAGCACCCGAGCGGTGATGGGTGCGTACTGCACCACGATGCCGTCGAATCCGGCGGCCGCCGCGATCACGTCATCCTCGCTGCGGCACTGCGCCACTTCGAGCTCGATACCCGCCGCGCGGGCGACCTGCAGTTCAACCTCGGTCGAGTCGTGGTCGCAGTCGGTAATCAGAATTTTCAGGCTCATGCTCAGGCATCTTCCTTCAAGCGCAGGTCGCGGTCGAGAGTTTCAGGGGATTTGATGGTGGCGATGACGGAAATCGCCATCATCAGCATCATGTAGATGGCAACCGGCCACCAGGAGCCCGAGGCCCAGGTCACCAGCGCGGAACAGATCAGCGGGGCGATGCCGCCGCCGAAAACGGAGGAGAATTCGCGGCCCAGGGCCACGCCGGCGTAGCGGTAGCGCGAGCCGAACAGCTCCGGGAAGTACGCGGCCTGGACACCCACCGTGCCCTGGGCGGCGAAGATGAAGCCGAGGATGATCACTACGGTCATCCAGAAGGTGCTGCCGGTATTGAGCAGCATGAAGGCCGGGAACGGGAAGATCAGCAGGAAACTGGTGATCGAGAGGTAGACCGGGCGGCGCCCGTACTTATCCGACAGGCTTCCGGCCACCACCGCGGAAATACATGCGAACAGTGCACCGACAAACAGCACCTTGGGGATGAACTTGGAATCAACGTCCAGGTAGGTGATCAAGTACGACCCGAGGAAGGTCTGGAAAATGTACGAGTGCGCATTGGCGCCGACATTCATGAAGAAAACCCGGAACAAACCCTTGCGGCCGTGGCGGAAAACTTCACCGACCGGAGTCTGCTGGCGTTCAGCGCTGCCGGCGTCTTCCTTCAGTTCGTCCATGATCGGGGACTCTTTGAGCCGGCGGCGAATGATGTACGCGGCGATGGTCACGAAGATCGAGGAGAAGAACACCAAACGCCAGCCGTAGCTCAGCAGTGCCTCTTCGGGCAGCATCTGCACCAGGATCCATACCACGGCGCCGATGGCCGTACCGGCGGCGGCCCCGACAAAGATCAGTGACGCGAAGCGGCCACGGCTGCCCTTGGCGGCGGTTTCGGCCAGCAGCACCACACCGCCGGCTTGTTCGGCGCCCGCGCCGAAGCCCTGCAGGAAGCGGCAGGCGACCAGCAGGATCGGCGCCCAGATCCCGGCCTGGGCATAGGTTGGCAGCAGGCCGATGGCGAAGGTCGCGATACCCATCAGGAACAGTGTGCAGACCAGCACCCACTTGCGTCCCAATCGATCCCCGAAGCGGGAGAAGAACAGGCCGCCGAGCGGACGAGCACCAAAACCCACGGCATAGGCGCCGAAGGAAGCGATGATGCCGATCGCCGGGGAGACGTTCGGGAAAAAGATCGTGTTGAAGATAATCGCGGAGGCGGTGCCGTAGATGACGAAGTCATACTGCTCCAGGGCGGTGCCAACCAGGCCCGCCCAGGCCGCGCGACGCACGTTAGCCTGGTCGACTGCTGGCTCTTGCGGTGCGTTCTGAGTCGCGGGGTCCCCCACGTGAACTTCCTTGTTCTGGCTCATAGATACCATTTTCATTTCAGCGTCATCCCGATTATCGGGACGGCATCCCAAATTTTTCTTCTCCGACTCTAGCGCATTTTGTGAGTCACGCAATAGCCGGTCCGTAAAAATTCGGACAACGGCTTAAGAATCGGTGTTGGACATGTTCTCGTGATTGACTATCAGCATGGAAAACGCCACCGGCTCCAAGACCTTAGAACGAGGCCTCGAGCTACTTGAACTCGTCGCCAGCGGTTACAACAGGCTCGACGACGTCGCTCGGCTCTCGGGTATCAGCCGCTCCTCGGCTCACCGCATGCTTTCCTCTTTGGTTGCCAAAAAGTACCTCACGCTTTCGGTTGAGCACCACTACAAATTAGGGGTCAAGCTCTTGGAACTCGGCTCCCAGGCCGAGGCCAGCCTTGATCTCCCAGCCGAGGTACAGGGCATGCTGCAAGACATTTCGCTCAAGACCCGCGAAACCTGCCACCTCGGCGTCCTCGACGGCACAGAAGTTCTCTATCTAGCCAAGTCAAGAGGCAGTCGCGGGGTGGAAATGGCCTCGCGGCCGGGCTCGCGTTTCCAGACGCAAACCACCGCCATGGGCAAAATGCTGCTGTCTTTCGAACCCCGCGAAACCGCACTGGCCCAGTTCGACCCCGAACGCACGGTCACCGAATTCTCGATCAAAACCGCGGCGGAATTCGAAGCCGAACTAGCCCAGATCCGCGAACGCGGCTACGCCCTGGACAAACAGGAAAATGAGCTCGGGCTGATCTGCGTGGCCATCGCCATTCGCGATCGCCAGGGCGCACCCGTGGCCTCGGTGTCCATCTCGGCCCCAAGCGTCTACATGACCGAGGAACGCATTAGCGAGCTGGTGGAACTTCTGAACACCTACGAACCCGAGTTCTCGCGCCGCCTGCCGCCGCATTTCAGGGATCTCTGGCTCTAAAACCGCACAAGCGCCAAAAGGCCGGCCCGCCGCCCTTCAGCAGAAGAGCAGCGGGCCGGCCCACCATGCCTTGCGGCCAAACTTCGGTTAGCTCACCAGCTAGTCATTGGCGCGGGTGTCGAAATTCTTCCGATCCGCCAGACGCGGATCATCCGAATCGGGAACCACCATCACCGGGCCCTTTGAATGGTGCAGCACACCCTGGGAGGTTGAACCCAGCAGCATGCCGGCGAACCCGCCGCGGCCACGCGAACCGGTCACGGTCAGCACCGCATGCTCGGATTCACGGATCAGCACCTCAACCGGAGGGCCGCTGACGACCTCGGTTTCAATCTTCAGGTTCGGATAGTGCGAGGTCAGCCAGGCCACACCCACACTCATCTGGTAACGCACGTCTTCCAGCACCGCTTCCTGGTCTACCGTAGCCGGCATCCAGGCCAGCGCCGCACCCACCGGGGCGACGGCGCAGATCAGGCGCAGGGTCAGGTCGCTGGCGATCGCCGCATCAGCGGCGGCGAGCACCGCCGCACGAGCCCGATCCGACCCGTCCACACCAACCACAATGGCCTTGCGAGTGGCCGCTGCCGTCGCGTCGCCTTCCTGCTCCTTGGCCACGGCCAGCGGAACCACCACGGTGGGGCACTTGGCGTGGGCCGGCAGCGCGGAGGAAACCGAGCCGAGCAGGCGGCCCACAAAACCGCCTCGACCGCGGGTGCCAACCACCACCAGTTCGGCATCCTTGCTCAGATCCAGCAGCACCCCGGAAGGATCCCCGGATTCAATGTAGGTGCGGATGGTCGCCTGGCTGTTTTCCAGATCCTTGCGGGCCTGGCGCACAATGTCCTCGGCGCCGCCGCGGATCAGATCATCATCGAGCGTTGAGTAGCCAGCGTCCATGGAGGACGCGGCGAAAACGGGGATCGTGTAGGCCGACACAATGTTCAGCACACTTCCACGGCGCACCGCTTCGCGTTCGGCCCAACGCAGCGCGCATTTGCTCTGCTGCGAACCGTCTACGCCGACGACGATGCCTTCGATTTTTTCAGCTGCGACTGGTGCTTCGTCACTCATCAGACCCGCTCCTCAACTACATACCGTTTCACTCGGGCGTGATGCCCCTTACACCCAATGTACTTCGTTGACGCCCGCTCGTGTGAGTTGGATCTAAAGATTTCACGCATAGCCTACTCAGAATAGTATTAGGTATTGGAAAGAGTGGATGAGCACCTAGAATTTTCCTATGTCCTCCTCCACAAAATCCGCGCCTGCCAGTAGTATGCGCGAACGCCTTGACCGCTATTTCAAGATTTCGGAGCGGCGCTCCACCTTCGCCACCGAACTGCGTGGCGGCATCGCCACCTTCTTTGCCATGAGCTATATCGTGGTGCTCAACCCGCTGGTACTCTCCGGGGCCGATTCCTCCGGTGGCGAGCTGGGAATCCAGCGGGTCGCCGCGGTGACCGCCTTGGTCTCCGGTGTGCTGACCATCATCATGGGCATCTGGGCCCGCCACCCGTTTGCCATGGCCACAGGCCTGGGTGTGAACGCATTTGTTGCCATTACCGTCACCACCAACCCGGAACTCACCTGGGCCGACGTGATGGGCCTGGTGGTGATTGCGGGTATAGTGATGTTCGCGCTGGTGCTCACCGGATTCAGGACCGCGGTGTTCAACGCGGTTCCCGCGGGCTTGAAAACCGCCATTGTGGTGGGTATCGGCATGTTCATCGCGCTGATCGGTTTGGTTAATGCCGGTTTTGTCCAGCGTATCCCGGACGCCGCGCACACCACCGTCCCGGTAGGCCTGGGCTTCGACGGGCAGCTCATGGGCTTCCCGATCCTGGTGTTCATCATCGGCCTGCTGCTGACCATGGCCCTGGTGGTGCGCAAGGTCAAGGGCGCCATCCTGATTGGCATCGTGGTTTCGGCCGTGGTGGCCAACATTTTTGAGGCAGTTTTCCACATCAGCGAGTCCCAGACCAACGGCTGGTCGCTGGTGGTCCCGTCGCTGCCGGACTGGCAGCTGCCGGACCTGTCGCTGATTGGCCAGGTGAGCCTGTTCGGCGCCTTCGCCAAGATCGGCCCGACCGCCGCTTCGCTGCTTGCATTTGTCATCCTGCTCTCGATCTTCTTCGACGCCATGGGCACCATGGTGGGCCTGGCTTCCGAGGCCGAGGTAATGGATGAAAACGGACAGATTCCGAACGTGGACAAGGTGCTGTTGGTTGACGCCGCGGGCGCCATCGTGGGCGGCGGCACCTCGAGCTCCTCGGCGCAGATTTTTGTTGAATCCGGCGCCGGCATCGGCGAAGGCGCACGCACCGGTTTGGCCTCCGTGGTCACCGGCCTGCTGATGGTTGTGGCGATGTTCCTCAGCCCGCTGATCTACTTGGTGCCATTCGAGGCAGTGGCCCCGGCCCTGGTGGTTGTCGGTTTCATGATGATCAGCCAGATCACCAAGATCGACTGGAACGACTGGGGAATTGCCCTGCCGTCCTTCCTGACCTTCACCCTGATGCCATTCACCTACTCCATTGCCAACGGCATCGGCGCGGGCTTCATCGCCTACGTCTTCATCCGTGCAACGCAGGGACGCGCCAAGGAAATCCACCCGCTGATGTGGGCAGTCGCCGCCGCGTTTGTGCTGTTCTTCGGTATTGGACTGATTGAAAGCTGGGCCGGGGTGAACTAACCCGATCACGCCTGATCCTGCGGCCCGCCCCGATGCATTCGGGGCGGGCCGCAGTTCATTTGGGGGTGCCCTTCGGCAAACGGCTTGGTTAACATGAAGTCATGGCAGATCACAATGAAGTGGCGGATTTCCCCACGGGAACCTGGATCCAGGTGGCGGCGGGGCTGAACAACCAAAGTATGCGGCAGATGCTGGGGCAGGTATTGCTCGGCCAAGACCCGCGCCCGGATGCAGCAGGTTCCCGCAGCGCCAAGGACCTTGCACGCTGGGAGCAGATCGGTTTGCTGCACCGTGCCGAACCAGGCGGGTGGGAACTGAACGAAACGTTGCTGCATGAGACCCTCAACGCGGCAAAGGCCAGCAAGGCGGACCGCAGCGGAATCCAAAGGTTTTTTACCGGCACCGCCTTGCACACGCTGCCAGCTAAACCCGGCGATCGCCTGGAGGTGTTGACCTATCTTCGTGATGCCGTCATCAGCAGCGAGGATGAGCTGCGCGAAGATCAGCTCAACGAACGCCTGCGAGTTTTCCACCCGGACACCGCGCTGATTCGCCGCTACCTGGTAGACCATGGCTTGGTGCTGCGCGCCGCCGACGGATCAAGCTACCGCCACGGCGCGCAGCATCCGGGGTCCTAGTCCTCGATAGGTGCGGACGAGCCGGCAAACCGGTTCACGGCTGCTCCGGAAACCAGTTGGGCCGGCAATGGCGCGGTGCGCAGGCTGCGCTCAAAGGCCGGCCCCAGCGCCAACGGTTCATCGCTGGCCAAAAACACGATGTTTCCATAACGCCGTCCCTTGAGCATCGGCGGGTCGGCGACCATGGCCACATGGCTGAACACCTGCAGCAACGTGGCGGCCTCCGCTCGCGCCAGGCCAAGATCAGCGGTGTCACCGCAGTTCATGATGTACACCCCACCGGTATCCAGCACCCGCTGCGCGTGGCGGGCATAACCCACGGTGGTCAGCTGACGCGGGGTTGTGCTCCCGGCGAAAACGTCGCGTATGATCACGTCCCGGCTGTCATCACTGAGCGTGGGCAGCACCTGCCCGGCATCTCCCACGCGCAAACGCACCAAGGGAGCGCGGGGCACCTGGAAGTTGGTGCGCACCAATTCGGCCAGTTTTCCGTCCAGCTCCACCACTACCTGGCGGGCGTTCTCATAACGCGAGGCCACCCAGCGGGCCATCGAGCACCCGCCGCCGCCCAGGTGCAGCACCCGCAGCTTCCGGGCGCGCCCGTCAAAATCTTCGGGCCGGTAGCCCTCCGTGAAGATCGGTTCCATCCAACGCATGTATTCAAAGTCCAGGTACCCCGGATCGTCCAGGTCGATGTGCGAGGAGGGCACCCCGTTGACTTTAAGGATGTAGCGGTTGGCACCGTAGGGGTCTGACTCAATTTCAGCTAGGCCGGTATCGATCTGGTAGCTTCCTACCAGCCCCGCGGCGACGTCTTTAGCCATTGCGGCGCACCATCCTCAGTTCTCGCAGTCCATCCCATGAACCGGTCAGTTCTTCGCTGGTTCCGTCGAGTTCAAAACCATGTTTGCGGTAGAAGGTTATGGCGCGCTGGTTGCCCTGCAGCACCCAGACCAATGCCGGGCGTTGGTTCAGCACCACCTGAAGCAGGTGGGCACCCAAACCGGTGCCGTAGTATTCGGCCAGGATGTAGAGCATCCCCAGTTCAATGTCGACCCCAGCGTCTTGATCTTCTTCCACCACCGGGGTTCCACCAGCCAGACCGATGATCCGCCCGGCAGGGTCCTGCGCAATAAAAAACTGGGCACCACTGGCTAAACCGCGTTCCCACCAGGCAACCTGAGCGTCGATTTGTCGCTCATGGAAAGTGAAAAAGTCAGCGCCGCGGAATTCGGCGTAACTTTCTTTCCAAGCAATCAGCTTCATTTCCAAAGCCGGCCGCACGTCCGCGGCAGTGGCTGCGCGGATTCGATAATCTTTCAGTTCTGGCACATTATCAACCCTACGGCAGGGTGGCGGTGGAGCCCCGGAACGCACCACCCTCCTACTTAAGTACGATTGCGAGCATCTCCTGTCTTTGAAATGATTGATAGGTAAATAGAGCTAATGGAAGGAAGGAGCCAGCCGGTGCGTCGAAATCAGTCGTTTGCACTACTGACTGGTGGCGTTATTGCCAGCCTGACTCTCATCATCAGTCTCTCACCCAGTTTTTGGGTCATCCTCTTAGGCAGCTTGGTTTTGGTGATCGGGTTCAGCACCTTGGCCAAGATCGAAAAATTCTGGGGACCAACCACCTCACGGTCCTACTACTACGTGGTGCCCATGATGATTGGCCCCGCAGTTGGCGGACTCTTACGCGGCACCACGTACGCGATCCTGGTCGGCACCGTCGTGGGGCTTCTGTGCGGCTTCGCGGCTTATCTTCTCATCATGAAGTTCCCGCCATTTGAAGAACCGGGAGCCGATGAGGAAGTCGACGAAAATTATTTTCTGAATTTACGCGACTCCTCACGCGGCTAGCCTCGCACTTAGAGCACTCGGGCGAGCGCGAAACCGTCCCATCCCTTGGAACCAACGGTCTGCAAGGCGGTAGCAGACACCCGGGGTTCGTCCCGAAGCCAGCGCAACGACTGCTGAACTCCGCGCAGATCCGCTTCTTGCAGGCCAAGTTCCGCCGGGTCGTCAAGCACATGGCCGGCCCTGACGACGTTATCCAGCACAAGAACGGTTCCGGAACGAGAAAGCTCCAAGGCACGCTCCAGATAGGCTACGTTATTCCGTTTGTCCGCATCGATGAAAATGAGGTCGAATGCGGGGCTACGGGTACTGATCAGTTTATCGAGTGATCCCTGCGCAGGGCCGAGCTTGATTTCCACACGGTCGGAGAGCCCGGCTCTTTGCAGGTTCTCCCTGGCGACCGAGGCATGCAGGGGTTCGAACTCGCAGGAAACTACGCTGCCCTGCGGGCCAACACCGAGGGCCAACCAGCTGGTCGAATACCCGCCAAGCGTCCCAATTTCCAAAACGCGAGTAGCCCCGGAAATCTCGGTCAGCAATTGCAAGAACTTGCCTTGCGCGGCGCTTACCTCGATGTGCGGCAATCCAGCGTTGTGGGCATGTTCCCGGCCGGTTTCCAGCTCTGGGATCTCCAGCCCAAGGGCTGAGTTCAGGTAGTCGTCTACCGCGGAACTCTCTTTGTCTGCCAAGTGGTGAATCATGGTTCCAGCTTCTCCTCACGTTGCCCGTTACCGGCCGTTGTCTCCTTTTCCCGCGGCTAGCTTGGCGTTGCGCACCGGCACTCACTGACCCTGTGGACACCCTTAGGTTTTCAGGATCAGCAGGTAGCCGGCGCAGTGTATTTCGCCGTGGACAGCCCCGGGCTCCTCGATTTCAGAGTACTCCTGAAGCCGTAATAAGGGCAGGGACTAACCCGGCGACCTCGACATTCTCGGCAGGCAGCTTCAGAATCCCGAGGTTGCGCCAGTGCAAGATCTTCTCAGGCTGTCGTACCTCCCCAACGCAACGCGATGTCTAAGCGACGCCTCCGGTCAGCGAGGTGGACGCCGAGCCCTCGAACATCCCCTTGATTGCGCGACCCAGCTTCTTGCCACGGCCCTTCCACCAGTTGTCGTCGTCCTTGTAGCGGTTCCATTCGATCCAGGACATGACGATCTGGGTTACGGAGACGAAGGATGAGAACAGGTTGCGGTCCAAGCTATGGGCTGCCGCGCAGAACGACGACAGGAGCACCAGTGGCCAAAACGCCGTCAAAATGACGGTGACGGCCTTGTAGTGCCGTACCGTGCCGCTGACCGTGCGGTTTGCGATGAACCCGGCACCTACGATGGTCAGGAAGACTGACGATGCCGTCACTCCTAAGACGGAGGCCAGCATATCCACGGGATGCCTCTTTTCGGTAGTCAGTGGCGAAGATGCTGTCAATTCTAATTGGCTTGAGGTGAATACCGCAGCTGGGGCAGTCGAACGGTTCGGCACCATACTCCCATGCGTCCAGCTGGCCAAAGCGTCGACGGTTAACTCGTGCTGTTGCTCGCGGAGAAGCGAACACCATCATCAACATCGCCGGCGACTGGCTGGACGCTGGAGCCCGGAAAGCTCTGCGCAATAACTCGGGACACATTGCCAATGTCATCGACGATGTCGCGAACATCCCCGACATCATGACGCACCAAGTGCGCACTGCCGTGTATAACGGTCTCAAAGGATCGCTGGGCCACGGTACCGCCCAAGTGATCGCGACCGCGGTAGAAGGAGCCTTGTGGATTCTACTTTGAGCGCTAAAGCCACCGACGAAAGAAGGACCCACCGATGAACGATCACAGAATCGAAAAACTCGAACGCGATCTGGAAGAACTGCGGGGGGGTGCTGACCTCTGTCATCTTAAGTGCCAAGTTCCGAGACGACGTGCCATTCGAAGCCGTTCTTGCCCAGAATGAGATCTCCGGTGAACGGCGCGCGGCACTGAACTTGGTCCTGGGAGCTGTGCTGAGTAGGGCGCGAGGGCAAGAGCCGCAGGTAGTCAGGGCCAAGCCGATGATCGAGCTGTTTCCTGTGTTGTCGTTAGCGCAGGCCAATGGTGGCATCGACCTTGCTGAGGCGATTCGCCTCGTCGCGGAGGTTGTCGGTAGCCAAGCCCTAGCTTTTGAAGTTTTGAAGGCTCATAAGGGCAGTGGCTTCGGAGAAGACGGATACGAGGCGCTGGGCTTGTAGCGACGACTGCCATTAAATGAATACCGATGCCTGTCTCGTTTATGAACGTGGCAGGCGTCAGCCTCATCAAGTATAGTCAACACCGATTTTGTTGCTACCGCCGTTGTTGGTTCAGATCGAGAACCCGACAGTTCCAAAGTCTCAATGTTTTGCACGTATCCGTATTTTCATAGTTCTGCTTCTTTCTATCGGTTGGTAAAGTTCCTGGCGTCGCCGGGTTTCACGGGGTCATTGGCAGGTCTTTGCCTTCGGCCTTCTTCGCGGCCTCCGCGAAGAATCTCTGGACTCTGCGCTTGGTGACTCCGAACAGCTCAGAGAGCTCTTTGGCCTACCGCCTGCGCATCGGGAACAATCCCGTCTCCGAGAACGACAGCCCAGGGCACTTCGACGGTGGCATGCCCTCCGACTGAGGGCATGCCAAAACAGGCTACTGCCCCGATTCCTCGATGGCGTGTTCCAAGCGCTCAAGCTTGCCATCGATTTCCCCTTCAAAACCAGGGCGGATATCTGCCTTGATCACGAGTGAAATTCGCGAACCAAACGGCGCGACCGCCTCGGTGGCACGTTTAACGACGTCGAAGACTTCGTCCCATTCACCTTCGATCTCGGTGAACATGCTCGAGGTCCGGTTGGGCAGTCCCGAGTCGCGAACGACCTTCACCGCCGCGGCGACGGCGTCATGTACCGACCCGTCGGGGTTGCTGCCGGTACCTGATGGAGCTACGGAAAATGCGACGATCATGGATATTCCTTCTTCAGATGTTTGGCGGGCACAAGCTCAGGTGCCTCCCGGAGTTGCACCATATTTTGAGCGCTCGGGCAGGCAACACCGAGCCATCGGGAGTGCAAAACCCTGATGCTGCCGGAACCCTTACGATCCTGAATTCAACTCTCTCACCGTGAACCTGTAATTCATAAAGCATTGCGGCGCCCTGGAGATTTTCAGGCGGCCAACCCGGTGAGCCGCAAAAGCACCGCGGCCAAGGCGCCGGCAATCACCACCACAAGGTACGGAGCTTTAAACAGCAACGCAATAATCGCAGCCGCCAAGGCCCCGATCCGCGCATCGATAACCAGTTCTTGACCAGTGGTGAAGGTGTTCACGGTGACCAGTGAGGCCAGGAGTGCAACGGTCAGGGTCGCGGCGACATGGGACATCGTCGGAGAATCCAGCACCTTGCGCGGCACAAAATAGCCGCAGAGTTTGATGGCGTAGGCGCTCAGGCAGGCGGCGAGGATCCACCAGCTTAATTCACTCATTCAGACTCCCGCTCTACGTTTTGCAGTTGTCCGTGCTCTGTCGCGGGTTTGGCCCGGCGTCCGGTGAGCAACGCGTACACCGCGGCACAGCAGGCCGTAATGAGGATCGGCATCCCCGGGTTGGTCCATGGCACGGCACAGGCGGTGACCACGGCGGCCGCCAACGCGATCAACACGGGCTCCAACGATTTCAGGCGTGGCCACAGCAGCCCGACGAATGCGGCGACGGCGGCTCCATCCAGTCCCCACGCAGCTGGATCCCCCATACGTTCGCCGAGCAATGCGCCAGCAACGGTGAATACGTTCCACAGGATATAGATCCCCACACCCGCGCTGAAGAAGCCGCGGCGTTTTTCTTGCGCATCAACCTGCCCAAGGCTCACTGCCGTCGATTCGTCGATGGTCAGTTGAGCCATCCACGGCACCTGCTTCACCCGCGGGCGCAGGGTCTGTTTGATCTGCATGCCGTACACGGCATTTCGAATACCCAGCAGGGAAGCCGCGGAGAAAGCCGCCGAACCAGCACCGCCGCCGGAGATCACCCCGATGAAGGCAAACTGCGAGCCACCGGTGAACATCAGCGCGCTCAGGGCGATGGTCTGCCACAGGTTCAGCCCCGCGGCTACCGACAGCGCGCCAAATGAGATTCCGTAAAGCCCCGTCGCGATCGCAATGGACAAACCCATCTTCGTCGCTGGGGTAAGCCACTTAGTCACGATGGTGTGCGTCGTAGCGGATTTTGTAAACGCCTCGTTTGACCTTTGCCTCGACAATGATCACGTCCACCAGCTGGTCCACGTGAGAAACGTGGGTACCACCACAGGGTTCGGCATTGATTCCCTCGATGTGTACGGTACGCAGGCCCTCAGCGTTCATGGTTGTGGTGATGTTGCCACCACCGGCCAGCAACTCGTTGACACGTTCCTGCAGCCACACTTTGGCCGCTTCGCGTTCGGTTTCACCATTCAACGGCATATCCACGCTAGCCGGATCGAAGTCCAGGCGCGACTGACCGGGGAAGTGCG
This sequence comes from Glutamicibacter sp. NPDC087344, assembly GCF_044744225.1. Classification (NCBI taxonomy): domain Bacteria; kingdom Bacillati; phylum Actinomycetota; class Actinomycetes; order Micrococcales; family Micrococcaceae; genus Glutamicibacter; species Glutamicibacter sp. NPDC087344. Next base: position 1,500 of record NZ_JBIUXY010000012.1, on the reverse strand, counting down.
AATGCCCCTTGTGCTGCCAGCCGCGATCCTCCCCGGCAAATCCCAGGACGTGCCCGGCGGTGTGCAACGCGGCATGCGCCAGGCGTAGTTCTTTGACGATGGCGCTTTGGACCTGAGCCCCGACCGGCAGCTGCGGGGCGCCATGAAGAATCACCAGCCCATCGGCGTCTCGAGAGACACTGACCGGATGCCCATCGACGGTTCCTGAATCCTCCGGTTGCCCACCGCCGCGGGGATGAAAAATGTTTGGGCTCAGGGCAATCCACGAACCGTCGTCATCGGCGCCGCTGGCGATCACCTGCGCTGGCGTTTCGAAGACATAGGTGTTCTGAAGATAGAGGTTTTCTTGCGTTAAGGCCGTACTCATATTTTTAGTTCTGTTCCAATTCCCTGCGAAGTTCTGCCGGTCGATTACTCGTCAACTGCCCTACTCCCAGATTAACCAAATATTGGGCGTCGGCAGGACGGTCAACCGTCCAAATTCTGGCGGCTAAACCGCGCTCGAGCCATTCACGCACTAACTTCTCGTTGGCGCGGGTCCAGGCGACTCCAGGGCCAACAATACCGGCGCCACCGGCATTGATGAATTCGATTCCCTCAGCCACCGAACGGTAAAGGACTTCGTACACCGCGGCCCGTCCGATTTGCCCCGTCGAGACAAGCTCGTCCACCCAAGCGGCATCAACTTCGGTAATCAGCTGGCATAACAACGCTTTGTCGACGGTACGCGAAAGGTAACGCAGCGACTCCGGCTCAAAGCTCATCAAAGTCACTGCAATCTGTCCTGTGCTTCCGGCAGTCCCGGTGGCTGGATCAAAATAATTGTCGGCCAGGACTTTAAGGACACCGTCTTCCAGGAGGTGTCCAAAGGGGCTTGGGTGCTTGATCTCAATGGCCAACCCAATGGGCTGAGCACGAGCTTCCAGAATCTCGAATAGCTCGGTCAGGCTCAAAAGCTGCTCGTTTTCTTGACCGTAGTCTTCAGGAATGAGGCTCGGCACCACCCCGGTGAAGTCCATGGCCTTCATTTCGGACAGGGTGAGATCCGAGACCAGCCCCGTTGTATCCGAGGTACGGTCTACGGTCGGGTCATGATGACAGACAACAATTCCGTCCTTGGTCAGATGGACATCGCATTCAATGCCATCGGCCCCCTCATCCATTGCCTGCAGGTAAGCGGCACGAGTGTTCTCAGAATATTTGTGGGAGCTGCCTCGGTGCGCGTAAAAAAGCGTATCCATAGTCTCTACGCTACGCGGTCAGATAGCTCCGCGGACAAACCTAGCAAGACATGTTGCTTCTTTTGAGAAAGAGCTTAAACAGAAAAGTGGGGTAGCACACGCTACCCCATCCCCACCCTGCGGGTTAAACAGAAGAAGGGCCCCAACACACACTGTGTGTTAGGACCCCTCCCCCATCTATCAAGTTAAGTCCGGCGGTGACCTACTCTCCCACACCCTCACGAGTGCAGTACCATCGGCGCAATGGGCCTTAGCTTCC
>NZ_JBIUXY010000011.1:0-144445 GCF_044744225.1 Glutamicibacter sp. NPDC087344 | reverse complement strand
ATTGCTTCTGCACGGAACTGCGGGGTGAACTTCTGACGTTTGGACATGCACTCATTCTCCTACTAACGCGTGTCTCATAACATCATGACAGCTCATTGTTCCTGCGTGGAAGATCCGTAGGTTGAGCCAACGGGCTACGCTTGGCCCTTGGTGTAGTTCTTCGCGGTTTCAGTCGCGTCCCAGAAGGGTGCAGGAATGCCAGTGAAACGAAAACTACGGAGCAGTCGAGTCGTTGCTCCGAAACAAAAAGTTGTCCTGCACTCACTGGCGTATGGAAATATTCTGGGATCACGAACTCGTCATAAGGCCTATAAGATCAGGGGCGCTGCTCGCTACGCTGGAAAGTCGAACTCGCTTCCAGCAGGCGCTACTCGGCGTTTGGAGTCGGCCCATTCCCCCGAGGAGCCTCTCGGTGTCCTCGTGTTCGCGACTCCAGCCAGGGATAAGTCCGGTTCGGATGCCAGTTAGTGCGACGGTCCAGAGCTTCATGTCGACACGTTTCATCTCAGGGCACCCATAGTTCTACCCCATCGCTGGCGACTCCAAGCGCACGTGGGCAAAAATATCCTCTCTCCCCGTTTCTCGAACTAGGGTCCGGTAACGCCGGATGCTTGGGTTCTAAATGCAGGTCTCATGACGACGGCTTATGGTCAACGGTCGTTGTTTCACGTGAAACATGCAGCAGGGTTCCACGATTCAGAAGTCGCAATGTTTCACGTGAAACATCAATGCAGGTTCATGCGCAGTCCCCCCTGAAAACCATAGACTTCGAGCATCCTGGCGGCCTTCATGTTTCACGTGAAACATCAGCACAGGTTCACGCGTAGCCCCTCGAGTGCCGCATGCTTCGAGCGCTCAGGCGCTTTTCGTGTTTCACGTGAAACATCACGACACAACAGAACCAGTGAACTGGGAAGCTTCCCGCCTCAAAGTTGTCCTCGAAAGCCACAGCAGATCAGAGCTTCCTACGACCTTAGGCGAGAGCAGAAACCGATGTCAGGCTCATCCCTTGGGCGCCGACGAATCCATGTGGAGACAAGTGGATTGCGCGGTGTCATCAAGCATGTTGGACCACACGTCGAGTAGCTAGAACTATCCAAAACATCGGACTCGGCTGAAACAACCGCTCAAAGCGCTCGGGTAGTCTTTGCGCGGCCTCTCGTGTGGCCGCTCTCCACAGCCCCACTGGATTCCAGTCAGCTACCTTCATGACGAGGATCAGATAGTCCCGGGCAATGAACTGGAACGCGATGTCGTCTTCAAACTTGGCAGGTTATTTGAAGCCGCTCCCCCGGTGCGCGCCTATGCCTGCCGACCAGCCCGATGAACCAGGATCGTTCAAGCAACTACAGTGGCACTCCACAGTCATGTAAGAGGACGATTCGCACCAGCCGCGCGAGCAACGACCCCAGAGCCCACTGGCCACGTTGTCTCGTGTGTTTGCGATTCTGCATTTCGAAACCCCCAAATGTCATCCTGGGTTCTCCCCTAGGCAGCACCTTCATGGATTCGCGCGATCAGCGTCTGAGGACGTAGGCACAATTTCTAAGACGTTACTAGGATCTGCACTCACCAATGATTTCACCGAGTGCCTTGTAAAATTTTCTGCGCCGAACCACGCTCACCTATAGCTATTGCGGGCATGGGAATGTTCGTTTCCCTCCCCCATCGTGAACTCAGTACGTCATACCTACGGCACCTCGCGTACGGTTAGCTATTCGGAGGTCACAGCTAATCGGATTCATGTTCAAAGTTCCTACTCGCATTCTCCAGCAGAATCGCCCTTGTCGTCGGAGGTACCGAGGATTGCCCAGTCCTACGCCAGGATTGCCGAACAGGCCAGAACCAGCGGTTGGACTCACGAAGAATACCTCGCGGCAGTGCTCGAGCAGGAAGTCGTGGCCCGCAACGCGTCCGGGGCGAGACACCGGATACGGGCCGCAGGGTTCGGGGCGTCCAAGACGCTGGATGAGTTTGACTGGGCCATGCAACCGGCGGTGCGGGATCAGATTCTGGGGCTTGCCCGCGGCACGTATTTGCACGAAGGACGCAACATCGTGTTGCTCGGCCCTCCGGGGACCGGTAAGACGCATTTGGCCATCGCCTTGGGCATCGCGGCGGCGAAGACTGGGCATCGGGTGCTTTTCGATACCGCGGTGGGATGGGTGCAGCGGCTGAGCTAGGCTCACAATTCGGATCGGTTGCCTGCTGAATTGGTCAGGCTTCGAAGGTATGGGCTGATCATTGTTGACGAGGTCGGATATCTGCCCTTCGAGCAGGAAGCGGTGAACTTGTTCTTCCAGTTGGTCTCGTCCCGTTATGAGCAGTGTTCGTTGATCCTGACCAGCAATTTGCCGTTCTCGGGATGGGGCACAGTGTTTGGGGATCAGGTGGTGGCGGCGGCGATGATCGATCGGATTGTTCATCATGCGGAAGTCTTCGCTTTGAAAGGTAGTTCGTACCGTTTGAAGGAGCAGTCGTTTGAGACTTTGCCGTCGGTAGCGGCGGAGCAGCGGCAGGTTTAGACTGCTCTTAACTGTTCATTTTTCGGGTTCCGAAAGTGTTCACTTTTCAACATCCGCCGACAAGCAGATGACCTCTCTGCCGACCATAGTCATCGGTTTAGGTCCTCACATCTAGAACCGTGTGCCTTAGTACTTGAACGACATACCTGGCGCAGCTCAAGAATAGTTACTTCAGGGGCCAAAGCTACGACCCTCATCATGCCGGTTGGGACGTAATCCACCGCTAGGAAAGTGCGACTAGTAATTGTCGACATACGACGTGGAGGCTACCGCTTGGCTATGGTCTCGGTTGCGCAGCCCATCGTTGGCAACAGCTGGCAATCTCCAAGATGGCCAAGTTGCCATTGCATTCTTGGGTTGAGCATTTCAGTTGCCTAACATGATGAGGCTCCATTGAGAGTCCAGGTTGTCGTCGCCGCTGACAGTTGATCAGCACCAAGAGGATGACATTCACGCGTACGCAAAGGATCACCATTACTCACCACATTGGAAATAGCGGATTCTAGGATCTCTAATGAGCCTGTTTGGTTCACCAGCTGGCGCGACGACGTCAGCGATGGCCTATCCCCCAGGATCTGATGCCACACCGCAGCCGCATTTTCGAACTGGGCGGGAACCCAGAACCTACGTGCAAAATGACAGGGCAGAGTTTCTGTTTGAGCGTGACTCATGTGGCTGAGGTTTCTAACCACCTCCACCTCGAGGCCTTGGCCTCACACCAAAGCTATGAGCTGAGCTGGATCTGTATGCCGCGGCAAGGCAAAAATTCATAGCAGTCCCAGTCGGACGCTCAGGAGGTTCTAACCGTTGAGTGTGCTGTCGAATCCTACTCATCAGCGATATCCGTATCCGATGTGAATCGAGCTGCTCGATACGCAACAAGACGAAGGGAGTTCTTTCGAAGCGCCGATGGACATCACGATCATTTTCACGGCATCAAAAGATGATGGCGCGCGTTTGCTACCTGGCCTGGGTCGCATCGATTATCAGAACGTGGAGTAAATTTCAGACTCTCTGAGCTCCAGCAATATTGCGGTTCAGAGCCACCCGATATTCTCCGTCAGAGCCACCTCACACGTACTCCGAGCAGCAAAGAAAGCATTCCAATGCGCTGAGAAGCCGCGACTTTAGTAGTCGGAAACGAACCCAAAACGAAACACCGTCAGAGGTCAGCAACGCCAGCCGAGACATGCAGTGCACGTGGCTGCGCTCCCCTACCCACAACGACATTCAACGAACTGTGTGCGAACTGGTCGAAGCATCTGGTGAGCGGGCACAGGCTCGCAGGTACTAGCTCCCGTTGGCTACCGAACCGTGAGAGCACGTTGAGACACCGGATCAGCCACCGCCGTTGGTGAAACAGTTGCGGACAGACCTAGACGTTCCTGCAGGCCGCATACGCCGGAAGAGATCTGAAGTCACTGGAATTGCCGTTACGGGCTGCGACCGACACCTCCTGTACCGTCATCGCAAGGTCGTTGCCCTTCGGGGTGACGCATCCTCTTGACGGGATCGAGCGCGGGGCCAGGTTCGACGCTGATACGGACGGGCATACCCCAACTGAGGCACCCGGCGAGGTGAGTGCAGGCTCTCACTGGAGTTTCCTCGAGCCATTGATTGAGGCTGCCTCTTGAGCTGGTACCGGCTCGATGTACCTAGGGCACAGAGCCAGCCTCAGGCAGAATGCTCGGTATTCGAAGTGGACAACTTTGGCGGTGGCTCTGAACGAGAATATTTAGTGGCTCTGCCTGGGAATATCGGGTTGCGCTCAAACGAAATATTTGGCGTCTGAATATTGGACTCGTTGAGAGCCACCAATATTACGGTTCAGAGCCACCCGCTGGAAACAACGTTATTCCCCTCCAGAGCCACCCAATATTGTTCGTCTGAGCCACTCCACACGTATCTCGACAAACACGCGCCTGCGAGTGAGACGGGCAGCCGCTCCAACAGCAAGAGAAACGAACTAATGCCTGTAGACCAGAGTGGTATCGGAACGAATAGACAGAGGTTTCAGCACGGTAAGCCTTCGGATCTTCCGCAGTGGCTTTGCCACGACGCGCAGCAGAGAAAGATACAAGAAGTCGAACGAGCTTTTTCTGCGCATCGGCAACGACAGTCCTGGCTACGGTAAGCGTGAGGAAGCGAAGACTCAACTGAGCCGTATCGCCGGCGATGAGGAACAGGCTATCGCTTCCACCAGACTGCAGACCGAATACGCCAGGAGCGCCTTGGCCCACTGGCCTGGAACCCGTTGGCCGCAACCGGCACTTCAGGTACCGTCTTCGTAAAGGTCATTGACCTTGGTCCGCTGCAGCAGGAGGTGAGTCTAATGTCGCCGGTCGGCGTTGACACGGACGGGACCGCTGTACCTGCAGCATCGCTCGTGGTGACCAAAAGCAGTGGTGAAGCCATGCATTCGTCCGCGGCTTGCTTGCGGTTGAAAAGGTGCCAGGTCGGCGCACCATTCGGCCAGACCCAAGAAACGAAACTCGGTGGCGTTCCGGGTACGCCGTGCGGTGGCTCTGACGGGGAATACTGGGTGGCTCAGATCTGCAATAACGGGTGGCTCTGAACCGCGATATCAGCTCTCAAACCATCGAACATTCACTTCGTCGGCCGCGGAGATCGCGGGCTTCTAGAGCAAGCTGAACGTCAATCTGCCCCGGGTGAACTTCCACCCTCGTTGATCACAGACGCTGCAGGCGTCACCCGAGGGCGGATCTCGCAAGTACTGGCGCGCACCGACGAGAACGATCTCAAGGAATATCAACTCTCGCAGCGCGTTCATAAGCTCACGGGGTGGCCACAGGACGCGCTTCAAGCTCACAAGGCAGACTTTCCAGGGTAAATGATCCAATGCCCTATCCAGCACCACGCAAATGCGTCTAGCGTCGCCGAGTCGACGAGAGAGTCGCCCAGGCATTCGGACGAGCATGATTCTGAAATACCAGTCGAGGTACTCAGCGAAGCCAAATCAGATGTTTCCTATAGATAAGCTCCGGATCGGTTAGTGTGCTTCGTACTGAGAGTTTTGGCCCACTGAACCGTCGATCGCATGCACGTGTGAGATCGCTTTGCGGGCTCTTCAACTGCGGGCCTTGCCCTCCTACGAAAGTATGATTTACAACCAATCTTGATGAAGTGTAAGGTCTTTGTAAGAGTTAAACTCGTTAGATGGGCTATATACATACATGTCATTCGGTAAGTTCATCTCTTCATCAGTTGCTTTTACTGCTTCAGCTGCGCTTATTACGACAATGAGCATGCCAGCGAATGCAGTACCAACTATCAGTTCTTCTGGGCAAACTACTGCAAGCGTGTCCGAGCAGTCAGAAATCACTCGCTTAGCCGAGAAGATGCAATCTTTAAAAGATGGTGAATCTTTCACGTACTCGTCGCCGACCGGCCAAGAATTCAAGATCACCAGTAATAATGGTCAGTTGAATTTTTCTACCGTTGGAAATTCTTCAGTTGCTTCCCTGCAGCAGCTTCTTGGTGCGCTACTTCGCTAGCAGCGGTTCTCTTCGGTATCGGTGCCGTTGCCCTGCCAGCGGCGGCAGTTGCCACCGGCGGTGGAAGCGTTGTAATCGGAGGGGTTGCTCTATCTGGAGCACAACTCGGCGGGCTAGCAGCGGTAGCTGGCTCCTTTTCAGCTCTCGAGGCTTATATCGATAGCAAAATTTGTTAGGAGACACTATGAAAAAGCCATATGTAAAGTTCACTGCGTTTGGGCTGATTCTAGGTTCTCTCATTACGTTTATGCCTTGGATGCTTGCTGAACCTCCTGCCTCGTTAGCTTGTCAGTCTCTTGGGATATTCACCGTATTTTTCTCTGGACTGTTCTTTGCCTATACCGCTCATATCGCTTCCCCCTCGAAGCAAGCAGCAAAGGATAAAAAGATCGAACTAGTGGAGGTGGCCTAACCTCATGACGACTTACGTGTTGTATGGGATTATCTGCATGCTTGCTGGAGCAGGATTATTTCTTAGTGCCAGCATTATTGGCCAGTCGCGACCTAATACCAACGAAGTCGTGAAACTGACCAGATGGCTCGGGATTCCTGCGTTATGTCTGATTACTGCCGGAACAGTACTCTTCATGGCAAACATGCTGCATTAGAGCAGTTACGAATCCGTCTTCAAACGCTGTTCTGTCTCAGGCTCGCAGTGTATCGATAAGATCCACAGCTTCAGGCTGCGCACCTAGTGCGCTTACACGGCTTCCTAGAGCAATTGAGTTCTCTAGAACCTGCTCGAGCGTCTCTGATTCATTGAGAAGGTCACCCAGGCAATTACGTAAGCACTCTTACGTATCGTTCTCGTCGATCGTATTGCTGGGTTGCGGTGATCTGGGCATAGCTGCGTCCTTGGATCCGTATCGGCACAATGACTCGGTAGCCTGCCATCGCGGTCTCCTTGAGATCGCATGACGTTCAACGGCTGTGACGATGCCATTGACCAGAGGATCACAAATGGACTACCCGCAGGCAGTACACGGTATGTGGATTCGATGGCCCGAGATTACACACCGGGTACGTGGACTGATGGTTTCAAGTATGGGGATTTAACAGGTGAAGGTTCGGTGCTACTAGAGACACCAATATTGCCATTTGAAACCATCTCGCAGATTACCCACTCCCCCCGAGTCTTGTTTTGCCATCTCTTGTGGCAGGCACTTCACCTGGGCGTCAGCACGACAGCGAACAAGGGAGTATTGACGTGCATGGTTTCAATCCTCCTGACGGCTACTCACGCATTGGCCAGTGAGGCAGTTGGTGCTTCTGATCCTTGTCATCGTCAACAGTGGTGTCGAACTAAGCACCGTCTACAGCAGGCTTGTGGAGCAGGAACGTCTAGTATCGGCTGCCTTTGGTTCCGCATCCCGGTGGCATTTAACGGTTTCTGAACGTGTCCTCATAGTCAGCGTGATCCACGCTGCTAGCGCTAGCTACCTATTCGTGTCATGACTTAGTCCGAGCAGATCCATGAAGCTCGCCGGAAGGCTTGAACGATTACCAGTTTTGAACTCCAGTTCTCCGGCCTTGCAAGTGAGGATGGCAGCACCATGAGTTCTCTATTTCGCGGAAGTCTTCATCTGAGGCAGCATACGCATGTTCCCGGAGGTATTGGCTTGATGAAACATGTCGTCGCTGTACGACGATGTCTTCCCTGGCTATTCAAGTCACCGTAGGCCCCTTGGGTGCCATTCCCTGAGTGAAGGTGACCCGAGAAGCGGCGGAGTTTGTTTGATGAATGGCGTCGCGATCTACCACGAACTCGAGCCGCTGAACCGGTTCCCCGCGCAGGCAGAAGGAACCACCAGCCAGCTGGCAAGCACACTAAAAAAGACTTGGTCTCATCAATGTGCCACTAAGTTTCCAAACGATGCAGAACACAAAACCCTATTTGCTCTGCGTCGGGAAGGTCCACTCATGAAAGTGGAGATGCCCGTGTCCCACCAAGAACTGCTTAGCGTCCTCCAGGCAGGGCGATTGCGTGTAAGTTCCGACATCCCGATCATTTCAGGTAGAGGTCGCCGCTCACGACGCCACCATTTTGTGCTGGTCGCGGGAAGTCGAGGAACTCTCTCTTTCAGACAACGACGCACCGCCGAGTGCATCTTTGGCCTGCTCGACAATGAAGGCGACTATCTAGAGAACTGCACATTGACGCAACCCTTCGCTAGATGCCGGGGGCCCGGCAACCGAGTGAAACGACGAATTTCCAGAGATGGCTGGAGACCACAACTGACATTCTTGCCTTGATACGGTTTTGTCTCTGATGCCCGATGAATTTTTCCGTCGTTCAAAAGCCGTTCGTGATTCCGACTCGGTACTCTATTGGTTTGGTAGCTAACAATAGTCAGGGACTCCCGCCGACTGATGCCCAACAAAACTGCCTACTGCCAAAATTCTCAGTAGGAGGAACCCTGGCAACGACAGCAGTCCGCCCTATCAGAGAACTCCGTCAACGTACTGCCCGCCTCGGCCAACACGTGCGCGGACAGCACCGCTTCTCCACTGACCGGGCAATGAGTAATGATGCCAAAAAATGACTCTGCGTGGCAATACTGAGGCCTGTTCAGGCGGACCACACCAGATCGTTTCACCAGCATACGGTTTTATCTTCACCGCCACGTTATCTATCAAATGGGTGACTGGCTCGGCGGTGATCTGGCCGAAATGCTGGTCCAATAGATGCCTGGCTTTGGTTTTTCACCCCCGGAGATCTGACCTCCAAATTTCTGATTGAATCGCGCAAATTTCACTGACGGGATCCCTGGACGTATTTCTTAGAGGAATCCACTCGAACTGACCCGCTAAACATGACCCAATTAATCTCTGCTAAATAGGAGAATCAGTATTGTTCGGAGACTCTCCCCCCACCGCGTCTGCCCAGACTGTCTGGCACAGTGAATTCCCGGGACGAGGGAACGTGCGCTCCTGTAAGTGTTCATCAAGGTCCACTTCGAAACCATACTGACCTCACTCAAAACTGTCGTCAACGGTCGCTATGGCTCCGCTTACAACATTGACCAATTCCGTGGCAACCCATCGTCCTCAGGCGCTTCCACGGCCACTCAGCGCCCCTTCAGGGTGAATGGCGCAGTGAGTTGCCCACAGGCTTGCACAGCACTCCGGGCGCTTCAAAGATTTGCATGCCACCAACGTGAGGGCCAGTGCCGTATTCATGGCAGCTCTTTGCCGGCCGTGCAAATCGGTGACCGGGAAGAGTCGCAATCAGACTAGCAATGCTACGAATAAACCGATTTTCGTCCCGCCATTGGCCCAGCCGAACCCGGGAGCGTATTGAAGCTACAGACCTGGACGGTCCGCCAGATGATCCATTTTTGCGTCTACCATGACGCATCGTGTGGAGTGGTCAGATGCCGAGGAACGCTAACTATCAGTTCGTGGGCACTGTCGACATATTCTTCGCAGCAGGGTCTTGCCTAGGTCCGTTGAGGTCTCTTTCATCTCAGGCCTTGGCGTGCTTGGCGACGGGGCCATGCGAGCAACCATCAAATGTGCTGCAGCGCGGGTTTTCTCGCTTGGTCATGCGATGAACGGGGTTCCATCTTTACCTGTCAGCGCTCATCCTGTGGCTTTGCTCTAGTGGCGGGAGGTTGTGTGATTATTGAGTCAGGGGACACTTGTTGTTTGCCGTGCGTGGCGATTCAGTTGTCCGACAGTGGACCCCGTTGCTGACCGTGAGCAGGCTTGTATTTAGTTGCTGCGGGCATTATCCACGTTCGTTAGGAGCCAGCAGCAGGACCGTGTAGATAGCCTGTCATTGACAAACCGTGAGAGAAAACCGCGTCGTCGAGTAGCTATTCTCTTTCGCCCCGATTACCGGGAGCGTTGACCATACGGGTGCTACGCGCCGACAGACCCTATGCCCTGCTTTCGTGGAACGATCACGATAGCAGATGAATCAAGGCGTCCCTCTCCAAACCTTGCGTGGTTCCATGGTCGCCATTTCAGTTTGCACTCAATGGTGGTTCATCAACAGCCTCGCCCGCTGCCACTGGCTTAGATACTGCCACCGCTCATGCGAAGAGGGTGCATGTTTCACGTGAAACATGCACCCTCTCCCCTGTCAGTGTTTAGGGATTTACCTTCGGATCAAGAACTTCCATGATTCGATTGAGGTCTTCTACGGAAGCGAACTCGATGCTCACCTTCCCCTTGCGACTGCCTAGCTGGATCTTGACGTTTGTATCTAGCCTGTCTGCCAGGGAGGTCGCAATGAAATCCAGTCGTTCGTTGCGCTGGGTTTCACGAACCTTGCGCCCCTTGGGTTTAGGCTTATCTCCACTCAGAGCCACAGCCTCTTCGGTGGCTCGTACGGACAGGCCCTCACTAATAATTCTCTGAGCCAACTGCTCAATGGCCTCATTGTTGGAAAGCCCAAGCAGTGCCCTTGCGTGACCCGCTGAGAGAACTCCAGCAGCAACTCTGCGCTGCACCAATGCAGGGAGTTTCAGAAGGCGGATAGTGTTTGAAATCTGTGAGCGTGACCGTCCGATACGATCGGAAAGTACCTCTTGGGTACAGTTGAACTCTTCCAGTAGCTGCGCGTAGGCAGCGGCTTCTTCTAGCGGATTAAGTTGTGAACGATGAAGGTTTTCAAGAAGTGCATCTCGAAGGAGGTCGGTATCTTGCGTATCACGAATGATCGCCGGGATTTTTGAAAGGCCGGCTTCCTGGGTCGCACGCCAACGGCGTTCACCCATGACGAGCTCATAAGGCGCCTCGTCATCTTCCCTCGATGGGCGAACCACAATCGGTTGCAAGAGCCCAATTTCTCGGATGGAATGGACCAGTTCATCCATGTGATCCTGGTCGAAATTGGTTCGCGGCTGCTTCCGATTCGGATGAATCGATTTGACATCAAGTTCAGCGAAACGAGCGCCAGGAACCTCGATAAGCCCATCCGCTTCCACTTCAACCTCTACTTGAACAGGTTGAGGCTCCACGGCCTTCGGCTTAGTTGGAGCAACGGTGGAAGTAAGTCCCGGCATCGTGGCCCGAGTTTTCTTTGCAGGGCGTGGTGTTGTACTTGATGCAGTTGAAGAAGATGATTTTCGACCGGGTTCGAAAAACATATCCACGGGTCGTGCTGGTTTAGCTTTAGGAGGTGCAACCGCTTCAGGCGCAGATGTTTCACGTGAAACATCTTCCTTCTCATCCGGTGCAGCCGATACGGGTGAGCTTGAAATCAGCGCACCCAGTCCCCTACCCAAGCCACGTTTTTTCTCAACCATTTATCGCACGCCCTTTCAACCCGAATCTCAGCCCATGACTAGTCTACTGTTAGCTGGCATAGGAGTTGGGACGTACTCCCTTAGTTGAACGCACGTTTCCGTCACGCGCCAACGCCGTGCAATAAACTACCGTTAAACAACTAGAAGCAGGAGTTTTCCTGCTTCCAGCTTCTGATCGGCTTTCCCTTAGCCCTTAACACCACGTTCGGCAATTTCCTGAGCCGCCTCCGAGTAGGAAAGGGCACCAGTAGAGTTTGGATCGTAGGTAATTACCGTCTGCTGGTAACTGGGCGCTTCTGAAATGCGTACCGATCGAGGAATCACTGCACCAAGCACCTGCTCCGGAAAATGCTCGCGGACCTCATTGGCCACTTGAGCGGCCAGGTTCGTTCGACCGTCATACATCGTCAACAAGATCGTGGAAACGGTCAAACGGGAATTTAGATGCTTCTGAATCATTTCAATGTTCTTCAGCAACTGGCTAAGTCCCTCGAGTGCATAGTACTCACACTGGATAGGAATGAGCACTTCCCTAGCGGCAACGAATGCATTAACGGTCAGCAGACCCAAGCTGGGCGGGCAATCGATAAATACGTAGTCCAGCCGCGGCTGGCCCAGACGCTGACGAGTTCGCGCATAGTCATCAAGTGCACGCTGCAGTCGTTGCTCCCTGGCTACGAGCGAAACCAACTCAATTTCAGCACCAGCGAGGTGAATTGTTGCCGGAGCAACCTGCAACGATGGAAGGTCTGGACAAGTGGCAACAACATCAACCAAGGCGACATCATTAATGAGTACGTCGTAGATGCTGTCAACTTCGGCATGGTGTTCGATGCCCAATGCGGTCGAAGCATTTCCCTGAGGGTCAATATCGATCACCAGGACGTTCAAACCACCCTTGGCCAAGGCCGCGGCTAGGTTGACGGTGGTTGTCGTCTTGCCGACTCCACCTTTTTGGTTTGAGATCGTGAAATAACGGGTCTTGTCAGGCTTAGGCACCTTACGGGCCTCCAAAGCTTCGCGTCGACGATGTTCGCTCGCCAGCTGGCTGGCTAACGGCGAGGAAGAGTCGTTGAAGTCAAAAACACTGCTCGACGAATCCTTGGTCTTAGACAAGGTGAATCTCCTCCTCATGAAATGATGCAGTCGCAATTTCTGACTGTCATCGACAATGTTTCACGTGAAACATTCAAAACAAGTCTTTACGTTTGCAATCAACTTTCAGTGGTTGTCGCAACTAAAGCTGCTTTAAGCCTAACGTGTTGGGCTAGCCAACCTTGATACGAACCACCGTAGTAGGTTCGTTCAGCAGTCCTTCACCGATCACCAATACCTCGGTTTTTTTGCCCCCGAGCTTGCGGATCGCCTTTGAAGCTTTATCGATTTCTTCGGCAGCCGAACGCCCCTTGATGGCGATGAGCTCCCCTTCACCATGCAACAACGGGATCGTCAGCCCGGCTAGGTTGGTCAGCGCTGAGACGGCACGTGCAGTGACGTACCGGGCATTGACGACATCAACCATCTGTTCCGCGCGCCCACGCATCACAGTGACATTCGTGAGCCCGAGGTCATCGATAACCTCTGAGAGCCAGATGCAGCGGCGCTCCAGAGGCTCGATAAGCGTCAAGTTCAGGTCCGGACGGGCAATGGCCAGGCAGAGCCCTGGGAGGCCCGCACCGGAGCCTACGTCGGCCACCTCGGCGTCCTGCTCCATAACCGACTCGATGACTGCGCAATTCAGCACATGGCGCGACCATAGACGCGGAACCTCACGCGGGCCGAGCAGTCCACGTTCAATACCCGAAGTCGCCAGGTGATCGACGTAGCGCTTGGCAAGATCAAGTCGATCGCCGAAGATCTTTTCGGCGGCGAGTGCCTCTTCGGCGGTGAGGCTGAGATCCTCAGTCATTGCATGGTCCTTTGGTTGTTCAAGTACGCTTGCGATCAGCGCAGCTTAGTTGTCCAGCGTCGAAACAACAATGTGTCGACGGCCTGACTCGCCCTCGGACTCGGAGTGCAGTCCGGCGTCGGCGATGACATCATGGACCAACTTACGCTCGTAAGCGCTCATTGGTTTCAGGTGAACATCCTCACCGGTCTCGCGTGCCTTTTGAATAGCTTCCTCGGCGATCTCACGCAGTTGTTCTGCACGATCCGAACGGTAGCCAGCGATGTCCAGGACAAGCCTCGAGCGCTCACCAGTGGCGTTGAGAACCACTAAACGAGTCAGTTCCTGAAGTGCGTCAAGAACCTCTCCATCGGCACCGACCAGGCTGCTGAGATCCGCGCCCTCTTCATCGGTAACGATCGAGATGTAGGTGCGTCCACCGCGGATCTCAATGTCGATGTCGCCATCGAGGTCCGCGATGTCCAGAAGCTCTTCGAGGTAGTCGGCAGCGACGTCGCCCTCATCCAAAACTTCCTGGTCGGACTCAGTCTGGTTTTTCAGGTTGTCCACTTCGATATTTTCAGCTGCAGTCATGGCTACTTCTTCTTCCGGCGGTTCTTACGCTGTGGCTGCTCGCGCTGGCCCTTTGGCTGCTCAATAGCGGTCTGTTCGGTTTCGTCGGTCTTCTTCTGACCAACTGGAGGCAGACCCTTCGCGGCGCGGCGAGCATTGAGTTCGCGCTCTGCTTCCGAACCTGGAGTCGGGTTGTTATGAATGACCCAGTACTGCTGGCCGAGGGTCCACAGGTTGGTAGCGGTCCAGTAGATCAGCACACCGATTGGGAAGTTGATGCCACCAATACCGAAGACCAACGGCAGGATGTAGAGCATCATCTTCTGCTGCTGCATGAATGGGCCCTGCAGGGCTTCGGCACTCATGTTTTTGGTCATCAGCTGACGCTGGGTGAAGAACTGCGAAGCGATCATGGCCAGGATCATGATCACGGCAACAATGACAACGGACCAGTTGGTATTCCCCGAGTTGAAGGTACCAAGGAAGGTTTCAGACAGCGGAGCGCCAAAGATGGTCGCGGCATCGAAGCTGCGGATGTTTTCAACCGACAGCGCGCCAACGGACTGGCTGTTTTCACTTGCGTGCGACGCATTGTTCAGCACTCGGAACAGTGCGAAGAAGAATGGCATCTGGATCAGCAACGGCAAGCATGAAGACAGCGGGTTGGTCTTGTGCTTCTTGAACAGTGCCTGCTGTTCTTGCACCATGGCCTGACGCGACATTTGGTCGGTCTTGCCCTTGTACTTTGCCTGCAGCTTCCGGAGGTCCGGCTGCAGGGCCTGCATGGCGCGCTGCGACTTAATCTGCTTGACGAAGACCGGGATCAGCAAGGTACGAATCAACAGCACCAGGAAGATGATGGACAGCGTCCAAGTGACACCCGAGTTGGGGTCCATTCCGATGAGCGAGAACAGTTCGTGGAAGGCCCACAGAACCCACGACACCGCGTACGTGAACGGAGTCAATATCGTGTCTAGAAAGTTGTTCATCAGAGGTCGCGCTCCTTGCGGCCGCTATCCGCGGCGTCTACATCGTCGGGAATCACAGGATGATTCAGAACTATGATCCTCGGCAGTTTACCGTCAGGCCAAATCCTCGGTCCCTTGGGAACGTGGTCGACGCCTCCGTGGGACCACGGATTGCACCGGAGGATTCGCCATACAGTTAGCCCGACACCTTTTACGGCACCGTGCTCAGTGACTGCTTCGAGCCCATAGGCAGAACAGCTGGGGAAATATCTGCATACATCGCCATACAACGGCGAAATGATTTTTCGGTAAAGCTTGAGCAGGCCGATCAGGATGTTGCGTGGAATGTCGATAACAAACCACACCACACCGGTTCGGGGCGCTGAATCAGTACGCATCAGCGGGCCTCGGTCTTTCGGACCGCTGAGGCAAATGCCGAAGATACCTGCGCGTGGAGTTCTTCCCAAGAGGCTTCCGCTGCTCCTGGCAGGGCACGGACCACGATGTCCAGATTTCCATCCGCACGTCGAAGTTCATGAGCGATTTCGCGCATCCTCCGTTTTGCAAGGTTCCTTTTAACGGCAATACCTACAGCCTTGGACACAATAAATCCAAACCTGTCTCCCGATTCATCATCTGCTCGAGGGCGTGCATATAGCACGACGTTCCGGCGTCCGCTTCGGACACCGGAACGTACAGTAGCTGTAAGGTCCTGCGCTAGGCGCAGTCGCTGATTCTTTGGCAACATGGGTTTTCTTGACTCTTAGCCGAGTCCAAGAAAACTACGTCGCCAAGAGCTGTGTCGCAAATTTATGCGGACAGCTCGGTGCGGCCCTTGCCACGGCGTGCCGACAGGATGGCACGGCCAGCGCGGGTACGCATACGAAGACGGAAACCGTGCTTCTTGGCACGACGACGGTTGTTTGGCTGAAAAGTCCGCTTGCTCACGGTGATACTCCAAGACGATTAGTTATGCGCTCTACCCGTTGTCAGCTAGCTGAATAACAACGTGATGGCGCACATTTATTTTTGAAAAACGCGAGGTTCCGCGGGCTCTTCGAGTACTGAGCAGGTCGCAAAACGCACACATAGGACTAAATAACAATAGAAAAAACTGCGCGACAGGTCAAATTAGCGCACCTGCTGAGCTCCCCGTCTCAGCGGGCAGGGCTAGCCTGTGAATAATCTACCCCAAAGTTGTGGATTATTGGTGGACTCAACGAAAGAAAGTTCACATCTGCGCACGTATCTCCACGTCATACGACGCTTAAAAACAGTTGATTTCATGGGAAAACTGGTTTTCCACAACCAAAACACCCGGTTTTTCCACCGAGCTGTGCATAACCATGTGGATGACGGATAGAATCAGAGATGATGTTGTCGCTTGAGCAGCATCCGCAGCACCCTTTGAGAGGCTGTTGTGTGACCAAGATTGCATTAATCGACGGAAGCGGGGCGCCCTTAGTGAGCAGCGACGAGACCAATAGCATTGGTAGCTCATGGCGCCAGGTAGTTCGAAAGATTGAAGATGATGATCGGGTTAAGGCCAGGCATCGCGCCTTTGTGTCCTTGGCGAAGCCTCAGGGACTAATCGGCACCACGTTGCTAGTCGCGGTGCCCAACGACCTGACCCGCGACATGCTCCAAACACAGCTTCGTGAACCACTTGATGATGCCCTCAGGGCTGTTTTTCAAGACGACATCCGCTGCGCAGTCAGCGTTGATCTATCACTCTCCGACGAACTAGAAATCGACGAGCCGGAGGCTCCCGCTGCCCCGGCGGCGGCACCAGCTGTCAGTGAAGCTCCAGGACCACGCCCCCAACCGGCCCCGCAGCCTACTCCCCCATCGAACTCGCAGGAGTTTGGGCGCCTTAACCCGAAGTACATCTTTGACACTTTTGTCATCGGTTCTTCAAACCGCTTTGCGCATGCGGCGGCCGTTGCGGTAGCCGAAGCTCCGGCCAAGGCATACAACCCGCTGTTTATCTACGGAGATTCAGGGCTGGGTAAGACCCACCTGTTGCACGCCATCGGTCATTACGCGCGCCATCTCTATAAGGGCATCCGCGTGCGCTACGTCAACTCTGAAGAATTCACCAACGACTTCATCAACTCCATCCGCGATGACGAGGGTGCAAGCTTCAAGCAGACCTATCGAAACGTCGACATTCTGCTGATCGACGATATTCAGTTCCTGGCCAACAAGGACGCAACCCAGGAAGAGTTTTTCCATACCTTCAATGCTCTGCACAACCACAACAAACAAGTTGTGATCACCTCGGACCTTCCGCCAAAGCAGCTTCAAGGGTTCGAAGATCGGATGCGTTCACGTTTCGAGTGGGGACTGCTCACGGATATTCAGCCGCCAGAGCTCGAAACCAGAATCGCGATTCTGCGCAAGAAAGCCGACGCTGAAAACCTTTCGGCTCCCAGCGACGTCATGGAATATATCGCTTCGCGCATTTCAACGAACATTCGTGAACTTGAAGGCGCGCTCATCCGAGTGACGGCTTTCGCGTCCTTGAACAACCAGCCGGTCGATCTTGCGTTGGCTGAAACCGTACTCAAGGACCTGATCAGCGATGACGGGGCCCAAGAAATCACGCCGTCAACCATCATCAAGCAGACGGCAGAGTACTTCGGTCTGACTATCGAAGAGCTGAACAGCAAGTCACGTACACGCACCCTGGTGACCGCGCGACAGATCGCAATGTACCTGCTGCGTGAACTGACCGAAATGTCCTTGCCGAAGATCGGCGCGGAACTCGGCGGCCGTGACCACACCACCGTGATCCACGCCGATCGCAAGATTCGAGAATTGATGGCCGAACGGCGTGCAATTTTCAACCAGGTGACGGAACTGACAAACCGCATCAAACAGAGCCAGCGAGAGCACTAAACATCAAAAACCACAGATGTGGATAAATCTGTGGAAGATCTGGTGACGGACTGCGGATAAGTGCACCTTCCCATGTGGACGTTAAAAACCATGACACTGAGTTTCAACAGGATGCTGGAACTCAGTGTCACCTCCAATCACATGTTGTTCACATGCACAATTGGCTTCAGATCTGGGGTTAGAGTACTTATCCACAGTATCCACAAGGGTTATTAACACTTCTACCTTTAAGACTTATTCATCCAAATAACGAGTCCACTCCCCACACGAAGCCCCAAAACTGTGCAGAACCCAAAAATTTGGGTTGGTGCTGGTCCCTATAGGCGCTCAACTTCGACCACGAATGCGACAGTGTCGGTTGAACGTGGGAAGATGATTTGCAGAGAACGTGCAACTACCTGATCTATGCTTAAGAACTTGTCGGGAAACTACCTTCTTGGCCTGACTTAAGACTTATGGGTTTCGAAAGGCGGATTTTTCGTGAAGTTCAGCGTTGAAAAGGATGTTTTGGCAGACGCCGTCTCATGGACCGCACGGTCCTTGGCGCAGCGGCCACCTTCGCCTGTATTGGCTGGCATTCTGATCACTACCCATGAGGGCATCGTTCGCCTCGAGGGATTCGATTACGAAATCTCGTCCCACATCCAGATACCTGCGGATATTTCCGAGCAAGGTTCGATCTTGGTCTCAGGCAAATTGCTTGCAGAGATCACCCGTTCATTGCCGAACTCCACGGTCACCCTGGAAACCGAAGGCTCAAAAATTTCGCTGACCTGCGGTCGTTCACGCTTCCACCTGGCTACGATGCCTGTCGATGAATACCCATCCTTGCCAGAACTTCCCGAGATTGCTGGAACCATTGATGGCCAAGCGTTCTCCGAGGCCGTTTCCCAGGTCATCGTTGCCGCTTCGAAGGACGACACCCTTCCGGTATTGACCGGTATCAAGGTAGAGATTGAAAACGACCTGATCACCTTCCTGGCAACTGACAGATACCGTCTGGCCATGCGTGAACTGAACTGGACTCCTAACCAGTCAGAAATTTCAACCTCGTTCCTCATCAAAGCCAAAACCCTGAGCGAAGTAGCCAAAACCCTCTCGAGCTCGGGCGAACTGAAGCTGGCAATCAGCCAGAATGGCGAGATGATCGGTTTTGAAAGCGCGAACCGTCGAACAACCTCGTTGCTGATCAATGGCGAGTACCCCAAGATCCGCTCTCTGTTCCCCAACGACACCCCAATCCATGCGACCGTACGCACCAATGAACTCATGGAAGCTGTGCGACGTGTCTCGGTGGTAGCCGAACGCAATACCCCGGTACGTATGGCCTTCACCGATGGTCAGTTGACCCTTGATGCCGGCACGGGTGAGGACGCACAGGCTGAAGAAGCCATCGTCGCTGCTCTGCGGGGCGAAGATATTGTTGTGGCGTTCAACCCAACATTCCTCTCCGAAGGTCTGAATTCCTTCAATACCGATTTTGTGCGATTCTCATTCACCAGTGCACCTAAGCCGGCCATGCTTACCGGTCAGGAAAAACTGGATGAAGATGACCAGGATCAGTACCGCTACCTCGTCATGCCTGTTCGTCTGCCGAACTCCAACTAACAATCTTTGAGGTGGGTGGCAGCTGCCACCCACCGATTCTTCATCTCAGGACTCCGGTGTATATCTCTCAGCTTTCCCTCACGAGTTTCCGCTCGTATGCGCAAGCAGAGGTACATCTTGTTCCGGGAATCAACGTCCTGGTCGGGCCGAACGGTGTAGGCAAAACCAACATCGTGGAATCCATCGGCTACTTAGCCAATCTTTCATCGCACCGAGTCAGCAACGACGCACCATTACTGAATTTCGGTGCTGAACGAGCGCTCATCCGTGGCACCTTGCACCGAGGAAGCCAGCAAACGCAGCTCGAGGTGGAAATCACCAGCGGCAAAATCAACCGAGCCCGCATTAATCGTGCGAACCCTGTGCGTGCACGAGATATTTTGGGGATGGTCCGCACGGTGTTGTTCGCACCGGAAGACCTTGCCCTGATCAAGGGCGATCCCTCAAACCGCCGACGTTTTCTTGATGAGCTGTTAGTGACCCTGCGCCCGGTGGAAGCGGGTACCAAAACCGACTATGAGCGCATCGTGAAACAACGCAACGCTCTCCTGAAGTCAATCCGAGGCAAATCGAAACTGAGCACGTCGCAGGAAAATACCTTGCAGGCGTGGGACTTGCAGCTAGCGGCCTGCGGGGCACGTTTGATGCGCGGTCGGTTGAATGTATTAGCACTGCTGCGCCCCTACATGCAGGCGGCTTATGCAGATCTTGCCGACGGAGCTAAAAACGCCAGTGCTGTCTACCGTTCGTCGCTCGAGGGCGAACTGGAGGAAACCAGCCTTCCCGCGCAAAATCTTCACGCACTGGGTCAGGAAGAAATCCAAGATCTGCTGCTCAGTGCAATTGAAAGCAACCGGGCCCGTGAACTAGACCGCGGAATTTCACTTTTCGGCCCGCACCGCGATGATGTGGTGCTCACCCTGGGCTCGGCGCCAGCCAAGGGTTACGCCTCGCATGGCGAAACCTGGTCATTCGCGCTGGCCCTGCGCCTGGCGGCCTACCGAGTTTTCGGTGATGACGATCCGCGCCCGGGCTCCGGCCCGATCTTGATTCTCGACGATGTCTTCGCCGAGCTGGATGCCACCCGGCGTAATCGCCTGGCCCATATTGTCGCCGGGGCCGAACAGGTATTGGTCACCGCCGCGGTGGTGGAGGATGTTCCCGAAGCCTTGAAGGGGCATTTTTTCCAGGTCTCCCCTGGGCAGGTTGTGGATGCCTAGCCAGGGCTTCGATGACGAGCATCGTCTGGACCCGGAAATCGACGCCGCCAAGGCGTTGCTCAACCGCATGCGCAAGCTCGCCGAAGAACGCGGGGAATCCCGGCTGGATGCGGCCCGCATGGCCAAAGTCCGCAAACGCCAGATTGCCCGCAACGCGCTGGGCTCTGCCAAAAAACCTACCGTCGAGGGCGCCGCCCGTGATCCCCGGTCAATCGGCGACGTGGTCTCTCGAATGTCGAAGTCCCGCGGGTGGAGTACCCAAGTTGCCGTAGGTTCGGTGCTCGGCCGCTGGAATGAGCTGGTGGGCGAAAACATTTCCAAACACTGCCGGCCCGAGTCGTTTGAAGACACCGTGGTGGTGGTTCGCTGCGATTCAACCTCCTGGGCCACACAGCTGCGGCTGCTGAGCCACCAGCTGTTGAAGAAATTCGACGCGGAACTCGGCCCGGGCATTGTCACCGTGATCCGGGTGCTCGGACCCAACGCCCCGTCGTGGCGGCACGGCTCCAGATCCGTCGCCGGTCGCGGGCCGAGAGACACCTACGGATAAAAATTGCTGACATGGCATATGGCGCTCTAACGCACCGCCTTGCTGGATACCCCCTCAGACGATGACTCAAACACGCTCAGAAGGTCGATTCCGTCGCTTCTATGGCTGATTTACACCACAGAATCCCCGATATTTTTGCTATAGGCGGTAGAATTAGGGTAGTGAATTGACTGTGCCGTGGGCATTCCCACGTCTACGTCGCTCCAGACCAAGATCGCTGAACGCTTCCGGGATCGGACTGCGTCCGGCGCTCGCGCGCCAAATTCGAGGAGTTCGTAGCACCCGTGTCTACCGAAAACGCTTCACCGCAGGAACCGGACAACCTCCCTGTCCCTGCTGAATCGATGACTTCCAAAGTCGAGCACACATATGGCGCCCAGGATATTACCGTCCTCGAGGGACTCGAAGCGGTACGTAAACGCCCGGGTATGTATATCGGTTCTACCGGCCCCCGCGGCCTGCACCACCTCGTTTACGAAGTTGTTGACAACTCTGTCGATGAGGCGCTGGCCGGATACTGCGACACCATCAACATCACCTTGCAGGCCGACGGCGGCGTGCGCTGTGAAGACAACGGCCGTGGCATCCCCGTTGATATCCACCCCACCGAGGGCAAACCAACCGTTGAGGTGGTCATGACCATCCTGCACGCCGGTGGCAAGTTCGGCGGCGGCGGTTACGCGGTCTCCGGCGGCCTGCACGGTGTGGGCATCTCCGTGGTCAACGCGCTCTCCCGCAAGGTCGAGACCGTGGTCCGCCGCCAGGGCCATGCCTGGCGTATCGGCTACTCCAACGGCGGACACACCACCAGCCCGCTCACCCAGGGCGAGGCCACCGAACTGACCGGCACCACCCAGACGTTCTACCCGGATCCGGAAATTTTCGACACCATCGAGTTCGACTTCGAGACCCTGCGGGCGCGCTTCCAGCAGATGGCGTTCTTGAACAAGGGCCTGCGCATCACCCTCACCGACGAGCGTGTGCCGGAAAGTGCCGAACCCGAGGCCGAGGTTGAAGAAGAAGTAGAAAACCACGTGGTTAAGCCGCGCCGGGTCGACTACCTCTACAAGGACGGCCTGCTTGATTACGTCAAGCACCTGAACGCCGCCAAGAAGGTTGAACTGGTCCACGACGAGGTCATCGCCTTTGAGGCCGAGGATGCCGCGCGCGGCATCAGCCTCGAGCTGGCCATGCAGTGGACCACCGCCTACGCGGAATCCGTGCACACCTACGCCAACACCATCAACACCCATGAGGGCGGCACCCACGAAGAGGGTTTCCGTGCGGCGCTGACCGGCCTGCTGAACCGCTACGCCAGGGACAACAAGATCCTGCGCGAAAAGGACGACAACCTCACCGGTGACGACGTCCGCGAAGGTTTGACCGCGGTCATCTCCGTGAAGCTTGCCGAACCGCAGTTCGAAGGCCAGACCAAAACCAAACTCGGCAACTCGATGGCCCGCGGTTTCGTCCAGGGTGTCGTCAACGACGAGCTGGGCGACTGGTTCGGTCGCAACCCGAACATCGCCAGGGACATCATCCGCAAGGCGCAGCTCGCCTCCCAGGCCCGCATGGCCGCCCGCAAGGCCCGCGACAACGCACGCCGCAAGTCCCCCATGGAATCCTTCGGCATGCCGGGCAAGCTCTCGGACTGCTCCTCGAAGAATCCGGTGGAGTGCGAAGTGTTCATCGTGGAGGGCGACTCCGCAGGCGGCTCCGCCAAACGCGGACGCAACCCGCACACCCAGGCCATCCTGCCGCTGCGCGGCAAGATCCTGAACGTGGAACGCGCCCGCTTGGACCGCGCCCTGGGCAATGCCGAAGTCCAGTCGATGATCACCGCCTTCGGCACCGGCATCGGCGAAGAATTCGACCTGTCCAAGCTGCGTTATCACAAGATCGTGCTGATGGCGGATGCGGACGTGGACGGCCAGCACATCACCACGCTGCTGTTGACCCTGATCTTCCGCTTCATGCGCCCGCTGATCGAGCAGGGCTACGTGTTCCTGGCCGCTCCCCCGCTGTACCGCATCAAGTGGTCCAACGCGGCGCACGAATACGTGTATTCGGACAAGGAGCGCGACGCGGCACTTGTCGCCGGCGCCGCGGCCAACAAGCGCTTGCCCAAGGAAAACGGCATCCAGCGCTACAAGGGCCTGGGCGAGATGGACTACTCGGAGCTGTGGGACACCACCATGGATCCGGAGCGCCGCACGCTGCGCCAGGTCACCATGGATGACGCCGCCGCCGCAGATGAGATTTTCTCCGTGCTGATGGGCGAGGATGTCGAATCCCGCCGCAACTTCATTCAGCAGAACGCGAAAGACGTCCGCTTCCTGGATATCTAGGCGATATCACCGCGGACCGTAGAACTTTTTTGATGTGTAAGGGAAAAAATTGAGCGACGAGCAGACCCCTGAGAACGAACCGCTTGACGGCGAGGTCGTAGCGCACGACGGCGGGCGCATTGACCAGATCGACCTGCAGGCAGAAATGCAGCGGTCCTACCTGGACTACGCCATGGCCGTGATCGTCGGCCGCGCGCTGCCGGACGTGCGCGACGGCCTGAAGCCGGTGCACCGCCGCGTGATCTACGCGATGTTCGACGGCGGCTACCGCCCCGAGCGCGCGTACAACAAGTGCGCCCGCGTGGTCGGCGAGGTCATGGGCCAGTACCACCCGCACGGCGACACCGCGATTTACGATGCGCTGGTACGCCTGATCCAGGACTGGGTCATGCGCTACCCGCTGGCCCTGGGCCAGGGCAACTTCGGTTCCCCGGGCAACGACGGCGCCGCCGCCCAGCGTTATACCGAAACCAAGATGGCCCCGCTGGCCATGGAGATGGTCCGCGACATCAACGAGGATACCGTTGATTTCCAGGACAACTACGACGGCAAAAACCAGGAACCCACGGTGCTGCCGGCCCGTTTCCCGAACCTTCTGGTCAACGGTTCCTCGGGCATCGCGGTGGGCATGGCCACCAACATTCCCCCGCACAACCTGCACGAGGTAGCCGAGGGTGTGCAGTGGTACCTGGCCAACCCCGAGGTCACCCGCGAGGAACTGCTGGCCGCCCTGATGCAGCGGGTGAAGGGCCCCGACTTCCCCACCGGCGCCATGATCCTGGGCACCAAGGGCATTGCCGATGCCTACCGCACCGGCCGCGGCTCGATCACCATGCGCGCGGTGGTCAACGTCGAAGAAATCCAGGGCCGCACCTGCCTGGTGGTCACCGAGCTGCCGTACATGGCCAACCCGGACAACCTCGCGGTGAAGATCGCGGAGCTGGTGCGCGACGGCAAGATCGCCGGCATCGCGGATATGCGCGATGAGACCTCGGGCCGCACCGGCCAGCGCCTGGTGATCGTGCTCAAGCGCGACGCCGTGGCCAAGGTGGTGCTGAACAACCTCTACAAGCACACCGAGCTGCAGTCCAACTTCTCCGCGAACATGCTCGCGATCGTGGACGGGGTGCCGCGCACCCTGCCGCTGGACGGGTTCATCCGCCACTGGGTCACCCACCAGATCGAAGTGATCGTACGCCGCACCAAGTACCGGCTGCGCAAGGCGGAGGAAGAAGCGCACATCCTGCGTGGCCTGCTCAAGGCGCTTGACGCCTTGGATGAGGTCATCGCCCTGATTCGCCGGTCCTCGACCACCGAGGCGGCGCGTGACGGGCTGATCGAGCTGCTGGATATCGACGAGGATCAGGCCCGCGCCATCCTGGATATGCAGCTGCGCCGCCTGGCCGCCCTGGAACGCCAGAAGATCCAGGACCGCCATGCCGAGCTCGAGCGGATGATCACCGAATTCAAGGCGATCATCGCCGATCCGCAGCGCCAGCGCACCATCGTCTCGGAAGAACTGGCCGAGATCGTGGACAAGCACGGGGATGACCGCCGCACCAAGATCCTCATGGGCTACGACGGCGACATGAGCGTCGAGGACCTGATCCCCGAAGAGGAAATGGTTGTCACCATCACCCGCGGCGGCTACGTCAAGCGCACCCGCATCGACAACTACCGTTCCCAGGCCCGCGGCGGCAAGGGAATCAAGGGCGCGAGCTTGCGCGGGGACGACGTGGTGGAGCACTTCTTCGTCACCTCGACCCACAACTACCTGTTGTTCTTCACCAACCACGGCCGGGTCTACCGCACCAAGTGCTACGAGCTGGCCGAGGCAGGACGCGACGCCAAGGGCCAGCACGTGGCCAACGTGATGGCCTTCCAGCCCGATGAGCACATCGCCCAGGTGCTGGATTTGCGCACCTACCAGGATGCCGAGTACCTGATGCTGGCAACCCGCAACGGTTTGGTGAAGAAGACCCGACTGGAAGACTACGACACCAACCGCACCGCCGGGGTGATCGCGATCAACCTGCGCGAGGACGACGAATTGGTCTCCGCGCAGCTGGTCAGCGAATCCGATGATGTGATGCTTGTCTCGCGCAAGGGCCAGTCGGTGCGCTTCACCGCGACGGACACGGCTCTGCGTCCGATGGGCCGCGCGACCTCCGGCGTCACCGGCATGAAGTTCCGCGAGGGCGACGAGCTGTTGGCCGCCGACGTGGTCCGCGAAGGCTCCTACATGTTCACGGTGACCGACGAGGGTTACGCCAAGCGCACCACGGTTGAGGAATACCGTGTGCAATCCCGTGGCGGCTTGGGTATTAAGGTTGCCAAGCTCAACGAGGAACGCGGCGAGCTGGTGGGCGCGATGATCGTTGATGAAACCGATGAGGTTCTGGTCGTGATGGGATCGGGCAAGGTGGTCCGCTCGGCGGTGTCGCAGGTTCCGTCCAAGGGCAGGGACACCATGGGTGTCATCTTTGCCAAGCCGGATAAAAAAGATTCGATCATCGCGGTTGCCAAGAATACTGAGACCGAGCTTGAAGAGAACTCGGAGGAAGATAACGTAATCTTGGATGCGGAAAACAAGACCAATGAGTCATCGGGCACGTCGGAAGACACTTCCGCGTCCGCAGATGATGACACCACTAACGGAGGTAACGCATGAGCACGCCCTCGACGCCACGCCCCAGCGGCAGTGCCCCGAAGAGCGCAGCGCCGCGACCTACCCAGGTAAAGCGACCTGCGGCCGCTGGCGCAGGTAGCCGTCCAGCCCCGGGTCAGCGCCCGGCTCCGGGCCAGCCACGTCCGGGTCAGCCGCGCCCGGCCGGAGCGCCTCGCCCTACCGGGCAGCAGCGTCCCGCAGGTTCCCAGGAGCGTCTGGTGCGCCCCGCACCCAAGGCGAAGGTCCGCAAGGCGCGCCTGCTGGTTTCCAAGGTTGAGCCGTTCTCTGTTCTGAAGATTGCCTTCCTGCTCTCGGTAGCTTTCGGTGTGATCACCGTGGTTGCCGCGGTGGGTATCTGGGCCGTTCTGGATCTGAGCGGAACCTTTGATTCCTTCAATCAGCTGATGCGTGAGGCTATTGGAGCGGACGACAGCTTCGACCTGCGGGATTCCATGTCGCTGGGCCAGGTTGCGTCATACGCCACGATCATTGCGGTGGTCAACGTGGTGGT
This sequence comes from Glutamicibacter sp. NPDC087344, assembly GCF_044744225.1. NCBI lineage: Bacteria > Bacillati > Actinomycetota > Actinomycetes > Micrococcales > Micrococcaceae > Glutamicibacter > Glutamicibacter sp. NPDC087344. The sequence goes on along the minus strand of NZ_JBIUXY010000011.1, from coordinate 117,915 downwards.
GATTTCGGTGGTCGCCATGCTGGGGTCGGTGCTGTACAACATCGCATCCTCGTTGGTCGGCGGCGCCGGAGTGACGCTCACGGACGACTAGAACGACCCATGTCGAGCCCGGGATTCATGCTGTGATGCATGACACCCGGGCTCGATTTGTATCTTCGCAAAATCCCCGGTAAAGTTTTATTTCGTTCCGAAGGGAACAAAACAAAAGCAAGGGCGTATAGCTCAGGCGGTTAGAGCGCTTCGCTGATAACGAAGAGGTCCCAAGTTCAAGTCTTGGTACGCCCACCGAATCCTTGCTGGAGAGAAAGAGGAAGTAATGAAAAAGTTCCTAGTTCTTGCAACGATTGCAACCGCTGCTGTGGTTGTGATCAAGAAGGTAAAGGCTTCTTCGGAAACCAAGGAAACCTGGCATCAGGTAGCCGATAAAGTTTCCTAAAGCTTTTGGGGCCTTAGCTCAGTTGGTAGAGCGCCTGCTTTGCAAGCAGGATGTCAGGAGTTCGAATCTCCTAGGCTCCACAAAAGGGGAAATGGAAAGCTCATGCTTTCCATTTTTGCCTTAACCCAAGGCGACTGGTGGATTTACCTCGAGCCGTTGGGGGCCTTAGCTCAGTTGGTAGAGCGCCTGCTTTGCAAGCAGGATGTCAGGAGTTCGAATCTCCTAGGCTCCACAGGAAAAAAGACGGAAAGCGAAAGCTTTCCGTCTTTTGTTTAAGCACGCCGGCTGCACGCCCTGAATCAGCGGTGCGACGCCCGGTGCAGGCCGTGGCGCGAGAGCACCCCAGCATAGTGCCCTAACAATTCGTCGCCAATCTTTTCCCAGGTCCTGCCCTGCACGCTATGCAGGGCGGCCGCGCTGAAAGCTTCACGTTTGACGTCGTCAAAAACGAGGTCCCTGACACGATAGGTGAGCTCTTCGAGCTGACCCGGTTCGTAAAGCCACCCGGTACGCGAGGAATCCACGAGGTCTAACGGCCCTCCCCTGCCCACGGCCACCACCGGAACACGGCTGGCCATGGCCTCTTGAATGGTCTGGCAAAATGTTTCAGACTCCCCCGGATGAACAAAAACATCCAATGAGGCCATGACTTCGGCCAACCTCGTGCCCGAAAGGAACCCGGTGAAGTGGGCCTTGGGCATCAGTGCTCGCAGGTCGTTTTCCATTGGACCGGATCCTACGATCACCAGACGCGCACCAGGCAGCTCGCTGAGCCCCCGCAGGTCCTCAACCTGCTTGTCCGCCGACAAGCGCCCCACATAGCCGATGAGGCGCTCGGAGGGCGACGCCACAGCGTTGCGGAACGCTTCGTTGCGTCGTGACGGTGAAAAGAGGGTCGCATCTACTCCCCTACGCAGCATCTGAAGGTTCGTGATTCCCAGGGAATCCAATTGGGCCATCGAGAAGCTGCTGGGCGCCAGCGTGAGGTCCGCGGCAGTGTGGATGGCCCGTACATGGTCCCAGAGCCGTTCGGCGAGCCAAGGGAACTTATAGAGGGCGGCGTAGGTGGGAACCTCGGTTTGATACACCGCGACGGTGGGCAATCCGAGTTCGGCGGTAGCCTTGAGCGCGTTCCATCCGAGAAGAAAAGGGCTTGCGAGATGAACGAGCTGCACCTGTTCCTTGTGCAGGATACGCCTAAGACGTTGCACCGAAGCCGTGGACAAACGAACTTCTGGATATTTTGGAAGCGGTACCGACGGAACGGTGATGACCCGAAATCCACGGTAGTACTTGGGTACTGCCTTGCCCTTGAGCTCGTTTGCCAACGAACCGGCCGGCGCGATGACCACGGCTTCGTGTCCCCTGAGCGCCAGATGATCCAGCGTTCGCAGAATCGAGTTTGTGACTCCGTTGACGTGTGGAAGGAATGATTCAGCAATGATGGCTACTTTCACATCTACAGCTTCAGCCCTGTACATGACAATGAAGTGAACTAGATTTGCAGTGCTCATGAACAGCAAAACTTCGCGGTGAAGCACTGTCGTGGTCGATCCAGGCGGACTCCGGCGAAGGTTTGAGACAGGGCAGCTGAACCTCCAAATGAGTCGAGCTGTGTCATCTGCCGTCCTGCATCTGAGCAACGCCGTCTGCACGGTGGCGATTCAGAATGCACGATTTGTAGCCCGTGGTGCCTCCTTCGAGAGAAACTTGGGACCGAAGCCGCGAGCCTGCTTCCCGCTGAGCTTGCACCGTCCGCTAAGGATCCGCTCTACCGCGCATCGCTGTGTACGTCACGGCAGGGAAACCCTGAGTGATCTGTTGCCGCCCGCTTCGCGGAGATTCCAATCCTGCCAGGAGGTCGCGGCCCCAATGCGGACTAGCTGCCTGTGATGGGATCATTCGACGCCAGAATGGCCACCGATCCTTCGAAGGCCGAGATTTTTTATGATCGCTACCGAGCAGCCGATTCGCGGCGTCCCGGGTTCCGGGAGCGTGTTTCCGCTGAGCGTCCAGTGGCAGTCCAGTGGCAGCTGGGACATCAATAGATTCCCAATAACGCATATATGAAGAAGTGCGCTGCGCGTCTTGTGCTGATGGTCGATTGATCGAAAAAGCTTGATCATAAAAACTAATTGACTAGTATATATTCCAATAATGGGATACTTGGTTTTCCGATGGAAACTCCACGATCGCGATTCGAATTCACCTGATTTAGGAGCAGTATGGACACCGGGTAACCTTAGCCTGTGACGTTTTTGCTTGCCGCATTGGGGATTCTGGGGATTTCAGCTTCCGGCCCCATCATCGCGGCGTTCCCTCAAGTTCCGGTGCTCTCCATGGCGGTTTGGCGCAATGGTGCTGCAGCAGCAGTGCTGTCCGTACCGGTACTCAGGAAGAATAAGCAGGCCTATCGTGAGATCACCAGCAGAGAGTGGTTCTTCACGATCGTAGCCGGCGTTGCCCTGGCGCTGCATTTTGTTTGTTTTATGTATTCGATGCGTTTGACGAGCGTCGCAGCTGGCACGGCGTTGGTTTGCATTCAGGGTGTTTGGATTGTGTTGTTTCAAGCAGCCCGCGGGGTCCGATACCGGAAGCCGGTTTTCTTTGGCATGGTCATTTCCATCATGGGAGTTGTCCTGATCACTGGATTCGACCTTGGACAGGGCCAAGACGCGATTATTGGCGACCTTCTTGCCCTTGCCGGCGGTGTATTAGCCGCCGTCTACACGCTTGCTGGCGCAGCCGCACGCAAGACCATGGGCACCGCAACGTATGCGTCCAGCTGCTATGGAATTACCGCGGTGATCCTGCTGGCTCTCTGCCTGGCTGTTGGTCAGCCGGTTTGGGGATTTGATGCCTCCGGATGGCTTGGCATCATCCTGCTGACGGTCTGTGCACAGCTACTTGGGCACACTGCCATGAACCATCTTCTTAATGTGCTCGGACCGCTCACCGTTTCTACGTTGATCTTGTTGGAGATTCCGGGTGCCGCACTGCTCGCCGCGTTGGTTCTGGGTCAGGTTGTGCCGACTGCAACGTATCTAGGGCTGGGAGTGATCTTGCTGGGCCTGATATTGGTGGTTAGGGGCCAAGTACCAAGCAAAACAGAGAAGTAGGTGGCTTACTGGTCTTCGCTGAGAATATCGCGCACTTCATCTACGGTGGCTTCTCGTGAGGCGACCGGTTGCTGTGGTTCGGCGCTGACCGGTTCGTTTTCCCAGGGGTCCTCGACCGGTTTGGAAGCCTTCCATGCAGCCACGAGCAATGCGATAACGCCCGCAATTAGGCCTACGGCTAGTAACTTTCCAGCACTGCTTTTCTTGCTCATTTTTCTCCTCAGGGTTTCACCCGTCATGCAACAGGTACCTCCAGCGTAGGCACTTGCCTCTCTTCTAGCCAGCGTTTGGCTGGTGTGCACCGAAATTTGCCCGAAATTTTCACTGACCGCGTAGGTCGCTTTTTCGTGGCTCGGGCCGTGCTCGTGGAAGAATGAGAGCATGACCGCAAACGCAACGCACAAAGCCACGATTCATACCTCTTTGGGCGACATCGTTGTCGATCTTTTCGGCAACCACGCTCCAAAGACCGTCAGCAACTTTGTTGGCCTCTCGACCGGTGAGCAGGAGTGGGTACACCCAGAATCCGGCGACAAAAAGACCGAGACCCCGCTTTACAGCGGAACCATTTTCCACCGCATCATCGCGGACTTCATGATCCAGGGCGGCGACCCGCTGGGCCAGGGCTTCGGTGGCCCAGGTTACCAGTTCGATGATGAGATCCACCCGGAACTGAACTTCAACGAGCCTTACAAGCTGGCTATGGCCAACGCAGGTATCCGCATGGGTCGCGGTACCAACGGTTCGCAGTTCTTCATCACCACCGTTCCAACCACCTGGTTGCAGGGAAAGCACACAATCTTTGGCGAGGTCAACGAGGCTGAGTCCCGCAAGATTGTCGACGCCCTGAACGCTGTCGCCACCGACGGCCGCGACAAGCCGCTGGAAGACGTAGTAATCAACTCGGTCGACATCGAGACCCTGTAACTTCTCAGTCACGCGATTCGAAGGCTCCGACGACTCCCATAGCGGGGTCGGCGGGGCCTTCGACGTTTAAATGCCATTGATCCATCCAACGCAAGGTAGAAAACCACATGTCCTACGGGCAAATGAATCCTCAAGGCCAATCGCAGCCAACGTGTTATCGCCACCCCGAGACAGTGTCGTATGTTTCATGCAACCGCTGCGGCCGTGCTGTCTGTCCGCAGTGCCAGGTTCCCGCCCCTGTGGGGATTCAGTGCGTGGAATGCGTTCGGCAGGCCAACAAAGACATCCCAAGCCAAAAGACTCAATTTGGTGGGCGCGTGCGTACCGGGGTGCCGCTGGTCACGATGACCTTTATTGGCCTGAACGTGTTTATGTACCTTTTGCAGTGGATCATTCCGGGATTCACGAGAGATGTGGTGCTTATTCCGGCGCTCGCGGCGTATGAACCATGGAGCCTGATTACCAGTGCCTTTGCGCACTCCACCGGCTCATTCCTTCACATTCTGATGAACATGTACGGCGTATACATCTTTGGCACGTTACTTGAACCGCAATTGGGGCGGCTCCGTTTCGCGTGGCTGTATCTTCTGAGTGCTTTGGGCGGTTCATTGGGGGTCATGCTGCTGAGCCCGGCGACAACCGCGACGTTAGGCGCTTCTGGCGCTTTGTCTGGTCTATTCCTGGCTACATTTGTTGTCTTCCGCGGCAATAAGCAGGCGCTACGCCAGATGGCCATCATTCTGGGTCTTAATGTGGTTTTGGGCTTCGTGGTATCGGGCATTTCATGGCAGGCTCACCTGGGTGGAGCCATTGCCGGCATCCTGGCTGCAGCGTGCATCGTGCTCATCCCCAAAAGTAATCCACAGCGTTCAAGGATTCAGCTGTCACTTCTCGGCGTGATGAGTGTGTTGACGGTGATTGCGACTTACCTGGCAGTCGAGTCAGCTAAGTGGCCGTTGGCCTAGTTCGAATACGTAGCACCACAGATATCCACACAAGTTATCCACACTGTTAATAACTTACAGCCATGTAACTCTGGGGCGCCAAAGTTATTAACAGCCCGGAACAACCGGATTTTCGGGTAATTTCGGCACCGCTAGGCTAATACTCACAGCTTTCTCCCCAGCTGTGGATAACTTTTAAACACGGTTGTAGATAGTGTGTTTACGAACTCGAAACCAGCGATTTACGTCGCGTTCGAATCTTTGGACGAGCGCTGTCTGGAACGGGGAAATCGCAGCTTTGTAGAACTTTCCACAGTGTTGATCCACAGTGTTAATAACTTTTATACACATCCAATTTGTTGCGCAAAATCGCTTTGACTAGATGATTCATTGCAAAGTGAGGCAATATCGAGGCATTATCCCCACCTGTGGATAACGTTGTGAACAAGTTGTGCCTTGCCGTAATCCACAGAGCCTGTGGATATCTGTGGATATCAGTGTTTTAGCTGGTGAAAAGTGGCATCACCAGCAGTGCTGCGAAGACCAACATGAGGATGCAGATCAGCCCATCCAGTACTCGCCAAGACTTGGGATTGGCGAAAAATTTGGATAGGAACCTGGCGGCATAACCGAGCGCCGCGAACCAGAGCAGGCTGGCGACTATGGCGCCTACCGCGAATGCGGTGGACCCTTCACCCTGCGAAGCTCCGATGGAACCCAATAGGAGGACCGTGTCGATGTAGACGTGAGGATTGAGCCAGGTCAGCATCAGGGCGGTTGTTGCCACCGCCATGGCAGTCGTTGGGGCGGCGGCGGTAGTGGAGTCCATGGCGGAGGGTGCGATGGCGCGACGCAACGCAAAAAATGCGTAGCACGTTAGAAAAATGGTGCCGCCGATACGAGCAATTACCAAAATCCACGGTGCTTGTTCAACCACAACTCCCACGCCGGTGATGCCCGCCAAAATGAGCACCACATCTGACAGTGTGCAAATGGCAACGGTGAGGAGCACATGCTCACGCCGAATACCTTGCCTCAAGACAAATGCATTTTGTGCCCCAATGGCAACGATGAGTGACAGCCCTGTAGTGAATCCAAGGGCGAGGGAGGTATTGATCATGGAACGACAGTACGAAAGGCATACATCTGATGTCGAACTTAATTATCTGAATCTACATTAGTGTAGCTAATGTGAATTTTGACGTAGAGCACTTGCAGACGTTGCTGGCTGTTGTGGATGCAGGGAGTTTTGACGATGCATCTATTGATCTGGGGGTAACACCCTCTGCCGTAAGTCAACGAATTAAAGCACTCGAGAACAGGGTAGGGACTGTCCTGGTTGTTCGCAGCCGCCCTGTAGTGCCGACGGAACAGGGCTCAAAGGTCCTTCGATATGCCCGCCAGATTGCGGCATTAAGCGCAGAGTTCTCCCACGAAATCTCTCGAACAGGCCACCAGCATGTTGCGGTGGGTGTCAATGCCGATTCCCTTTCGACTTGGTTTACGCCGGTTTTCGACGAGCTAGCTCGATGGACTGACGTGTCCGTTGAGATTTTGCGAATGGATGAAGGCAAGTCGCTTGATATGTTGCGCAGTGGTCGAGTCAGTGCGGTGGTGACTAACAGTGCTGAAGCTGCGCAGGGCTGCACGGTGCGTAAACTCGGTGCACTGCGTTACCGGGCGGTCTGCAACGCACAGTTGGCGGCGAAATTTTTTGCTTCAGCTCAATCCAGCGGTTTGCTCGAGGCGCCGATGATAATTTTTGATCGCGAAGACGGGTTGCAGCATCGTTTGCTGACCCATGCGGGTGTGGACCCATCGCAGCGGGGCAGCGCCATGCATATGGTTCCGGATTCCTGGCAGTTTGTGCATGCCATCCAAGCGGGTATGGGGTGGGGGATGATCCCTGAGCAACAGCTTGCACAGGTCGAAGGGCTTCAGGAAATAGATGAGCAATGGTTCATCGATGTACCGCTCTACTTTCAACGCTGGTCGGTGGATTCTGAAATCCTGCGGAAGCTGGAAGCCGTTTTGTTGCAGGTGGCCAGCGATAGCGGCATCGATTTGCTAACCTAAAAACCAAGCGGACAGTTCGGTTCGCAGCCGGACGATGGAGCCGTACCCGGAAACACGACAAGACGGCCAGAGAAGGAATCTGGTTATGTACTGGCTTGTTTTGATTGTTTCCGGCATGTTTGAAGCTGTCTGGGCTACCGCACTAGGACTCAGCGACGGGTTGTCGCGTCTTGTTCCCACGATCGTTTTCTTTGTTGCACTTCTTTTGTCCATGGGCGGGTTGGCCTATGCAATGAAAGAAATCCCCACCGGAACCGCCTATGCGGTCTGGGTGGGGATTGGTGCATCGCTGACCGTGGTCTACTCGATGCTCACGGGTCAAGAGCCGGTTACCCTGCTCAAGATGGTGTTTATTCTCGGCCTCGTGGGATGCGTGATTGGCCTGAAGTCAGTGAGTCACTGAAGTCAGCTATTTCCAGCCCGTCGTCATGAAGAAGCCGACCATGGCAATGCCGAAGCCGACAACGATGTTCCAACCGCCGATATTCGGAATTGGAAAAAGAGTCTGGGATAGGTAATACACCATGATCCAGGCCAAGCCCAGAAGCATCAGGCCGAACATGACCGGCTTGTACCAAACGGGCATTGGCTTATCCACGGCGTGGGACCCAGTGTTCTCCTGGGGCTGTGGCTTGTTCTTGCGTCGTGGTTTTGACTCCGGCACTCGAATGCTCCCTTAGCTTCTTCCGCATAATGTAGTAAATGTGGGAGACGATTGGGTCTTCCCGGTACGCTAGGTGCAGGAGAACTTCCGAATTTTCTCAGTTTTCCTGCGTAGCTTCCATACTAACGGTAATGTGCCCTGCTCAGAGAGTCGGGATGTTGCCCCACCGTGGGAACGCCTACCTATTTGATGTCGTCCCTCAGCAAGGAGCAAGATCGACGTGAACCGCGCCGCAACCGCGACAGGCCGCCGTGTGAGTCGTCCACGGCAGACTGTGGGCGGTCGAATTGCCGGATTTTTTGGTGAATTGCTGATTACCCTCGGCATCGTACTCATGCTCTACGTTGCGTGGGAACTATGGTGGACGAATATTGATTCGGCCCAAGCCCAGCAAGAGGTAACAAACAACCTCGTCCAGAACTTGGGTGACGTGGTGATCCCAGATGCTGCGGATGACAACGACGACGATAAGGATTTCGGCCCGGCACCGGTGACCGAAATTGAGTCGGGGGAGACCTTCGGCATCATGTACTTCCCAAGCTGGGGAAATAACGGAACCTACCACCCGGTGACGAACGGCGTGGGGGACGAGGTCATCGACAACCTGGGTATCGGCCATTACCCGAACACCCAGCTTCCTGGTGAGAAGGGGAATTTCGCCGTAGCCGCACACCGGCAGACCCACGGCCAGGTGTTCTGGGATATCGACAAACTTCATGAAGGCGACAAAATCTACCTGCAGACCAAGGAAGGCTATTACACCTATACCTGGTCCAAGACGGAGATTGTGTCTCCCTCGGATGGCGAGGTGCTGCTCCCGGTTCCGCACCAGTGGGGTGTTGAACCAACCACGTCTATCCTGACCATGACGACCTGTCATCCGAAGTACACAACGAAGCAGCGCATGATTGCGTATTCGGAACTGACCAATTGGCGGCCGCTGGATGCCGGACCGCCGTCAGAAATTCGTGACCTTGTTGCCAAGGCAACCAGCTAGGGGAGAAGATGTACGCTTGGATTTTCCGTAATCTGCCCGGCCCGGTGTGGCTTCGTATTATTGAAGTATTGATTCTCATTGCCGCCATCGTGCTATTACTAATGATGTATGCATTTCCGTGGCTGAATCAGTACATCAGCCCGTTCACCGACTCGACGATTGGCCAAAGCACGCCGTGAGCAGCATTAAGATCCTGGTGATCGATAACTATGACAGCTTCGTTTACACCTTGGTGGGGTACCTGCAGGAGCTGGGTGCGCAGACTACCGTCTACCGCAATGACGATCTCACCCTCGAACAGGCGATTGCATTGGCCGCGGAGCACGACGGGGTGCTGATCTCTCCGGGTCCTGGTGACCCCGCAGGAGCCGGCGTAAGCATCGATTTGATCAAGTGGTGCGGGGAGCAGTCCAAACCTATGCTGGGTGTGTGCCTGGGCCATCAGGCGCTGGCAGAGGCCTATGGTGGCACGGTGACACACGCCGAGGAACTGATGCACGGCAAAACCTCATTGGTCAGCCACGAAAACCATCAGATTTTCGCCGGAGTATCCAATCCCTTTACCGCCACTCGCTACCACTCGTTGGCTGCGTTGCGGGAGACAATCCCTGAAGAACTTCAGATCATCGCCGAAACCGCTGGCGGGGTCATCATGGGATTGGCCCACCGCACGGCACCATTGTGGGGTCTGCAGTATCACCCTGAGTCGGTGCTGACCGAACAGGGTTATCAGATGCTCGGCAATTGGCTTGAGTTCATCGGGTTGTCCGGGGCTGCGGAGAAAGCCTCCACGCTCAGCCCGCTGTTCAGCGGAGAATAAATAGGTCATAAACCAATCGCGCCGGATGATCATCCGGCGCGATTGGTTTAAGTGCGATTAGTCGTCTTGCGGTTCATCGGTGGGGCGGGTGCGGTCTCGTCCGTTGTTCCCGTTATTTCCGTTGTTCGACTCGTTGCTGCTGCTTGAGCTGTCTTCCGAAGGGGAAGGTGAATCCTGGGGTTCCTCAGTCTCAGAAGGGCTTGGCGATGGTGTTGGGCTCGGAGTGGGCTCCGGTTTCTGTTTGGCGACCGAGATCTTGACCAAGCTGCCTTGTGCGACATCGGTACCGGCTGCAGGTTCCTGCGCAAAGAGTGTGCCTGGATCATGTTCGTCGGTTTCGACATCGACAAACTGCACCTTCAGTTGGAACTCGTCAGCGGTCAGCGCCTTGGTTGCTTCGTCCTTGGACATATTGGTAGCCGTGGGAACGGTGACTTGCCCGGTCGACAGGATCAAGTCAACCTTGGACCCGGCCTTCACCTTGGAACCAAGCTCCGGGCTGGTTCCAATAACCCAGTCGGTTGGAATGGTGGCCGAGTTTTCGCGACTGACATCCCCTACCTCCAGCCCGGCTTGGCGCAAGGCGTCGCGGGCAGCGGTTTCGGACTGGTTTTCAAGACTCTCCGGGATAGTGCGCTGTTCGGCACCCGAAGAAATATACAGGTCTACAGTGGATTCTTTAACGATCTCCTGGCCAGCAACCGGATCGGTGCGGGTCGCTTTTCCCTCGTCAACCTCATCGCTGTACTCGGTTTTCACATTCACGTTGAAGGTTGCATCGCGCAGCACCCTCGTCGCGTCGTCCTCGGACAGATTCAGCACATTGGGAACCGCCACGGGTGCCTTGCGTTCCTGATCTGCCTGGATGGAACGAATCACCAGAAAGCCGGCGATGCCGACCGCGAGCAGCGCGATAATGGTCAACAACGCAATCAGTCCGCGATTTGATTTGTGCGGACGGTCACGCGAGTGGGAGTCGAACACCGGATGCTCATTGGTGTGCGGTGCGGCTTCAGCCTCGTAGATGGTCTCCGTGGAATCGTGAGTCCCGTAAATCGGCATGGTGTAGGCCGGAACCGTGTGTTCGTGGAACTCAACGCCATGGGAAGCATCTTCGAGCGCCTGGGCGAATGCCCCGGCGGACTGGAACCTTTCGTCTCGATCCTTGGCGAGGACCTTGAGCACAATCGGATCATAGATCGGATTGATGTCTGGTTTGACCTCGCTGGGTGTCAGCGGGGTTTCTCCAACGTGCTGGTAGGCAACTGATACCGGGGAATCACCGGTGAAGGGCGGCTTGTGGGTCAACAATTCATAAAACAGGCAACCCGCCGAATAGATATCGGTCCGGTAGTCGACCTGCTCGCCACGGGCTTGCTCGGGGGAGAAGTACTGTGCGGTACCCACCACGGCGGCGGTCTGCGTCATGGTGGCCGAGTTATCCAGGGCTTGGGCGATGCCGAAGTCCATCAATTTCACATGACCGGAATCGGTCACCATGACGTTGGCGGGTTTGATATCGCGGTGCACCACGTTTTTGGAGTGCGAGTGATCCAGCGCCGCGCACACACCGCGAATCAGGTCAACGGCCTGTTGTTCGTTGACTTCATCGTCTGCGATGACCTGTTTAAGGGTTCGCCCGGTGACATACTCCATGACCATAAACGGCAGCGCTTCAACTGCCTGATCGGTGGCCGGCAGCAGCCCGGAGTCATACACCGCGACAATATTCGGGTGACTGAGCCCCGCCACGGCCTTGGCCTCGCGGCGGAAGCGGTTGACCACCATGGGATTGCTCGCGGTGTCTTGGCGCAGCACCTTGACCGCTACCTGACGTGCTAATACATGGTCGGTGGCAAGATACACATCGGCCATGCCGCCGCGACCAATCAACGACTGGATCTCATAACGGTCGTTGATGAGCCGCGGCAAGCCCGCCGGCAGCGGTTCCAATTCGCTCATTACTCGCCCGTAGCCTCATCCTGCGCAGAATCCGTGGCGGTGCTCGTCTGCGACGGGGTTGCGCTGGGAGTTGGCGACGCCGCTGGCTCCGGGCCCAAGGAAACCGACAGGCTCACGCTGGTTCCGGGTGCGACGGCGCTATTTGCCGGAACACTCTGGGAGAGCACGGTCCCGGCCACCGAACTATCGTACTGCTCGGAGCCCTTGGCCGCGGCAAGTCCGGCAGACTGCAACAGTTCCTGAGCGGCACTGTAGCTCATGCCCGTCACCGAAGGAACATCAACGGTCTGCGCGGCCATGGCATAAACCACCTTGATGGTTGAACCGGCTTCGACACTGCCCGAGGGGCTGACCGAGAGCACGGTACGCGGTTCCGCATCGGAGGTCTCCTGGGCGACGTCGTTCACGTTCAATCCCAGCCCCTCCAATTCAGCGGTGACAGAATCAATATCCTGGCCCACCAGGGAGGTGCTGACCTGGACAAACTGATCCTGGGTTGCGCTCGGAGTAGGAGTGCTGGAGGGCTGGGTTGGAGCAGTGGTCTCCGGGCTTGATTCAGTGGTTGGGTCGCTTGACTCAGTGCTCTGACTGGACTCGGTAGTCTGCGTACTTTCTGTGACTTCCGTGGTCGGCTGGGTTTCGTCATCCGATCCACCGGTTAGCGCCGGGATCAACCAGGCGCCCAAGCCAATGAGCGCCGCAACCACGATGATGGCGATCAGCGGGATCAGCCACGGGCTGCGTTTGTGCTCCTGGTCGTCCTCGGGATCTTGGACATCCACATCTTCGTCGTCAAAACCTTCGGCGGAATCCGCGTCGGCGCTGGAGACAGAGAACTCATCCTGGGCGGGGCTGGCCGGGGAGACAACGGTTGGCATAGCGTTGGTCATAGCCGGCGCGGTATCCGCCGCTGCGAATGCCTGGGTCGCATCGTCATCCAGGTTCAGTGCCTGGGTCGCATCCTCGGAAATTCCGGTAGCGAGCATCCCGGGCACGGCCAGGGTGGCGGTGTTGGTGTCACCCGCGCGCAGGGCATCGGCTGCCTGGGCCAGGGCGGTGGCATTCTCCGGGCGATCCGCAGGGTTTTTGGCCAGCATGGACATGATCAGCTGGCGCACCGGAGCCGGGATGGTTTCCGGCAACGGCGGCGGAGCATCGTTGACCTGGGCCAGGGCGATGGCAATTTGGGATTCGCCGGTGAATGGCCGGCGGCCGGCCAAGCACTCGTAACCGATGACACCCAATGCGTAGATATCCGAGCTGCCGGTGGCGTTTTGACCGGTGGCCTGCTCGGGTGCCAGGTACTGGGCGGTGCCCATAACCTGTCCGGTGGCGGTCAGCGGAACCTGGTCGGCCAGGCGGGCGATGCCGAAGTCGGTGATCTTCACGGTGCCCGAAGGCATCACCAGGATGTTTCCGGGTTTCACATCGCGGTGCACCAGGCCGTGTTCGTGCGCCGCGGCCAGGGCGCGGGCTGTCTGGGCAATCAGAGACAGGGTCCGGTCCACGTCGAGCTTGCGCTCGCGCTCGATGATGGTTGACAGCGGCGGGCCCGGAACAAGTTCCATGACCAAGTACGCTGAGCCGTCTTCTTCGCCGTAGTCGAAGACTCCGGCGATGCCGGAGTGGTTCAGCAACGCGGTGTGCCGGGCCTCAACACGGAAACGGGTCAGGAATGACTCGTTGTTCGTGTATTCCTCTTTCAGGATCTTGATCGCCACGAGGCGTCCAAGGACCTGGTCCCGTGCTTTCCATACTTCGCCCATGCCGCCGATTGCAATGCGATCGGTCAACTTGTAACGACCGCCCAAGGTGGTGCCGGTTATTGGCCTCACTTGTTGAACACCGCCTCTACCATCTTCTTCATGATTGCCCCAGCCGTGTTGTGGCCAGTGTTGTAGTCTACTTGCTGGATGGTCACCGTGATGGCGACCTGTGGATCATCCGCCGGTGCGAAACCGGTGATCCAGGAGTTCACGATTGGTGTGCCGTTCTCGGTTCGCACCTGAGCCGTGCCGGTTTTGGCACGAAGGTCAACACCCGGAACAGCCGCATTCATCGCGGTACCGGATTCAACCGGACCCTTCATGAGCTCTTTCAAATCGGCTGCAACCTCAGGAGTCGTGGCCGTGGAGAATTTCTCCGGCTGTGGTTCTTCGATCACCCGCAGGTCCGGAGCCGTGACCTTTTTGACCATATTCGGTTTCATAATGACCCCGTCATTGGCAATGGCCATGGCGGCCATGTTCATCTGCAACGGAGTGACCTTGTTGTTGTACTGACCAATTGCCATCTGCGCGAGCTGCGCAGCGGTGATGTCCTTGGTCGGGAACTGGCTCGGAGTCACCGACTGCGGGATATCCAGCTGCTGTCCGAAACCGAAACGTTCGGTCACATCAGCAAATGTGTCCAACCCCAGCTTCTGGCTGATTTCCATGAACGGGGTGTTGCAGCTCTGAGCAAAAATGAACTCCAAAGTCGCTTCGGAACGGCGCCCGCAGATACCTTCCATGAAGTTGTTCATCGTGTCGCTCGAGCCTGGATACGTCGCCGAGGCAGGATTGCTGATCACGGTATCCATGTCGTAGTGCTCGGACTCGAGCGCGGCGACCGTACTGAGGATCTTGAACGAGGAACCGGGGGAGACCAGATCGCCGATTGCCGGATTGACGTATGGGCTCAGCCCTTCAACATCACTGATCTTCTTCATATTCTCCGCCGCCTTGGACGTCGAATGAACTGCCAGGTCGTTGGTGTCATACGTAGGTTTGGAAACCATTGCCAGGATTTCACCGGTCTTGGGATCGGTCACCACCACGCTGGCACGCAAGCCGTCAGGGATTGCGTCGAAGGCCGCCTGCTGAAGTTTACCGTCGATGGTGAGTTCAACCGAGGCACCCTCCGCCTTCTGTCCGGTGAACATCCCTGCAAGCCGGTCGAAAAGCAGATCCGAGCTCGAGCCGGTCAACCAGTCGTTGAGTTTCGACTCCAGCTGGGTGGTGCCATTCGCCAGCGAGTAGTAACCGGTCAGGTGCGCATAAAGCTCCGGATCGGTGTACTTGCGCTGGAAATTGAACTGGCCGTCATCGGTTTCCACCGATTCTGCGATCGGTTTGCCATCCACCAGGATCGCGCCTCGAGGCAAATCGAACTCGCGGAACAGCTGGCGCTTGTTCAGCGCATTGTCGTTGAGGGTCTCGGCATTGAAGAACTGGATGTAGCTCAAGCCGCCCAGGCAGATGACAAAAAGCATCGTCAGGGCTATCCATACACGTTTAATTGCCTGATTCACTGATTAGTCACCGCCTTTCGGTTGGAGAGCTTGGTGGTTCCGGGAGTTGCGATTTCATCGGTGGGTCCTACGGTGCCGCTCATAGGGCGGCGGGCATTGTGGGAAATGAGCAGGAGCAGAGCGACGATGATCCAGTTGGCCAGCAATGATGAACCGCCGGCCGCCATAAACGGTGTGGCTAGACCGGTGAGGGGGATAAGCCGGGTGACACCGCCGATGATGACCACACACTGCAAACCCAGGGTGAAGGACAGGCCACTGGCAAGCAGCTTGCCGAAGGTGTCCCGGGAACCCAGGGCCGCACGCAGTCCACGCGAGACCAACAACATGAACAGCAAGATGATGGCGGTGACACCGACCAGGCCGATCTCTTCACCGAAGGAAGCGATAATCATGTCCGAGTTCGCCAGGGGCACTCGATAGGGAGATCCGCCACCAAGGCCCGTTCCGAACAGGCCTCCATCAGCCATCCCGAAGAGGCCTTCAACAATCTGTGCGCTGCCGCCTCTAGCCTGATAGATCTCAGGATCGAAGGCGTTAAGCCAGACATTCACTCGGCGTTCAACGTGACTCATGGTCAAGGCGGCAAAAACACCGCCGGCTGCAACCATGAGCAACCCGATGAGTACCCAGGAAATACGAGCCGTGGCCACGTAGATCATCAAGATAAACAGGCCGAAGAACAAGATGGCCGAACCGAGATCCCGCTGAACCACCAAGACGCCAATGGACAATAGCCAAGCGATGATCATCGGCGCCAGATCGCGTACCCGGGGGAATTGCAGCGGGCCGAACTTTCGTCCAGCCATCAAAATCAAGTCCCTGTTGGATGACAGATAGCCGGCGAAAAAGATCGACAAGGTAATTTTTGCCAGCTCACCGGGCTGGAAGGAGAACTGACCAACGTGGATCCAGATGCGGGCACCGTTGATCGTTCTGCCGAGTCCTGGAATCAGCGGCAAGAGCAACAAGACAATAGATGCCAATAGGGCAATATAGGTGAATCGACGAAGGAGGCGGTGATCCTTGACTGCCCAGAGGACTAAGGCTGCAACCAGGATGGCGATGGCGGTCCACATCAGCTGCCTACTTGACTGAGAGGTTCCCTTGGCCAAGTCGATGCGGTGAATCATGGCCAAACCCAAGGAGTTTAGCGCGACGGTAATTGGAAGTATTACCGGATCGGCATACTTTGCAAAAATCCGCAGAAGTACGTGGATGATCAAAGCCAGGAAGGCCATGATGCTCATCTGGATGATGAAATTTTTGTTGTCGTTGTTTTCGGTTGCACTACCAACTAGGAAGAAGGCGGCGCCACCCACACACAGGGCCAACAGCAGGAGCAGGAGCTCGAGATTGCGCCGAGGCACCGGTGCGGTTTGCACTTCGGTCATTGCATGATCTCCTGACAGTACGCCGGTAGTGGTGTTTGGGTTGGTTGGTCGCTGCTGCCCGGTACCTGGACCGGGCAATTCTGCTTTGCCGTGACCAGCAGCTCTTGGATGATCGCTTGAGCGTGTTCCCGGCTGTCGGCGGGGATGGAGGATTCAACTCGCTGTCGCGAATACTCGGGTAACGCCTCGAGGGGCACCGAGCTGACCGTATCGATTTCTGAGAGGGAAATTGGACCCAACTCTTGAGGCACGCCCTTGTAGATGGCGACCTTCCCATCGACGGGACCGACAAAGTATTGGGTCTGGCTCCAGACGTATCCCCAAGCCCCGAGGACAACCACCAAAACGGCGGTCAAGGTCAGCAAGATCGGCATGAGCCAACGGCGATGCGGAACCGACTCGTCGATGGGGTCGAGCACATCACTGGCCGCAGGGGAGCGGTGCGTCAGCAGCGCCGCAGCGCGACGCTCGCCGGTGTGCTGGGTGACAACCGGAATCTGCCCGGTCTGCGTGGCCAGTTGCGCCGCACCCACCAGCAAGTGCGGGCGCTGGGAGATTTCGTGGCGCAACAGCGAAGCGCTGGCTTCGACGTCACCTTCTGCGGCGATGGCCAGCTGCGCGGTGTCCGGTGCCGGTTCCAGCTCCGCAAACTCGTCGTTTTCCTGGCGCTGGTCTTGAACAACCTCGAACATGACTACCGTGACATTGTCCGGTGCGCCATTCTTCAGCGTGATTGCCACCAGGTCGTTGACGGCTTGATCCATATCAGGAGTTGACCGGATGATTTCTTCGATGACGGCCACGGGAACCGCATCGGTCAACCCGTCCGAGCAGAGCATCCAGCGTTCGCCCTCGGTTGCCTCGAGCTGCTGGACATCAAGTTCGGGAGACGCATCCGAATCACCCAGCACCCGGAGCAATACGTTTTTGTGCGGGTGGACTTCTGCTTCTTGCCGGCTGATGCGACCTTCATCGACCAGGCGCTGCACAAAGGTATGGTCGGTGCTGATCTGTTCAAAGACGTCGTTTTTCAGGCGGTAGGCGCGTGAATCGCCAATGTGGGCCATGTGCAACGTCGAACCTGAGAGCAACAGCGAGGTGACGGTGGTGCCCATGCCGGAGAGTTTGGGATTGGCGCCGACCAGTTCGTTCAAAACAAGATTGGCTGCCTGGATTTCATCGGGCAGGGCATTTTGCGGGTCGGCTGTGACCGCGCGGTCAAGATGCACCAGGTCCAACACGGTGGAGGCCGAGGCGACGTCGCCACCTACATGGCCGCCCATGCCGTCGGCTAGAACCGCGAGGTATGCGCCGACGTAGGCCGAGTCGTCATTCTTCTTGCGGATTCGTCCGACGTCGGACTTGGCGGCAAATTTAAGCTTCAAAGCCATAGGCTAAGCCTTCAATTCCAGGACAGTCTTCCCGATGCGGATGCGTTGCCCGGGCTCAACTGCCTGGGCTCGGGTTAGCTGGCTATCGCCGACGAACGTTCCGTTGGTGGAACCCAGATCTTCAATGAACCACCGCGAGCCCTGCGGGAAGAGGCGGGCGTGTCGCCCCGAAGCGTAGTCATCTTCAAGAACTACCGTGGCGTCTTGGGCGCGCCCAAAGAGGATTGGCTGGCCCTGCAGATCAATGGTTCGTCCAGCCAAAGGACCCTCGAGGATCTGCAGCGCGCTGGCTGCCTTGCGTGTGCTCGGTTCTGGTTCTGCCAGTTCAGGGTTCTTTTTCAGCGCTCGAGCGCTGACCTTTCCGGTGCGCGATCGCGAACCGATGGCCAAGTCGCGACGCATCGATCCGACAACACTGAGGACCAGGAGCCAGATCAATACAAGGAAGCCCAAACGGAGCAGGCTTAGAACGAGGTCATTCATGCATGGTCTCCGTTGTTCGTGGTAATCAATCTGAAGACGATCTTCGTCTGTCCGATATTGATGATTGAACCGTCAAATATACGGGTTTCCGCGGAAATTTTCTTTCCATCGACGTAGGTTCCGTTGGTTGACCCAAGATCGGATACGACATAAGTGTTTTGTCCGCGGGTCTCCACACGGACATGCTGGCGCGACACACCCGAGTCATCCACCGGGATGTCGGTGCTGGCGGATCGGCCGAGAACAATCGAGTGATGGTGCAGCGCGTACCGCTGACCGTCAACCTCCAAAATCGCCTGCTTGGGGATGGAAGGCGCGGCCGGCTCCGGCTTCGGGCGGCTAGTTGGCCGTGGCTGCGCGGTCGTTTTTGGCGAGTATGAGTCGTTAGGGACCGCGGCTGCGCCCGAGGGTTTTGGAGCTGGCTCTCGAACTGGAGCAGAAGCAGCTGGTTTGGAGCTTGCATCCTTGATGGAGCCGCTGATCTCCGTTTCGCCGACCTTGAAGTTTGGGTCGGAGACGAAGTGGATCATGATGTCGCTTTGAACCGAGTAACCTTGGGTGCTTGCGTGTTCGGCGGTCACCTTGGCTAGTTCGTTAACAACGGTAGAGCCCCACCCCTTGGCAGTCTCAAAGTCTTGTTCGCTGAGTGTGACAACAAAGTCGTTTGGCGCCAGGCTGCGGCCCTCGCTGATGGGCAGGATGCCGCGATCCATCTCATTGCGCAGAGCTGTGGTCAGCTCGACGGGTTTGATCTCACTGGTGCTGGTGCCACGGAAGAAGCTGGTGACGACCTTTTCCAAGCCTCGTTCGACCTTGTCGAGAAAGCCCATTACTCGCGCTCCTTCCTACCTTTTTGGATATGTGTTTAGTCGCGTGCGAACCGACCGTTTCGGTCTAAACACGGAACTTCATTGTCGATCTTACTGTTTTCAGCTGTGCAATTCCCGGAAATTTGCTGGCGAACACGTGGTGCAATAGGCCCTACCCGCGGAACAAATTGGCTGGACATGTGTCACTGAACACAAAGTGCTCTGTCGATTAGGTGATCGTCAAAAGAGTGTGTAAGCTAATTCTTGTTGCCGAGCCGGTGGGCAATGAAAAAAGAATATGCGCGAGTGGCGGAATTGGTAGACGCGCTGGCTTCAGGTGCCAGTGATCGCAAGGTCGTGGGGGTTCAAGTCCCCCCTCGCGCACAATAGGAAAATGGTCTTCGATCAAGAGTTTCATCTCTTGAACGAGGGCCATTTTCGCGTCGGGGCGTTCGACGTCTGGTTAGGTTCCGAGAGGCCTTCTATGCCGACTCTGAATCAGCAGGACAGCTTCCATGTTGCAAGCCGGTGAGGATTCGACCTACATGAAGTAGGAGTCGGAGATATTTATTTTTCTGGTTTTTGGCAATACTTGAACATGGCGACATCACTTTCTCACCGCACCTACCGTGCCGAACCGCCCGAAAGGATTCGACATGAGCCAACTGCCTCGAACCGGAGTGACGGCTGCATCGCGTGAAAAGATCATCACGTGGCTGAACTCAACTCCGATCGGTGCCGGATTCCTCGCCGATGACCTCAAGTTCTCGCTCCTGCTGCTAGATCAGTACGAGGCAGGCAAGGAACGTATCCTCGCCGAACGGGCCGAGCTCGGCGAGCTGTCCTGGCTCGGCGGCCCGGCTCTCGGCCCATTGCAGTGGCCTCGAACCCCGGGCGGAGAACCATTGGCGCACATTGCCACGATCGTGCTGGGTGAGGCGCAGGCGCTCGTTGATTCGCGCGACTTCACCGAGCTGGACTGGCCTGAGCCATCAGCACGCCTTCCCGCGAACGGGTACCTGGAAGTTTTCCACCACCTCGGTACTTACGGGAACCCTGAGGACGACGGCACCGGCGGTTGGCTCGTCCGTCATATCCCGTTTGACGGCGAGACCATTCCGCCGCTGATTGATGCCCCTGACGACCTCGATCTCCCGCAGGATGTGTGTCAGCCGGTGCTGCTCGCGACCGGATTCAGTCTGCCTCGTGCGGTTGACTTCATGGATTCAGAGGATTGGTCGTTCGATGCAGTTGAGCGCGTCGAACAAGAAACGAATGCTGCTTGGACGGCATGGCGACGGGGCGTCGAGAAAGTGCCGGGACCGGTGTTCCCCGTCTCGCACCTCTACGGACACAGTGACTCCGGTACCGAGTATGCCCACGATGTCCTCCGCGAAGTGCGCCCACTGAGCGATGAATCAGACTCGTATGTGTTGATCCTGTCCGCGGAGAGCTGGACGCACTTCGAAGGCTGGTTCGGAGACGCCGGGAACTTCGAGGTGTGGATGCGCAGCAGCGACCTAGCCGAGCACCGCTTCGAGCACGCCTGGTGCATGATCCGCACCGACCACTGACTGTCTCTGCCCACGACCGTATGTCATCAGTCTGCGCCCTGAAAGGCGCTAAGTAACCTGTAGTTCGGCTATGGCCGTGGAATTATCTACGGGTCATATGCCGTAGGCCATTGGTTTAAGGGGCAAGAACTCTCTGTTGAGATTCGTGAAGTGAGGGGCGTGGTCAACTGATTCTCCTCGGAACAATGATCGAAGTTCTTCGATCAAGAATTCAGTCTCTTGATCGAGGGCCATTTTCGCGTTGCATGTTCGATATCTGGCTAGGCTCCGCGAGGCGGCCCACAGTGGCTTTCAGCATTGTGGGAGAGATAACGTGGCGTGAAGACGTTTTCGACGTTTTCCGCGCGAACTACTCGTTCGTCGTCGGTGTCGCTGAGCGTCGCCTGGACTCGAAGGTGGACGCGGAAGAGATCGCAAGCGAGGCTTTTCGCCTCGCTTGGCAACGATATGACGTCGGGGAGGCGTTGAGCGTTCCCTAGCTGTATGGTGTCGCGCGGAACCTGGTTGGTGACGAGTACCGGCGCCGGTGTCGGCGCGCCGAGTTGCAGCGTCAGTTCAATGAGGACTTCACGCTACGCATCTCGACATCCGATGATCTGTACACAGACGTCCGTGATGCGGTCGAGCGGCTGCCGCAAATGCATCGCGAGGTGCTGATAATGACCTACTGGGAAGGCCTGGCTGCTCGGGAGATTGCTGTCGCGCTAGATGTGAACACTACCGCCGTTCGTGCCCGGATGATGCGTGCGAGGCGCATGTTGCAGGCGGTGCTGAATGCGTTGGGGGACCTGGTTGACGAGAAGGTTCCCACTCGTGAATGATCTGTTGAGCAGGCTGTTGCGCGCCGCCGACCCCGGGACCGTGAAACGCGGTGACCCGCTGTCCGAGCGTGGCCTGCGCGAGCTCGCCGAATACGAAGTCAAAGAGGCCGCCCTTAATCACCCTTAACATCACGATATGTACAAGGTTGGGTGATGGCGAGTGCAGCGTTCTGCCTCACTCGCGACAGATGGCGCGTTCGTCGTTTTTCTGCTTGTCGCTGTGCGCGCGTTGACGAGCGTCATCCGCCCTTCAGCTTCTTTTGCCTCGACCCCATCACTGTTGGCGGTAGTACCGGTCTTCGCGACGGCTCCGCATTCCGGTCTGGGGTCGAACCTGCCCTTGTGGTTATATTTTGATTCTTCCGCTGGCGCTACCGAGCCAGCGATCTTCCATGGTCTCTAATGCCTGGTGAGCCTCGAGTTTAAAAATATCTTGATTATGAGAGTTAACTATCATAACCTACTTAGGTGATACTAAGTTCTAAGGACCTGCCTGCACGCAAACCCAAAAGGCGTCCCGGCCGCCCACCTGCCATCGGCCTTGAAGAAATTGCCGAGGCGGTGCTTGAGCTGGGGTTCCAAGGACTAACCTTCGCCGCGGTGGCCGAACGCCTGAGTGTTGGGCAGGCAACGCTGTACCGGCACGCCGCCAACCGCGATGAACTAGTGCGTTTGGGAATTGATCTTGCGATACGCCGCATTCGATGGCCAGAAGTGCACGGTTCCTGGAAAGAGTTATTGGAAAGCTGGTCGCTTGCCTCATGGCATGCGTGGGCCCAATATCCGGGAGCGGTATTCGAGGTGACCCGCGGCATTGTTCCCGCGTCCTTGGTTGACCTCTCCGACCGGGTTGGTGTTGCGCTCGTTGAGCGCGGTTTCACCCCGCGCGATGCGGTGCTCGCGGTTGACCTGGTGTTTGACCTCGCGGCAGATAGCCGCCGCGGTGTGGAGGCGTTGGCGGTGACACTGGATTCGCAGTCGACCTCGGTGCGCCAAGGCATGCAGCAAGAATGGGCCAACCATCAAGGCGAGGATGGGGTGGCAGCCGAATTCCGCGGCGAAATGGTCAAAGCGATCCACGCGGATCCGGCGGCCTGGTTCAGCGGCAAGCTGCGTATTGTCCTGGCCGGGATCGAGCAGGAGCTTGCACCTCACCGGCCGTAGCCATCAAACAAAGACCAGCGTCGCCGCCCGTGCCTTGGCGGCGCTTCGCAACCAGAGAACCAGAAAGAAGTTGCCGAATGACCAATCTCGAGCCGCATTCCACCGTTGCCCTGGGGGAGCAGAAATCCCAGATCCCCCTGCTGCTCTGCGCGGTATTTCTCGCCTATCTTGGGCAGATGACGCTTAACCCGATTATTGCCCCGCTGTCTCGAGAAGTGGGGCTGGCCGAATGGCAGATCGGGTTGACCATCAGCGCCGCGGCCATCATGGTGGTTGCCACCAGCCAGTTCTGGGGACGCCGTTCGCAGTCCTGGGGCCGGAAGCCCGTTTTGATCGCCGCATTTACGCTCGGCACGCTGGTGATGGCCCTGTTCGCCCTGGTCGCCGGGTTTGGCATGCAGGGGCTAATCACCGGCACCAGCCTCTTTGTGCTCTTTGTCCTGTTGCGCGGGTTGGGTTTCGGTGCGGCGCTGGCCGCCGTGCCTCCGACCGCTCAGGCCTACATTGCCGATGTCACCACCGATGAGGCCGCCCGCGTTAAGGGAATGGCCGGGGTTGGTGCCGTGCAGGGTATTGCAATGATCGCAGGATCGGTCCTGGGTGGAGCCCTGTCCGCCGCGGGGCTGATCACGCCGCTGATTGTTGTCCCGGTGTTGCTCCTGGCGGGGCTGCTGGTGATCAGCTTCCGTTTGCGCCGCGAATCGCGCCACGAACTGATTGCCGAACCAACACGTGTCAGTCCCCGCGATGCCCGTGTGTGGCCATTTCTTGTTGCCGGTTTCGGCATGTTCACCGCGCTCGGCTTCATTCAGGTGATTACCGGTTTTATCGTCCAGGATCGACTGAACCTCAATGCCAGCACCACCGGCCTGGTCACCGGCGCGGTGCTGCTTGCCGCAGGTGTCGGCATGGTGCTGGCCCAGGCCGTGATTGTGCCACGCAGCGGATGGACACCGCCGACGTTGTTGCGCGTCGGCTCGCTGGTGGCGCTTGCCGGGTTCGCGCTGCTGATTGTGATTGCCGGCCCGGTACTGCTTTTCGCAGCTGTTTTCCTGATCGGCCTTGGCCTGGGTACCGCCATGCCCGGGTACAGCGCCGGGCCGACCCTGCTGGTCAGCCGCGAAGAACAGGGAGGCCTGGCGGGGCTCATCGCAGCGACTACCGGGCTGACCTTCGTGATTGCACCCACCGCGGGAACCGTGCTCTACGGACTGTGGGATCAACTGCCAATTATCATCGGTGCGCTGATGATGTTTTGTGTTGCGGTGTTCGTTTTTGTTCACCCACGATTCCGAAACCTGACAGCTGGAGAACCAGCAGCACGTGGATGACCTGCAGTGTTTGTTCTAGCCGGCGGCCACCGCTGGAAGAGTTATTGGGCCTGAATCGCTTGGCCGATGAGCCGCCCGGCCTCGGTGAACGCACCGGGATTTGCACCGGAGTAGTTCAGGCGCAGGTAACGCCCAGCCGGCTCGGCGGGAAACCAGTGATCGCCTGCCCCGATGATCACACCCCGGGACTCGCAATCAACGGTGAGCTGATGCAGATTTATCTCATCCGCCAGACGTAGCCAGAGGTTCAACCCGCCACGAGGCACCGATTCGAGGTGGGCCGTCGGGGCGTGCTCGGCTAGGGCAGTGATCAGCAGATCGCGTCGTGCGGCCAGTTGCTGGCGGACCGAGCGCAAATGGGTGCGCCACGCAGGTTGGGTCACTACGTCAAGAGCCACGGCTTGCAGTGCCGCGCTGACATACATGTTCTGGGCTTGGGTATCTGCCAGGATACGCTCGCGGGCCGGTCCGCGAACGATCAACCCTGCCACCCGCACGGCGGGGGAGACGCTTTTGGTCAGTGAGCGCAGATAGACCACGTGCCCGCTGTCATCGCGGGCGGCCAGCGGCGCCGAATCCGCGGTGATCCCGAAATCGTGGGCCCAGTCGTCCTCGATGAGGAAAGCTCCGTGTTTGCGCACGATCTGCAACACCGACTCGCAAAGCTGCGTCGACCACTGGATACCGGTGGGATTGGCAAAGTTTGGCTGGGCGTAAAACGCCCGGGCGCCGGTCTGGACGAAAGCCCGCTCAATGTCCTCGGGGTTTGGACCGTTCGGCCCGGAAGGAACCGGGATAAGCCGGACCCCGACCTGAGCCGCGGCAAGTATGGCTCCCCAATAACTCGGAGACTCGATGAGTAGCGGTCGCCCGGCTCCAATGAGCGCGCGAAAAAGGGTGCTCAGCCCGCTCTGGCTGCCCGGGAGTATGACCACGTCGCTGGCAACCGGCGCCGTGAGACCCGCGGGCATCATGGCACCGAGCTGGGAAGCGAACCAGGACTGAAGTTCCGGCAGGCCGGCCGCTGCGGGACGATCCACCACCGAATCACCGCGCGCGGCCCGGGTGAACGCCGCGCGAACCAGCCGCTGGGGGAGCAGTTCCTTGTCCGGGTACCCGGAATGCAATGAAATCACATCATTTGGTGTGGTGCGTAGCGCCGAAGATAAATTCGGGATGTGATGCGCAGGTGTGCCCAGGGCGGCAGTCTGCCAACCGTAGTCGTGTGGACGTGCGGTGCGGATGGCGCGCACAAAGGTTCCCACGCCGGGGCGTGATTCGATCAGCCCTTGTCCAATGAGTGTTCTGAGGGCTTTTTGCACGGTGACCGGGCTGGCCTCGTACTGTGCAACAAGCTGACGTGTTGAAGGCAGCTGCGCCCCCGCAGGTGCAGTGGCGATCCAGGTGCGGAGTGCTTCAACGATACGTTCACTGCTACTATTGGACATGAAGCACAATGATACCGCTACTATAAAAATTGCGAAACCGCTACTTCGATCCCGCGCAGGCCTGTGGTGGGGATTGCTCGGAGTCACCGCGTTCTCATTCACGGTTCCATTCACTCGTGTGGCGGTTCAGAACGGGCACATGTCTGCCCTCTTTGTCGGGTCAGGGCGAGCGGTGATTGCCGCCGCGCTCGCCGGGCTCGCGTTGTCGATGACACGACAGAAACTTCCGCAGGGAAAACAGTGGCGGCAGGTGGCTGTCGTGGCAGCCGGCGCAGTGGTGGGATTTCCGCTACTCACCTCGTTCGCACTCACCACCGCACCAGCCAGTCATGGTGCAGTGGTCATGGCCCTTTTGCCCGCGATGACCGCTGTGTGTGCCGTAGTGCGCACCTCAGAACGTCCCACCGGATCATTTGGGGTTGCCGTCACCGCCGGTGCGATTGCGGCCGTGAGTTTTGCCGTTGTGCAAAGCGGTGGAATCGGTGCGCTGCAGATCTCTGATCTGTTGTTGTTCGCCGCGGTGATAGTTTGTGCGATCGGCTATGCCGAGGGAGGGGTGCTCTCGCGTACGTTGGGTTCGTGGCAAACCATATCCTGGGCGTTGGTGGTTGCTTCGCCGCTGATGATCCTCTTGACGGGCCTTGCCATGGTGCAACATCCGCCCACAGGTACGCGCAGTGAATGGGCTGCCTTCGCCTATCTGGGGGTGGTGAGCATGTTCCTCGGATTTTTCGCTTGGTACCGCGGTCTTGCCATCGGCCCGATGGCCCCGGTCAGCCAGGTCCAACTCTCACAACCTGTCATGAGTATTCTCTGGGCGGGACTGCTGCTGGGCGAGCATATCGGTTGGCAGACCGTGATCGGTGGCGCCGTCGTCATTGCGTGCGCGCTGCTTGCGGTGCGTGCCCGGGTCCGCGGCTAGAAGGTTTTTCGGTCATAGAAAGACAACTGAAGGCGTTGGGTGGGGAAGCTGCTTATTGCCGTTACTGCAAAGGAACTGCGCTCCGGTGTCGAGCGCAGTTCCTTTGCTGAATATCGGGGAAAACTATTGGCCTACGATTCTTGGCAGTACTCCTCGTATGCCGTGCGTGCAGCCGAGGGGGCTTTCGAGTCCAGTTCCACGTTGCAATCAAGCAGACCCAGGTCGGAATCCGTCCACGTGGAGAAGCTCAACTTATACCAATTCTCCTGATCGTTTTGGCACTGAATTTTGAACTCGTAGCTTGTCGGTGTTGCCGCGTAGTATCCCAGGAGCCCGGGGAACGTATCCGTGCTTTCGACCAGAGTATTAATTCCCTCAACGTACGGGAATGGCTGTACTGCAACGTCGACCGGTGAAACTTCAGCGACAGATCTGAGTACATCATCATGGTTGTCCCATGCTGGCTGCGGGTCCCAGCTGATAGACGATGCGGCCTTCTTATCGAGCAGTGTCTCAGGTAGATCCTGATCGTAGTACTTATCGATTCGAACGAACGTTGCAGTCCCCGCGGATTCGCCGTCGCTGACCACATACGGTTGGTCGCAAGAAGCGGATGGCGTCGGACCTGGCACGGTAGCCTTTTCGCTTTGAGTGTTTCCTTGGCCGGTGCACGAAGCCAGTCCGAGGGCTAGGCAACCAGCCAATACTGCGACGACGTATTGCTTCATTCAACATTTTCCTTATGTTCTGGTGGGACGCAGACGTGGTTAGTCCGTAGGCGCTGTTTGCTGCGCAAGCCCGGGTTTGGACTCTGCGATGCCCGAGCCCACCTGGCGGTTATAGCGCCAACGGCCAATGGCTATAACACCCCAGGCGGCGAGGGAAATAACGATGGCGATACCCACCACGTAGCCGATGACTGGCCCGTTGCCGCCTTGGAGATGCGGATCAAGGAATGGGTAGGGATACCACCAGGCTTCCCCGGTGGTTGGAGCTGTCACGAATGGAGCGCGAATGAAGGTGTATCCCAGCCACAGCAGCGGAAAAACCAAGGCCGGTGCAACAGCTTTCCAAGGCAGTGAACGGATCTGGGGAGCACAAAGGACCTCAATGAGCATGTACACGGGACCAAAAAGATGCAGCACCTCATTGGACCAGGGCACCGTGGCACCTTGGTCAAGGACAATGCCTCGGAGCAGAAGGTTGTAAACCAGCCCGGTGACGATCATGTAGGTGCTCGCGCAGGCAAGCAGGAGGGGCATCGGCAACCCGGCGCGTGATTTCGAGGAAGTTCTGGCCAGCCACACGGCGGCGCACAACAAAACCACCGCGCAAAACAGGTTGGACAGGATCGTGAAGTAGCTGAAAAAGTTGACCATCGTGGTGGCCAAATCCCGGCCGAGGCTCAGTGTTCGTGCAACGGTCACCTGAGCTTGGGCTGCAACCGCTGCGAGGATGAGTAAGCCCATCACGGCACGAAGTGCCACCCAGACGATCCGGGAGGTGTTCGTCGGTTCAGCGATCTTCATGGTTTACCTGCGGCATCCAGTGGCGAAAAGTGATCTGATAGTCGCGATCTTAGCAACACGGGTGTGTTCGGACGTGTCTCGTGGTGAAATGAAGTCGGACGCCGAACCTAGAAGAACGGATGAGTTGATGGATACCAAGGGTGAAGTATTCGAACTGACCGGAACGGTGCGCATCATTGATCAGCGCCGGATCGTCGTTTTTGATCAGGAATCCAGTGATCGGCTTCCGAGCCGCGGCCAGGTTGCCGTGGTGCTGGGTATCTCGGGGCAAAACCAGCTCGTGGTTGTTGATCCGGATGGTCGCAAGGGGCACTGGCTGGCGATTGACGGTAGTGGAGCGGTGCACGTCGATGCCGAGGAAGGCTCGGTGCTCAGCTTCGAAGCTCAACTGAGCAAACTCTGGCCGGAAACTGACGTTCCTGCGGACCTTTTTCAGGCGCTCAAAGATGCACCCGAATTAGATGAGACCTGGCTTGGGTTAACCCCGATGGCGCGGTGGGAATGGGTGCGCTGGGTGGGGGCAACCAAAAACGTCGATACCAGGGCGCGCCGGGTGGAGGTCAGCATTTCCAAGCTGCAGGACGGAAAACGCCGGCCCTGCTGTTTTGATTTGTCTTCGTGCACCGACCCGGAACTGGCCAAAAGCGGAAAACTGATCAGCTAGGACTTCACGGGACAACAGCCTTCAGCAGATAGTAGCTGTCGATTTCCGGTTCCGGATCAAAAATCAGGCTCAGGACGCCGCTGCTCATCACCAGCATTCCCAGCACCACCAACAGCGCGATCACCGCGGTGGCCACGGTGAAGAATTTGGAATCGCGCACCGTCACAAACCTCCGTCGGCGGTCGTAGATCCCCGCACCACCAGCGAGCTGGGGAGCATCGACTGCAGCAAGATCGGTGTTTGCCCGTCGATCAGCTCGCGAAGTTTGAGTGCGGCCTGCCGGCCGACCTCGGTCGCGTTCAGCTGCACACTGGTAATCGAGGGGTTGGAGGTCGCCGAATACGGCAGGTCGTCGAATCCGGTCACCGCTAAGCGGTGGGGAATCCGAATCCCCAAATGGCGTGCTGCGTGCAGGACGCCGAATGCCTGGGTGTCCGTGGCACAGGCCAGGGCGGTGACCCCCTGATCTTCCCAGTCCTGCCAGTTGCGGGTGAACTCGGTGGAAGCGGCGCTGACGTCGATCATGGAACGTGCAACGTTGGTGGGGAGAACCTCGATCCCGTGCCGCGCGGCGGCCCTGAGGAAGGCATCGCGGCGAACCGTCAGGGTGTCGGTGCCGGTGCTTCCATCGAGGTAGGCGGCCTTGGTGTGTCCCAAGCGGGCAAAGTGGGCCACGATTGCCTGCGCACCCTGCGCCACATCCATGTTCACGGCGGGAATTTCCGGGTTGATGCCCGGCGCGTCCAGCGCTACCAGCGGCAGGGGCCCGGCCAGGTCTTCCAAAAAAGATTTGGTTGGCGCGTGGACCAGCAGCCCCGCGGGGCGCAGGCCCAGCAGGCGCCTGGTCTCATCCGCACTGGGAGAGATGCCGGCATCCGTCACGGAGAGCAACAGCTGGTAGTCATCTCCCAACACCGAACGCACCCCGGCAATCACCTTGGCGAAAAACGGGTTTGAGATATCCGGGGCCACCAGGATGACCAGAGAACTGACACCCTTGGCCAGCGAGCTGCCGATGCTGTCAACAAAGTAGCCCAGCTCGCGGATGGATTCGCGAACACGTTCCTCGTTGTGTTTCGACACGCGGCCCGCGGACTTCCCGTTGGCCACCAGTGAGACCGTCGCTGTTGAGACCCCGGCGTGCTCTGCAACCATCGCTGCGGTGACGCGGCGTGGCGGCTTTTTGCCCGCAGACTTTTCCCCAATGTTCATGGAACCATACTAGTGTGGATTCATCGGAAAACAGGGCATCAGTTAAGCGTTTGACGATCGGGGTAGTTGCCGGGAGAATCAAGGAATAACCGTAATCCACGCCCGGCGCTGACCGCCGGCGTTCGAAGGACAGCACACATGACTCAAGAGGCACCTGCCCCGCGCAAGATCATCCTCGACTGCGACCCGGGCCATGACGATGCTGTCGCAATGCTCTTAGCCCACGGAAATCCCCAGATCGAGCTGCTTGCGGTGACCACCGTGGCGGGAAACCAGACGCTGGACAAGGTCACCGCGAACGCGCTCGCCGTGGGAACCATTGCCGGCATCACCTCCGTTCCCTTCGCCGCAGGTTGCGCCCGCCCCTTGGTGCGCGAGATCGAAACCGCCGGGGATGTCCACGGGGATTCCGGAATGGACGGCCCGGCCCAGCCTGAACCGAACATTGTGCTTGATTCGCGCCATGCGGTGGATCTGATCATCGAGACCATCATGGCGCACGAACCCGGTGAGGTGACGCTGGTTCCCACTGGCGCGCTGACCAATATCGCCCTGGCTGTGCGCAAGGAACCACGCATCGTGCAGCGCGTGCGCGAGGTGGTGCTCATGGGCGGCGGCTATCATGTGGGCAACTGGAGCGCGGTCGCTGAATTCAACATCAAGATCGACCCGGAAGCCGCACACATTGTGTTCAACGAGCCTTGGCCGGTGGTGATGGTTGGCCTGGACCTGACCCATCAGGCCCTGGCGACCTCCGAGGTGGTTGAACGGATCGAAAAGATCGGCACCGGCCCGGCCCGTTTTGTGCGTGAACTGATGGATTTTTTCGCCCAGGCCTATCACGACAACCAGGGATTCGACGCCCCTCCGGTGCATGATCCGTGCGCCGTCGCCTACGTGATCGACCCCAGCGTGGTCCGCACCGTCAAGGCCCCGGTCAGCGTGGAGCTGCGCGGCGAGCTCACGCTGGGTATGACGGTTGCCGACTTCCGCGCGCCGGCCGCGGAGGACTGCCACACCTCGGTGGCGGTGGACCTGGACCATGCCGGATTCTGGAACCTGGTGATTGACGCGTTAGAGCGCATTGGGGACGTCCAGATTCAGCAGCCGGCCTCCAGCTAAGCTGCGTGCCACGGACCGCTGCATCGTTTGATGGCAAAAAGTAGTGGTCAACACACTGGAGAATCGCTGATTTGTGACAGCGGTCAATGCAATCTCCGCCTTGGGTTCAATAAACTGAATATGAAGCGATATTCATTGAAACGAAGGCTGTGAGATGGCAGGACAAACACCGCACCAGAACGTTGCATTTGAATCTGCCGGCACCCAGGCGCACGGATATCTCGCGCTGCCGGAATCGGGCAAAGGCCCCGGGGTGATCGTCATCCAGGAATGGTGGGGATTGACCGACCATATTCGGGACATTGCCGACCGGTTGGCGGTCCAGGGATTTGTGGCGCTTGCCCCGGATCTTTTCGGCGGCAGCATCACCCACGACGGTGAAGAAGCCGCGCAAATGATGTCCGAACTTCCCGAGGAAAAGGGTGCCCAGCTGCTGGCCGGCGCGGTTGACTACCTGCTGGCCAGCGAGCACGTCACCAGCGCCAAGCTCGGCGCCATCGGCTTCTGCATGGGCGGCGGATTTGTCCTGCAGCTCGCCGCGCAGCAGGGGGAGCGCATCGCCGCCGCCGTGCCGTTTTACGGTGTGGGGCAGGGTGTGCCGAACAACTTCAGCGGCGTGCGCGCCGCGATCCAAGGGCACTACGCGAACTTCGACGACTTCTACCCGGTGGACCAGGCGCACCTGCAAGAAGAGCAGATTCGCCGCGAATCCGGGGCCGAGGCCACCTACTTTTACTACGACGGCAAACATGCCTTCCACAATGATGAAAACCCGGCCGGAAACTACGATCCGGCCCTGGCAAACGCCGCGTGGACGCGCGCCGTGGATTTCTTGCAAGAAAAAGTCGCCTGAAACCCATAAAGTGGTATTCATCACATCAGAGCAGCATCACTACATAGAGGAGAAAACATGTCTGAGACCATCATCGTTGGCGTCGACGGATCCGAAACTGCCCAGCGCGCCGCACGTCGTGCCGCCAACCTGGCAGTCAAGCTGGACGCCGAACTGGTAGTTGTCACCGCACACGCATCGGATAACACCGAGGTCGTCTCCATTGGTTCCGACACCTGGATCCTGGACGACGCAGAGCAGGCCCGCAAGCTGGCCCAGCGTGTGGCCAACGACGTGCAGAGCGCGGTACCGGGTGTGAACATCACCGCCGCAGCCGGTCACGGCAAGCCAGGCGATGTCCTGATCTCCGAGGCCGAGGCCCGCAACGCCTCGCTGATCGTAGTCGGAAACGTCGGGATGAAGGGCCTGGGCCGTGTCCTTGGCTCCGTGGCTTCCTCGGTAGCCCACTCGGCTCCGTGCGACGTGCTGGTTGTCAAGACCGACAAGTAGTCCAGATTTCACTCCTTGGCGGGCACCGGGTCATCCCGGTGCCCGCCAAGGGTGTTTAACCTGAGAATCGACCCCTGAAAGACAAGTAGGCTTTAACCGTGCAAAAACTTCGAGTTTCCTATGTTGCCGGCGTCACCCCGGGCAAGTGGATGGACCGTTTTGTCGAACGCTACCCGGATGTTGAGCTCGTGGCGGCACGGTACGACCAGGGTGACATCCTGCAGCTGCTGGCCGATGACACGGCAGACGCCGTTTTTGTGCGCTACGGATCCACCTCTCCCAAGGACACGACCCGTCACGTGATCCCGCTGTACGAAGAGCTGGAAGTGGTATGCGCGGCCAAGGACCACGACGTGGAGTACTACGAAGAGGACATTCCGGCTTCCGTGGTGCAAACCTTCCCGCAACTGGACCTGGCGGATTACCCCGAGGAAGTCGGCGGTATCCCCACCGCCATGGAAGTTATCGCCTCCGGCGCCCAGGTAGCCCGGATGCCGCAGAGCATTGCCCGGCTCTTCCACCGCAAAGACGTGATCTACCGGGTCATTGCCGACGGCAACCCGACGCAGGTCGGCATCGCCTGGCCCACCGCCATGGAGGATACCGCGCTGGTTGATGAATTCATCGGCATCGTCCGCGGCCGCAGCGCCAACTCCTCACGCCAGGCCTCGGTACGCGCTGGCGAGCAGCAGGCCAAGAAGGTCAACGACAAACAAAAGGCCAAAACCAAGGCCAAGGCCCAAGAAGCTGCCAAAAAGGCAAAACAGCAGGCCAAGAGCAAAGCGCGGTCCGCGGGTTCCAAACCGCGCAAACGCCGCTAGGACCAAGCGAAATCTCCTAGGACGTGATCCGCAACTCATGAGAGAGTTTGGATATGAAGCAATTTGAGACCCTCACCCTCGCTGCCCGGGACCAGGCCCTGATCCTCACCATCGACCAGCCCCAGAGCCTGAACGCGCTGGCCCGTGAGGTGGTCAACGACCTTGAAGAATTCCTCGACTGGTTTGAGGGCACCGGGTATGAATACCGGGGGCTGGTCATCACCGGGGCGGGGGAGAAATCATTTGTCGCCGGGGCGAACATCGTGCAGATGAACTCGATGGATGAGGCCACCTTCTTGGCCTACGCGCGGCAGATGCACGTAGTCACCGAGCGTCTTGAATCCCTGCAGGTTCCGGTGATCGCCGCGGTGAACGGCTTCGCCCTGGGCGGCGGCTGCGAACTCGCGCTGGCCTGCGACTTCATTTACGCGTCCGAGCGAGCCAGCTTTGGCCAACCAGAGGTCAACCTCGGCCTGGTCCCGGGTTTCGGAGGCTCGGTGCGCCTGCCGCAGCGGGTGGGGCGAGCCATGGCCCGCGAACTGATCTTCACCGGCCGGCGGATCAAGGCCGACGAGGCGCTGCGCGTCGGCCTGGTCAACCGGGTGACCGCCCCCGCCGAGCTGATCGACGCGGCAGTGGAAACCATTAAGCAGATCGCGGCGGTGTCCCCGTGCGCGGTGGGGATCGCCAAACGCGCCATGGTGAAAATGGACGGGCTGAACACCCATGAGGCCCTGGCCGTGGAAGCCGAGGCCTTCATGAGCGCCTTTCACACCGAAGATTCGGTGGAAGGCCGCGCGGCATTTGTGGAAAAACGCGCCGCGAACTTTCCGGGGAACTAGCCATGCATTACGGTGCGCACCGGGATCAGTGGCTGGAATACTACCCGCCGCAGCAGCTGCGCGCCCGCGGCGCGGTGATGATCATCCACGGCGGGTACTGGCGCGAAAAGTACACCGCCAGCCTCGGCGCGCCGCTGGCGCAGGACCTGGCCGCCCGCGGCATCCCGGCCTACAACCTGGAATACCGCCGCGGGCCCGGTTCCGCCGCCCAGATGCTGGCCGACGCCAAACTAGCGGTGGGACTGATCAAGGAAGAGGAGCCCATCACGGTCATCGGGCATTCGGCCGGCGGGCAGCTGGGCTGTTTGCTGGCCGCGCATGATGAACGTATCACCCAGGTCATCAGCCAGGCCGGGCTGCTGGACGTGGGCCTGGCCAAGAGCCTGGGGCTGAGCAACGCGGCGGTGGACGAGCTGCTCGGCCCGTTGCCGCTGGCCTCCTACGACCCGGTGGAATTATGGCCCATGCGTGCGCGTGTCATAATCTTTCATGGACGGGATGACACCGATGTTCCGGTGAAAATCGCGCGACGCGCCGCCGGGCGGGCCGCCGCCCTGGGGCAGGAACACAGCTTCACGCTCTTCGACGGCGACCACTTCACCTGGATCGACCCGCACAGCAGCCAATGGGCCGCCTGCGTGCGGGCGTTATCCCCCGTGCACTATTAAAAGGAGCAACATGAACCCGACCGTCATCGGCGAAGCCCTCGTCGATGTGCTGGCCTCAGGCATCGCCCCAGCGCAGGAATTTGTGGGCGGCAGCCCGCTGAACGTGGCGGTATCCCTCGCCCGGCTCGGTTACCCGGGAACCCTCATTTCACGGTGGGGGGACGACGACAACGGCCGGAAGATCGAGTCCTACCTGGCCGGCAACGACGTGCGATACATCGGCGGCAAGGACAGCGAGCCAACCGTGCTGGGCCACGGCATCCTGGATCCCGCCGGCGGGGCGAGCTTCACCTTCAACGCCTATTGGCAGATGCCGAGAATCGGCTCGGAACTGCCGCAGGACACCGAACTGGTGCACACCGGCTCCATCGCCACGCTGTTCAGCCCCGACGAACTTCTGCCCCTGCTGGCCCGCGCCCGGCACCACGCAACCATCAGCTACGACCCGAACCTGCGCCCCTCGCTGGTCTCCAGCCACGCGCAGACCGTCACCCAGGTTGAACGATTTGTTGCCCAGGCAGACGTGGTCCGCGTTTCCGGGATCGACCTGAAGTGGCTTTACCCGCTGCGTTCGGTGCAGGACTCGGCCCGCGCCTGGCTGCAGCTGGGACCCGCCCTGATCGTGGCGACCTCCGGCTCGCGCGGTTCCTGGGGTGTGGTGCGCGCCGGGGACGTCGCGCACGTGGCAACGGCGGTGGAAGTCACCGACACCGTGGGAGCCGGAGACACCTTCACCGCGGCGCTGCTGTGCTGGCTGGCCGAACACGGCACGCTGGGCGCCGCCAACCGCGGCAAGCTGGCGGACCTGCAGGTTGATGAACTGGCCCGCGCGCTGGACTTCGCCTCCCGAGCCGCCTCGGTGACGGTTCAGCGGGCCGGCGCCAATCCGCCACGGCGCGAGGAGCTGTAAATGATCAAGCTGATTGCCTCGGACCTTGATGGGACCATCGTTCACCACGACGGTTCGATCAGCGACCGCACCCGGCAGGCATTCTTGGCCGCCCGGGAGGCCGGGATCCAGATAGTTTTTGTCACCGGCCGTCCCTTCAGGTGGCTGACCCCGGTGATTGAAGCCTTCGGGGATCTGGGAACCGTGATCTGCTCCAACGGCGCGCTGCTCTACGACCTGGAGCACGACCAGGTGATCTGGTCGCGCACCCTGCCCATGAAAACCGCCCGGCAGGCGGCGGGCATCATCCTGAGGCACGAACCCCAGGCCAAGTTCGCCGCCGAGACCACCAAGGGGCTGCACCTCGGGGAGGGATTCGCCGACCGCCACCACAACTTCGGGATCCAAGCCCCGCTGGATCTGGACAGCGATGAGATCGACGCGGAAGGCATCGTCAAGTTTTTGGCGCGCTCCCCGTGGATGCCCATGGACGAGTTCTACGCGGCCGTTGCCCCGGAGTTGGGAAACCTGCTTTCGGTGACCCATTCGGCCTTCGACGTGTCGCTGTTGGAGATGGCCCACGTGGATATCCACAAGGCCAACACCCTGAACGAATACTGCGACCGGTTGGGTATCAGCGCGCACGAGGTGATGGCCTTCGGGGATATGCCCAACGACATCCAGATGCTGCAGTTCGCCGGGCACGGATATGCCATGGCGTCGGGCCACCCGTTGGCCCGCGCCTCCGCCCGGAACATCGCCCCGGCCCTGGATGAAGACGGTGTGGCCCAGGTGATCGAAAACTTGCTGTCATGACCTACGCGTTCACCCACCGCGGGGTGCGGACCGGGCTCGAAGAGAACACCCTGATCGCCTTCCAGCGAGCGGTGGATCTGGGAATCACCCACCTGGAATCCGATGTGCACGCCTCCGCGGATGGCACGGTGTACCTGTTCCACGACGAAACCCTGGACCGAGTCACCGACGCCACGGGCGAATTCAGCACCTTTTCCGACACCCAGCTGGCCGCGGTCCGTGCGGGGGACGAGCCCTTGTGCACCCTGGATGAGCTGCTGGATGCTTTCCCGCACGCACTGGTGAATGTGGATGTGAAGGATGAACGGGTGATCGGCCCGCTGGCCGAACTGATTGAACGACGCGCGGCGCACCGGCAGATTGCCTTGGCCGCCTTTGCAACCGCCCGCACCACGGCGGTCGCCAACCTGCTCTCCGCGCCCATCAGGCGCTCGCCGGGGCAACGCGAAATGGTGCTGATTTGGCTGTGCGCCCACCTGTTCGGTTGGGTTCCGCGCCGGCTGATCCACAATTTCTGGGCCGTGCAGGTCCCGCTGAAACAAGGTTTCCTCCCGGTGGCAACGCGGCGTTTCATCCGGGCGGTGCAGCGCGCCGGGGCCCAGGTCCATGTCTGGGTGATCGATGATGAGCCGAGAATGCGTTTGCTGATGGAGCGCGGGGTTGATGCCATCATGAGTGATAACGCGCCGCTGCTGGTGAAGGTGCTGGGTTCGCAGGCTTAGCCGGCGGTCAACACCACGTGTTTGTCCAGGTGGCGATGCAGGACGTCGAGGTCCGGGTCGAATCCCAGCCCGGCCTGTGTGGGCAGCGGGAGGCGGCCCGTTTCATCCATGAGGCCCTGGTGCGGCGCATGCCAGGGATGCAGCACCTCGGGCCACCGGAGGAAGGGAACCTCTAGTTCGGGACGGGTTTGCCCATCCGGGAGCGGGAGTTCAGGATCCAGGGCAATGATCTGTGCGGTGGCCAAAAGCGCCGGCCCGTAGTAAAAACAGTGCGGAACCACGTGGGTGTCGATGTCCTTGGTGGCCTTGCGCAGCTGGAGCATGGCGCTGATGCCGCCAATTTTTCCGATGCTGGGTTGGGCGAAGGCCAGTGCCCCCGAGCGGATGTCCTGCAGCAGCCCCTGAAGCCCCGAGTGGTTTTCGCCCCCGGAGACATTGCCGAACCGTGTGTTCAGTTCGCGCAGCGCCTGCGAATCATCCGGCGGGAAAACAGGTTCTTCGATCCACAGCAAGGACAGCTCTTCGAGTTGGGCCAAGGCTCTGGTGGCCTGCTCGGTGGTCCATTTGCAGTTCACGTCGACCATCAGCGGGCGCGACCCCACGGCCTCGCGGGCCGCCGCAATGGCTGGTGCCGTTGACTCATGTAATTTGAAGGCGTTAAACCCCTGCTGCGCCGCCCGTGTCAGGTGAAAGGCGACCTCCCCGGGATCCTCCGCGTAGTGCACCAGTGAGGCGTAGGCGCTGATCTCATCGCGTGCCTGCGGGGAAATGAATTCCCTCAGGGTTTTTCCGGCGCGCTGCGCAGCCACATCCCACAAGGCAATGTCCATGGCGGAGAGCGCATAGTGCACTGGACCGGTTCGCCCGAATGCATGGAATGCGTACTCTGCCTCGGGCATGATCTGCTCCGGCACCGAACTGCGCCCGAGAAAAAACGGGGCCACCACTTCTTCCAGGGCAGCCCACGTGGCCGGGTTGGACTTGTGCCCGAATCCTTCGCCCCAGCCGGAAAATCCGTCTGCGGTGTTCACCTTCACGAGCAGGGACTGCATGTGCGTGAAAGTGCGTGATGATGCGTTATAGGAATCGATCGATTCGTCTTTGGAATGCTTGGCCTCACGGCGCGCAGCATCAAACGGCAGGGACACTATAAAGAGCTCAACCGAGGTTATCGAATCATCAATATCGTCTATGACTTGTGAAGACATATTTCTAGTCCATTCATCATGGGGTGCGCGCGGATCTTCGCGAAGGCCGAGTGGGGGCGTGGAAACGGTGGAATACTGATCACTCAAACAACATTTTTCAAATGTGGTTGACCTCACGTTGCTCTTTAGTTTAGCGTTATGGAATGGAAGTTGGAAAGCGCATTCCAAGGTTTTGATCCAACACACAGTTTCCGAAGCACTGAATCAAGGAGTCAGCCATGTCTGTCCAAACTCGATGGGAACATCAGGTTCCGCCGAAAGGGGGTAGTAAAGCATGAGTGCCATTGCCGAACTACAGAGTCTGAACAAGACCAAGGGCAAAAAGATCCCGCCCAAGGACAACAAGGCTGCCCATATTTTCCTGATCCCATGGACTGTCGGCCTTTTTCTCATCACCCTGGGACCGATGGCCATGTCCCTCTATCTCTCCTTCACCGACTACAACCTGTTGCAGTCGCCGGAATTCACCGGATTTGAAAACATCCAGCGGATGCTTGAGGACCAGCGGCTGCACAACTCATTGCGGGTGACCTTCACCTACGTGCTGATCGGTGTTCCGCTGCAGTTGGCGGCGGCGCTGGGTGTGGCGATCCTCTTGGACCGCGGCATGCGAGGCCTGTCGTTCTACCGCTCGGTTTTCTACTTGCCCTCCATGCTCGGCTCCTCGGTTGCCGTGGCAGTGTTGTGGAAGCAGATCTTCGGCACCACCGGTCTGGTCAACCAGGTTTTGGCGAATTTCGGTATCGAAGGCATCGGCTGGATTTCCGACCCAAGCACGTCGCTGGCCAGCCTGATCCTGTTGCACGTGTGGACCTTCGGTTCCCCGATGGTGATCTTCCTGGCCGGCCTGCGCCAGGTGCCCGCCATGTATTACGAGGCCGCCTCGATCGACGGGGCCAGCAAATGGCGCCAGTTCCGCAGCATTACGCTGCCGATCCTCAGTCCCATCATCTTCTTCAACCTGGTGCTTCAGATCATCGGTGCATTCCAGAACTTCACCCAAGCGTTTATCGTCTCCAACGGTTCCGGTGGACCGGCGGACTCCACGATGTTCTTCACGCTGTATCTCTACCAGCAGGGTTTCAAACAATTTGATATGGGTTACGCCTCGGCCATGGCCTGGCTCCTGGTGCTGATCGTCGGCGCCTTTACCGCAGTGAACTTCTTCGCCTCTAAGTATTGGGTGTTCTACGATGACTAATCAGACTTCAGTTTCGCGCAAGGATTTGCACAACACATCCGAACCGACCGATTCGCTGGATGAAAAGAAGCTGCTCTCGGGCGCAACGCCGGAGGGCGGAACGGATAACCGGGGCAAAAAGGTCAAGGGTTACAAGGCCAGAAGCGGCAGCCCGGTGCGTTCAATCATCAAGCATGCGCTGCTGATCATCGCCGCCGCGATCATGATCTACCCGCTGTTGTGGATGGTCGCCAGCTCGCTTCGCCCCAATGACTTGATTTTCCGCGAGGCCGGACTGGTCATCTCCGAGGTCGACTGGAGCAACTACCCCAACGGCTGGAACGCCCTGTCGGAACCGTTCACCAAGTATCTGCTGAACTCGTTCATTTTGGTGGCCGGCTGCATCATCGGCAACCTGGTGTCCTGCTCGATGGCCGCCTACGCCTTCGCCCGACTTGAGTTCCGCTTCAAGAAGATCATGTTCGTGCTGATGCTGATGACCATCATGCTGCCGATCCACGTGATTATAGTGCCGCAGTACATCATGTTCTCGCAGATCGGCTGGGTGAATACCTTCTGGCCAATCATCGTTCCGAAACTGCTGGCTACCGATGGCTTCTTCATCTTCCTGATGATCCAGTTCATCCGCGGCATTCCTAAGGACATGGACGAGGCCGCACGCATCGACGGCGCCGGCCACCCGCGAATCTTCCTCCAGGTGATCCTTCCGCTGATGGTTCCGGCGCTGGCTACCACCGCCATCTTCACGTTCATCTGGACCTGGAGCGACTTCTTCACCTCGCTGATCTACCTGACCAACCCGAGCAACTACACCGTACAGGTCGCACTAAACGCGTTTATCGACTCGACCGGTGAATCAAACTGGGGCGCCTTGTTTGCCATGTCGATCGTGACACTGGTTCCGGTGTTCTTGGCCTTCCTCTTCGGCCAGAAATACCTGGTCAAGGGAATCGCCACCACAGGCCTGAAGTAGAAACCGCCAAGGGGTCCGAAGCGCAAGCAGCGGGCCCCTTAGTTTGTCGCCGAACACTACACCCGAAATTTGAAGGAGCAACTTTGATGAGCACCGCCAACCGAACCCGTTATGTATTGATCGGTACCGGGAACCGCTGCGAAATGTACCTGACCGCCATGCTCGGGGAGCATCACGACGTCGCCGAATTAGTGGCATTGGCCGATACCAACCCAGGGCGAATTGAGTACTACCAGGACGTAGTGGAGCAGACCTTCGGTGAGCACGTTGAGTCTTTTGATCCGAAGGATTTGGCCGAGTTTATTGCCGCCAACAAGATCGACCGGGTGATCATCACCAGCCCCGACTATACCCACGCCGAGCTGGTCTGCACCTCACTTGACGCTGGAGCGGATGTAATTGTTGAAAAACCGCTGACCGTGGATGCCGCCAGCACCGCGCTGATCGCTCAGGCGGTTGAACGTTCCGGGCGTGAAATCATCGTGACCTTCAACTACCGGTATTCGCCGCGCAACACGGCACTCAAGCAGGCGATTGATGAAGGGCTGATCGGCGAGGTCACCTCGATCGATTTCAGCTGGGTACTGGATACCGTGCACGGAGCCGACTACTTCCGGCGCTGGCACCGGATCAAGGAGAACTCCGGTGGCCTGCTGGTGCATAAATCCAGCCACCATTTCGACCTGGTCAACTGGTGGCTTTCCGATACCCCGCACAGCGTTTATGCCGCTGGCGGGCTGAAGTTCTACGGCGCGCAGAATGCTGAGGAACGGGGACAAAACGCCAGTGAGCGTGGCACCAATGAACACAGCGCCACCGAGCCCTTCGACCTTGACCTGCGCAGCGATGAACGCCTGGAGAAGCTGTACCTGAAGAATGAACATCTTGACGGGTACCGCCGCGACCAGGGAGTTTTCAGCGGAGAGATCACCATCGAGGACAACCTGGCGCTCACCGTGCAATACGCCGGGGGACCGGTGCTCTCCTACTCGCTGAACGCCCACAGCCCGTGGGAAGGCTACCGGGTGGCCGTTAACGGCACCGAGGGCCGTCTGGAGCTGGATGTGGTTGAACGCGCAGCGGTGCTCCCAGCGGCCGGAGGCTCTCCGGTGGATCCGTCCTTCTCCGATGACGGGCAGGACACCCGCACCCGGGCCAAAGGCGAACGCCTGGTCGTCCAGCGCCACTGGGGCGAGGCCACCGAAATTCCAATCATCAACGGGGAAGGTTCGCACGGCGGGGGCGACAAACTGTTGCTGGCGGAACTATTCCGCGGCTCCCAGGCCGACCGCTACGCCCGCCAGGCGGGATTCATCGACGGGGTCCGAGCCATCGCCATCGGCATCTGCGGCAATCAGTCGCTGCGCACCGGGCAGGCCATCGAGGTCGACAACGCCGGTCTTGAGGTGGATCTTTCACTGCGTGCCACGGCGGGGATCTAAGCATGGCGGTGAAGACGAAGGTCATCATCACCGGTGGTGCAGGACGATTGGGGCGTGCGGTGGTCTCCGGTTTTGCCGCGGCCGGACATGACGTGGTGTGCCTTGACCGAGGCGTCCCCGAGGACCCGGTGGCCGGGGTGGAGTACCGGAGCATCGATTTGATGGATGCCGCACGGACCCATGAGGTTTTTGAGCAGATTGGCGCCGATGCGGTGGTGTCCCTGGCGGCCATGGCGGTCCCCTTTATGGCCCCCGAGGAAGTATTGCTGCACACCAATTCCACCATTGCCCACAACGTCACCTCGGCGGCCGTGCAGTCCGGAGCGAGCAAGGTGGTTCTTGCCTCCAGCCCTTCGATCATGGGTTACGGTTCCCCGGGTGGCTGGAAACCGTCCAAGCTTCCGCTGGATGAGAACGAGCCACCACGCCCATGGCATGCCTACGGCCTGTCCAAGTATGTTGCGGAGCAGGTTGCGGCGATGTTCGCCGCAAAAATGGGTCCGGACAGCCCGGTGAAGTTCGCTTCCTTCCGTCCCTGTTACGTGATTGCGCCGGAGGAATGGTCCGGGGCTCCCACCCAGCAGGGGCACACCGTCGCCGAACGGCTCGCCGATCCCAGCCTGTCGGCCCCGGCGCTGTTCAACTATGTCGACGCCCGTGACGTGGCAGATTTTCTGCAGCTCCTGCTTGAACGGTTTGACCGGGTTGAGAACGGGTCGGTGTTTTTTGTGGGTGCGGCAGACGCCATGGCCACCGAACCGCTCAGTGAACTGATTCCGCGGATCTACCCGGAATTGGCCGAAGTAGCCACCACGCTGACCGGAACCAGCCCGGCCTTCAGCATCCAGAAGGCTCGCGAGGTTCTTGGCTGGGAACCGCAACGCAGCTGGCGCACGGAACTGGCCCCGGCACTGAGCTGAAACAAAATATTCCGCTACTGAAATATAAGTATGGCGCCCTCTTCGATTCAACGGTGAGGGCGCCATACTTCTTAGATCGGTGAAGCCGTCCGCGGTTAGCGGGTGTGCCAGGTATCTTCCCTGGTGAAGCAGCTGGGCCTCACCGCGGAGTTAAAAATCATCGTGGGGGAATTCTCCGCCCGTGCGGGGTTTGACCGCATACGTGCGAAAACGCAATGAGACGCACTCATTTTCGTTCACCACGACGCATGGAAATCAAGAACTTCACAAGCGCGTGCTTATGAATCGGATCCCCCAAATTAGCGCTTACGAAGAGTCTCCGTGATGCATAACGCTACAACTGAAAGGATGCCGACTGCTAGGAGCACGAGGCCTACGGGTTCCAAAGAAACCACTCGCGAGGTGAATACTTCCGCTGAACCTTGCTGCGGTTCCCATGCGATGGCATCCTTCGTTGAAACGAAAAAGATTCCAAGCACCGTTGAAAGCGTCGCGATGACCCACCCGAGAAGTTGGAACAACCTTGTGTAAGTGCTCAATTGCGTTCCTTATTTCTTGATGCCGAATCCAACAACTGGCGAATAAACGGTCATGGTCCCCGAGGTGCTTTCCGTTGTCCACCTTGGTGTATTTTGCCCTAGAGCCTTCACACCCTTCAACTTCCTGAACTCGTAGATCGACTTCGTACCAAGAGCGTAAGTTCGATATGTTGCTTCTGATTTTTTGCTGCTGGAAAAAGAGGTCCAAGAAATGGAACCATTCATGAGCGCTGATGACCGGGTACGTGGACTAGTGGTTCCACATACGGGGATTTAACAACAAAATCAGGAAGCCAACTTTGCCTTCTGGCACGCGGCCGAACCGGCCAGCTCGTGGCAAAGGCTTGGCACTTAGTCACCTGGAAGCTGAAGTACCTGCGGGCGGGGCAGCCCATTGATGTTCACGCTGGGCCAGCGGGGATCCACGCTGAGGACCTCGATACGTTGGTGCTCGCCATCGTGGGTTAACAGCATGGTGTCCTCCACCTTGTATGTCAGTGAGTCTCTGACGGCACTGGGATTAAAGGCGAAGGCCTGATCTTGCTGGAACACATCTGGCGCGCCTGGGCTCAGGCGCGGGTCGCGTCCGTTGTAGCCGGCCAGGCCGCCCTGATGGTGGTTGCTCCACTCCTGTGAATCGAAACCGTGGTCGGGGTAGGCCTGCTGAACTGTTGGAAGCAACGACCCAAGGGTTGAGCCGAGGGTGATCCCGGCCAGGATATCGGCTTCAACGGCCAAGATGTCCGCATCACCCTGCTCCTCGCCGGGAAGCGGGGCGCCAAAACGGATCCAGCGGGTGACGTTGGCGATTAGCCCGTGCCGGCGCACACACAACACCGCCATGGCACGGCGCCCCAGGCTAGCGTCCGTCGGCAGCGGATGCCGGTGAGCGGCCCGTGATTCGCCGCTGACCAATGCGACCACTACCTCGCCGCCCTGGGCGGTGGCCCCCGCGACAAGTTTGGAGGCCAGCAGGTGCTCGCTGTCCGAGGCGCGGGCCCGGCTCAGCACATCGGTGAAAACCCGGGCCGTGTCGGCGCATAGTTGCCGGTACCGCTGAATTTCCGCTGGACACAACCGTGTCCGCAGGGCCCGCAATTGCGGTTCAAGGCTCGTTTCGTCGAGCACCGTGAAACCTTCGGGCGCCGTGAACCACGCGGAAATCTCATCCAGCGAAGCATGCCAGTCAAGGACATGCAGGCGCGCGGAGTCCAAGCCCGTGAGTTCCTCGCTACAGAGCCTTCCGGCCTCACTGATTGACGTGGCGATATCGCACCCAGCGGCGTGAACAACAACCCTGGCAATGGGAGCGCC
The DNA here is from genome assembly GCF_044744225.1 of Glutamicibacter sp. NPDC087344. NCBI lineage: Bacteria > Bacillati > Actinomycetota > Actinomycetes > Micrococcales > Micrococcaceae > Glutamicibacter > Glutamicibacter sp. NPDC087344. Next base: position 73,117 of record NZ_JBIUXY010000011.1, on the reverse strand, counting down.
CGCCAACGAGACGTGGGTCCGCGCCCCGCCCAGATACCAAGATAGCGAGGCGGGGGTGGAGAGCACCACGGCGTCGCCGCCGAGGTCATGCACCACCTGCATCAGACGGGCATGTTTCACTGCGTGCTCGGTCTGTAGTGCGGTTCCCGGCATCATGTGTCCTAGCTGCTACGGCCGATGTTTTCGGCGAGAATTTCACTTTCTGCGGCGGAAAGAATTCCGTCGATGATCAGCACCCGCACCCGACGCGACACCGGTTTGCCCGGTTCGGCACGCACCGCGGCGTCCCAGGCCAACGAGGCGCCGACACCGGGGTATCCGGCGCAGCGGACAAACCAGGGATCGTTGTCTTGCGAGCAGAAAACGAGTGTTGCCTCGCCGTGCCCCTCAGCGCGTTGGGATAATCCGACGCTGGGTGCGCGGAAGTCCGCGCTGAACGCCAGCCAGTCGCTGACACTTCCGTGGGACTGTTCCTCGCCCTGGGTTTGGCGGGTGTAGATCTTCGCGTCGCCCAGCTTCGGCAGGCGCCAGAAAAATCCTCCGTAGCCGCCGCGTTCGCGGCCGTTGGACCCCGGGGATCCCAAAGAAAGATCCTGCAAGCGTGCGATCAGGCTGAACTCGAAATCAAGGGCCCACCCCTGGCGCCCGGTGCTCTCATCACTGAAAACTTCGGCCCTCACCTGGCGTTGCTCATCGAGTAGCACCACGCCGTGCTGGTCAACCCATTCGTTCAGTGAAAGCACCGCGGCGCCATCGCGGCTGAACTCGTTGGAAACTGTCCGGATCGCTCCATGATCCCGGCGCCAGATGTAGCGTCCGGCGTCCCGGGTGTAGGTTCGCCCACCCCAAAAGTTGGTGCCACTAACATCCTGGAGCGCCACACCGACACCCAAATGCCAGGTGTGGTCCAGCGGTTGCTGGTCGCTGAGCACCACGCCGTTCAAGGTGCGCAGGGAATCGAGGAATGGGCGCGGGGAGTTGGTGGTGGCGATGTCCGCACCGGTGCGCAGCGCGGCCACCTCGATCGTTTGGCCTTCAGGATGCGCCAGGGCCAGCTGGCCGCTGCGCGCCGCGGGCGCGGCCCATGGCGCACCGAGGGAGGAGAACCCGCTCTGCGCGGCCACCGCGCGGCGGATAAATTCATCAATGTCGGGGATCACCGGGTGAAAATCTGCACCGGAACCCACCGGGATGATGGACTGCTCCGGAATTTGAGCTGGTTCGGGGGCGGTGCGGACCTGCTCCAGCACCCGCATGAACGCTCCGGCGGATTTCAGCGAGCTGAGCAGCTCGCTGGCAGCGCCGCGACGGACGTCAACCAGGTTCTCCAGCAGGTTGACCCGGCCGTAGACCTTCCGGCTTTCCACACCGCCGAGATCCGGATTGGGCCGGATGACCAGTTCATCGCGGGTGTAATACAAGATCGCGGTGCCTTCGGTCCCATAGATGGTGATCCAGGGATCGGTTTGTTCCTCGGCGCAGACGGTCAGTGCGGCGGTCAACTCAATTCCGGCGGTGGTGCGCAGCTGAACGATCGAGGTGTCATCGGCTTCGATACGGTGCGCGTGATACAGCTCGGTGGATAGCTCCGCCACCTGCTCGGCGCTGCGGGCGCCGGCAATATGCAGGGCGCTGGCCACCGCGTGGGCCAGCGGGTTGGTGATCACCCCGTCGGCCACGTCCACCCCGTCCAGCACCCGGTGCCCGGCCCAGACGGCCCGGTCGTAGTAGCCGGTGGTGCGCACCCAGGTGCCGTTGGCGCCGACGGCCCGCAGTTTTCCGATGGGTGAATCCAGTGCGTCGTTGGCAAAAAAATCATCGATCGCGGCCAGGGCCTGCGAGCCCAGGGCCTGGAATCCCACCTGCACCCGGGCGCCGCAAGCTTGTGCGGCGTCCAGCAGTTCTTCATACTGGGCCAGTGTGGCCGTTGGCGGTTTCTCCAGGTAGAGATCAGCGCCGGTTTCCAAGGCTCGCAACGCGAGTGGCGCATGGGTGTTGATGGGGGTGGAAATAATGACGATGTCGGGGTGAAGCCCCGAATTCTCAAAGTCGTCCCAGGAGGAAAAGATGGTGCTGCGTTCCCCGCGGATCTCCGGGCCCGGGTCTTGCGGATCCACCCCGGCCAGGAAGGTGATTTTCTCTTCGGCGACCAAACGTTCGATGTTCATCAGGTGCTGGCGGCCGAAGCCGTTGAGCCCAACCAGCACCACCGCGGGCACGGCCTGGGGCGTAGAAGGTGCGCCGGTGCTCGTGCCCGAAGCGGTGGTTTGCTGTGTCATCTCTCTCCTTTGGTAACCGTGTGGTGCGTGAACCTAGTTCGTGGCGTGCGCCGGAACCATGCCGGCCGCCTGCTGCAGGTGCGGCAGCACCAGCGAACCGTAGCGCTGGTTCATCTGCGCCAGGGTGAGCGCGGCATCCTGGGAATTGATTTCCTGGTTAAAGATCTCAACCTCCACCGGACCACGGTAACCCGCGGCGGAGACCCAGCGGGAGATCGTGGCGAAATCTACGTATCCATCACCCATCATGCCTCGGGACTGCAAGGCATCGGCGGCAATTGGAAGATTGAAGTCGCAGATCTGGTAACTGGCCAGCCGCCCCTCAAGCCCTGCACGCTGGATCTGGGTCTGCAGCTGTGGATCCCAGAAAACGTGGAAGGTATCCACCACCACACCCACGGCGGCGGTGGGGTACGGGGTGGCCAAATCCAGTGCCTGGCCCAGGGTTGAAAGCACCGCCCGGTCCACCGCATACATTGGGTGCAGGGCTTCGAGTACCAGCCGCACCCCGTGCTCCAACGCGTAGGGCACCAGCTCGCCAAGCGCCCGGGCCACCCGGTCGCGGGCGGCCACGATGTCCTTGTCCGTCTTCTCCCCTTCGCCGCCCAGGATGTGGGCCGCGGCCGGAAGGCCGCCAACCACCATGATCAGCTCGTTCGCGCCGATGATCGCGGCTTCTTCGATGGCGCGGCGGTTGGATTCCAACGCCGCGCGTTGGCCCTCGGGCGAATTCGAGGTGAGGAACCCGCCGCGGCACAGGGTGCTGGCCTGCAGTCCGCCGGAGCTGATGATCTGCGCGGCCTTTTCAGGTCCGCCGGCCTGTTCAATCAGGTGGCGCCACGGGCCGATGTGGCTCAAGCCGGCGGTTGCGGCGGCTTCAACGGCTGCAGCCAGGTCCAGGTTGGGGGTGGTTCCGGTATTTAGTGCCAGCTCGAAACTCATGAGACTCCTGTCAGGGTGGAAACGGGGGAGGTGATCCCGTTGACGGCAAGCAGCTGATGCATTCGTTCGGCCGCCAGCTCGGGGCGCAGCAGCAGGCCTGCCGAATCGGCTAGCACAAAGGTGCGTACCAGGTGAGGCAACGACCTTCCGGCGTGCAGCCCGCCAACCATCTGGAATCCGCGCTGGTGTCCGTTGAGCCAGGACAGGAACGCGATCCCGGTTTTGTAGTAGAAGGTCGGCGCGGAAAAGATATGCAGACCCAGGTCCCGGGTGGAATCGAGGGTGGCGCGCCCGCGGTGCTGCTCGCCGGCGTCGAATGCCTGCAGGGCGGCGGACGCGGCGGGGTAGATCGCGGCGAAGATGCCCAACAGCGCGTCCGAGTACAGCTGGCCGTCGCCGTCGATCAGTTCCGGGTAGTTGAAGTCGTCCCCGGTATACAGGCGGACTCCGGCCGGAAGGCTGGCGCGGAGGCGTTTTTCATGCTCGGCATCCAACAAGGAGACCTTGACCCCGTCGATCTTCTGGGCATGGGTCTGCAGCAGCTGTTCGAAGGTTGCGGTGGCCGCTTGCAGGTCGGTGTCTCCCCAGTAGCCGGAGAGCGCCGGGTCGAACATTTCGCCCAGCCAGTGCAAGATGACCGGCTCGTTGGCCGCTTCGAGCAGGGTTGAGTACACCTGCAGGTAGTCCGCCGCGCTGCTGGCCGCTTTAACCAGCGCACGCGAGCACATCAGGATCGATTTGGCTCCGGATGCCTCAACCAGTCGGAGCATTTCCAGGTAGGCGTCGGTGACCTGCTGCAGGTCTCCGGGGTTCACCTGGGCTGGGTCCAGCTGGTCGGTTCCCACGCCGCAGGCGATTAAATCGCGCACGGTGCGGCCGGCCACCGCGGGGTAGCGGTTCTCTGCGACCACCGCGGCGGCTTGCGCGGCGGACCGGTTGATCAGTTCGCAGGTTGCCGCGTAGTCAAGACCCATGCCGCGCTGGGCGGTGTCCATGGCATCGGCCACACCCAGACCGTAGGACCACAGTTCGTGGCGGTAGGCCAAGGTGGCTTCCCAGTCCACACTCGCCGGTGCGCCGGGGGTGTTGTCCGCGTCCATCACCGGAATAACATGAGCCGCGGCGTAGACCTTGCGGGTTTGGATCGGTGCGCTGGGGCGCTGGAATTCTCCTGGACCCTTGAGCTGGTAGGTGAACAATTCGCCGTGCTCGTTGGGGAGCAGGATCTGCGGGTAGGCTAGCTGGCTCATAGGGTGATCTCCGGGATGTCCAGGGTGCGGCGTTCGGCCGCTGAACGCAGGCCGAGCTCGGCCAGCTGCACACCGCGGGCCGCGGACAGCAGGCCAAAACGGTGTTCCTGTCCGGCGGCCACGTCGGCCAGGAATTCTTCCCACTGCAACTTGAAGCCGTTGTCCAGGTCGGTGTTGGCCGGAACTTCCTGCCACTGTTCGCGGAAGGATTCGGTGACCGGAAGATCCGGGTTCCAGACCGGCTTGGGGGTGTGGGCGCGCTGCTGGGCCACACATTTGTTCAACCCGGCCACGGCGGACCCATGGGTTCCGTCCACCTGGAATTCAACAAGTTCATCACGGTAGACACGCACCGCCCACGAGGAGTTGATCTGGCCGATCACCGGATCCCCGGCGGGGGTCTCGAGTTCGAAGATTCCATAGGCGGCATCATCTGCCGTGGCCTCATAGGCCTGGCCTTGCTCATCCCAGCGGGTGGGGATGTGGGTGGCGGTGGTGGAGGTGACCGACTTGACCTTGCCGATGATGCCTTCCAGCACGTAGTTCCAGTGGCAGTACATGTCGGTGGTCATCGAGCCGCCGTCGGCCAGGCGGTAATTCCAGGAGGGGCGCTGGGCTTCTTGGATCTCGCCCTCGAAAACCCAGTAACCGAACTCGCCGCGCAGCGAGAGGATGCGGCCGAAAAACCCTTCGTCGACCAACCGGCGCAGTTTCACCAGCCCGGGCAGGTACAGCTTGTCGTGAACCACGCCGGCGGTAATGCCGGCGTCCTTGGCCTGGCGAGCCAGGGCGACGGCTTCGGTCAGGGTTTCCGCGGTGGGTTTCTCGGTGAACACGTGTTTTCCGGCGGCGATGGCCTTGGACAGGGTGTCGTACCGCAGGGATGTCATGGAGGCGTCGAAAACAATGTCCACACTTGGATCGTTGATCATCGACTCAAGGTCGGTGGTGTAGTGCTCGACGTTGTGCAGCGCGGCAAGCTCTTTGAGTTTGGCTTCATTGCGCCCAATGAGGATCGGCTCGACGGTGAGCTTGGACCCGTCGGCAAGGGTGATGCCGCCCTGGTCCCGGATCGGGAGGATCGAGCGCAACAGGTGCTGTCGGTAACCCATGCGGCCGGTGATGCCATTCATGGCAATGCGTAGGACTCGGTTTTCTGTCATGGGGTGTTCCTTTGTGGTCTGTGCTGATGAGAAAAATTATGGGAATGCGCTTTCCACGATAGTGATGCAGAATTAGAGTGTCAACCATCACGCCAGCAGAAGTTAGGCTTGAGTCGGGTTGTAGTGGATGTGAAGGATTTCAGATGGCGATTCGACTAACGGATGTGGCTAACGAGGCCGGTGTTTCATTGGCAACGGCGTCCCGAGTGCTCAATGGGTCTGCGCGAAAACCGGCCGAGGAAATCTCGCTGAAGGTGCGCCAGGCGGCTGAGAAACTCGGGTATTTTCCCAATGCCCAAGCGCAAGCGCTTGCCCGTTCCTCAACCAAGCTGATCGGGTTGATCGTGCGGGATATCGCCGACCCGTATTTCTCGTCTATCGCGCGTGGAGTTCAGCGGGGACTAGGGGAAAGCGGAATTCAATTGCTGCTTGCCAGCGTTGGATCCGACCATGAACGCGAACTGGAAACGATTCGCGCTTTTATGTCCCAACGCACCGATGCAATCATTCTTTCCGGCTCGCGCCTCCTGGAGGGGGACCAGCAGCTCGAGCAATTGCTTGAGAACTACCAGGCCAACGGGGGCCAGGCCATCATGATCGGCCAGCCGCTGGCGCTGACCGGCGGTATCCAGATCGACAACGACGGAACCGCCGCGGACCTGGCGTCCGCGCTGGTTCGGCTGGGGCACCGCCGCTTTGCGATCCTGGCCGGAGACCCGGAGCTGGCGACGCCGCGGCACCGCGCCCAGGGGTTCAGCGACAAGCTGGAACGCACGGGAATTGCGGTGGAGCAGACGCTGCACGGAGCCTTCTCCCGGGAGGGCGGCTACCTTGCCATGAGCGACTTTCTGACGGCCCGGGAAAAACGCAAAGAATCTGGTCAGATCTGTGTTTTCTGCGTCTCTGATGTGATGGCCCTCGGTGCGCTGCATGCAATCCGCGAGCGTGGTCTGCGGGTGCCTGAAGATATCGCGATTGTGGGATTCGACGACATCCCCACGCTGGTTGACGTGACCCCCTCGGTCAGTACCGCGCGCCTGCCGCTGGAGGAGATCGGCCGCATGGCGGGGGAGATGGTGTTGAGCCACTCCGGTGCGAAGCTGGTGGTGGTTTCCGGAGTTCCGATGATGCGCGGTAGCTCAGAACTCGCCACCGCCGATTGATGCCTTTTTGGTATCGAATGATACCAACTGTGTGCAGAAGAAATTCTTGCAAGGGGCTTGACTCGTGATCACAGTCACACTTAGATTACTGGGGAAGCGCTTTCCAAAAAAGGAACTGAAGCGGGTCCCGAGCTCACTCACAATCGTTGTCGCCGGTACCCGACGACCCAAGGAGGAATCCAATGTCCCAGCAGAAAAAGCACGGCACCGTACGTCGTGTTGCAGGTTCACGTCTCAGCAAGGCCGTCGCGTTCGCCGCCGTAGCAGCTCTGGCACTCACTGGCTGCGGTGGCAGCAATGCGGCCGAGAATGCCGATGGTAAGACGGTTCTGCGTTTTGCTTGGTGGGGATCTGACTCCCGGGCACAGGCCACTAACGAAATTATCGAGGCCTTCGAGAAGGCCAACCCGGACATTGACGTCCAGGGCGAGTTCTCCGACTGGGGTGGATACTGGGACAAGTTGGCCACGCAGGTCGCCTCCAACGATGCTCCCGACATCATTCAGATGGATGACAAATACCTTCGCGAATACGCGGACCGCGGCGCGCTGCTGGATTTGACCGGGGTGGACGTGTCGAACTTCGAGGAAGTTTCGATTCAGAACGGCACCACCGAAGACGGTTTGGTCGGCATCACCACCGGCATCAACTCCTTCACCCTCACCGCCAACCCGGAAGTCCTTAAAGAGGCCGGGATCGAGGTGCCGGATGACAAAACCTGGACCTGGGACGACTACCGCGAGATCACCGCGACGGTTTCCGAGAAAAACGACGGCAAGTACGGCGCCGAGGCCCCGAACGAACCGGCAGGCCTGCAGACCTGGTTGCGTCAGGGCGACAAGCACCTGACCAACGCCGACGGGGCAGTGGGTTTCACCGCGGAAGACCTGGCCGGCTATTTCCAGCACCACAAGGACCTGCTTGACGGAGGCTCCTACCCGGTCGCCTCGGTCCTGGCCGAAAACCAGAACGCCGGCCCGGACCGTTCGATGACCGGTACCGGCACCGCGGCCTTCGGCATGTGGTGGAGCAACCAGCTCGGCGCACTGTCCTCTGCAGCCGGAACCGACCTGGTGCCGCTGCGCCTGCCGAGCAACACCGGCAAGGCCGAGGACAACGGCCTGTGGTACAAGTCCTCGATGATGATGTCGGGCTACTCCAAGTCCAAGCACCCGGAAGAGGTCAAGAAGTTCATTGACTTCATGGTCAACTCCGAAGAAGCCGGCAAGCTGAACCAGATGGACCGCGGCCTTCCTGCCAACATGGAAATCCGCGAGCTGGTGACCAAGGACCTGGAGGGCGTCGAAGCGACCTCTGCAGAATTTGTGACCAGCCTGGAACCGGAGCTGGCCGAAACCGAGGCCATCCCGCCGATGGGCTTCAGTGAGGTCCAGGACATTCTGTACCGCTACGAAATGGAAGTATTTTTCGCCCGGCAGTCGGTGAATGACGCCGCGCAAAACGCCTTCAAGGAAATCACCAACGCAGTGTCCTAGGCTCGCCCGAGGCACAACGGCCGCTGGCCCGCACCGAATAGGTGCGGGCCAGCGGCCGTTTGGCGTGGTCGGTGCGCTAGTTTAAGGCCAGGGTATCGAGCACCAGCGAGGCGTGGGTGCGCAGCTGCTCATCATCGGCATCCAGCAACAGGCGCAGCCAGGTTTCATGCTGCGACAGCGGGGCCACCAGGCAGGCCGGAGCGATCAGATCGTAGAGTTCATCGGGGGTGCCGTAGGCGGAGAATTCGTTCAGGTAGGCCGCCAGCACCCGCATCACCCGCTCGTCGTCCATGGTGCAGTTCCAGGCCTCGGTCATGGCGGCCAACGGCGCGGCCAATGAGGAAAACGGGTGGGCCCAGTGGGCGGCCCCGAGATTGAGAATTCGCCCGTGCTCACCGGGTTCGGCCGGGACCACAACCTGCGCCAAATCAAAACCGCCATGTTCCAAACTCAGCGGGATCGGCCCGGCATGAAGGACCTGGGCCGCGTGGGAGAGCGCATCGATGTTGGCCACCAGTGCATCGGCCTGAGCCGGGTCCAGGTACAGCGGGTGTGCTGGATCCAGTGAGACGTGCAGCATCAGGGCTTGTTCGAACTGCTCGGGCAGGAACTGCGGATCCACCACGGGGACCCCGGCGTTGAAGAAGTCTTCTTCATGGCCCATGAGCGCAACCTGGAAGGATCCGAGCGAGGCCAAGGCCAGTTCCCAATTCTCCGGCGAGTCGCCCAGGTCGATCATGGTGTGCCCGAAGTCGGGGCTGAGCATGTAACCGGCCATCCGATCGATCGCCAACGGCATCACCACACGATCGGGCAGCAGCTCACCGGCCTTGACCGTGGTAGCCGCTTCGGAAGCCAGCCCCGGGGCGTTGGCGCTGAAAATCAGATCCGCCGCGTCGGTTTGCACCAGCGCAGAAATCTGATGCAAGGTGGCAGGCCAAAAGTCCGGGCCGCCCACCCGCGAAATGTTATAGGCGCTGCACGCCTGGTCGATCCATTCGGCGGCAGCGTCACGCCAGTCATCGCTATTCCACACATCTATCCACTGAGCCACGTTCTTAATCGTAGTATGCCGGGTCAAGTGGGCAATGAGTTGCTACCGTAGGACTCACGGCCAGTAATTTGCTCCTCTTTCGAAGGATTTCGATCGTGAATGCTTTTCGCCCTAGCTACCGGCACCGTGATTACAAGGCCGTTCTCTTCGACCTGGATGGTGTCCTGACCCCCACCGCGCTGCTCCACCGCGCCGCCTGGCACGAACTTTTTGCCGGCTATCTCTCAACTGAACACCCGGAATCGGATCCCTACACGGAATCCGACTATTTCCGATTGCTGGACGGCCGTCCCCGGTATGACGGGGTGGCCGCCCTTCTTGGCTCGCGCGGCATCAACCTTCCGTGGGGCGCACCGGATGATGCGCCGGGCTACGCGACCGTCTGCGCTCTGGGAAATATGAAAAACAGCGTGTTCACCACCGTGCTGGAGCGCGACGGCATTGAACCCTACGCCGGTTCCCTGGCCTATCTGCAGCAGGTGCTCACCGCCGGCTTGGACGTCGCGGTGGTCTCTTCCTCACGCAACGCCGCGGCGGTGCTTGCCGGGGCAGGGTTATCCCAGCTGATCCCCACGGTCATGGGCGGCGTCGAGGCGCAGGTTCGCGAACTGGCCGGCAAACCCGAGCCGGATACGTTCCTGGCCACCGCCCGCGACCTGGGATGGCGTCCGGAGGAATGTGTGGTGATCGAGGACGCCACCAGCGGCGTTTCCGCGGCCCGCCGCGGCGGCTTCAAGGTCATCGGTGTGGCGCGCGAGGACAACGAAGCCGACCTGCTGGCTTCCGGAGCCCACTTTGTGGTCACCGATCTGTCCGAACTGGTTTCCGCGCAGGCCGTTGACGCCTGGGAATTCGACCCGTGGTCCATCACCCGCGACGCCGGGCGGGATGACACCGGAACCCAGGATACGGTTTTTTCGCTGGGCAACGGATTCTTGGGGTGCCGATCGGCGCAAATTGGCCTCGGTGAGCAGGTTGGCGGAAGCTTCATCAACGGGTTGCATGAGACCTGGCAGATCCGCCACGCGGAAGGCGCCTTCGGCCTGGCCGAAACCGGGCAAACCATGATCAGCGCCCCCGACTTCCGCACCCTGCGGGTATTCATCAACGACGAGGCGCTGGAGGTCGGCCGCACCGAAATGCTCCGCGATGACCTGCGCCTGGACTTCCGCGACGGCGCGCTGCTCGCCACCACGCTCTGGCGCACCGCGGAGGGGCACCGGGTAGCGGTCACGGCGCGCACCATGATTTCCTTTTCGGACCGGCACCTGGCGCTGCAGGACCTGCACGTGCGCCTGCTGGACGCCCCGGCCAATGTGATTGTGCAGTCCGCGCTCATCGGTTATCGCTCGCAACGCCCGGTGGCGTCCCCGGAAGAACTGGACGCCTCGGGGCCTGGTTTTGATCCACGCCGTGCCGAGGAAGCCAGCGTGAACCCGCTGGCTCCCGCCGGGCACCGCCGCGAGGGAGCCCGCATGGGGATTTCCTATGACGTGGCGGGATCCGGAATGTCGGTGGCCGCCATGGTTGAACACCAGATGAGCACCACCGGCGGCGGCTCGCCGCGAGTGGACCTGACCCGCAGCGTCACCGAGGAACGGGCCGAAGAAGTGGTCAACGCGCGCTTGGAGGCCGGCCAGGGGCTGCGTGTTGCCAAGTTCGCGGTGTACCACTGTTCGCGCCGTCACCCGGCCGAGGAGATGCTGCAGCGTTCGAACCGCGCGCTGAATCACCTGGTGCCGCGCGGCATCGATGCGCACTTCCGGGCCCAACGCGACTTTATGGCCTCCTATTGGGAACGCAGCGATGTGAGCGTGAGCAGCGATGACAAAACCCTGCAGCGCAAGATCCGCTGGAACCTGTTCCAGCTGGCCCAAGCCTCCGCGCGTGCCGATGGTTTGGGTATCAGCGCCAAAGGCGTCAGCGGCAACGGATACTCGGGGCACTACTTCTGGGACACCGAAATTTATGTCCTGCCGTTTTTGACCTACACCAATCAGCAGTGGGCGCGTAATACGCTGCGCGCCCGGGTGGCAATGATTCCGGCGGCCAAACGCCGTGCGGGCATCATGAACGAGGACGGCCTCCTCTTCCCGTGGCGCACCATCAACGGCGAAGAGGCCAGCGCCTACTATCCCGCCGGTACCGCTCAGTATCACATCAATGCGGACGTGGTGTATTCGCTGAACCGCTACGTGACCGCGGTGGAAGACGATGAATTCCTGATTGCCGGCGGCGCCGAAATCCTGGTGGGCACCGCGCGGATGTTCGCCTCGCTGGGATTCTGGCGCGGCCGCGGGGAGCATGAACGTTTCCACATCCACGGGGTGACCGGCCCGGATGAATACACCGCGGTGGTGAACGACAACCTGTACACCAACGTAATGGCGCGCTTTAATCTGCGGCGCAGCGCCCAGCTGCTCGGGGAGTTTGCGCAACGCCATCCAAAGGCCTATGCAGAACTGGCCGAACGCCTGGATGTTCAACCAGAAGAGCTCGCCAATTGGGAACATGCCGCTTCGTGTATACATATTCCGTACTCGGAAAGCGCCGGAATCCACCCGCAAGACGAGCACTTCCTGAACCGCGAGGTCTGGGATCTGGAGAAAACCGGGCCAGACAAACGTCCGCTGCTGCTGCACTACCACCCGCTGGTGATCTATCGATTCCAGGTCATCAAGCAGGCCGATACGGTGCTGGCGCTGTGGCTGCGCTCCAGCGATTTCACCCCCGAGCAGAAGCTTGCCGACTTCAACTACTACGACCCGCTGACCACCGGGGACTCAACACTTTCCGCCACGGTTCAGTCGATCCTGGCCGCCGAGGTGGGGTACCGGGACCTGGCGTGGGAGTACTTTGAGCATGCGCTGAATGTGGACCTGCAGGACCTGCACGGCAATACCGCCGACGGGGTGCACGTCGCCTCGACCGGCGGGGTCTGGGCCGCGCTGGTTTACGGTTTCGCCGGCCTGCGCGACGACGATGACCGGCTGTGTTTTGATCCCCGGCTGCCCCAAGCCTGGGGCTCGATGGACTTCAAGCTTTCCTGGCACGGAACCCGTATCCAGGTGGTGGTGCGGGCGCAGTCCATCGAATTTACGCTTCGCGGGCCGCATTCGCGCCCGGTCTGGGTGCGCGGCCAACAGCTGGATCTGCTGCCGGATGAAACCGTGGTGGTGCAGCTGGAGGATCAGGGCCCGGTTCGCCACGGGCGGCCAACCCTTGATCATGTGCTTTCGCTGCAGGCCGATGCGGGTGCGGAGGTGCCGATCAAACCCTGGTGAGTGGGTGTCAGGAATCGTTTCTGAGGTTGTTTCCGGCGGTCTCGCCGCCATCTATGGCGATCGAGGAGCCGGAAACAAACCTCGATTCGTCGCTGGCCAGGTACAGCACCAGCGCGCTGATTTTTCCGCCCAGACGTCTCGCAACTCTTAGCCTGAATCCACCGATTGGCATCCGAAACCAGTGAGAACCTGAAATCGCGGCGCTACTCGGGTATAAACGCACGGGTTTTACGGTTTCAGAGTCGCCAAAACAGTCGGCCTCGCTGCCGATGATGTCCCACAAATGCTGAAGGTGACGCAGCAAACGACTGGGCGGATAAGAGAGTGTCAAACAGTTTGGGGTAAGGCCTGCACGCTGGTCAATAGCCGCATCCACGCCCCAGCCCAGGGCCAGTTCCACGGCAGGTGCAACACCTGCTTACGGGCACTGGACGCTACCCTGGCCGGAACCAGAATCAACTTCTGGCGGATCGTTGCCAACTTGGCCCGAGTGAATCGTCCACCGGCCAGCAGACCGGCAGCCCGGGTCAGGTTGTAGGCCATCGCTGCAGCGTGCAGCCACGCAGTGTTAGCGGTGAAGTTTCCCGAAGGCATGTGGGCCAAGGGCCCCGACTTCAGTTCGGCGTTCACGGACTCGATCACCGCGTGCTGCCGATGCGTCTTATCCAACGCAACCGTATCCATCCACTCCTGAGGGATGGTGGAAAACACCGCGTGATACCGGTAGATCTGGAACATTGGCTCCTGACCTTCCATCGCCAGTTTCGTTTCGTTGCGCTGCGCGACCCGTCGCACCACCAATCGGCCAGGGACCCGCAGGGCCTTCTTCTTCGAAGAAAAAGCGGTGTACGGGATCTCGGCGACCTCAGCATCAGAGATCCACTGTTTAGTGTCCTCATCGAAGATCGCCTTCGGGTACGCGATCTTCACCCACGACTGATCATCGATGGTGCCGATTGTTCCCTTGATGTGTTTGTTCATCCGTACCGTGACCGAGACCTGCGCTCCACCTGCCAACGCGGCGGCGACCGCGGTGGCACTGTAGTACGCCGAATCAGCCCGGGTGATCAACCGCCCACCCAGATTCATTTTCTTCACGGTTCCCACCACGCCGGCGATGAAATGCGCGGCACCCCGCGCCGAATGAGTCGCTCCTTTGCGCAGCCGCTGCGACACGAGCGCCGGGGCATACTCGTCGGTACTCACGGTTCCCAGCAAGGCATTCAACCCCCTAACCTTCGAGTACCCATACCCGGCGCCTTGCTTCATGTATCCATGGACCTCGATGATGGTGTCATCCACGTCCAAGAACACAAACTGCTCCTTGCTGGGCTTACCCAGCAATGGGACCTGCTGGTTCAGGTTCACGAGCAGCTCCCCAGCAGTGGATTGCAGCTGACGGGCATGACCGAATGTGAACGTGCGCAGGAAGGAGCCTAGGGTGGAAGGTGCGTAAGTGCCGGTGAACAATTTGCCCATCGCTCCGTGACGCAAGATCCCCATATCATCGATGCTGTCAGCGCCGGAGAGCATCCCGGCAACTAGTGCGGTGACTTTCAATCCGGCATTCGCGCCCTTGTCGGTGGGGAGTTTGACTTTCTGATCCACGCTTTCACGTAATCCTGCCTGCTTGGCAAGAGCCATAACTGGAACCAGTCCTGCGGCACCGGTGAGGTTCACCTCGCTGAACGATGCGCTGATCGAGGTGAGATTGTGGGATACTTGCATCTGGTAGATGTCCTTCTTTTGGGTGTAAATGATGTTCTAGACAAACACTATTTTCCCATGTCGAAGGGCATTTACTGCTTTAATGACGGATTAATGACGACGAGCTCATCGGTGGATTCAGGCTTAGGTAGAGAGGCATTTCACGCTTGATTCCCGGCTCACTCATGGCGAGGTTCTCTACAGTTTTTATTCCGCGTATCCAGATTTATTGCTAGCCTCGATGTTTCATGAGGCAGCCCAAAAAGCACCGCATTAACCTAAGGAGTTGGATAAACCCCTGTCATGCCCGCAGAGTGAAGACGCAACAAAGTACCCGGCCGCCAGACAGAATCGCCAAGAATTGTGCGCTTCGACCGAACACCCGAATACGATTTACGTGGACATTCAACATCGCAGCGCACAGGAACTGACCAAAAATCAGGTCCGCAACCTTATGCCAGCGCCACTACGACTCATGGTGCGGGTTTCCTCGCGTAATGACGGCGGCCGGATCCGTGCCCGGTGAAGCGACCCCGTCTGGTGAGCGGTGGAATCAAAACTAATCTTCACCCGCAGTGCATGGTTCACCGCTTTCGCCGCGATCGCATAAAGCCTGGCGCGTAGTTTCTTCGGCTCCCACTTGGCCGCCTGATGCGCCTGAAGGCAAAGTAATTGCATCCACGCGGTCACCTGACCGGCAAGGAACGCGAGACGAGTCCACCACTCATGCTTAGCCCACTGTTGGCACGGAAGATTACGCAAGCCCGTGTCCTTCGCGTTAAGGATCCTGTCCTCGCACCTGGCCCTGGCCCGATGCCGCAGATCCAACACCACCATGTCCGGGTGGCGCTGATTCGTCAGGAAAAACGTTTACCGGAAACTACCCTCCAAAGCCGGGGTGAACAGCGTGTCTTGGTTCCGGGCCTGCTTGCGGGCCTGCCGGGAGCCTGGATGCAACGGCTCACGCCGGACGAACAAGCGTGACCCTTTCGGATAACCCTCCAACACGTCTTTGCCCATCAGCAAGGTAATCTGAAGCGACGTGACGTTATCTTTGTTTCCGGCCGTGATCATCACGGGCCACGTTCCACGATTCCGGATCCAAAGCTTCCACTGCGGCCTTGGTTTGTGTAGTTTCCGCATTGGTCACGGAGAACTGATAACCCCGACCAGGGGCGGTAAGCCAGGAGAGGTATTCGTAGTTGCACCCTGCCGAATCCGTTCGGAACAACAGTTTCTTCCCCCACGTGGTGATCCGCCGGCAGTGAGTTGACTGCCATGGCACTGATCTGGGAATGGTCTTTGGCGGTATTGGACCCGGCACTGCCGGTGCGTTGTAAAAACTCGAGGGGTTCGCCGGTGGCCTTCGCCCGGTAGTCTACGAAGGTGAGCAACGGGTGGCGCCCGTAGGTTCCTTTCCACGCGCCAGAGGCACCGACCGTCTTTATCCTCACTGTGGGAGATGATCACTGTCGCGTCCAGGTCGATGAGCAGCGGGTTGCGTTCGCTGACCTCGTGCATTGGTGAGCGTTCTCCAGCCAGTTCCCATGCCTTGGCGCGGGCGGCTTTGACCGCAGCATTGAAGTCGGTGACCGCGCTAACTGGTGCCTGGGTGGTGAGTTGTTCAAAGAATCTTGCTTCGGTCGGTGCGGAGGTCACCTGACCAAACAGGGGGTGTTGCCCGGTGGTGGTGCGCAGTAGGTCGATGTTCTGCGGGCAGTCCCCACCGAAGGCGATCATGGTAGTCATCTCGGTGAGGATCCTCGCACCCCGGTGGGTCGCGGTTTCTGGAGTGTATCGCTTCAGGTGTTGCAGGCCGTGGCTGAGCCCGGTGAGGTCTATGGTTTCAGTCAGGAGGCTGGCCCCGGCGTGGGTGGCGAAAGCTGCGTTGATGTCGAATGGAAATCGGGTGTAGTTTTCGGTGGTGTTGAACCCCCAAGAGGGTGCTCTCTGATCGTGTGTGATTTGTGTTTGACGACTTAATTATCTCTGATCAGGAGTTCCTTCTGGCTTTTGAGCACGCGGGTGTTGAGTATTCGATGAAATACATAGGCTAGCCTAGCCACAGACCAAACCGGGCATTTGGTTTCGTTCCCCCTAGTCGAAACCAATACAGTGGTCTAAATTCCATGTCCAACCCCCAAGTGGACATGGAAGCCCCGGAAATAAGAGGTCCTTGCCGCTCTGCCGCGAGCGGCAAGGACCGCTTGTATCAATGATTCACGGAAACCAGGAGTTTCGCGTACTCGTTCTTTGGTCGTGTCTGCGACCCGGGCTCCGTCTTTGGTCTTGCATGGGAGATCCGCGTCGTTACATCTCGGAAGGTTCGGCCAGAACTTACACAGTCAATGTAGTTTTGTTGCTGGCGTCGGCTTTCTTGGGCAGAAAATCAATGCTGATGTGCTTTTCTATGAACTGAGCACCAAGGGCCTGTTCCAACTCTGGAATCAGAGTTTCCCGAATGACATTCATTCCATCCAATGGCCGTGCTTCGACCCGCAAGGTGTATCGGGCATAGAGCACCGGGTACTGGGATCTGCCGCCGATGCGGATTTCGGCATTGCTGATTCCCGAAGAGTGGAGAGCGGCTTGTTGCGCGGCCCGTGCAAGGACTTCCGTTTCCATGCTGCTTATACCGTTGCCAGTTTCGGATCGGTAGATGAAAGTTCTCTTACTAGGCTTTTGCGGAAGCGCTGAAAATACACTCAGTAAAGCTACCAGGACTATCACTGCTAGTGCTCCTGCAGTAAATGTGGCCAGTTCAGGCATTTGAACTAGCAGCGAATCACGTACTCGTGCCTGCCCCCCAACGTTTTCAGCTGTCCTTGCGATCCAACTCATCCAAGCCATCGCGCCTCCAGCAAGGAGCAGGGTCAGACCTATCAGCGCCAGAAAGATCCGTTGCCGGATACCGTTTGGTTTCCACAAATCTACTGCCCTCCTCGAGAGTTAGTGTGTGTTTCGACGCTGAAGTTCTGAACCAGCGGGATAGACTCGAGCGCCGTTTGGACGTTCCTCTGCACTGACTTTGAAATAGAGCTGGCTTCATGCACCGGCGTTGAGATGCTGATATGCATTCTTTTTCCTCTTAACACGGGTGAGGCATCATGCACCCCATCGGTGCGTTGTGCTTCGTGCCGCGCGAGACGGGCTAGGCCTCGATTTTCGATCACCCATTCTTCACGTGAATCCAGGGAGTCCCAGTCCAGCAAAGTTGTCTTCCGATTTCCTGGACTCAAAGCTGCGACAAGCAGAAGCAATCCGAGGATACTCACGCCGACGGCACTACCAAGCACTCTGCTGTCGGACCACGCAATGTTCTTAATGTCATCTAGCGCCCCTGCGAGCCAGGTAGGCCACGCACCGCTAGTTAGCCGGATCAGGCATACCACTAATGCGGTTATTGAAACACCCAGTAGTACGAGAGAACTGGTTAACAAGGTCGCGGTTCGGGCGCTTCGGACATGCCAGAATCTGCTCATCGTAAAGCCCTCTCCCTCGCTGTGGACGGTTTGGCATGGAGCCAGACAATTTCAATGTCGACTTGGACTGATGAGACCCCCAAGTACTTTATTAGCTCATCAATCACTTGTTGTCGGATCGCGTCGCACGTCTGCGGTAGGTTGAGTGGGTAGCGGATTCCAACTTTCAGTTCTACAGCTGCAGTGCCCCCAAGAACCTCCACAGTTACCTCGGGTTTTCCTTCGATACCGCGGGGTTTGCCCAAATGAAGTAGACCGCCGGAGCTGGCGCCGACTCCGGGAACTTTCGAAGCTGCCTTAGCGGCAATTTTCGAATACACCTGCGTGTCTATAGTCGTTACACCTGCGCGATTGTTATCTGTTGCCATGAGAGTTACCTCCGACGGCTAATAAAAACACGCTCCCAGTCGACGCGCGTCTGCAAGAACCAGCCGACCACACCACCGATGAGCACGAAAAATGCTACGACTATGAACTGCGTGAATGAGCCGAACGCGATAAGCAACCCGGCCGCTAGTCCAACAACTAGTCCCCACCTGAGTTGATTCATGGGTTTTTCCTTTCGTTGTTCACCGGTGGTGCCAGGGACTACTTCAGGTCCTCGCGTGGCTCGTCATCTTCATCGTCTTCTGGTAGGTGCACGTCGGTCACATCGATGTTCACTTCGATGACTTCCAAGCCGGTGGCACGCTCAACTTGAGCGACAATGTTGGAACGGATGTCGTTCGAAACTTCCACGATGGAGAAACCGTAAGAAATGACGATGGAGACATCGATCGCGGTCTGCTGTTCGCCCTTCTCAACGCTCACTCCACCGGAAGTATTTGCCGACGCTCCTGGAATGCGTTCGGCCAGTGAGTTGAAAGTTCGCCGGGCCGCATTGCCCATTGCGTAGACACCCGGCACTTCTCGAGCTGCGATGCTGGCAATCTTCTGAACTACACGGTCTTCGATGGTGGTCTTACCCAGCTCGGTGTGCAGTGGACCGGAAAGCCGCTCTTCCTGAGTGTCGTGGTTCGCTTCGCGTTTTGCCTGGCGTTCCAGTTCCTCGCCGGTTGGTTTGATGATTTTGTCGTTCGACATTGGCTGTGCCATGTTGTTCGCTCCTATATCGAGGAAAACTTTTTCGCTTACACTCATACAGACGAGGTCCGTAGTCATATCCTCACACAAAATTTAAGTGATCTGCATCACACTAAGGGGGTTGTGTGGACGAACTAGAACGGCTGGCGTTCGTAGGTCGGTCCCGCGAAGGCGATCCAGAAGCTTTCGGGATGCTTGTTTCCGACCTGACGCCCAGCCTCAGGAGGTACTGCCGCTCCTTTTTTGAGAATTGGCAGGACACGGACGATGCTGTGCAGGAAGTTTGGATCAAAGTGTGGAAAAGCATGCATACACTCAAGCAGAACGGCGCCTTCAAAACGTGGCTTTTCCGAATGACAAGGAATGTTTGTCTGGATCGTGTTCGTTCTGCTCAAAATCGGGTTGAAGTAGTTGATGCTGAAGAATTCTCTGGCCAGCCGGCGCCGGAGCATCTTTCGCCCGAATATCTGGCCGTACAACGAAGTGAGGTTGATATGGCGTGGAGTATCGTCGCTAAGCTTCCTTCGACCTTGAAGCAGGCGTTTGTTCTGGTATGCCTTGAGGGAATGACCTATGAGCAAGCGGCCACAATCGCCAACACGTCAGAATCCACTATTCGCGGACGGGTCGCCCGGGCCCGCAAGGCAATCATTGAGGCGGTGTCATGAAAACTCTTCCCTGCGGACGCACGATAGAGGACGTACTTCATAAACTTGATGACGCACCAGACTTACATGAGCTCGAATGTCGCTGGTGCCATCAAGAACGGCGCCGTCTCAAGGATCAAACCGGTACTGTTCTGGATCGACTCAGAGGCGAAGATCGTTCCGCCGACAGCTCTGACCTAACTAGCAATGTCCTGGACAAGATTTCCAAACTGCGGCCTATGCGGAGAACATGGGAAGCTGCCTTACTCGGCACGGGGGAAATTGTACGTGTCTCCGCGAGCGAGATTATTAGTAGCATTAGGCAGCAGTTCTCGCGATCCCAAACTGCCCAGTTGAACTACACGGAGGTTAAGACCACGGACACGAAGATACCTCATGTTCAGTGGCTTGTCCGATGCACTGTCAGCATGCTCACTGAGGCTACCGTTCAGCAGGTCGAACGGGAGATCTTGGAATATGTTCAGAGGGGCCTTGGTGACCAGCTACTCATTGAAAGTTTGCGGGTCGAGATCACGGTCGAGGATGTTCATGGAGAAATTCTCGGTTATTCGGAGATCGGGACCTGATTGTTTCGATCCAAGAGTATCCGTTGCATTCGAAAGGATTATTTCTTAGCGTTGCGCTTCAGTGCCCGATAAACAGCGCTGCGGCTGACACTCAGCACTTCACCGATTTGTGCGACCGTCATGTCACGCTGCTCGTAGAGTCTCTTCGCGGTGTGCAGTTTGTCGGGGGAGAGGGACGAGGGGCGGCCTCCGGTGCAGCCGCGGGCACGGGCCGCGGCTAGGCCAGCATTGGTTCGTTCACGGATGAGATCGCGCTCGAATTCAGCCAGGGAAGCGAATATGTTGAACACGAGTCGACCACCGGAAGAACTGGTGTCGATGTTCTCCTGCAGGGATTTGAACTCGATTCCTTGTTGCTGCAACGCGTCCATGTGGTTGATGAGATGGCGGATGGATCGGCCGAGACGGTCCAGCCGCCAGACTACGAGAGTGTCACCGGGTCGCATCTGGTCCAGAAGCTTATCGAGTTGGGGGGCGTGACTCGAGGGCACCGGAGGCCGTGTCGGTAAAGATTCGATAGCAGCCAACTTTAGACAATACATCGAGCTGGAGTTGTGCGTCTTGGTCGCCAGTAGAGACTCTGGCATATCCGAGGAGGTGTCCCATGCGTACAAATGTATCAATACTCGTGCAATGGTCACTGTTTCGACGCATAGTTTTAGGCACTATATTTTGAGACCAAACGACCGTCGAAATCTGTTGAATTCTCAACCGTCAGAAATTTTCATCATGACCGACTGCTCGGTGTGTCAAAAACGAATGTTTTCGAGACCGCGTTAATAAGGTTGCAGCTATCAAGTGACGCGACAAAGTTGAATTGTTGCTTTTGCCGATATGGGTAGATCGCGCGGTCTTGGATCTACTTATGTTCTTTCGGAGCGGTTTTGATCATCAGGGCTCCGGGCAGGATTTTGACTGTAATTCCTGTGACGTTTCCGAAGCTATCGCCGTCTAGCTCTATGGCCCTGGGGTTATCGAAGGTTGCTTCGAAACGACGTCCCTGGAGGTAGTCCAGCGAGTGGTGTTTCAGGGCGTACGAAAGGATTTCTTGGCTGAGAGGTGAATTCCGGATCATGCCTTGCAGAGCTAATCTGGTAGCGATCCTTCCCCAACCGAGTCGTCCTTTGGGTTTTAGGAGCGCAACGTCTAAGAAACCGTCGGTGGGGCTTGCCGTGGGGATCAACAACATGTTGCCTGTCAGGGTGCCGCAGTTTCCGACGATGACGGTGTGGGCATGGTCTCTAGCTGGTTCTTGGTGATCGATTCGGTACGTTAGTTGGAAAAGCTTGTGGGAGATCACTGAGCGGGCGATCGGTACGCTATAAGCGATCCATCCTAAGTATTTTTTCATATGAGTGTTGGTGTGCGCGGCCATGTCTGCGTCCAGTCCGAGGCCGGCCATGACGAGAAATATTTGGGTGCAGCGTGGGCCTTGTGGCTGTTCGAGATCGATGAGACCTACGTCCATGCGTGTTGTGATTCCTTGGAAAGCGGCGGTGATGCAGGTTTCGGAGTCGTTGAGGGGTGTCTTGAGATTCCGCGCCAGTAAGTTGCCGGTGCCGCAAGGCACTAAGGCTACGGGGATTTTGGTATTGGTCAGCACATTGGCAACAGCTCGTATAGTTCCGTCGCCGCCTGCGACTATTACGACATCCGGCTGTTTGCTCAGCACTTGTCGTGCGGCCCCGAGACCAAGATCGTCAGCATCGGTGGGATGCCAGGTTGTTGGTGCCCAATGTTGTTGGTTTTCTTGGATCCGAACGTATTTTTCTAGCTCATTTAGCGGCGCTTTTGCAGGGTTGTAAATGACGGCAGCGCGGGGAGTTGTCATTGGCTATCCCTTGAAGCGTTGAGTGAGTTTTAGAATGATGGGCTTTGAGATGGTTTCCCTTCCCAAATATCTATAACGTCTAGCTGTGCTTTTATCGATTCGTATATCGTGCTTCTGCGAGGAAGGACGCGTCGAATTGTTGTTATCCGACACGTTGCTGAATGCGTGTTGACTGTGAGTCTACGGGATTGGCAGGCGAGATTGCTGTTGGAGGCTAAGCTAAAATCCTCGCGACGCCTTGGGTGTTGTTGCAGAAGACGGGAGGCCGGGGGTAATGATGAAGAAGCCAAGATGGTGGTTTCCGGTATGGTTGAAATTTCGGCTAATTGAGGTCGCTGGCTGGATGTTAGTAGCAGCCGGAGTTGCCGCGCTGGTCCTTCCTGGTCCTGGTTTGTTATTGATTGCTGGTGGCCTGGCGCTGTTAGCGATGCGTTACGAATGGGCCAGAAAGCTTTTACGCCCTATCAAACGTCGCGCCCTGCATTTAGCTCATCAAAGCGTACAAACTTGGCCTCGTATAGCCTTTAGCCTGATGGCTTCTGGTCTTCTTGTAGGGATAGGTATTTTGTGGGGTGTGGGGCTGCCGGTGCCGGGTTGGTGGCCAGTCGATGCTCACTGGTGGTTGTTCGGCGGGTGGGGCACTGGGATGACTCTGCTGGTTTCTGGTGCGGTAGCTCTGGGAACGGTGGTTTACAGCTTTCGTCATTTTCGTCCCCATGCCCTGCCTGAGAGGCAGGACGGAGCAACGTAATTTATTTCCGCATTCTCGCCAAACGTGGGTGACTTTTTGCTTCGAGGGCCTCAACGATTGAGTTTTTTCCGCTGTGCGGCGGCGGTGGAACGCAATTGTATGATGCGAGCGACGGCAACAACGGCAATGACCAGTCCACCTGCAACAGCGGATATAAACAGCGTCAGGCCTAGGCTGACCGAGCCGTTCCATCCGAAGTACTGCAATGGGACTATGGCTTGGTTTTGTGCGATGAAAATGATCAGGAGCACCAAGAGTACTAGCCCGATGACCGTTGACATCCACACCACTGCTGTTCGAGTGACGAGTGGTCGGTGGGCGCGGGTATCTGGTGAGACTGCTCTTCCTGAGGTTGTGTCGATGTGGTTCGCATCAGAGAGATTCGAGGCTACGTTATGTCCCCGAGGTGGGCCAGCGGCTGACGTAGGGGGGTGGTTGTTGCGGGATGCTGGATGATTTTTCATGGTTGCTTTTCGATCCGAATAGAGGGTATGTTATGGGTCGGGCGCATTGTCTCGGGGCAATGGCAAACGTCTAGATAATCTGGTCAGTCATTTCTTTTGGACTGAATGAAATGGAACTGGCTAGGGCTTGGACGGCCTGAGCTCGGTGGGTTTCTTCGTTGGTTTCTTTTTTGAGCTGTGCTTCAGTTGCGCGGCGGTGCTGTTGAAATGCTTCGCTTTGTTGGGTGAGGACACAGGAAATCGTGAAGGCCAAGCCGTCACGGAGTTCTTCGAGAGAAGTGTTCGAAATTTCTAGGCGCCGGTTTGAGACCCCCAGTTCAACGTCGGTGTACCCCGCGGAAGCAAGCTCTTGTTTGACGGTCGGGCTGAGGATGTTCTGAATCTCTTCAGGTTCAGGCCGGCGGTTGAATACTGCGGCGACCGTGTATTTTTCTGGTGCCTTAGCGGTCAAGAGAGTTGCAGGCAGTGAGTCCATCAGCACCCTCCCCACGGTGAGAGGGTCACGGGCTGTGGGGATGGAGATTGGTTCGTGGTTCATAGGTCATCATCTCTGATCTTTCGGTTGGAGGTATAAGGAGCCGCTTAGCTGTGTGAATGTGGAATTGCTGGATCAACAGGCGTGGTGCTTGGCTTGCCTGGGTGTTTTTCAGGTCCTAGGTGTGGCTCTTGGGCGCTATATGCGACTCGGTGCCAGCCACAGAAGGTGCAAGTCCACAACACTTCACGCATAGTGACTTCCAGGTCTTGGCGCATTCCTTCATCGTGACCTCCGTCGTTGTCCCATCTGCGTAGCTGGTTTTCGTCGTCTTGATAGCGACGTGTTTCAGTTTCCACGAGAGAATTTCTAAGGCAACGTGGGCATCTGTTGGGTTTTTCCATGAGCGTCACACTGCTCCTTTCGTCTATGTTGTGTCAGCTTTTGGTGCTGTTGTCTGGATGACCTGAGGGGAGTATTGAAACGTTCCTAGCGGGCAGATGTAGTCATTGCTTTGTCCGATGCCTACCCGGTTCACATATTGATAGACGCGTCGATAGCTTTCGGTGAGTGAAACTATGTTGTATGGAACGCCGACGCGATGGCAATGCTGTTCGACGAGAACAGCGAGCTTTCGTAGGGTAAAACGTGGAGCGGTAGGGAACAGATGATGCTCTATCTGGTTGTTGAGTCCTCCCATCAGCCAGGCTAAGAGCGCATTAGATCGAATGTTTCTGCTGACAAGAACTTGTCGTAGCAGGTAATCACCTTTTCGTGTGTCGGTGATAAGGGGCATTCCCTTATGATTCAGTGCAAAGACCATGCCTAAATAGGATCCGAAGAGCCCCAGGTGAATTCCGAGTATGGCGCCAGCAATTGCGGGGGAAAGGATCCAAATCATCAAAATTGCGACCGCTGAATGGTTGATTGCAATGAGGGTAATCTGCAAGGCACGGTACTTTACAGTTCCTGGACGAAGCAGGTGCTTCCAACTGGCGACGTAAATGGAAACACCCTCTAAGAGCATGAGGGCGAAGAGCAGCACACCCTGATGTGTGGAAAAGAGTCGGATTAGTCTCCAGCTCCTGAAGCCTGTGCTTTGTGGTTTGGCGTGGATGATGGGGAGTTTTACATCGGGATCCAAAGTCATATGGTTTGGGTTGCGATGATGCTCTGAGTGTTTGTGTTGCCACCAGCTATAGCTGGCCCCAACAATAAGTGCAGCCGTCACGACGGCGAAAACCTCGTTATGTGCGGGGGTGCGGAAAATTTGGAAATGGGCCCCATCATGGACAAGGAAAGCGAAATGCACAAGTAGGAACGCGCTGCACACGGCTGTAACGGTTTGCCACCACGAATCACCGATTAGGATGAAGGCGATAATAGCGAAGGTCAGGAGTGCACACAGACCGAGAGCCAATAGGATGTACTGAAGCTGACGCAGTCGAAGTAGGTTCTGTTCCTTAGCCTGCGTGACCAAGTCCCGCATCCGGGTAGGGGGATTGGGGGCGCTGTACGAAGTGTTCATCGGAGAATCCGCTGATAAGAAAATTTGTTCAGAGAAGGCCACAAAGACCTGTAAAAGCTCGTGGATCCGTTTGACCGCGGACGGTCATTTTCCGGTTCAACACTGATGCTTTGATCTGAACGTCATACCACGCGCGGTGGGTGACACAAAAGCTATACGCCGGCGAGACTCTTCAGCACCACTATGGCCATGGTGTTTGAATCTCTCTTTTCAGTGTACGCCGTTTCTCAGGAAATTATTCTGCCAAGTTGCTGATAGTTAAGCTTCCAACGTGATACCCAGTTAGGCGGGCGACGATAGATTAAGTGAGTGGTCAGACTCACAAAACTAAACGACCGTTGGTAATCTGGCTATAAAGATTAGTTGCCTTCTTCCGCGCCGCGCGTACAGTGCCAAATCTATTACTTTACATAACGGAGGTTATCGGCGAGAAGAATCTGCTTAGGGGAGTGGGTGTTCAGAATAGACTGCAATAGACAAAAATCCTTGTCAGTGATGGTATTTTGCTTGAAGAATCGTTACGGATCGGTCATCAGTGATATACACCAGTCGGTTGACGTCGTCGATGCGTCGCGACCACGCGCCAGCCAAGGCATGCTTCAGTGGTTCAGGTTTCCCGATGCCCTCGAAAGGATCGTCGCGTAGCACGTCCTCGATCAGCAGGTTGATGCGCTTGAGTGTTTTGCGGTCCTGGGTCTGCTAGTAGACATAGTCTTCCCATCCACCAGCAGTCCAGGTCAGCAGCCTGTCGCTCACGGTTCGATGAGCCCGTGCTCTGCAGTCTGGTCATTGCGTGCAGCTTCAAGAGCTGCGAGTAGACGTACTGCGTTTTTGGGTGAGCGCAACAGGTGGCTGGTTTCAACGAGGGAATCGTACTCATCCTTCGACATGAGCACTGCGGACCCACGCTTGGACATGATCTCAACCTCGGTGTGGTCCAGGTTCACTCGTTCTATAAGACCAAACAAGTCGCGTCGCGCTTCGCTGGTGGTGATTGCCATTCCGCCTCCTAGTGGTACTAGATATGGTACCATTCTAACTTCCTTCCCAGGCACCTTCAAGAATGAAACAACAAGCTCAACAAAGCTGGAGGCATCCTGAACGATGGACTCACGCTTTTTCTACCATACGTAAAATTCAGGCATGGAAAGCAGCAACCTAACCCCCTTCGATGCAGTCATCCTCATGTCTTTTGGCGGCCCGGAGAAA
Source organism: Glutamicibacter sp. NPDC087344 (assembly GCF_044744225.1). Classification (NCBI taxonomy): domain Bacteria; kingdom Bacillati; phylum Actinomycetota; class Actinomycetes; order Micrococcales; family Micrococcaceae; genus Glutamicibacter; species Glutamicibacter sp. NPDC087344. The sequence goes on along the minus strand of NZ_JBIUXY010000011.1, from coordinate 46,722 downwards.
GATGAAGATGTCCTACCGTTTCTTCAGAATGTCACTGCGGGACGTGGCATCCCCGACGAGCGACTAGTCGAGGTAGGTGAACACTATTACGGTTTCGACGGGAAGTCCCCCATCAACGACCAAAACCTCCGGCTACTAGAAGCCCTACGTCAAGAGTTCGAACGGCGCGGAATCACGACGCCAGTACTATGGGGAAACCGCAACTGGGATCCTTACCTCACCGACACCGTTCGCGATTTTGCTAAGCAGACAGGCGGCTCTCGATTCCTTGCTATCGATACCTCCGCATATTCTTCCTATTCCTCGTGCCGCCAGTATCGCGAAGATTTCGCCCACACCCAAAACGTCCTGGCTCAGGAAGGTATCGAGGCATCTTTCGAGAAAATCCGCCAGTACTATAACCATCCCGGCTTTGCCTACGCGGAATTCGATTGCGTGCATCGCGGACTCACCGAATTGATCCAGAAAGTCGGGGTACTGGATCCGCAGAAGCACCGCTTGCTCTATGTCACCCATTCGATCCCTTTATCCATGCAGGAAGCCTCGCAGCGGCAGACTGTTGGGTATCGCGAACAGCATCTGCAGCTGATCGAATGGATCAATCAAGAACTGGGCGAAAAGCAGCCGTTGAATGCTGAGCTTGTCTTCTGTTCTCGTTCTGGTTCACCCCGTACTCCGTGGCTGGAGCCTGATATCAATGATCGACTCAAGGAGCTCGCTAGCTCAGGGGTGGAGGGTGTGGTCGTTGTCCCGCTGGGATTCGTGTCCGATCATATGGAAGTGAAATACGATCTTGATACCGAAGCAGCGCAGACTGCCAAAGATCTTGGACTGGATTACGTGCGGGCCGCGACTGTTGGAGTTGATCCGGTGTTTGTATCGGGGCTTGTCGATGCCACCTTGGAGCGGGTAGCTCAGTATCGCGGGGAACCAGTCGATTCTCCGGCGGTCACTCCCGAAGGCCCGTTGAGCCCAGGCAGTGGATCCTGTGCTACGACCTGCTGTATGGGAAGGGATCAGAACCCGACAACACCTAACTGGGATTCCCTAACGGCGAGTCATCGATCCTAGTAACCCGAGGGGTATCTGCGAGTTCGAGATTTGTGAGAAGTGAAGACACTGCGCGCCCTAAATCTTGATGACTTGGCGTGTTGCTTCATGGAAGGAAGAGCCTAACGAGTTACTCAAATAAAGAGTGGCGGGATGGGATTACAGCCCATCCCGCCCCACTCTTCATAGAATTACTAGGCGCGTGTTCAGCTCGCCTAAATCTCGGTAGCCTGAGGCCCAATAAGGCCAGCTTCAAGCTTCTATTCAACGCTTTGGCCTTCTTCGAAGTTCTTGAAGCCCAAGCGCTGGATCGCACTATATAGTGTGCGAAAACGTTGGCGGATCCGTCTGAACGAGCCATGAAGCCGAAGCCCTTTTCGGAGTTGAACAGAGTGGACGATTCAAGGTCATGCTGGCTTACTAGTTCGTTGTGCATGGTTTTTGCTACTCGACACTGAATTGCAGCCGGTGCCAGCCGGACGAACCGTTAGGAACAGGCGCCGCGGTTTCTTCTGTCTGCAATTCACCTTCAGCATTGGTCATGCGGACAGTCGCCGAGTGATTTCCCGCAGTAGCTTCATTCCATTCGAACCGCCATTGACGCCAGGTGTCTGCGGAGAGCTCGGTGGCGAGTTCGACCTCTTGCCACGGACCGTTATCGATACGGATCTCTACTTTGGAAACCCCCGTCGTCTGAGCCCAGGCGGTGCCACCGAAGACAACTTTTCCGGCCGGCAGCTTGGCGAAGGATCCTGGAGTGTCAATTCGAGATGACATCTTAATCGGACCTCGTTCCGACCAACCACGAGTAGTCCAATAAGCCACCTTGTCTTGGAACCTTGTCACTTCAAGATCAACCACCCATTTGGTCGCCGAAACATACCCGTAGAGTCCAGGAACCACCATGCGCACCGGAAAACCGTGATCTAGTGGTAAAGGTTCGTCGTTCATCCCAATGGCCAGCAGTGCTTCGCGACTATCGGTGAGAGCCTCCAGCGGTGTCGAGGCGCTGAAACCGTCGAAAGAGGTGGAAAGGACCATATCGGCACCTGGTAAAGGCTTGGCTTGGGCAAGTAGTTCTCGCAGTGGGTAACCAAGCCATTTGGCGTTACCGACGAGATCGCCACCCACTGGATTGGAAACGCAGGTCAAGGTGAGGTAGTGCTCCACAAGGTCCAAATCCAAAAGTTCATTAAACGTAAGTGTGAATTCTTTCTCGACCATCCCGTGAATTCTTAGTGACCAGTCTTGCGGATCGATCTGCGGCACAGACAAGGCCGTGTCGATTCGGTAGAAGTCCTGGTTCGGTGTGACAAATCTAGAGGCACCAGGGACGTTCAGTTCAGCGCCAGGAGGTGGGGCTTGGACTTTCACTTTCGCTGAGGGAAGACCAAGGGCTGCGCGGGCTGACTCTGCGGTATTTCTAATGCTCTGCAAGGCTTGGGCAGTGACAACGGCAAGCAGGCCAAGCGCCACCGTACCAACGGATCCGAGGAGAAATTTTCTTCGTGATGTTGTGTTTTCGGCCTGGAGCTGGTCCGTTGGTGCAGCGGCGCGGGCAGCCATGCTGCTAAGAAGCGTGAGTGTACCCAGGCCTAGAACGGTGCCAATGATCGTCGGAATCAGATCCAGCACGTTTGTCGCCGAGCGACTTAGCACCGAAGCACCTAATATTACGGATAACCCCGAAACCAAGATCAATCCGAGTGCCAGGCTCCGCGCTGCGGCAAGTCCTACGGCGGCGGCTAAGAGGGCGGCGGTGATCGATAAAGTGATGAATAGAAAGAGCTTGTCGTTGGTGCCGAATAAGCCGATGGCTAGGTCTTTGAGCCATGGCGGAGTGAAATCAATGATTGTTGACCCGAGGGCGACGAGGGGGCTGAAGCAGTACCGAAAAATGTAGACGCTGCTTGAGCGGTGGTGAACAGGACCATGGCTGAGCAGATGCCAGCTATAGGATAGCGCCAGATATGACGCTTGTTTTTTCTTTGGCTTTGCTCCATGTCACTGAACCCCACACTTCGTTGCAGAGTGTTCGAATGCGTTACTCGAACACCGGATAACTCCTATTCGGAGTCATCCGGTGCCTGGATTGGATTTCAAAGAAATGGCACACCAGCACCGTATGCTTGTCGGCGTTTCTATAGACTTTGCAAGAGGATTGGCTCTGTCGTGGGAGTCTGTGAGCCTGTGGCGGGTTCCACGGTGATCCCGAAGTGGGTGATGCCTTCCATTGAGCCGGTAATCATTGCGGTTGCTGAAGCGTTTGAAAGGTCTAGCATGCCGGCAGGGGTAGCTTTCTCAGCGGAGATGAGCCACAGTTCATAGCCTTTCCCTTCTGGAAGTTCAGGCATTGAGTGAGTTATCACGGCCATGGCGCCAGACTCTGCAGAGTACGAAAGCCTAATTGTTGCACCGTCATCTAGCGTCTGGGATTTGGACTGCATGTCTGGGGCGCTCAAGATCTGCATCATGGTGTCCCGCTCGCTCTTCACAGCCTGAATCAGAGTACTCATCTGCTGCTGCTGAGTATTCAGATTCCACACCATCGCGCCTAGACCACCAGAAGTGACAAGTAACATCCCCACAGCCAGCGCAAAGAACTTCTGCGACTTTTTGCGAACGCCCTGCCTACTTTCGGTAGGTTCGTCAACGGGGTAGGACAGAGCTCTTGATTGCGTTGTCAAACCCTCCGATAAAGTTTCAGCGACGTTGGCAGGGACCTGTTCAACGGTGCGAATCGCATCCATGACGTTGGCCTTGATTTTCGGTGGCGGCTGGATCTCGGGAACAGTGAGACCGAGATAAGCGGCGGTCTGTTGCAAAGAGTTAATCTCTTGGCCGTTCGTATCGTCGATGGCCGCGCGCTGCAGCACCTCATCGCGTTCAGCCTGGCTCAGCGCGTTCAGTGCGAAGCCGCTGAACAGCTCACTATCGTGCTTGCCCATCACGCGACTCCCATCAAATCTCGTAGTTTCTACATTCCGTCTCGTATGCCAGCCTTCACGATCCCCACAGATAGTTGGAGATGATCAGCGATCTCACAATGCGTTAGACCCCCGAAATAGGCCAGTTGGATCGCCTCTCGTTGCAGTTCAGTCAGCTGACGGAGTGCCGTAGACATACGCTCGCCCTCATTCTGGAATGCCGCCCCGTCTTCCAAACGGTGATCGCCTTCCTGAAGGGTTCTAACGTCGAATATCAGGTCAGGTTCCGGACACACTGATTTCGATCGGATCTGATCCACAGCGCATCAATGGGCGATCGTCAACAGCCACGTGAGCGCTGTAGTTCGCCGAGGGTCGAAGCTAGCGGCATACTGCCAAGCATTGACGAAGATTTTTTGGGTGACTTCCTCATTATGAGCCTCATCGCGCAGCAGACGGCTAACTAGACCGAAGACCTGAGGGGCAAACCGATCATAGAGCTGCTCAAAAGCTGCTTCGTCTCCTCGCGCTACCTGAAGCACGAGAGCTTCATCCGGCGTCGAACCGTCGGAAGGTTCGCTTGATCGATTCGGCATCATGGATTCAAGGATCTTACACCGCTAAGGATCATTTGTTTTGCTCAGAATAATTCGTGCAGGTCAGATCTTGGGTAGACAAAAGCCAGAGAACGAACAGCCGCTAGATATCAACCGCTCATTCCCTGGCTTCTTCAACAGTGTCCCCGTGTTACTTCTTGGCTGGCGGCATCAGCACCGAATCAACCAGGTAAACAGTCGCGTTGGCAGTCTGCACTCCTCCGCAGACGACCTTGGCGTCATTGACCATCAGATCATCCCCACTACCGCTGACCTTGACCGTGTCGCCTTCAACGGTTTCAAGATCGCCCTTCAGCTCGTCCGGCGTCATCTGACCAGGCACCACGTGGTAGGTCAACACCTTGGTCAGCATGTCGGCATCCGACACGACAGCGTTCAGGTCTTTCTCCGGAATTGCCTTGAAAGCATCGTCCACTGGTGCGAAGACGGTGAATTCATCGCCGTTGAGGGTGTCGACGAGGTCAACATCCTTGTTCAATTCACCCGAAACGGCCTTCGTCAGGGTAGTCAGCAAGGGGTTGTTGGAGGCGGCAACGGCCACCGGGTCCTTAGCCATCCCTGCGACTGAGCCCTCGCCCTCGGGCACTGCTTCTGCGTACGCTGCACAGCCCGGTCCGACCAGGTTAGCTGCTGGATCCATGGCCGATTCGCTGGCCATTTCAGTCTCTTCAGACATCGATGAGCTGCTGGGAGCCATGCTCGAGGCAGAGGACTCACTGCTTGGAGTGGATTCGGAGGCGTTGTCCATGGAACAAGCGCTCAACCCGAACGCGGCCAGCGCGGCAATCGAGAGTAGCCCTACTGTCTTTCGCTGCATGCTTTTCATGTCGTTCTCCTTACCTGGCGACCCCACTGGGTCAGTCGGTGTTCCAAACCTCTTGGCTTGGGCTGTCACGAGGTATTCGGGACCGAACGTCACCCGGATTGGTTTTCCTTGAAAAACTTTTCCGTTCCGTCAGTTGAGGATTCGCATCATTGCTGACAGCTAGCTCATAGCAGGGGTATAGAGCTCGTCGACGAAGTCGTTTGCTCTTTCAAGAAATTTACTTCGCTTGAGTTTCAAGGTCGGGGTCAGCAGTTCACTGTTTTCCCCTAAATCGGTGGCAAGTACAATGATTCTTTTGACTTGTTCGCTTCTAGCTACCCGTTGATTGGCTGCTCTGACGGAGTCGGAGATGGCTTGGTTCAGTCGCTCATTTCTAATCCTGATAATTGATCCGTCCGTGGGAACCGGAAGCAGGGAGATGCCTGTGATCCCTTGGCTTGAGGCCCACAGTTGTACTGTTTCTGGATCAACGAACACGAGATATCCTAAGAATGGCTTGCCTGCCCTCGCCAACCTTTACTGCGTGGGCGATCAAAGGATCGTTCTCGACGTGTCCTTCCCACAAGCTTGGGGATACTGTTTTCCGTCCCATCCACCTCGCTCGTGACGCAGTTGCCATTAGCTTGGCCTTAAGCCACCTTCTCGGCCAGAGGGCTTTCACATCCAAGTAAATGCCCATGCCGGGCGCACAAAAAGATCGGGATGGGCTATGAGCCCATCCCGATCTTCATTCGCAGATTGCCTAGGTGTGCTTAGCGCACCTGGATCTCGGTAGCCTGAGGGCCTTTAGGGCCAGCTTCGAGCTTGTATTCAACGCTTTGGCCTTCTTCAAGGTTCTTGAATCCGAAGCTCTGAATCGCACTATAGTGTGCGAATACATCTGCGGATCCGTCCGATGGTGCGATGAAACCGAAGCCCTTTTCGGAGTTGAACCATTTAACAGTGCCAGTAGCCATGTGTATTCCTAAATCTTATGCCATCGGGTAGCCGGTGGTTTGAGCATGTGTCGCCAGAGCGGCACGAGATAAGTCTGTGATGCCTCCGATGATTTTTCATCAAGCCTGATCAATCTTTACGACCAGAACATCGAATTCTGAGCCCGGGTGTAAAGAAATCTCAATGAGGAAGCATGTGTGAGCGGTCGGATAGGTCCTATAGAAACCCGATTTCCAACCGAATGCCCGACACAAGAAGTCAGGACGAATATTTCAAGAGACGCGATTCGCTCACATGGAATTTTCTTCCGAGGAGGCGCTTATTAAAAATCCAAAAAGAGGCGATACAACTTTTGCTCAGCAGCATAGCATCCATTAGTGAGCCTACCATGCTTAGCGCGGTTGGCTTTCCCAGATCGGCGGTTAGGCGGATTCGGTGAGTATTCATGGAGCCATTTTCAGCGTTTCGCCTGCTGGAAGAATGCTGATTAAGAGAGCCGATAACCGGAAATCATGGGACACTCGAACGGGTCGCGGGCCGAGAGTCCGACCTTGTTCAGGTAGGAGATGACCTGGGCGTAGGACTCGCGAACACTGGCAATGGTGTAGGGGATCCGGTGCTCGGCGCAGTAGCTGCGCACGATCTGTGAAACTCCGGCCAGATTGGCTCGCGGCATCGAAGGGAACAAGTGGTGTTCCACCTGGTAGTTCAACCCGCCGTATACGTGGGAGAGCACGCTGTTGCCAAAGTTGGAGCGAGCCATCACGTTGCGCCCCGTGAGCACCTGGCGCGAGAAGAAATCGATGCGGGCGTCCGCAGGCACCATGGGCATACCCTTGTGGTTTGGCGCGAACGAGGCACCCATGTAGATGCCGAAGACCGCCAGCTGCACGCCGAGGAAGGCGAAGGCCATGCCTACCGGCAGAAGGAAGAAGACGGCACCCAAGTACAGAGCAATGCGCAGGCTGATCGAGATCAGTTCTCGGCGGCGGTGCTTCACCCGCTGGCCGACGAACAGGTACTTGATCGACTGCATATGCAGGTTCAGCCCCTCCAGGGTCAGCAGCGGGAAGAACAGGTAGCCCTGGCGTTGGGTGATCCACTTGAGCAGGCCGCGCTGGCGCTGGGCGTCGGCCGGCTGAAACGAGATGGTGTCCCACTCAATATCAGGGTCCTTGCCAATGGTGTTCGGTGTTGCATGATGCTTGCTGTGTTTGTTCATCCACCACTGGTAGCTGATGCCAACCACGAAGTTGGCGAGGAAGCGGCCGAGCTTGTCGTTGGTTTTGCCGGAAGCCAGGATCTGGCGGTGTGCCGCTTCGTGGGCTAGGAATGCGAATTGGGTGAGCAGGAGGCCCAGCGCTGCGGCCATGAGCAGCTGGAGCCAGCTGTCTCCCAGTAATACCACTCCTGCCATAGTGCCCGATAGCAGCACGGTCAACACGATGCCGATGCCAAGGTAGTGCCCCGGCCGGCGGCGGAGCAGTCCAGCTTCGCCAACCAGTTTCTTGACGTGGAAAAAACTTTGAGGATCACCGGGTTTTACGGTGGGTGCTGGAGATTCCAGCAGAGAACTGCGAGGCAAATAAAGTCCTTGATTGAAAGTACTCGCGACGTCGTGGAAATGTGGTTCCCGACCGAGCCTGTAGTTCATAGTCTACGTGGACTTGCGGTGTGTTCAGCGACAGTTCCGTAGTTTTCATTCTTTCTCGCGAAAGTAGTGGATCGGAATGGTTATTCACTGACCGAATCACACATCCACTGTGGGTGCTTAAGCTCGTTTATCGTCTGGTGTCAGAGTATGTTTGGATACTTGGTTCTTCGGAATTTATTCAGCGTTCAGTGCGAGGGATGCTGCAATGCGCGTGAGCGCTTCCTCATTGCTGATTTGCAGCAGTTCTGCGATCATCGCGACCATTGCTTCGCCCAGTCGGGCAAGGATAGCCACGGCTTGGGTATTGCCACCTTCAAGCTCGGAAGCGATGATCAGGAAGGCTTCGCGGTCTTGGCGAACGAGTGAGGTGAGTAGGGCGATGCCTAGTGCTGCTTCAGGGCTGTTGCCCATGAGATATTCCCGTCGGTGAAGATGAAATCGGATGATTCTTCAGTATTTGCGGCGTAACGTCAGCGGCTACTTGAGCCTAGCAGGGTATTGAAGCTCGCAGATCCTTGTGTTCTTCTGGGCCGGGGTAAAACGCGCTTCACAGTGGACCTGCGCGTTACCTGCGCGCCACAGCCACGTTTCGGTTTGTAGGTCTACAGTTTCAGGTGTGAGTGAACCAAAGAGTCCGCCCCCTGTTGAAGAACCACTTGGGCGCAAATTTAACTATCGCGGGACAAAACACGATGTGTTGCGATTTAGCCCAAAGATGAATGCTCAAACGGCCTTCTACTCCCCCTCTAAGCGAGTGTCGGCCACCCTGCCCGTTTTGGGCGCCAACGTTTGCCTAGAAGCCCAAGCGACCAAGCGTGCCCAAGGGCTGGTCTATAGTCCTCGCGACAGATGACACAGACGAAGTCTTCGGTATCTGGTGCTTCGCCGAAGACATCATCTATCACGAGTGAATACACACCAACAGTGCGGCGCTGCGCGAAAATAATTTCGCAAAGGTGACATCCAGGCGGCGCACCCGGATGCACTATCGGAGTATGAGAGATCTTCCTTGCCAGCAACAAAGAAGCTCACTGTTCGCCGTGGCTCAGGCCAGACGGGCGGTAGGAGTCTCATCCGAATAGGCGTATGCTAAAAAGATGCCCTCGATGGGCTCTGCACACTGTATTAGCACACGGCATGTAGGAAGTCATCGACCGCCGGTAAACAAAGGAAATCTCCTTTGAAACCGTAAACAACGGAGACCCACATGTTCCAGATACAGCCACCTGCTCGGATTACCCAAGAACTTCGTCAACTCTTTGATGTTCCAGAGACACGGAACCACCTTGCCGCCCATGGCGGATTAACCGATAAGACCAAAGTTTTCACGCCACCGCATGAGCTACTCACTGGCGTTCTAGGAATGCCACTGAAACTCAAAACGTCGCTAATTCTAGCCGTGTTTGATGCAGCTACCGACGACTTGACTCTCTGGCTCATCTCACGTCCCATCTCTAAGATTCGACCGGTGCAACCTCAACCACGAGGGATTACTATCCGTGAGTTCTGCCAGAACATCCGAGAACTACCAACTGGGCTCTTCCGTATAGCTGGATGGACAGAGAACGCGGTGATCCGCGAAATCCCTTGGAATGTAAGAAACGATATCCGCCACACTTCTACCTACACCCATAAGTGGTCCTAAAGACCCCGCGCGACAGTCGAACCGGCGGCAAGCCATGCTCGTTGCGTGCTCGGGCGTAGTGCGTCGTACCGCAGAATCCCGTCCACCATTGCTGGATCAAACGGAACACTTGCCACATCACGGGCCAAGGGCCCGTATTCATCTGTGACGCGCCTCACGTCAGCAGCAGTGGCTTTAGAATCAGCCTGAGTCACCACGGCCACCGCGTTCTGCGCCAGGGAGTGGGCTTTGTCGTTCTGCTGTCCGAGCGCTTCCAGCAGCAGCGCACCGGCTTCGTCGTGGTCATCACGGGTCGTGGTGGCCAAGACGAGCTAATCAGTGTGGTTGATCATGCGCCGCCACATCGGATTTGACTCGTCATTGCCCGAGTCAATGAAGATCAACCGGTAATACGTCGAGGTCACCCGGTGGATCGCGTCCACGTCGGGGGGCGTCCACGCCGACATGCGGGGGAATGAATGCAAGCGTAATCTTGGCGCTTCATTCAACCAAATTTGGACAGCCGGAATCTGCAAAACGTAATTGGCCAGGTAGGCGACGCCAGTAACCACTGATACCTGACACATTGTTCCTGCAGGGTTTCCCCCTCACGGTTGGCTGGGTGTAATGCAACGCGCTTCGGTATCTCACGTTTTGCTCGTCGCCTCATTTGGAAGTGCGGTGGATGCGTCAGATTCGATATCTTTTACCTCATGACTGTCTCTTTGCGCCCCAGTGTTCCCGATGACATCGATTGGCTAGTAGAGCTCCGGGCTGCAGTCCTCCGGGCTGACCTTGAGCGTCTCGACCGCTACGACAGTGTGCGTGTGCGGGAAAGAATGAGAGCAAGTTTCGTGCCCGCTTGGTCAAGAATCGTTGTACTAGATGGGGCCGATGTCGGATCGATCACAACCCGACTCGACGGGGATGTCCGCTGGATTGAGCATTTTTACTTGTCGCCGAATGTTCAGGGCCAAGGGATCGGATCTACGATCTTGCGGACGGTGCTGGATGAACCGCACCATGGCGACACCCGGCTAAACGTATTGCAGGGAAGCGCCGCTTGTCGCCTCTATGAGCGGTTCGGTTTCGTGATCGACACTGAGGACGAGATCGATGTCTTCATGACGTTGCGCGCCTAGTAATGTCCGGAATGACCACGATGATTGCTCAATCGCACTCTTTTCGAATCACGGCGTCTGGTCAGCGCGCGAATGCTGATCGACGCGAGAACCGTCTGACAGCGCTCGGCGTAAACGCTTCGAAAACTACCGTTTTAGGTGTCCGCACAAGGCGCGCACCTTCTTCGGGCAGTTTTCCGACGGGGCATTTGGTGCACTTGCCTTGCCCATGAATATTGGAAATGCTCGCAAACTGAGTCAGTACAGTGCGTGCCCCGGTGAGCGACTAGCTTGCGGAAAAGCTTTCACTGGCATCGGGTCAAGCCGTGCAAAGCTGAGATTCTAGCGGACCATTCGAATTTCGTCCCCTGCTGCTTCAAACCCGGTCGGCTTCCGTGCCCCATCTGGACGAAATCCATTTCGCCTGTAGAACGATATGGCTCTCGGGTTGTCTTCGAGCACCCACAAGCTGGAAGGCGACGTTCCGAGGACGTGGTCAAGCAATTCCTGTCCAGCGCCAGTGCCTTGCTCGCTAGATAACAGATAGATGAACCAGAGCTGTGTCGTTCTAGGGGCAGGGTCGTCCTGAGATGCCCCGGAACCGGCTAGACCAACCAGTTGTCCTTCTCGCTCAGCAACTGCAAATCTGTCTCCTGGTCGTGGTGCAGAACCAATAGCTTTCCGCATACCGATTCGCGCTATCCGGGCTTCCGGACCCCATTCCGATTCGGGGAATTTCCCTGAATAAGTTTCTTGCCACGTCCTGAGGTGAAGATCAGCGATCATTGCCCATTCATCTTCACGTGGTGCTCGAATCAAACTTGTAGTCATGGAACCATTATGCTGCTAGCCATTCTCCGGTCCCGGGTATTCATCCAGCTACGGGACATCAAAAACAGCCGTTTTTGAATCAGCCAGGAGTTGCCTACGCCCTAAAATAGTTCGTTCAAAAACTCACGGTAAGTGTCGATAACCCCGTTGGCCAGTAAAGCGCGGGGCCAGAGAATTGCGGTGGAGAATCCGATCAGGTCGGAGTCTTCCATGACTGGTCGAGCCGTGGAGTGGGCGGCATCTACCTTAGTTACCGTCAGCGCATCGCCGAAGATATCGTGATAGGTGCGGATAGTTTCTGCCATGTCTACGTTTCGATCATGTTCGCCGGCCAGGAGCAGCCACGGGATTCCACGGGAAGCGGCGCGGGTTAGCTCACCGGTCGCGTCAACGGTGAAGTTCTTGGACACGAACTCCCATCGTTCCCGCGTCATAGGGTCGACTGTCGTGCCAGCATATGCTTCATAGCTCGCCCCGGCGGCCAATAGGTTATTGACGCGCCGGCTTGCGGCAGTGGCTAGAGCATGTTCCTCTGGTGAGGCCCCATTGAGGGTAAGCTCAGACTCAAGGTTGAAGTGACCTTGCCGAAGCCAGTTCACGGCTGTTCCCACTGCTATGACACCATCGATATCGACTCGGTCTGCGACAACCGTAGGTAGCACCCAGCCTGCTTGACTTGCACCCCAAAGCACCAGTCGCGTCACGGTGACATCCGGCTGCGCGCGTGCCCAAGCGATCGCGGTTTCCACTTCTTCCGCTCGATCGGTCATGCTTTGCGAGAGCCAATCGCCGGAAGAGCCGTTGATTCCGGGCTTGCTCCATGACAGCGTCGCGTAACCGCTTGCCGCGGCGCCATCAAACCATGGATCGTACAGGCCTCCTTGGGTTGCGTCGACCGGACCATCCCCGTGGATCATTACGACCAAGCCTCTGGCCTCCATGTTCTTCGGAGTGGTCAGTATCCCAGCGAGGTAACCCTTTTCTGTGGGGATCTGCACCTCGCGCTCCTCGAAGCTGTACGAGTTACCGATGACGGAAACACCCGTCGCGGCCATCGCCAGGGCGACGAGGCAAGAGGTTATGGTTGCGACAACACGAAAAACTAACTTCATGTGCACGATCGTACATGATGCGATAGATTTGTGTCATGGTGATTCAGATTGGCCAAGGCTTCTCGGACGATGAGCGTCCGTTCGTGGGGGCACTCTACTGGCAGGCGTTCCGCCGCAAGCTCAAACCTGCATTTTCGTCGGATGAGCGCGGGCTCTTGAATGTCACAGCATCTTTGCGTGCTGACCGTACCTTCGTGGCCCGTGCAGACGCAAGCGTTGTGGGCATGTGCGGTTACCGTCAAGCCGGCTTTGGAGCAGTGTCTCCAACATTCGCGATGCTGCGTGGACAGCTGCCGTTTCTGGCAGCGCTACGCGCCAGACTTGTGCTCTCACCACTGGCGCGCTCAGACGTGAGCGATGCGCTGGTGCTTGACGGGATTTGCGTCGCAGAGGATCAGCGTGGACGTGGAACGGGTTCCGCTCTCCTGGAAGCCGCGAGCGAATATGCACGCGCTTCGGGTTTGCACGCAGTTCAATTGACTGTTGTCGACACCAATCCCCGTGCCGAGGCCCTCTACCGTCGTCAGGGATTCCTTCCTGTTGATGGTGGGAGAATGGGGACTCTGGCGTCGATCTACGGTTTCGATCGCTACACCACTATGGAAAAGGAGGTAAGTTGATGAACCCCGTCTCCGCTCGCACAGTCGTCGAGGCGTTTCTCCCAATTAAGGGGGATGTGCCATTGGCAGTGGTGTACGACGCGGCGAATGCCTCCGGACTTGATGATCAGACACTGCGTCTTGCAATACGACGGATGCAGGCCGCAGGCGACCTTCAACAAGAGGGCCGCGGGCGAGCCGGCCGCTTAGTGATGACTGCTGCTGGGCGCGAGCGCATCAGGCACGATCGCCTCGCATTGGAGCTCGCTGCGGAACAAGATGCAGGGAAGGAACGCTGGGACGGGGCATGGCGTCTGTTCACGGTCAGCGCGCCCGAGAGCGACCGCTCCGCGCGTGACTCCCTACGACGTATGCTCATCGCATTCGGTGCGGCACCACTATCGACCGGCGTGTTCATCAGTCCTCACGACCTCGGAAGTCTTCTCCCCGATCAAGCAGACCGCTATATGGTGACGGCACGCGCAACAGACCTCAACGTGCGAGGAGTGTGCGATCCGATCGAGATCGCAGAGACCCTCTGGCCCGCAGTCCCCGTTGTCGAGGGCTATAAAGCCGTCGAAGAAGCTTTAGCATCGAACGCCCCGAACGTCTCGGCTGACGTACGCCGGATTTTCCTTGCAGCCGCGCTCGAAGATGCGATTCGAAAGGACCCGCTCATCCCGCCAGAGCTGCGTCCGCAACCATGGCGCCCAGCGCAGCTGCGCCAGCAATGGAGGCGAAAATGGAAGGAAATCGGTCCCGCTACCGCATATGCGCAGTGGTCTATCGTTGAAAGCTGAGCAACTGAATCGATACCCTCGATCACACCTCGAAATCGATCATTGTTGATGCCCTGTAAGCGGAACCGTCTGCGGGACATCAGCGCGTCAGCCCATGATAAATAGAGTCAGTATCTAGATCGCCGCCAGCGTAGAGCCATGAAACTGGTAAATATTTTCGTGTTTGAAACCGTACTCGCCGTCAGATCGTTTAATGTGCGGTTCGAAAGTGAAAAATTCAGTTTCACCGAGCCGCCGTGTGTTACCTGGCTCGATGTATATCCGGTCGGCACTATTCCGTTCTATTGAATGCCCAAGATTGCCCAAGAAATCGATGTTCTCAAATCCAAGTTCAATCACATGAGCGTTCATCCGAGTATGCAGCTCCTCGAAAGTCATTTCTGGTCTGGCCACGCTGCTGAGGATTGTGTGCAGTTGTTCTTCGGCAAGGATCCCTGCACGCCACTCCACGTTCTGAGTCAGCTTCGAATCCAGCAGTGGTTTTCCGCCCTCGACGATAATCGTTCGGGCAAGATCTCCCCACAAGCCGTCTTTCTGTGGACTGAGATCTATGGTGATAATGTCATCCGACGCGATGGTTCGGTCTGCAGTTTCATAACTTTTGCCCGGGACAGAAAGAGTCGTATCTTTTCCGCAGAAAACAAATGCACCGATGCCCCAATACCAAAATGAATCAGCGCCCAGGGACAGCATCGTCTCTTCACACAGGTCGCGAACTGCAGTTAGATGCTGTCCCGGATAAATGCTTTGCTGGGCAACGTCCATTGTTTCCCGAGCGATTGCTTGAACTTTTCGATGAGACACGCTGATCCTGCCCGTTCCGCTCCAATTGCACGTACTGAATGGTTTTGTCGATCCTATCCGTCAAGGCCACGATGGCTTGGGATGGGACTGCATGAAGCTCTCCGTAAGAGTACCCCTCTTCGGGACAGAAATCAGGCGAGTACCTGTTTGAAAAGAGCTTGATACTCTTCGTTGGCCAGATCCAAACCGATTGCCTCATCCAAGGTGAACCACCCGAAATCGTCATGTTCCTCGGGTGCAGCGTTAATAATCTCGCCGTCCCATTCAGAGACCCGCCAAATTTCTAGGAAGAGATTTTCTTCCTGATGAGTGGCAAGTAGGTCTTCCGTGTTTGGCGGGACTATTTCTACGTTTAACTCTTCGCTAAGTTCACGCACAATCGCTTGTCGGCTGTTCTCGGACTCTTCAACATGGCCTCCTGGAAGATCCCAGACATTCGGATATTTGGCCTTTGAAGGGGAACGGTGCACAAGAAAAATTCTCCCCGAGCGTACGAGCAATCCGCAGGACACATAGTGTTTCATAGGCTCTCCCATGAGATGAGTCTACAGATGTCGTTACGAATTGAATTACAAGGATGCGGCCGCTCTGACAGGGGTGAGTGAGGTAATTTTGGGAGCTGGTCACGCCTATCCCGTATGACGTTCCTCCTACGGGAACACCCCACTCTGACTAACACCTTTGAAAGCTCGTACTTTGGGTTTTCCCGTATACCCCGCCCGAGAAAACGCCCGGTGAAGGGGCGTTATGTGGACATCGAAATCGACCGTTTCTGACACGAGAGCGGAACCAATTCTCACTAAGATGCCAGTGTGTAGGTGAACATTTTCGATGAGCGCCACCAGCGGGACTTCTCGCTGATGCGAATCTCAAATCGAAGGCCAGCGTCCCGTTGACCACACCGAAGCTTTATGGGCGTTAACTAAGCCGATCCATGAGGC
Source organism: Glutamicibacter sp. NPDC087344 (assembly GCF_044744225.1). NCBI lineage: Bacteria > Bacillati > Actinomycetota > Actinomycetes > Micrococcales > Micrococcaceae > Glutamicibacter > Glutamicibacter sp. NPDC087344. The sequence continues at coordinate 30,880 of NZ_JBIUXY010000011.1, read as the reverse complement.
CTGTTAGTGGACAAGGTGATTGGTCAATACAGCGGTGGCTGATTTGGCTTGGAATATTGGCCGAATCATTCTTGATCAAAAGGCTGATCAGCCAGTGGGTGGAGAGGAACTTTTAACAGGATCGCGGGGGACCTACGTGCTGAGTCCCCAATGAGAGCATCTAACGATGGGTGAAGTGCTTTGTTTGCGCAAAGCGGGACCAGTGCATGACTACCGCAGTAGGATATCTCTTGACGCCAAACTGGTCCGCTGAACATACGAGGATGATTACCGATCGGTTGCCAAGAGTAGTCGACTTGAATGGGTAAATTGCCTATTCAGAGGGTGTTTTCCCAGGTGCTCTTCGCTCTGCCCGGCTGGCAGCAAAATGAATTATCGCGACTGAGGTAAGTGCTAGTACTCCCAGTAACCAAGGATTGATGGTTGTAGAAAGAGCCAAGAGGCTGAAAACGGTGAATGATGCCAACCGTCCATACTGTCTTACGGTTTTCATTTGCAATTTTTCACGTTCGCATTCTTGAGCTTGTGGCCCCGGGGAGCGATCGCGAGTTGGTTGTTCACCTCTACTTATGCCCCGCATAGGGCGAAGGTGAAGCTTTGTCTTCGCCTGCGGCGTATTCCTCGCCCGCGCTTGTTGCTATGGAATCGGCGGTCGGAAAGCACCGAAGGTATTGACAATCCGACAAGGCAGTCGACACCACTGCCGATTTTCGATGTATTTATGCACATTTATCAGTACCTTAGTTCCATGGCAACAACTCAGCCTCTAAGGATCTCGTCTACTGCGGCCGCGCGCCGAGGGGTAGGATTCATTATGACTCAGGCGCAGGAGCGCCCAGTGATTTTGACGAGTCATGGAAAGCCAGTTGCCGTCGTCATGAGCGCGGCTGAACGTGATGAACAACGCCAGCTTCTGCGCGATGTTGAGCTGAAGGTCCTGGACATGGCAGCCAACCTTGTTGCCGACCGTTCGGCAATGTTGACGGCGGACCAGGCTCGGGAACGACTCCTTGCCGGCGAACGGTGAACCACCACAACAGCAAGACGAGGTTGTCTTCATCGATGAAAGTGTCGTCTGGTTGATCCGGAACGTCGTAGCCGCGCAGCGGGAAAACGCGGCGGAAGCCAGTGTTTCGCTGTTCGCCGCACTGCAGGGCCAACACCCCTTTTCGCATCAGAACAAGATGAACTTGCTCGGTTTCAACACCGTCGAGGCGACGCAACGAGACTTCCACACCATTTACGGGGTGAGTGCGCAGAAAGTTGTTGGGCTGATCCAATCCGGCAAACCCAGCAAGGTGGCTGTTGCCTCGGGGGCACTCGATGAGGACTTCGTCAAAATTTTGTCCAAGGATGAGATTGTCGAAGCCCTGTCAGCGGCATGGGTAAACGGTAAAATGAACCATGAAGCTGCCATCGCGACAGCCCTTGGTCGTATCGCAACAAGCGCTCAACCAGACCGTATCTTTGCGAGCCGACGCGAACCTGGATGCGGGGAAGTCATGCCCAAGTTGAAAACACCCTGCATTCGTGTGAGGGGTCACGCGGGGGCCCATCGCGGACGCCGGTGACCACAAAAATGATTGCTCGATCAGGGTCATAGGCATGACCGCCGCAACGCGGCCTCTCCGATCCTGTATGAGCAGGGCAAACCACAGTGGTCAGTCGCCATCCCGCGCCAGGCCTGAGGGCGCGCGCCCATGCACTGCACTGAAGGCCCGGGTGAACGCCGAAGGGTGGGCATAACCCAGGGAGCGTGCCACGTGCCCTGGGCTGGCGCCGCGTAGCAGGATGCCGCGCGCACGGGTCATGCGGATGCGCCTCTTCCACTGCGCAAAACGCAAACCGGTGTGTTGCTCCAGCACCTGGCTCAGCCGCGCAGGTTCCAAGCTTGCGGTGCGTGCCAACTGCTCCAGCGAGCTGGTTTTTTGCTCCCCCACTGCGCTGGCCAGCCGGGAGAGCAGCCGCCAATCGCCGTGCAAGTCGGTGGCTTGCTGGGGTTCGCTGAGTTTGTTGAATGCATAACCCGGATCGATCCCCGGATGCGGCAAGCCCCCGTAGCAAGCGGCGCTGGAGCCGATCATCAACTCGGCGTCTTCCGGTGCGCAGTCGGTGGCCTGGCGCGGGGCGGCAAGTTCCAGGCTGGCACCGGGACGGTAGCCGACGGGCAGCAACACGGTGCCCGGGTCCAGGAACGTGATCTTGTTCGGATGCCCGGCGGGCAGCACCACTCCCTGTCCGGCTTCGAGGACCAGCACACGCTGGCCCACCTCCACTCGCGCACGACCGCTTGCCATCCAGATGGCCACATGGGCTCCGTTGATACGCGCCCAGGTTCCACCCGGAGGGATCCGGGCCAGGGCCGCCCGCGGATCGGCGTTCTCGCCATCGCAGTCCGGGGCAGGCTGATCCACCCAGCGTGCGGGGCTCACCCCGGTATGCCGGGCGAACGCGCGGCTGAAGGCGCTGGTGCTGGTGTACCCGGCGGTGACTGCCACCATGGCGGGGTCGATGCCCTGCGTCAACTGCTGCGCGGCCCGAGCCAAACGGGCAGCCCGGGTCCACGCCTGCGGGGAGAGCCCGGTTTCGTTGAGCATCCATCGGTGCAAGGTCCGTGTGTGCCAGCCGGCCGGCGGCGGTTCGGTGCCTGGGGTGTCCAGAACCCGGGAGCACCACTGCACCAGGTCCTGGCTGCGGGGGAATGGCGGGGCCAGCGGTTGCTGGCCGCGGGTGAAAACCCTGGTGAATTCGCTATGCACCGGATCGCTGGGGCTTGCTTGATGCTCAAGGTGGCCGATGGACACCGCATAGGCGTGAAGCAGTGCCTCGCGCCAGGGCGGTGAAAAGCGGAAGACCCGGTGGTTTGCCTGCCCGGGAATATCCAGTCCCGGGATCGGGATCACCACCGCACCGTGCCGGGGCGCCAGCACCACCTCGGAACCGGCCGGAACCCATAAACCGTGACCGTCCTGAACCAGTCCGGTGCTGGTGTCGACCCGGTAGTGGAAGCTTCCCCGCATGGCCCAATACAACGTCGGTTTGCGAAGTGGTAACAACTTGTCCGTCCCTGTCATCCCATTTACCTAAGGCTTGTCTAACCTAATTATGGCGGACTGAGGTGTCCGCGCACCACTTTCCCGGAAGGCCTTGCTACTTTCATGTCCCGTTTGATCGCCCCCGCCGCGGCGGCCGCCTTGATGATTTTCGCTCTGACCGGCTGCTCCGACACGAGCACCGCAGCGACCCAGAACAGCACGAGCCCCAGTGCCCAGTCCGGGGAGTGGCCGCGGCAGATCCAACATGATGCGGGCACCACCGAGCTGGAGGCTGAACCACTGCGTATTGTCTCAACCTCCCCTTCCATCACCGGAAGCCTGCTGGCCATCGACGCCCCGCTGATCGGCACCGGCGCCACCATGGTCACCAGCATGACCGATGACAAGGGATTTTTTACGCAGTGGGCCGAGGAAGCCGACGACGCCAACGTCCAGGTTGCCTACCAAAACCTGGAATTGGATCTGGACGCGGTGGATGCCTTGGAACCGGATCTGATCATCGGTTCGGTCAACGGGGGAGACTCGGTGCTCGACTCCTACGACCAGCTCTCCGAGATTGCCCCTACCATCCTGCTGGACTACGGCACCGAGACCTGGCAGCAGCTGACCACCACGCTGGCAGAGGCGACCGGGCGGGAATCCGAGGCCAGCGCCGTACTGCAGGACTATGACAACTTCGTCGCCGAACAGGCTGAAAACATCTCACTGCCCGCCCAGCCGGTGACCGCGCTGGCCTACCTGGGGGCCGACGGGGTCTGGGCGTACGACGAATCCAGCCCGCAGGCGGCACTGCTTGAATCCCTGGGGTTCGACTACCTGGCCGTGCCCGGCGAGCTGAGCCAGCAGCAGGCCGCCACCAACGGCGTTGATATCCTCAGCAGCGAGAACGTCCCAGCTGCGCTGGCCGATACCCACACCGCTTTCCTGGTGGGCACCGGTACCGCGGCCCCGATCGACGCGTTCAGCTCCGACGCCCTGCTGGCAAACCTCCCCTCCGTGGAAAACCACCGGGTCTACGACCTGGGGTCGACCTCCTTCCGCCTGGATTACTACAGCGCCAAGGACACCGTGTCCGGCCTGGTCGAAACCTTTGGGAAGTAGCAGGTGAGCATCGCCCAAGACCTTGCCGCCCCGCCGGCCGCCGCGCTGGCGGGGAAACGCCGCGGCGCGGTGGTCATCCTGTCGGTGCTGCTGCTGACCGTGGTGGTCAGCGTGCTGGGGCTGGGGGTGGGCTCCCACCCGGTGGAGCCGAGGGTAGCGCTGCAGGCAGTTTTTGCCTACGACCCCACGCAGAACGAGCACCTGATTGTGATCTCCTCGCGGCTGCCGCGAATTGTGCTGGGGCTCATCGCCGGGGTGGCGCTGGGTGTCTCAGGTGCGCTCATCCAGTCGGTGACCCGCAACCCGTTGGGCGACCCCGGCATTCTGGGGATCAACGCCGGGGCCTCCCTGCTGGTGTGCGTGGCCATCGCCTTTCTGGGGATCACCAGCGTCAAGGGTTATCTGGTTTTCGCTTTGCTCGGTGCCGCGCTGGCCGCCGGCGCGGTGCACCTGTTGGGGGCAAGCCGCGGCGCGGCGGCCACCGGGGCCCGGATCGCCTTGGCCGGCACCGCGCTGAGCCTGGTTCTCGGCGCGCTCACGCAGATGATCCTGCTTGGCAATGAGGGCTCCTTTGCGAGTTTTCGTTTCTGGGCGGTGGGTTCCTTGCAGGGGCGCGGCCTGGAAACCAGTGCCGCGGTGTTGCCGCTGGTGGTGGCCGGATTGCTGTTCGCCTATGCCCTGAGCGGCCCGCTGGACAACCTGGTCCTGGGGGATACGACCGCGCGTGCTCTGGGCACCAGGGCCGGAAGCGTCCGCGCCCTGGCGATCCTCGCGGCCGTGCTGCTGGCCGGCGCGGCCACCGCCGCCGCGGGGCCGATCGGTTTTGTGGGGCTCGCCGCGGCCCATCTGGCGCGCCGCGTAGTAGGTTCGGCCCACCGCTGGCTGATTCCGGCTTCTGCGGTCTTCGGGGCGGCGTGCCTGGTGTGCGCTGATGCCCTGGGCCGCTGGCTGGTGGCGCCGGCCGAGCTGCAGACCGGCATTGCGACGGCCCTGTTCGGGGCTCCGGTATTCATCGCCGTGGTGCGCTCGCGCAGTGCGGGGGTGTGATGGATCAGGGACTGCTTACCGGGGAACGGGTGTTGCGGGTGGGAACCCGCTCGGTACGCCTGCACCGCCGGATCTTGCTGCTGGGCACCGCCCTTGCCGGGCTGCTGCTGGCTCTCATTGCCGCGTCGCTGATGTTCGGCGGAATCCGGATGGATTTCGGCGCGCTGCTTGAGGTGTTCGCCGGCCGCGGTTCGGACTCGGCCCAGCGTTCGGTGCTGGGCCGCCGCCTGCCGCGGGTGCTGACCGCCGCCGGGGTCGGAATGCTTCTGGGCGCCTCCGGGGCGTTGTTCCAATCGCTGACCCGCAACCCGCTGGGATCCCCGGACGTGATCGGCTTGACCTCCGGTGCGGCAGCCGGCGCGGTGGCGCAGATTGTGCTATTCGGCGGCGGGGTGCTTCCCACGGCGCTGGCCGCGGTGGCCGGCGGGGTGTTCAGCGCCCTGCTGGTGTACCTGCTCTCGCTGCGCGATGCGGTGACCGGGGGACTGCGCCTGATCCTGGTCGGCATTGGGGTCGGGGCCCTGGCCACCGCGGCGACCAGCTTGATCTTGCTGCGCGCCAACACCCAGGACGCAACCCTTGCCACGCTGTGGACCGCCGGTTCGCTGACCGGCCGGGGCTGGCCGCATGCCGTGGCGGTCGGCGTCGCGGTGCTGGCGCTGTTGCCGCTGCTCTCGGTGATGGGGCGCGGCGCGACGCTGGGTGAAATGGGGGATGACACCGCGCTGGCGCTGGGTTTGCCCATCGAGCGGTTGCGGATGCTCAGTGTGCTGCTGGCGGTGACCGCGGCCGCCGCCGCCACCGCGGCCACCGGGCCGATCGCATTCATCGCTTTTGCCAGTCCGCAGATCATCCGCCGGCTGGCCCCGCGCCCGGAAACCCAAATCTGGTTATCGGCATTGGGTGGGGCGGTGCTGCTATGCGCCGCTGACCTGCTGGCGCAGTCATTGAGCCTGCCGGTGCGCACACCCGTCGGCCTGGTGACCAGCGTGCTGGGCGGTCTCTACCTGCTGTGGCTCTTGGCCCGCAGAATCTAGGGGAACACATGGAAAAACAACACAATGAACCGATCCTGAGCGCCGCCGGATTGAGCCTGGGGTATGGAACCAGGCAGATCGTCAGCAACGTCCAGCTGAGCATCACCCCGGGAAGCTTCACCGTCATCATCGGACCCAACGGCTGCGGAAAGTCGACACTGCTGCGCGCCCTGGGCCGCCTGTTGAAACCCCAGGGCGGGCAGGTAATGTTCGACGGCGCCGATCTGGCGGGGCTCAAGCCCAAGCAGGTGGCACAGCGTATCGGCCTGCTGGCCCAATCCCCGCAGGTCCCGGACTCGATCACGGTGGCGGATCTGGTGCTGCGGGGGCGCACCCCCTACCAAGGGCTGTTCCAGCAGTTCTCCGGCGAAGACGCCGACATCGTCCACCGCGCTCTGGCCGCCGTGGGGTTGACCGGCTTCGCCCACCGCCAGGTCCAGGAGCTCTCCGGCGGCCAACGCCAACGCGCCTGGATCGCGCTGGTGCTCGCCCAGCAGACCGGGGTGCTGCTGCTTGATGAACCCACCACCTATCTGGACATTTCCCACCAGCTGGAGGTGCTTGAGCTGTGCCAGGCATTGCGCGGCAGCGGGCGCACCCTGATCGCGGTGCTGCACGACCTGGCTCTGGCCGCGCGGTACGCCACGGAGCTGATCGCCATGCGCGATGGGCGCATCATCGCCAGCGGCACCCCGCAGCAGGTGCTGACAGAAGAAACCCTGCGCGAGGTCTTCGACCTAGACGCGCGGATCATCCAAGACCCGGAAACCGGAAGGCCGCTGGTCATTCCGCGTGCCCGGATTACCGAACCAATCAACTCATAACCCGAGGAGAACACGATGAGCGAGAACACCCCACTGATCGAGCATGAAGCGCTGAAATCAGCCGATCACCGCGAAGGCCTGCAGCACGTGCCGGCCAGCGTGACACAGATCCTGCCGGTGAGTGAAGAGCTGACCCGGCTGGTGCTGCGGCTGCCGGGGCTGGACACGGAACCCCTGTGGCTGCGCCCCAATGTGGCATTCCGTTTCCTGCTGGATGAACGATTCGAGCAAACCGCCCGGGTCTACACCGTGCGCCGGGTGATCGAGGGAAGCAATGACATCGAGGTGGATATCGTTCGCCACGGCGAGCACAGCCCCATGATGCGCTGGCTGGATTCCCTGCAGCTTGGCGACCAGGTGAATATCATCGGTCCGCGCCCCCACGTGCACTTCCCGCCGGCGGAGGGCCGTGACACCGTGGTTTTCGCCGATTCCACCGCGATCCCCGCGCTGTATTCGCTGCTGGCCCAAGCCCCGGCGCAGCTTCGCGGCCGCGGGTGGGTCGCCACCACCGATCAGCTGGCCTTCGACGAGCTGCCGCAGCTGGAGCACTTCATCCTGGAGCGAATCGAACCGGGGAAGGGGTTCGGCCGCGAGCTGCGCAGCCTTGAGCACCCCGAATCGCTGGTGGTCTGGGGCGCCGGGGAACGTGATGACATGCGTGAGGTCCGCTCGTTTTTCCGGCAGCGGGCCCAGCTGGGCAAGGACCGGGTCGCGGTGTTCGGCTACTGGAAACGCGGGGTGTCGAACACCCGCATCGACCAGGTGCGCCTCGAGGCGTATTCCAAGCTGTTGGCCGCCGGGTCCGGCTCGGCGGAACTCGACGACCTGGAGCTTCAGATCTAGCGGGAGTGCTGCACCTCGGTGTTTCCGCGCAGTCTGGCCGCGAAGCTCATCAGGTGGAACACCACCAGGGTGGCGATGGTTCCCAGCGCGATGCCGCCGAGCTGGAACTGCCCGAAGGTGAGCGCACCGGTCACCGCGATCGCGATGATCAACCCGGTGCCCGCGGTCATCAGGTTGATCGGGTTGCTGAAATCAACCTTTGACTCGATCCACAACCGCGCACCCACGATGCCGATCATGCCGTAGAGCACGATACCCAGCCCGCCGATCACCCCTTCCGGGATGGTGCCGATCAGCGCGCCGAACTTCGGCATGAACGCCAGCGCGATCGCGGCGATCGCCGCCACCCAGTAGGCGGCCGTGGAGTACACCCGGGAGGCGGCCATCACCCCGATGTTTTCCGCATAGGTGGTGGTGGCCGAGCCGCCGCCGAAACCCGCCACCATGCTGGCGGCGCCATCGGCCATCAGCGCGCGGCCGTTGAAGGAAGATAAATCGCGTCCGGTCATCACCCCCACGGTGCGCACATGCCCGATGTTCTCCGCGATCAGCACAAACACCGCGGGCAGGAACAGCAAGGCGGTGTCCAGGTGGAAGCTGGGGGTGTTGAAGACCGGCAGGCCGAACCAGGCCGCCTCGCCAACCTTGGCGAAGTTGACCTGGCCCTGCGCCAGCGCGATCGCATAGCCTGCCAGCAAACCCACCAGGATGGACAGGCGTCCCAGCAGGCCCTTGAACACCACGGTGGCAAGCACCGTGGCAATCACCGTCAAAAACGTGGTGACCGGATAGTGCTGCATCGGCTTCAGGGTGGAACCGGCCAGGTTCAGGCCGATCAGCGCCACAATGGTGCCCATCACCACCGGAGGCATCAACGAATGGATCCAGCCGGTGCCGGTTTTCGCGACCACCACACCCACGATGAACAGCAGCGCCCCGGTCATCACAATGCCGCCCAGCGCCGCGGACATATCATGCGCCTTGGTGGCGGCGAGGACCGGGGCGATCAGCGCAAAGGACGAACCCAGGTAGCTGGGCACCTTGTTGCGGGTGATCAGCAGGAACAAGATGGTCGCCACCCCGGTGAACAGCAACGTGGTGGTTACCGGGAACTTGGTCAGGGTGGGCACCAGGATGCTGGAGCCGAACATCGCCAGGATGTGCTGGGTGCCAATGGAGATGGTTTGCGGCCAATGCAGCCGCTCATCCGGGGCAACAACTTCACCAGGGGTGATTCTTTTGCCGTCACCGTGAATGCGCCAACTCATGCGTTCCTCCAGATATCGCGGCCCCAACGGGTTTTAGGCCGTAGAGAATTCTACGCTGTGCTCATGGGCTTGCGCGAAGAACGCCAGCTCATGCTGGGAAGAACGGATAAACGCCTGGCGCATCCGCTCGCGCTGCGCACCATCGGCACGTTTCCAGGCATCGCGCACCAGCTCGATTGCCTGCGCGGTGGATTCATCGAACTCCACGCTGGCATAGGTCTTCAGCCAGTCCCCGTAAGGGTGGCCCGCATGATTGGCCGCGGCCAGGCGTTTGCCGATGTCCTGGTACAGCCAGTAGCACGGCAGGATCGCGGCGATCAGCTCCGGGTAGCTCCCGGTGCAGGAGGAGAGGTGGTTCACGTAATTCAGCGTGGTGGCCGACGGGTTGGCCAAACCCTGGCCCAGGTGGCTGCGGTGCAGCTGCAGCTCGCCCTCCAGGATTTCCCCGGCGCCCTTGGCCCAGAAACGCTGGGAATCCAGCTCGTCAGCCAGCGCGCTGGCCTGCGCGAGCACCTGCGCGTAACGCTGCAGGTACAACGCATCCTGCGCCAGGTAGTAGTCGAACTTCTCACGCTCCAGGCTGCCGTCGGCCAGTTCGGTGATGAACTGCAGCTCATCGATTCCCGCCCGCAGCACCGCGATGTCCTCCCACCAGGCGGCCATCGGATCGGCGCCAGGGAAAAAATCGATGAAGTGGTTCACCGGGCCGTGCCCTGTACCGACCTGGAGTTCATCGGCTCCGCCGATGGCCCGCTCAAGGTAGCCCTTGGCCGCGGCCAGGGCCTGGACCCAGTCCCCGGTGGCGGCGAAATGGGTTGCCAGCGCGCTGGAAAGGGTGCACCCGGTGCCATGGGTGTTCTCGGTGGCGATCCGCGGCGAGCTGAACTGGGCCAGCACCCCGCTTGCCGCCACCAGCGCATCCGGGCATTGGAGCCCGGACAGGTGCCCGCCCTTGGCCAGCACCAGCACCTGATGCTCGGCGGCCAAACGTTCGGCCTGCTCCAGCACCGCATCCCAGTCCTGCGCCGGGGCGGCACCCAGCAGGGCGCCGAGCTCGGCGATATTCGGGGTGATCACCGTGGCCCGCTGCAGCAACGGGTGCAGTCCCGCGGCGTCCTCCAGCAGCGCATCGCCGCTGGTGGCCACCATTACCGGGTCGAGCACCACCGGGACGCTGAGGGTATCCAGCCAGTCGGCCACCGCGTTGATGATCTCCTGGTTGGCCAGCATCCCGATCTTCACCACGTCGATGCGCACATCAGCGGCAACCGTCTGCAGCTGCGCGGTGACAAACTCACCGCCAATTGCCTGCACCCCGCTGACCCCGTGGGTGTTCTGGGCGGTCAGCGCGGTAATGACCGCCATGCCGTAACCGCCATTGGCGGCGATCGACTTCAGATCAGCCTGGATCCCGGCGCCGCCGGACGGATCGGAGCCTGCAATGGAGAGGATGTTTTTCATTTAGCCCCCTCCCACGCGGACACCAGCAGCGCACTGGCGGCGCGCGGATCATCGGCCTGGCACACCGGACGCACCACGGCCAGCCCGGCGCCGCCGGCCGTGCGAATAGCCGCGGCGTCATCCGCAGTCACCGCGCCGATCGCCACGCAGGGCAGGTCGCTTAACGACGCCCGGTGGGCGAACCCGTCAAGACCCAGCGGCGTGGGGTGGTCCTTTTTGGTGGGGGTCGCGCGCACCGCGCCAACCCCCAGATAGTTGATGAACTGCGCGTCGGCGTTTGCCTGGGCGATCTGCTCCGGTGTGGAGGCGCTGAGCCCGATGATCCCCTGGCCGATCAGCTCGCGGGCCAACCGCACCGGCACGTCCTTCTGCCCGATGTGGATGCCGCTCACCGCGGCACCCGCGGCCCGGGCCGCCAGGAACACGTCGATCCGGTCGTTGATCAGCAGTTCCGCCTTGCCTTCGGTCAGCTTCGCGGCCGCCAGCGCCAGCCCGAAGAATTCGCGCGCGCTTTCGTCCTTGGCGCGCAGCTGTACCCAGTGAATCCCGCCGGCCACGGCGGCTTCGATCACCTCAAGGGTGCTGTGCGGGGTGCAGCTGGCGGTGTTCGCCACCAGGTAGGCTCCAAGATCACGCATGGTTCTTCTCCTCACAATTCAGGGTCTCAAGGTCGGCGGGCTCAACGGCCGCCAGTGCATCCAGGAATGCCACGGCAAAACTGCCCGGGCCGGTGCTTGCCTGCAACGCCTTTTCGGCGGCCAGGCCGTAGAACCCGTGAGCCGCCACGGCGGCCTCGAAGGGGTCCTCATGCACCGCAAGCATTCCCGCGCACACCGCACCCAGGGCGCAGCCGCCCCCGGTGATCCGGGTCAGCCCGATGCCGTTGGTGTGCACCAGCACGGTGCGCCGCGCATCGATGATCGCATCGGCCTCACCGGAAATCGCAACCACCGAACCGTATTTCACGGCCAGCTCGCGTCCGGCGGCAATAGCCTGATGCACGCTGTCCAGCGAGTCCACCCCGCGCCCTGCGGACTCCCACCCGGCCAGCGCCATGATCTCCGAGGCGTTGCCGCGGATCAGGGTGGGCCGCTGGGTCACGATGCGTCGGGCGAACTCGGTGCGCACCGGCAATGCGCCGACGGCCACCGGATCCAGCACCCACGGGGTTCCGGCGGCGCTCGCCGACTCGACGGCTTCTTCGATGGCCGCCAATTGCTCGGTGGTCGGTGTGCCCAGGTTGACCAAAACCGCGGACGCCGCCGCGGCAAAGGGCCCGGCTTCCCCGGGAAGGTCGGTCATGGCCGGTGCGGCGCCGGAGGCAAGCAGCACATTGGCGGTGAAATTGGTGACCACGGCGTTCGTCAGGCAGAACACCAAGGGGGAGTTTTCCCGGTATTTACGGGCAACAACAGGTAGAGTCATGCGACATCCCTCCGCTAGCTTGACCTAGTTCAGGTTCAACGGGTTTTATCTCAGTCGGCTTTTCCGACACCCCGTGTCACTGTTCCCGAGGGTACGCAGGTTAGCGCGCAAGAACAAATTCTTAACGCGCCCGACGCTCAACCAGCGCCTTCACCGTCGCCGCATCCACCCCCAGGCTCGCGGCTAATTCCCAGACCCGGTCCACCGCCTGCACCAGATCCTCGTTCAGCACCTGGCTTCCGGCCAGCTCATTAACCACGGTTCCCGCGCGGCGCCGCGACGAAATCAGCCCCTCGGCTTCCAGTTCCTTATAGGCGCGGGCCACGGTTCCGGCGGCCACCCCCAGGTCGGTGGCCAGCGCGCGCACCGTTGGAAGTTTGTCTCCGGCGCGCAGCTCGCCCAGCGAGATCAGCGAGGCGATCTGGGTGCGGATCTGTTCATAGGGCGGCAGCGCCGAGTCCAGATCAACGGTGATCTGGGCGCTCATGCAAATTGCCTGTAAGGAATTGATGCCGTGGGTTTATTCAGAACCACCATAGAAGGAATGCAGAAGGGAATCAGCCCGATTGCCGTGAGCAATGGGCCAAGATCGTAAGTCCAGGTGGGCATCAATAACAGTACGCTGCACATCGTGCGAAGGAACCGGAACTCAAGGACCTGCCGGTACCAGATCTCTTCCTCCGAACTGAGTTTCCATGGGATCGCGCAATGGCGAACCCACCAGATCGCGGCAATAGCGCCGGCTGCAAGCGCCGTGATCACGCCAGCTGTTGCCCCTGGTGTTGCGGTGAGCAGCAGCGTCTGCGGATCGTGTGGCGGGGCGAATAAAAGATAGATTCCAGTTGCTGCCAGTATCCCGGCAACCCAGTAGAGGTAACGGGGCAGTGCGCGGGAGTGCCGTGGAAGATCCCGCGCGGCCCCGGCCATGAAGTGTCCATAGAAGGTCAGTGCGCTGGTGGTCAGCAGGTAAGACAGGGAGGCAAGCAGCATGACGAGCAGGGTGGAGAATGCATATTCGCCGATGACCGGGCGTTCCCAAAACTCCTCGGTCTCCCAGACGTAGGTAATGGACACACCGAAAACATACACGGACAACAAGGCTACCGTGGTGGCGACAAAAGCCAAGGCCAAAAGGTGGTCGCGAGCACGTCCGAACCCGTTGCGTGCGGCACGTTGACGTTCACCTTCAAAAGATGATTTCGGCGCCCAAAAGAACATCACCGCGCTGACTGCCAGCATGACGACATTTGCGAGATTCATCAAATTGCTGTCGGCAACTTCCGCCCAGGGGGATGTCGCGGCAAAACGGAGATTGTCTGCGATGATCACTGTTAAAAGGAACCCGCCGGTGCGCAACAACCGGTTCAGCCACAGTGAACGTATCACCTGATTATCGTGATGGGTGATTCCGTTTAACGGTCGGCGGCGCAGGGTCACCAGTGCCAGAATCGCCATGGTAGCTATCAGCACAACAATCAGCAGTGCCGAGCAGAGCAGTGTCCGCTCACCGGACAGGACGCCGCTCTGGGCCTCCATTGTCATTATTTGTCCGGCGACGACAATCTCAACGGCAGGTACCGGTGCGAAACCCGGTTGGTGAAGCATGGGCCATAAGCTGGCTACCGATAATGCGACGAGTACGCTCACGGTAGCGAGCAAGCGTCTGGGTATCGGGGTGGTCAACGAACGCGACTCAAGCGACGCGCTGCGCACGCTTTTGAGTTCACGCGGCCAGCTGTAGAGTCCGATGAGGTACACGGTCCCGAGCCAGAGGGCCGGACTGAGCACGTCGAGCCAGAAACCCGGCGTGGAGAATTGGGCAGAATTTTCGGCGGTGGTCGACCAGAAGGACTCACCTGAGGTCGAGGTGCTGGCGAAGAACGCGATCAGGGCGCACCAGAAAGAATGCGATTTGGCGCGAGCCAGTGGGGGTGAATTCCTGTTACGAGCCACAGCTCTGAGCCAGACGTAGATGATTCCGGCCATGAGGGCTAGCCCGAAAGTGGTCGACGAAATATCCTGCATGCTCGTTAATGTATCAACTAATTGATACAAAAGAAAGGTATTCGCAGGAGGACGGGCACCGCCGCCACCCACCGCCGAGCCTCACGGGTGATGCCGGACCTCCAGCCTCGATCCGCCATCAGAACGGCAGCGGAAGTTTTGAGGTGCGTCCCCCGTCTGCCACGATAATCTGCCCGGTAATGAATGCCGAGGCGCTCGACGCGAGGAAAACCGCCAGGTCGCCAATGTCGTGCGGCTTCCCCACGCGACCTACCGGATGCATCCTGATTAATTCCTGCTGGGCCTGGGCTGGATTCTGTTGCGCCTGGATGTAGTTTTCACTCAAGGCGGAGGTAATCCAGCCCGGCGCGATGGCATTGCAGCGGATGCCGAACGCACCCAAATCCACCGCCAGGGCATTGGTCAGGCCATGGATCGCCGCCTTTGACGCGCAGTAGGCCGCATGCTCGGGGTTGGCGGCTATTCCTTCGATTGAACCGATGTTGATGATGCTTGCCTCCCCGCTGTTTTTCAGGTGGGGCAGGGCGGCCTGGACCAAAAACAGCGGCGCGGTCAGGTTCACGGACATCATCTGGTTCCATTCATCCAGGCTGATCTCATCCACGCTCCGTTCGAACATGATTCCCGCATTATTCACCAGGACATCGAGCCCGCCAAAGTGCTCGACAACCTCTGTTACCACCGAGGCGATGGAAACAGTGTTGCTCAGGTCGGCCTTCACCAGCAGCACCCGGTCGGCGGGGAGGTCCTGGATACTCGCGATGTTGCGCTGCGCGATGGCCACCAGCGCACCTTCGTCCAGGAATCGTTCAACGATGCCGCGGCCGATGCCTTGCCCGCCGCCGGTGACCAGCACAATTTTTCCCTGCAATTTCATTTTCTAGGCTCCTTGGGTAACGATGCGCACGGTATTGGACAGCGTGCCGATATCTTGGATTTCGACATTCACTTCATCGCCTTCCTTCAAGCCGACCGGCGGATTGCGGAAGACTCCCACCCCGGCCGGGGTGCCGGTGAGGATCACGTCTCCTGGCTCCAGGGTGGCGGTGCGCGAGGCGAAGCTGATCAGCTGGGCGACGGAGAAAATCATCTGGGAGGTGTTCGAGCTCTGCAGCACCTCGCCGTTGAGCCGCAGCGTGATAACAAGATTCTGCGGATCCGGGATCCGGGCGGCGGGAACCAGCTGCGGACCGATCGGGCAGAAGGTATCCAGCGACTTTCCGCGAACCCACTGCCCGTCGTTGAACTGCAGATCGCGCGCCGAGATGTCGTTGGCGCACAAGTACCCTGCGACGTAGTCCAGCGCTTCTTCTTCCGCGACGTTCCGTGCGGTCCGCCCGATCACCACCGCCAGTTCGGCTTCGTAGTCGGTGCGAATACCCTCGGGGATGTGGATTTCCGCCCCGTCGCCGATCAGCGTGTTCGGCCACTTGGCGAACAGCAACGGTGAAGCCGGTGCTGGCACTCCGGCCTCGATTGCATGGTCCAGGTAGTTCAACCCGACACAGATGACCTTGGAGGGGCGGGTGATGGGCAGGTTCTGCTGCTGGAGGGCAAGGCTCGGAGCCTGAAGCTCAGAATATGCATATTTTGTCATGGAAGAATAATATGCATATTCGATATTTCGCGTCAATACCTCGTCGCGAGAGCCTGATGCCGAGCGCGGTAGGATTTTTGTATGGCCGAAACCCTCCCTGCCCCGCAATTAGCGAGAACAATCGCCGGAAGCATTGCGGCGCAATTGCGAGCCGAGATCACCTCGGGGCAGATCCCTGCCGGGGAAAAATTACGCCAAAACGAGTTGGCCAAACGTTTTGGAGTCAGCAGCACACCCGTGCGTGAGGCAATCGCCCAATTGCGCATCGAAGGCCTGGTCAGTTTCGAACCGCAGCGCGGAGCCACGGTGTTCAAGCCATCCGTCGCCCAAGTCCGCGAGCAATACCTGATCCGCATCGAACTCGAAGCGCTGGCCATCCGCCAGGCCGCCGAAGTTTTCACCCCGCACGACGCGCCAGCCCTGGAGGCGATCCTGGCCGAATTGGCGGTTTGCGCGGATCCGGCGCGCACCGTGGAGCTGAACAACCAATTCCACACCGGCCTCTACGGGCTGTCGGGCATGCATCAGCTAGCGGCCCTCATCAACAACCTGCGTGTCTCCTCCAGCGCGTACCTGCAGATTTACGCAAGCACCAACAGCGCTTCGCCGCGGATTGCCCAAGAGCATCAAAACATCCTGGATGCCTGCAAAAACAATGATCCCGAGGCGGCGGACCAGGCCATTCGCAGCCACTTGGGTGCCAGCCTGGAACACATCACCGCGGCATTGGATTCCGCCGGGCAGTGACCTCTCCCCGCGCGAATCGATGGTTGTTAACCAAGAAAACCGGTTGCAAGCGGGTCATCTTCGGCCCGTTGACGTAGTCTCGGTTTATGGGTCTGTTTACTTCCAATCCGCTGCCCGATCCCGTCGGCGACTTCGCGCCGCCGGTGGATGAGCATCCGTCAAAAATCGCCGCCACGCTAAGCCACCTGCGGCACTCGGCCGACAGCCGCATTACCCATCCGCGGCGCTTCCGTGTGCAACAGCTGCGCGCCCTGGAAAAGATGCTTGACGAGCACCTGGATGATTTCCTCACCGCGCTGAACGAGGATCTTGGCAAGGGGGCCACCGAAGCCAAATTCTCAGAGGTCGACGTGGTGCGCGCGGAGATCGATTTTGCGCTGCGCCACCTGGCCGAGTGGATGGATCACACCAACGTCAAGGTGCCGCTGGCCCTGCAGCCTGCCATGGCCAAGATCGAGGCGCGCCCGCTGGGTGTGGTGCTGATCATCGGCCCCTGGAACTACCCGCTCCAGCTGATGCTGGCCCCGCTGGTCGCGGCCATCGCCGCCGGAAACGCGGCGGTTCTCAAACCCTCGGAAATCGCCCCCGCAACCTCCGGCGCACTGGCCAAGTTCCTGCCGGTGTACTTGGATAACCGGGTGTTCGCGGTGATCGAGGGCGGGGTGGACACCGCCACCGAGCTGCTGGCCGCGCGCTGGGACCACATCTTTTTCACCGGAGGGGAGAAGGTCGCCAAGGTGGTTGCCGCCGCGGCCGCCAAACACCTGACCCCCACCACCCTTGAGCTGGGCGGCAAGTCCCCGGCCGTGGTGGACAATCAGCTGCCGGCCACCGCCAAACGTCTGGCCTACGCAAAATTCATGAATGCGGGCCAAACTTGTGTGGCGCCGGACTATGTGCTGAGCATCGGGGATTCGACGCCGCTGATTGATCGCCTGGGCCAGAGCATCACCAGCTTCTACGGCAAGGAGCCGCTGACCCACCCGGACTTCGGGCGGATTGCCAGCCGCCGGCATTTCCAACGCCTGCTGGACATGTTCGAGCAGGGCGAGGTGGTGCACGGCGGCCAATTCGACGAGGCGACCTTGCGGATCGCCCCTACCATCATGCGCAACGTCGAGCTGGACGGCACGCTGATGCACGAGGAAATTTTCGGCCCGATCCTGCCGGTGATTCAGGTGGCGTCCTTCGAGGAGGCGCTTGAATTCATCGCGGCCCGACCCACCCCGCTGGCCGCGTACCTGATGAGTGAAAGCCCGCGCCTGCAGTCGATCTTCTCCGACCGGGTGCGCGCCGGGGCGATCGTGCACAACGCGCCGCTGGCCCAGATGATTGTTCCATCCCTGCCCTTCGGTGGTGTTGGGGCCAGCGGAATGGGCTCCTACCATGGCAAGCATGGATTCGACCGTCTTTCGCAAATGCGCTCAGAACTGAGCAAAACTACGGTGGTTGACACCTTGAGCGCGATATATCCTCCATATTCATGGGCTAAGCGAAAGATTATTGATCGCTTACTGTAGCGCGGTTCATAGCGTTTTAGCTTGCCAGGGTGCTTGGATTGAAAGGTTGAAATTTTCTAGGCACCAGGAGCTGTAACGCATGAGTGAGCCCGCACCGTCCAAGGACGGTCTGACGCGTGGTCTCAAGGCCCGCCACTTGCAGATGATTGCAATTGGCGGATCGATCGGAACCGGATTATTTGTCGCCTCCGGCGGCACCATCGCCCAGGCTGGTCCGGGAGGATCGCTCATCGCCTATGGCCTGATCGGCCTGATGGTGCTGCTGCTGATGCAGTCGCTGGGGGAAATGAGCGCGCGGCTGCCGGTGGCTGGCTCCTTCCAGACCTATGCCACGGTCTTCGTCAATCGCCACTTCGGGTTTGCGATCGGCTGGAACTACTGGTTCAACTGGGCCATTACTGTGGCGGCCGAGCTGGTGGCCGCCGGCATCATCATGTCCTACTGGTTCCCGGATTCACCCAGCTGGATCTGGGCCGGGCTCTTCCTGGTGCTGCTCACGGGGCTGAACGCCCTGTCCGCCAAGGCCTTCGGCGAGGGGGAATACTGGCTGGCGATGATCAAGGTCATCACCGTGATCGTGTTCCTGATCTGCGGTGTGGCCATGATTTTCGGCATCCTCGGCGGCACGTCGCCGGGCTTTAGCAACTGGACCCAGGGCGAGGCGCCGATCGTCGGGGGCTGGCTGTCCATCGTTTCGGTCTTCATGATCGCCGGCTTCTCCTTCCAGGGCACCGAACTGGTTGGCGTGGCCGCCGGCGAGGCGGAAAACCCCAAACGCGACATCCCCAAGGCGATCAAGGCGATCTTCTGGCGCATCATGCTGTTTTACATCGGCGCGATCTTCATCATCGGCATGCTGATTCCGTACACCGACCCGACGCTGCTGTCCTCCGAGGCGACGGACATCGCGGCCTCGCCATTCACCATGGTGTTCGAGCGTGCAGGCATCGCCTTCGCGGCGGCGCTGATGAACGCGGTAATCCTCTCCGCCATCCTCTCGGCCGGCAACTCTGGCTTATATGCCTCGTCGCGCATGTTGTATTCGATGGCCCTCGACGGCAAGGCGCCCAAGATTTTCGCCAAGCTGAACCGCCGCGGAGTGCCGCTGCCGGCCATGCTGATGACCGCCTCGGTAGGGCTCTTCGGCTTTTTGACCGCGATCATCGGGCAGGGCGCGGCCTACACCTGGCTGCTGAATGTCTCGGGCCTGTCCGGATTCATCGCCTGGGTGGGGATCGCGGTCTGCCACTATCAATTCCGCAAACAGTATCTTGCCAGTGGCCAGGACCTGGCCAACCTGCCCTACAAGGCGCCGCTGTTCCCGCTGGGGCCGATCTTGGCCTTTGTGATCCTGATTGTTGTCATCGCCGGCCAGAACTACCAGGCGGTGCTCGATGGAAATCTTTTGCAGATGGCCTCCAGCTACATTGGCCTGCCGCTGTTCCTGCTGCTGTGGCTGGGGCACTGGCTGGCTACCCGCAAGCAGCCAGCCGTGAAGATCGACCCCTGGAGCACGAAGCTGAACTAGGCGTTCAACGCCGCATCAACAATCACCCGGGCCTCGCGCAGCACCTGCGCCAAGTGCTCGGGTGATTTTGTCGACTCTGCATAGATTTTGTAGATGTCTTCGGTGCCCGAGGGGCGCGCCGCGAACCAGGCGTGTTCGCTGGAAACCTTCAGCCCGCCAATCTCGAAACCGGCGGCCTGCGTGATCTTGCCGGTGATCGGATCCCCGGCAAGCTCGGTGGCGCTGACCATTGCCGGGTTCAGCTTGCCCAGCAGGGCCTTCTGCTCGCGGTTGGCCGGGGCGTCGAAACGGTCGTAGAAACTTCCCCCGTGGCGGGCGACCAGCTCGGCATGGATCTGGCTTGGGCTCTTTCCGGTGACCGCGCGGATCTCGCTGGCCAGCAGGGCCAGCATGATGCCGTCCTTGTCCGTGCTGAAGGCCCGCCCGGCCAGGTCCAGGAAGCTTGCCCCGGCCGATTCCTCCCCGCAGAAAGCCACGTCGCCGGAGGCCAACGGCTCCACAAAGTACTTGAAGCCCACCGGGACTTCCAACAGCTCGCGCCCCTGGGCCGCCACCACGCGGTCGATCAGCACCGAGGAAACCAGTGTTTTGCCGATCTTCGCATCCGCCGGCCACTGCGGGCGGTGGGTGAGCAGGTAGTCGATGGCCACCGCCAAGAAGTGGTTCGGGTTCATCAGCCCGGCATCTGGGGTGACAATGCCGTGGCGGTCGGCATCCGCGTCGTTGCCCGTGGAAATGTCGTAGGTTTCCCGGTTGGCGACCAGCGAGGCCATGGCATGGGCCGAGGAGCAGTCCATCCGGATCTTGCCGTCCTTGTCCAGGGACATGAAACCGAAACGCGGATCCACCGCCTCATTGACCACACTTAGGTTCAGCCCGTAACGACGGCCGATCTCACCCCAGTAGTACGCCGAGGCGCCGCCCAGCGGATCTGCGCCGATGGAGATTCCGGAGTCGGCGATCGCCTGGAAATCGATCACCTGCGCCAGATCGGCAATATACAGCTCGCGGAAGTCGAATGCCGTGGCATCCGGGGTTCCGCGTTTGATCTGCTCGCTTCCCAGCAGTTCATTGGCGCGCGCCGCGATGGGGCCGGTGATCTCGGATTCGGCAGGCCCTCCGTGCGGCGGGTTGTACTTGATGCCGCCGTCGGCCGGAGGATTGTGCGACGGGGTGATGATCAACCCGTCCGCCTGCTCGCCGCTGGGGGCGTTGTGGACCAAGATGGCGTGGCTCACCGCCGGGGTGGGGGTCAGGCCGTCTTCGGCGAGCACCCGGACCCCGTTTCCGGCCAGCACCTCAAGCGCGGTGCGGTAGGCGGGTTCGGACAATGCGTGGCTGTCCTTGCCCACATACATCGGTCCGGTGATGCCGGCCGCGGTGCGGTAATCCACCACCGCCTGGGTGATGGCCGCGATATGCGCCTCATTAAACGTGCCGTTCAGCGAGCTGCCGCGGTGGCCGGAGGTACCGAAAATAACTGCCTGATCCGGGTTGCTGGAGGAAGGGACAATGTCCGCGTAGGCCTTGAGAACCGCGTCGAGGTCGATCAGATCGGTTTCCTGCGCCGGCAGGCCGGCTCGTTCGTGTGCCACTGTGTGTCTCTCCTAGCTGGTGCGATGTCCACAAGTTCATAGACAATAGAAAGTGATGAGCTACTACCCATACCCGCAAAACCCCTACCAGCGACCTCCGGAATCCTCCGGACTGTCGGTGGCGTCGTTGGTGCTCGGCATCCTCTCGATACTGGGCTTCGCCTTTATTATCCTAGTTCCGCTGGCTGGAGTCATCACCGGGCACCTAGGTTACCGCCGGGAACCGGCCTCTCGGGGCCTGGCCCTGGGAGGCCTGATCACCTCCTGGATTTCCCTGGTGATCGCGGTGGTGGTTTATGCGTTCATCATCTGGCTGATCTTCTGGGTGCCGGAGACGTTCTACGAGTATTCGGATTACGTGTACGAAGATCTGGACTACACCTAAAAAGACCGCGGTGTGCTATCTTATCGATAATCGTTGTTAACGAATATCGATAGGGCTGTTGCGATCATGCTATTTTCATCGCTGCTGATACTTTGCCTGCTGGCGGTGCTAGTCGTTCTCGGAATTGCTTACGCGCTGCGCGGCAGGGCATCCAGCGCGGGCGGTGTTCTCGCCTTCACCAGGGTCATCGCATGGATCGGGCTGATCCTGATCAGCGGTTCGGCGCTCCTTGGCATCGTGACCGCGCTTGCCAATGGGGAGATGAACGTCCAGGTGCCGGTTGAGCCCTACTGGCCGCAGTATCCTTCGGTCATCAGCGTCACTCCTGACCATGCAGGAACCGTGCACAGCGAAATCACGACGGTCTCGGTCACCGCAACGAACCTGAGCTTTGCAACGCGTGGACTGTTGGCCGCAGGCATGCTGGTCTCCGGGCTGGCCGCGGCCGCGGTGCTGGCGGCGGTCATCACCCTGTGCAACAAACTTATTTCCGCCAAGCCGTTCAGCGGCTCCCTGCTGCGAATGGGCAGGCTCTCTGCCGGCGCTCTGGCCTTTGGAACCCTGCTCGGCCAGACGCTTACCGGTATTGGCACTTACCGGGTGGGCGAAGAAACACTGAGGGTCGACGGGTATGCGAGTGTGGGCGAGCAAGAATTTCCCGGTTCCTCCCCCTGGCCGGAGCCGACCTTCTCCATCAATTATGAATTCGGGCCGTTGTTTATGGCCCTGGCCATTTTAGTCGTGGTTGAGCTGGTGAATGCTGGAATGCGCTTGGCTCGGCAGAACGAGCGGTTGAAGCACGATACCGACGGGTTGGTGTAGCTGGTGGAACTTCGCGGTGTGCATTGCCGGTTGACCGAACTGCTTGCCGAACGCGAGATGACCGTGGCTCAGCTCAGCGAATTGGTCGACGTGTCGGTGGTGAACCTGTCGGTCCTGAAAAATGACCGCGCCAAGGCGATCCGGTTCAGTACCCTGATCGCCATTTGCCATGCGCTGGATTGCGAGATCGGCGACCTGCTGGTGCTGCGTTAAAAACCGCGGCGCGGACCTCCTCCAGGAAGGTCCGCGCCGCGGTATTGCTGTTCTTAGAGCCTAGTGGATCGAGCCCATCAGCTTCTTCAGGCCTGGGGTGGCTGCCATCATGGCGAGACCCAGGACGACGGCGGTGCCGCCCATGGCGATGAAGTAAGGGATCTCGTTGCCCTCGGTGTAGTAGCCGGCGAGCACCCCGGACAGGGTGGTGCCTAGCGATACCGACAGGAAGAACAGGGCGATCATCTGGGTGCCGAAGGCGGCCGGAGCCAGCTTCGTGGCGATGGCCTGGCCGACCGGTGAAAGCAGCAGCTCGGCGAAGGTGCACAGCAACAGGATTCCCACCAGCGCCAGCAGCGGGGTCTTCTCGAAGGACTCCAGCGGAATGAAGAGCAGGAACGCGGCTCCCACGATCACCAGCGACAGGCCGAACTTAATCGAGGTGCGCGGCTGGCGCTTGCCCAGCTTCGTCCACAACGCGGCGAAAACGCCGGCGAAGATGATGATGAAGACCGGGTTGATCGAGGTAACCCAGCTCGGCGGCATTTCCCAGCCGCCCAGGTGGCGGTCCAGCCGCTGATCGGAGTACGCGGCGATGAAGGTGAACTGCTGCTGGAACAGGGCCCAGAAGGCGGCCGAACCAATATAGAACGGAATGAACGCCCAGACCTGCTTGCGCTCGGTGGCATTGACCTTCTTGCTGCGCAGGATCAGTGCGAAGTAGATGACCGAGGCGCCGATGACAACGTAGGCGATGGTGCTGGCCAAGTTTTCCGGGGTCACGATCTTGCTGGCGAATGCGGCGATGATCAGGATTAGAACCGCGGCGTAGATCACCACGTAGCGCTTGCGCTCGGACGCCGGCAGCGGGTTGTTCGGGATGCGCCCGGCCCCGGGCAGGTTCTTGCGGCCGGCGGCGTAGATGCCCAGGCCGATGCCCATGCCGATCGCCGCGGCGGCGAAGCCCACGTGGAAGCCGTAGGTGACCTGCAGCCAGCCGGTGAGCAGCGGGCCGATCAACCCGCCGATGTTCACACCCATGTAGAACAGCGAGAACCCGGCGTCGATCCGCGGATCGTCCTTGGCGTACAGCGAGCCGACCAGGGCGACGGCGTTGGCCTTCAGGCCTCCGGAACCGACTGCCACCAGGACCAGGCCGGCAACCAGACCGACGTAGCCCGGAAGCACCGCCAGGCCGATGTGGCCGAGCATGATGGCCACGGCCGAGCAGAACAAGACCCGCTCCGAACCGAATAGGCGGTCGGCGAACCAGGCGCCCAGGATCGTGGACAGGTAGACGGCGCCGCCATAGGCTCCCACCAGGGACAGGGCCAGGCCCTGCTCCATGCCGAGGCCGCCATCGGTGACCGAATAGTACATGTAGTAGGCCAGCAAACCCTGCATGCCGTAGAAGGAGAAACGTTCCCACATCTCGACGCTGAACAGGTTTGCGAGCGTGCCCGGATGGCCAAAAAAGGTTTTGGCCGGGCGTTGAGTGCTCGGTGTTGCAGTAGACATACGTAATATTTTTCGCCTTTCGACAGGCGAGTACCTACTTCTGTCGGAAAGTTCACATTGAGATCTGCAACGCTAAAGCCAGCAGCATCCCCTCATCCGAACGCGGAGAAATCAGCTGAATCCCCAGTGGGAGGCCCTCTTTACTGGTACCCACGGGTACGGTAATCGCGGCGGCCGAGGCGACGTTCACCATGGAGCTGAAGGGGGAGTATTGGCACTGCAACATATAATCGCGTTGCGCCGAACCTTGGGTATAGTGCCCCACCAGCGGCGGGACTCCAGCCAGGGCCGGGGTCGCGATCACGTCGTACGCCGACCACTGCCGGATGAAGTCGGCCGCGATCTGCCTGATGCGGGTGGCCGCTTGGGCGCTGTCCTTGGCGCTGCGCTCCTGCGAACGGCGCCGGAAGTCGCGCGCCAGGACACCCAACTTCGATTCATCATCCAGCACCAGGTCCTTCAGCCCGTTGGTCCACACCGCGGCGAACGCCTCCGGGTAGTCCTCGGCATAGGCCAGCCGCGCCAGCTCGACATGGTGCGCCTGTCCAAGCCGGGTGAGCCCCGCGGTGAACGCCTCCTGCGCCTCGGGGGACACGGTGATCTCATAGGCGCTCTGGAAGGGCGAATGGGTGCTGTAGCCGATCCGCAGATTTGCCAGCTCCTGCGGGTAGCCGCCGCGCAGCAACGGCAGGTAGTGATCCGACCCGCGCATGGTGTCCAGCAGCAGGGCCGCATCCAGCGCGTCGTGGGCCAAGGGACCCGAAACCGTGAGTTTGGGAGCGCCAAACCTGTCGCTGTAGCCTTCCAGCACATCGCTGGGCACGCGGCCCAGCGAGGGTTTGAGCCCCACCAGCCCGCAGGCCGCGGCCGGGATGCGCACCGAGCCCCCGCCATCCGAGCCGGGGCCGAGCGGGATCAGGCCCGCGGCCACCGCCGCCGCCTGCCCGCCGGAGGACCCGCCGGAGGATCGGGTCGGGTCGTGCGGGTTGCGCGAGGGGGCGGCAATGAGGTTTTCCGAATAGCTGCTCAACCCGAACTCCGGCACCTGGGTTTTGCCCAGGAACACCACCCCGTCGGCGCGCAGCCGGGCGGCAAGCGCCGAATCCCGCGGCGCCCTCACGTGTTCCACCGCCGCCGAGCCATAACTGGTGGGCATCCCCGCCACGTCGTTCAGGTCCTTGAGCGCGGTGGGCATCCCGTGCATCCTGCCCAGCTGCTCGGGGTGTTTCGCAAACACCTCATCGGCCCGCGCGGCCGCATCCATGGCGGCGTCGCTGACATGTACAAAGGCGCCCAGGGCGCGCTGCTTGTCGATCTGCTGCAGGTAGTGCGCGGTGGCCTCGCGGCTGGAGATTTCACCGCTGGCCAACTGATCACGCAATCTCACGGCGCTTGAGGGCAACATATCAGCTTTCGACGCAGGAATGACTAGTCTTTAAAGCAAACACCCAATCGAAAAGGAATTCCAGCCATGAGCGACTTCGAAACCGTCACAGTGAACAACGTCCCCAAGGACGCATTTATCTTGGATGTGCGCGAGGACTTCGAGTGGGAAGCCGGGCATGCCGCGGGAGCCACCCACGTGGTGCTGGGCACGCTTCCCGAGCGCGTTTCCGAATTGGATCCGGACGTGGACACCTACGTCATCTGCCGCACCGGCGGGCGTTCGGCGCAGGCCGCCGCCTGGCTGACCGGTTTGGGTTACACCGCGTTCAACATTGCCGGCGGATCCGACGCCTGGATCGAAGCCAATTTGCCCATGGAATCAGAAAATGGTCAGGAGCCTAGCGTTCGATGAAATACGCCTATCTTGGTCCTTCGGGAACCTTCACCGAATCCGCGCTGCTGCAGCTGGACGGTGCCCGCGAGGCCGAGCGGATTCCCGCCGCCAACGTCAACGTCGCCCTGTCAATGGTGCGCGAGGGGGACGTGGACGCGGCCGTGGTGCCCATCGAGAACTCCGTGGAGGGCGGGGTCTCGGCGACACTTGACTCCATTGCCACCGGAGACTCGCTGCAGATCGTGGCCGAAATCCTGGTGCCGATCACCTTTGTGCTCGCGGCGCGCGCCGGAATTACCGAGCTGAGCCAGATCAAACAGGTGGCAACCCACGGCCACGCCTGGGCGCAGTGCCGGCTGTGGGCCGAAGCCAATATCCCGGCGGCGGTTTTCACCCCGGCCTCCTCCACCGCCTCCGGCGCGCTGGGACTGCTGGATCCCGAGCAGCACCACGACGCGGCCATCTGCAGCCCCCTGGTCGCCGACGAACGCGGGCTCAACGTGCTGGTGCGCGGGGTTGAAGACAACCTCGGCGCGGTCACCCGGTTCATCCTGGTCACCCGCCCGGGGCAAATCCCGGAACCTACCGGGGTGGATAAATCAACATTGATTCTGCCGCTGACCGAGGACCGCCCGGGTGCCCTGATGGGGATCCTGGAGCAGTTCACCGCGCGCGGGGTCAACCTCTCGCGGATCGAATCCCGTCCGACCGGCCAGGGGCTGGGAAGCTACTTCTTCTCGGTGGATGTGGAAGGCCACGTCGCCGAGGAACGTGTCTCCGCGGCCCTGTCCGGGCTGCACCGCTTGTGCCCGGAACTGCGGTTCCTGGGGTCTTACCCGGCCGCCGCGGGTACCCGCCCGTTCATCGATACGCACAACTCGGATGACGCGTTTATCGAAGCGCGCCAATGGGTGCAGGCGCTGCGCGATCGCCTTTAGGGGGTTCGCAGGCGCAACGAACCGGGGCTGACCGACACCTCAAGTTCGTTGACCTGGCCGGTGGGATCCCCGTCGATCTGCGTGTTCATTGGTTCAGCGCAGCGCAGGGAGATCCCGCTGGTCTGGTAGAAACTCATGACCGGGATCTTGTTTTTCGCCCGGAACGCGGTCTTCAGGAAGATCCAGGTCCACCCGGCGGCCGACCGCGGCGATAACACCACCGCGTCGAGCACCCCGTCATCAAGTTTCGCATCCGGCACGAAGTCCAGCCCCTGCAGTTTGCCCACGTTGGCGAACAGCACCGAGCGGACCTTGCGGGTCTGCCAATTGGAGTCCCCGGAGAGCTTGAAGTGCACCCGTTTGCGCCGGCCCGGCAGCTGGCGCAAACCCGCCTGCGAGTACGCCAGCCAGCCGACCTTGGACTTCATCTCTTCATCGGTGTCGTCAAACAGGTCGGCGTCGGTTCCCACCCCGGCAATCACCAAAAATGCGTGATCCGCGGTGCTGCCGTCAAGCAGATTCAGTTTCATGTGGCCGACGTCGATGCGCCGCACGGTGCCGCGCACCGCCACAAAGGCGGCGGTTTGCAGGTCGTCGAGGGGGATTTGGACATTGCGCGCCAGCAGGTTTCCGGTGCCCAGCGGGATGATTCCCAAGGTGGTTTGGGTGCCTTCCAGGGCTTCGGCCACGGCGCGAATGGTTCCATCGCCGCCGGCGGCAACAATTGTGTCGCACCCGGCTGCCAGCGCTTTCTGCGCCGCATCCTGCCCGGCGTTCTGCACGGTGGTGTTAAAAATCAGCGGTTCGTCCAGCCCCGCTTCGGCGCACACCCGAGCGACCGCCTGAGTCGCATTCTCCCCTCCTGACTTGGAGGGATTGATGATCA
The DNA here is from genome assembly GCF_044744225.1 of Glutamicibacter sp. NPDC087344. Classification (NCBI taxonomy): domain Bacteria; kingdom Bacillati; phylum Actinomycetota; class Actinomycetes; order Micrococcales; family Micrococcaceae; genus Glutamicibacter; species Glutamicibacter sp. NPDC087344. The sequence continues at coordinate 3,261 of NZ_JBIUXY010000011.1, read as the reverse complement.
GCGCGACCTTGCGGGGCTCCGCCTGGGCGACCGCCTCGGCAGGCCTGCTCAGGGGTTTATTCGACTGCGAAAGCTTGCGCACCGAATACCAGCTGGTCGCCGCGGCGGCAGCGGCCGCGGCCGCGGCAGAGAAAATGATCGCCCTATTTGTCTGCATAGTGCTCTCATCGTACTCATGGTTGCTACGCTTAATGTGTGATCGACCTGAAAATGCTCACCGAAAATCCGGATTTGTACCGCGCTTCGCAACGTGCCCGCGGTGCCGACGAGTCGCTGATCGACCAGCTCATTGAAGCTGACACAGCCCGTCGAGAGACCATCGCCACCTTTGAGCGCCTGCGTGCAGAGCAGAACGCGTTCTCCAAAAAGGTAGGCAAGGCCAAGGGCGAGGAGCGCACCGCGCTGCTTGCTGAGGTTAAAGAACTTGCCGCGTCGGTTAAATCCGCGCAGGCCGCCTCCGATGAGGCAGGTGCGAAGTCCGTGGCGTTGCAGCGCTCAATTCCGAACCTGATCATCGACGGCATTCCTGCCGGCGGCGAGGACGACTTCACCGTGGTCAAACACGTGGGCACCCCGCGCGATTTTGCCGCAGAGGGCTTCGAACCGCTTGACCACCTGCAGATCGCAGAGAAGCTCGACGCCATTGACATGGAACGCGGCGCCAAGGTCTCCGGCTCCCGCTTCTACTTCCTCAAGGGCATTGGCGCGCGCCTGGAAATCGCCATGATGAACATGGCCTTGGACGTGGCCATGGAGCACGGCTTCATTCCGATGATCACCCCGACCCTGGTTCGCCCGGAAACGATGCAGGGCACCGGTTTCGACGTCGAGCACGACGACGAGATCTACAAGCTGGAGCGTGATGACCTGTACCTGGTCGGCACCTCCGAGGTGGCCCTGGCCGGGTACCACGCCAACGAGATCATGGACCTGTCCGACGGACCGATCCGTTACGCCGGTTGGTCCTCCTGCTACCGCCGCGAGGCCGGTTCGGCAGGCAAGGACACCCGCGGAATCATCCGTGTGCACCAGTTCAACAAGCTTGAGATGTTCGTTTACACCGCGGTGGAAAACGCCGAGGCGGAGCATCAGAAGCTGCTGGCCATGGAAGAAGACATGCTCGGCCGCATGGAGCTTGCCTACCGTGTCATCGACACGGCCGCTGGCGACCTGGGCATGAGCGCCGCCCGCAAGTTCGACTGCGAGGCGTGGGTTCCGACTCAGGAGACCTTCCGCGAACTGACCTCGACCTCGAACTGCACCACCTTCCAGGCTCGCCGCCTGAACATCCGCGAACGCGAGATCGTTGACGGCAAGCCAGGCAAGACCCGCGCGGTAGCCACCCTGAACGGCACGCTGGCCACCACCCGCTGGATCGTCGCAATCCTGGAAACGCACCAGAACGCGGACGGCACCGTGAACGTGCCGAAGGCGCTGCAGCCATACCTCGGTGGGCTGGAAGTCCTCAAGTAAAAAACGGGAAAGCCGGCCTTCGGGCCGGCTTTTCTGCTTAAGGCAGGTGGTGTTTCACCTGTTGTTCACCCGCGCTTGTGCTGCGGATCATCGCATTATTCCTCCGGTGATGGTTCACTGGGGACATGACAGTTTTAACTAGAACCGGCAACGATGACCGGTTGAACACACGAAAATTGATGATTTGCCTCGACGTTGACGGAACGATCGTCAACCATCAGGGACAGATGAGCGAGCGCGTGCGCCGCAGTGCCCGCCAGGTGGTGGACCGCGGACACGAGGTGGTGATTTCCACCGGACGTTCGCTGGGTGCCGCGTTGCCCATCGTCCGCGAGCTGGGCATAGACCACGGCTACGTGGTGGCCAGCAATGGCGGCGTCCTGGCCAAGGTCAGCGGCGAGCAAGTAGAAGTACTCCACCGCGAAGTTTTTGATCCCTCGCTGGCTCTGGCCGCGCTGTGGCGCTCGCTGCCGAACGCCAAATACGCGCTGGAGAATGAACGCGGAGAATTTCTGTCCAGCGATGTTTTCACCGATGCAAGTTTCGGGGCGCAAGCCCAGGTGGTGGACTTCGACGAGCTGGTCAACAGCATGGCCGTGCGTGTGGTGGTGTTTTCAACCGATGCCACGGCGGAGGACTTCGGGCGTGCGGTGCAGGGCCTGGGACTCTCCGGGGTCACGTACTCGGTCGGCTGGACCGCGTGGCTGGACATCGCCGCGGAGGGAACGACCAAGGCCAGCAGCTTGGAACGGCTGAGGGCCATCCTGAAGTTCGATACCGATGACACCTTGGCCGTGGGCGACGGGCGCAACGATATTGAGATGCTCCAGTGGGCCGGGCTCGGCGTCGCCATGGGGCAGGCTCCGGACGAGGTCAAGGACGTCGCGGATGCAATTACCGATGGTGTTGACGACGATGGCTTGGCGGTAGTCCTCGAGGAACTCCTGCAACGGTGAGTTAGTCTTCTGGGTCCGGGTGAGGATCGATAAACACTTCACGGACCAGTTTTCTCCCGCGGACCCACTTCGAGCGAGCTAGCAACTCCGGGAATTTCCGGTGCCGGTACCCGGTCACCGGTGGAGCGACCGATTGATAGTACGCCCCGGTGCCGGGGTTGATCCTGATGGTGTGCAGGGGGAAGCATTCTTCGATGGGCACTTCGATCCAGTTCGGGGATTCTTTGGCCTTGTTGCACAGACTACAGCGACCATCAGCATTAAGTACGTTGGTAGGTCCGCCCAGGTGGTGGGGGATGACGTGGTCGGTTTCTTCGACCAGTTGGTCGCAGTAGGGGGTGCGGCAGTGCTTGTCGCGGATCTTGATGAACTCCCGCAGGGATTTGGGGAAGATCCTGGCTTTGGAGTCCATGGCGATCAGTTCGGTGTCTCCGGGGGCGGTGTAGAGGCGTTGGATTTCGGGGAAGGACTCGATGCGGCGGGCGAGGTCGTCGTGGTCCTTGGGGTATTGGTGGAAGTAGTTCTCGTTGCGGATTTCGGCGGCGGCGATCAGTTCCCTGGCGTGTTGGGCGGGGATGTTTCCGTAGCCTTCGAGGTAGGCGGGGGTGCGGGTGCCCAGGAACAGGGTTTTGTCGGTCATGATCAGCCGGATGTCCAGTTTCAGGGGGAGTTTGTCGGGGTGTCCTTGGACGGCGTGGCCGATGAACAGGTCTGCTTCGAGTTGGGCGAGGGTGCGTGGGTCGCCGTGTTGGCGGAGTTTGCGGGCTCTTTTGCGCAGGCTTTGTTGCAGGGCGATGCCGGTGGCCAGGGGGAGTTTGCCGCTGATGTTCAC
>NZ_JBIUXY010000010.1:0-164115 GCF_044744225.1 Glutamicibacter sp. NPDC087344 | reverse complement strand
CATCCGAACCAACAAACAATTCCTCAAAAGCCACCAGCACCTCGCCAGCAAACCCCTCAGGAACAACAAACGTCACATCAACCGAACCCTCAGCCCCCTCAGGAGTAAACGTCGTAGAACCAGTAATACCAGTCCCCGAACCATCCGACTTCCGCATCAGCTCACCAGTCACGGTGTACTCAGTCCCAGGAACCAAATTCACATACGACACAGTGTCAACCACCGTACCGCCAGCCCAATCCAGCACCCGATCATCATCAGAAGAATCAACCAACGACGTACCAATCGAAGGAACCAAAGGCTCAGGCTGCGGATCAACAGTCACCGTCTGAGCAGGATCCTCAAGATCCTTATGCTCAGCTACCGGATCACCCGAACCATCCGAACCAACAAACAATTCCTCAAAAGCCACCAGCACCTCGCCAGCAAACCCCTCAGGAACAACAAACGTCACATCAACCGAACCCTCAGCCACCTCAGGAGTAAACGTCGTAGAACCAGTAATACCAGTCCCCGAACCATCCGACTTCCGCATCAGCTCACCAGTCACGGTGTACTCAGTCCCAGGAACCAAATTCACATACGACACAGTGTCAACCACCGTACCGCCAGCCCAATCCAGCACCCGATCATCATCAGAAGAATCAACCAACGACGTACCAATCGAAGGAACCGTCGATGCCCATTCGACATCGGCTACATCTTGTGCCTGGCTGCCTGAAGGAGTAACCAGAATGATTGACTGTGCATGCGCCTCGTCGGTCGGAGTTTCTCCGTCCTGGTCAGGCACCGAAATGATGCTTCCAGATGAGCCTGAACCGCGCGCGGTCACGCTCACTTGTGCTGCGCCAGCTGCAGTTGAGTTGCGCAGATCCAAGTAGATTTCTTGGCCATCTACAACAGCCGAGGAATCAATGGGGTCGCCGGCGGAATTCACCAATGGCACGTCTGGATCAACCTCAACACGCGCAGTCGCTTGGTTGGTGTTAACCGTGAATGGGCCAACTAGCGAATCAGCCACTTGGGCGTCGGATGGGCCGGTAACTGAAACTTCAGCCTGCAGCTCTTCAAGAGTCAGACCGCCAGCCGCGTTTGCACCATTTACCAGATACCAGTAGGCGGCTTCCGAATCTGGGGTCTCCCAGGGCCAAGCTGCATCCCAAGTCAGATCGGTATAACGCCAAATTGCATACTGGGTTGCTTCAATCGCGTCATTCTCTGAGATACTCGGCACCCCAGCTGCGGTGGCAAGCTCTTCCAGAGTCACTTCTGGGTAGCTGTGAGCAAGAACCCAGAAAACCTTGGCTTGCACCGCCGGATCATCGAAATGGTTGCTTCCCAAGTAGCTATCTAGGCCGCCAACCAGACCATCGATTCCGGTCTTGGCCGAAACTTCATGTTCAATGCAGTAAGCCCAGAAATCTGGCTCACCCGAATGATCCGTCCCTTCATAGATCGGGTACAGGCGCGTTCCGCTGTACCCTTTCGTATTCGTGCCCACATGCACAGTGTCACCTGGGCTCACACTTGCGTTCGCATGCGGCATCAAGATTCCAGCAGTCTGCATGACCAAGGCTATGGCAAGTAGCGCTGCGAGTATCAGCCTCACCCTAACGAACTGATACGCTTCGCCGATCCTAGCTATCACGAAAAGCCCCTCTACGTTGTAAAAATGGGAACTCAAACGGCCATCTAGAAAACTAAGAAAACAATGGGCGCGAGAGACAAACGTAGGATACACGAAGAAAATCTGGAGCTGAAAAAGCTCTGTACCACTGCCTCAAATTAAGAAATATATGGATTCTTTCCAGGTTTCGCGTCATGAAACACGCAGATCCGGCTCTAATATTTTTATGCCTTGAACTCACGGGAGCTGCCATTCAGGTTAGAGCACGCAGAGTTCGCAGCTCGGATCTTGAACCGCAAGATAACGACATGCTTACCACTTATGCATTGCAGATTACGGATTATGGCTTATTAAATTACCAAGTCAAAGACATATTATCCGCGTCGTAACCTTCAGCAAGAGGCATGCATCATCGAGAAAATTCCTTCAGTCAACGCGTTAGCCACCGACGAGAAAATAATGATCCCCCGCTTCCCTCGACTACTTAGTCTCACATGCAGCACTCCCTGCTTTCATCATGACCAGTGAAACGGCAATTCATTCACCCACCACTAAGGCATAAAAAAATAGCTAATTGGTTAGCTGTGATGGTCAATTGGATTCACATCTATAGCCAGTTAGTTATGCGGAAATGCCGGGCTTAGCCTTCGGCCTCCACCACCGGGCACTTTCATTGCACAAACCGGGAGTAGATGTCAACATGCACCATTCTGCGCATGCAATTCCTATACCAATTGGCCACTCAAGCCAAGCGAAGCGTTCTGGCCATGACACACACATTAAGACCCTTTATACCGACATTCGAAACCCGCACCCCAAGCGACGTCAACAAGGCCTCAAGAAACATGCCCCAACAAATTCATGGGCTTCGGCGCCTAACATGCCTGCATATTGAACGACGAAATCAATCAAGCCGCCAAGCCAAGCTCGGCTTTCACGTGAACAACGTCAAGAAACACCGTGATCAGCTGGGGTCGGTAAGATCGCACCACTGAAATGGTTTGCCCGATAAGCTTTCGACGCGGAGCTCCCTAGTGAAAATACCGTGCACTACGTCCGCCGATTCGATCATCAACGCCTACCAGCACGTACATTGAACCGCCGCCGACGCATCAAGATCCCTCCCCGTCACCAGCAGGCGTACGGTGCACCCTGAATGGATGGCTGCGAGTCTAGCGAAGCAATGATTCACAGCCACCCAGACGCTGGGCGTACCCCCAAGTTAGCGCCCTACAAGGAGTCTAAGCAGAAGGCTTTTCGTCCGCTGTTTCAAAAAACACAATCCCCGAGAGATGTGAGTCACGCCACATTAAGTAAAATTCGAGTCAGAACTACAGCGAAGCCATGTGGTTTAGCTCACATATTAGTGTGACCCACTGAAGACGGATGGAGTTGCAGGTCACTTACCTTAGTGGCTCAGACCACTGAATGCCGTCATTCAAATGAAAAAAGTTGCTATCATGCACTCACTTGCGCGCACCCATGTTTGCGACGCGTTCCTCGGATGCAACAGGACAATCGAAAGCTTTGCCACTCAAGGCCGCTGAAGAGCACGACTGAAGTCGGCCGTGATCACGCCCTTGAGGTGGAACTAATCCGACGGCACCTCGAAGCATTCAGCCAGTAGTCGAACCCGAGGCAGCGCAAGAGCCCTCGACAATTTTACCCTTCAGCCGCCGCGCATCGAAGCTGATGTGATGAACACTTCGCACAAGTATCACTGCGTGGCGCACCAAGTGCTCACGACCATTGAAGAAACATGGGCACTCAGTGTTTTCGTTTGAATTATCTATTCGAGAATCCATCAGCGCCGTATAAATCCCCTGGTAAACGTGTCGAGAACCAGCGCGAGCGGCGGCCAGGTCTCCGCTCCCTTTTTGGTCCAAGCCCAGGTCCGCATAACTACGTTGGGCGCTTCGAGAGGCAGTACCCTCACGCCGCTCGGATACCGGTCTAGCGGGAGCAAGCCTACGCCGGAACCGGAGCGAACAAGATCTTCCACTAGTTCCAAGTTGTCCGCGTGATGTTCGATCCTCGCATCCGACTGCGCAAGAGAAGCCAGCGTTCTAATCACAACTTCTTCAGCTGGGTTCCGAGAGTTACCGATCCACTTCGCACCTGCATAGAAATTGAACAGGCCGACTGCTGAGTTGTTTCCTTTAGGTTCAGTACCTGCAGCCACTGCCAGACCCCATTGAGATTCCCACAAGCGGAGTACGGCTATCGACTCGTCCGGTGCCGCAGGAGCCAGGTTGTAATCATAGGCAAGCGCCAGATCGACCCGCCCGGCTAATAGTGCTTCATGCGCTTCATCCGGTTCAAGTTCCTGCACCCGAACTGTTACCGCGGGGTAGGTTGAATTCAGGTTCCGCATCAACGGAATCAAAGCACGCCGTGCCGCAGTTGCATAACTCGCAATAGTCACAACTCCCGCCGGGTTGGCACCGGGATTGAGGTCAGCCTTGGCAACGTCGACCGCCGCAAGAATATTGACCGCGTGATTCGCCAATCTACGCCCAGCAGGCGTGAGCCGTACTCGTCGCCCCTCCGGCTCAAGCAAGGCAGCACCGACTTCACGCGAGAGTGCCGCAATCTGCTGCGATACGGTCGATGTGCTGGAGTGCATGACATCCGCTACAGCGCGCATAGAACCTAGCCGAGACAGTTCGAGCAGTACCTGCAGCCGTCGTATGTCCATAATCTCATTGTATAGATTTCACGGACGATATGTTCGTTATTGCAACGTGGACATGGACAGTTGGCTAATGCTCCACTAGGGTCATGAAAACGAGAAGTGAACTACGGCCTGGTTTCGATGGAGCCATGCTTGCATTGATCTCCATGGCAACCGCTCAGCTCGGTCTGGCTGGCTCAGTCCTGTTCCTTGGTGCGCTCAGCGCGGAAGGAGCAGCATCGCTGCGGCTCGCGTGGGCTGCGTTGCTCATCGTAGTAATCGTCCGCCCCTGGCGGCATAAATACACCATTTCCACGATTCGCAACGGAATTATTCTAGGGGTCGCGACGGCAGGCATGAGCATCCTTTTTATGGCGGCCGCCGTTCGCATCCCGCTGGGCACTGCCAGTGCAATCGAATTCCTCGGTCCTTTGTGCATCGCAGCGCTCACCCGTCAAGGTCGCCACAGCTGGGTCTGGCCACTTTCTGCAGCTATTGGCGTCCTACTACTTACCCAACCTTGGCAAGGAAGCACTGACTTAGTTGGCATCTGTTTCGCGGCAGCAGGCGCCTGCTGCTATGCGGGTTACATTCTTTTTACACAACGAATCGGAGACTCCAGTGATGGGCTCAAGGGCCTCGGGATCTCCATGCCTATTGCTGCCGTCGTCGCAATTCCGGTCGCTGGCCTGGAAACTTTCACAGCTCTCACCGTCGAAACGGTATTGGTTGGTTTGACCTTGGCTGCCCTGGTTCCATTTTTGCCGTTTATTCTCGAGTTATTTGCCCTTCGAAGACTGACTACAGCTGCGTTTGCCACACTCATGTGTTTTGAGCCGGCCTTTGCGTTGCTCGCCGGCCTGTTTCTTCTCGGGCAGGTTCCCAACGTATTAGGTATTTTGGGAATAGCGTGCGTGATCATAGCTGGCATCGGCGCGACCCGAACCGGCTCGCGTCAAGTACTGGTCGAATAGGTGCATGTAGCGCTCAAAGCTAAGCGAAAGCCCTCAAAGGCATGCAGCAAGTTCGTACTTTCAGGCTCAAGCAGTAGCCGCAAACGGATATACCTCGAGGTCATCCGCCACATCCATGGTGCGCGTCTCTCGTCATCTGCACACAATCCTGACTAAAATAGATCACCCAGCCCGGATAGTCAGCATGGAAATATGCCAACTTGACGGTGGCACGATTCAAGGAATCTTCGCGGATGCCCATGGTCGTGCCCTGGACTGCAGCCGTTCCGGCGCCCGGCCAAGAACAATAGAACGCTGAAGTCGCCCAGTTATCCGCCTAGGAACTCGCAGTATTCTCATCGTGTTGCGTGGGCTTCGTCGAAGTCTTTTCTGGCCGCGTCGATACTGCGCTGATACTTGACCGCCCACAAGGCAAGCCCCATCGCCGGCTCAATGAGCGTCTTTCCCATTCCGGTGAGTTCGTATTCGACACGCGGTGGAACCTCAGCATAAACAGTACGGCGCACCAACCCGTCGCGCTCGAGGCTCCGAAGTTTCAAGGTCAGCATCCGCTGTGAGATCCCAGGTATACGCTTCTGAAGCTCCATGAAACGAAGCTCACCAGCGCGAAGCATTCCGATGATCAGCAAAGACCACTTGTCACCAACCCTGTCCAACAAATCACGAACAGCTCTGCCTATATCGGTTTCAAGACAGGCAGCCTCGTCTCCCTTGAATCGCTCAAATACCGCAGCACCTAGTTCCTCAGTTTTCAGCATCAGTACCCCTTGCAGCCTCAGGCACATGGATGTGCCTTTTGTAAACCCTTCAATAGTGACTCATGATGGGATTAGTTACAAACAGTAACTGTCCCTCACGAAGTTGTATCGTCTTCAGCCTTAAGGAATCCATGCTCATCGTTCTGTGGCTCATCAATGCAGTTTTATCTCTACTCTTTTTGTCAGTTGGCACCATGAAAATCGTGCGCCCCAAAGCCGCACTCATGGCAGCCGGAATGAATTGGACCGAGAACACGGCACCACTGCTAATCAAAGCAGTAGGTTTGGTCGAGTTATTGGGCGGTCTCGGATTATTCCTTCCGCTAGCTACTGGTACGGCGACATTACTAGCGCCGACCGCTGCTCTCGGCCTTTCCTTGACGATGCTAGGCGCGGTCACGATACATCTTCGGCGCAAGGAAAGTTTCCTGGCACCTGCAATATTGTGCGCGCTCTGCGTAGTCTCAGCCTTTCTTGGCTTCGCAGTACTTGAGAACTACTAACAACAAACCAACCGAATACAGAAAGACACAACATGCCTACAATCGCCATCGTTGGAGCCGGAGCCGGTCTCGGCCTAGCTATCGCTCGCAAATTCGGGCAGAACGGATTTAGCTCCGCGCTCATTGCACGCAATAGCGAGAAACTGAATGACCTGGTAGCCACTCTTGCTGCCGAAGGAATAGAAGCTAAAGGTTTTGCCGCCGACACGGCTGACGCCAACGCCTTGAGCAGAGCACTTAGCGATGCTCACAAGCATTTCGGATCGGTTGATGTGCTTGAATTCTCTCCCCATGCGGGAAATTCTGAATCAATGGTTGACCCATTGGAGGTCACGCATGACACCCTACGCCCGGCGATCGACAGCCTTCTATACGGCGCGGTTACAGCAGTACAGTCTGTACTCCCCGCAATGAGAGCAAACGGAAATGGAACGATCTTGCTGACGGCCGGTACTGGCTCCATTAACCCAGTCCAAATATTCGGTGCACTGAATGCTGCACAGGCCGCTACGCGCAATTGGGCGCTGAATCTGAATGGAAAGCTTCAAGGATCAGGTACCTACGTGGCTCATGTTGCCATAGGTGTCGGCATCGGCGAAGTTGCTCCAGCGCCTGGTTACCCCTTTAAAACTCCGGCAGAGTTGGCAGATCTTTATTGGGATCTTCACACCACGAGGGAAGTGGCCGAAAAGGTCATTTACTAGTTATCAGAACCGGCGCTAACGTACTCAGCCGGCTTATGTCCTGTGTTCGCCTGGTACTGTGGCGGAGCCACCGAGCTGGACCAGCGCGCAATGTTGATCATTGCTCAGCTCGGTGGCGAGCAGTACCAGTCGCCTGCAAGCAGGCCGAGGCACCTGTTTCTAACCTCACGAGGTGCAAAAGTTATCGCAAAAAGGATTATTTTCCGTTCCTGCGCAATCACGAACGTGGCCAATGCTGGTAACCCGGCCTGCTTGTCTAACGTTCTGAACCAGTTGTCTACTACATATGGGGAACCACTACGGCTCGCGCCGAAAGTTCCCCGGATTCAAGCTTCTGGTAGGCATCCAATGCGTTGTCCAAAGAGAAGAGTTCCACGTCGGGGGTGATCTTCCCATCACGGTAAAGCGCAACAACTTCATGGAGCTCCTCGATGGTGCCCCAATAGGTGTTGACCAGTTCGGCTTCATACGGTGCGGTGTAAAACGACCAGGTGTAGGGGCCGCCAGCAATACCAACAACTGTCATACGACCCCGAGAGGCAACCGTTTCCATGCCAAGTTTGATCGTTGGAGATACACCGACAAAATCGAAAACTGCGTCGACTCCCCGCCCGCCGGTAAGCTCTCGGATCTCTGCCGTTTGGTTTTCACCGCCGGCAACGGTGACCGCACCACGCGAAGCAGCAAGCTCCATGGCTTCTGATTTCATGTCCGTAGCGATCACCTTGGCCCCGGTGGTTGCCAGCAGAATCTGCACCGCGACTTGACCCAGACCGCCAAGACCGATCACCAGCGCGGTTTTACCGCCACCGGCCAACTTGTCGAATGAGTTCTTGATGGCGTGGTACGGAGTTAGACCTGCATCAGACAACGGCGCTGCCGCCACCGGATCCGCATCGTACAGCGGAACGAGGTTTCTTGCCGGCACCTTGACGTACTCTGCCATGCCGCCATCTCGCCCCAACCCGGAGGCAAGATATCCAACCTGTTCCGGATGCTCGCAATAGGTGTCCTGACCGCGCGAACAAGCCTTGCAACGACCGCAGCCAATGGGACCATAAACCAAATATGCTTCCCCGGGGTTCACCCCGATGACTCCTTCGCCGACCGCCTCAACCCATCCTGAATTCTCATGCCCCAGGATGTAGCTTGGCTTAAGCAGTTCACTCAACGCACCCATTTCCGGCGAATACTCGCTGTATACGGCTACGTCTGAATGGCACACTCCGGCACCCGCGACTTTCAGCAGGACTTCGCCGGGGCCAGGAACAGGCTTCGGCACTTCCTTGATGGTGGGGAAAGTCTTCCATTGATCAAAAACTACGGCTCGCATTGGCGCACTTCCTATTCTGTAGGTCATCCATCGCGCGAGCCGAATAGCGTTCGCACTCGATACGCGATAGTTCGGTGTTCACTAAGTTGCACGGGCCGCTGAGCCAAATTGAGTTTTGCCTACTCGCTCCTGGGAACGGTTGCAGTCAGGCAACACACCAATCCAGTTCGGCTAACCGTCAGAGGCCTTGCCCTGCGTCAACCCAGCTTCAGGAACTAGTCCCTTAATGCTGAGTCTATTGCGCATGCTGGCCAAGGACTACCCCTCGAATACTTGGCGCGCTAAACCACTTTGATCCTCGAGGCTAAGAGCTGCAGTCCGGATTCTGTATTCAGAATTCTCCACTCTTATCAGGGAAGCCGCTTACTCACCTGAACCTGCAGCGCTATGTGCATGGCACAGAAGGTGCGATTCCACAACGAGTTTGAGCCGTCACCAACAACAGAGGATGCACTTTTTGAGCCTTACCGCTTAGCCAAGCAGACTGCACACAGACAGACAGACGAAATCGCTTGTATCTCGACTGAAGCATCCAGTGCACCAAACTAACGCGCTGGCTGCTCTCCACCATTTGCTACCAACAGGCAGCAGTTCCGAAAGAAACCGCATATGTGAAAATCCACCGTGGACCAATGATCTTGAACGATATCTACGATTTAGCAGCACCCGGTCACCCACGGGAAAGTCTTATTCGCTTTTCCGACGAGGGCCTAGTCGAGACGTCGATTCAGGGCCAGCGGTACGCCAATGCGCCCAAACCATGCACGTCGACGAACATCCGCGGGCTAAGTTTTGCCCCTGTGAAAGCTAACTTGGACACGCGAACGCACCATCAAGGCAGTTCTTTTTACAGGTATTTTTCAGAAAACCCTTGACCACTGATATATCTATCGTCTTATAGTTGTTCATCAGTAGGGGTGTTATTTTCGCCACACTCCGTCAAGAGATGAAGGTTTCATGAGCACTGATCCTGTCGAAGTCGTGGGCCGCAAGCGCCCTCTTGATGAAGCGCCTTTGCGCAAAGTTCACATCCTAGCCACCGGCGCAATCCTCGGTGGTGCAATACTCGATGGTTACGTTCTGGGAATCATCGGCCCGGTACTCAACTCCGCCTCCGCCGAGCTCGGCTTAGACGCGCTGGGCATGGGTCTCATCGCGGCCAGTGCCTTGATCGGCGTCTTTGTTGGCGGCTTGTTCTTCGGTTCGCTCGCCGACAAGATTGGCCGCAAGCCGGTCTTTTCGTGGAGCTTGGCAGCATTCATTGTGCTGTCCCTGCTGCAGCTAGCCGTCACCGACGTCTGGCAATTGGTTGCCATCCGATTGGCCTTGGGCCTGGCCGTTGGTGTTGAATACGCCGTTGGCTCATCCATGCTCGCCGAGTTCTCTCGCCGCAAGGGACGCGGTGTCCTGCTGGGTGCCTTTGAAGTTTCTTGGATCATCGGCTTTATCCTGGCTTATATCGTTGGCCATTACGCACCAGGTAGCTGGCGTATCCTGCTGGCTTCGAGCGCGATTCCCGCAATCTTGACCTTCATCATGCGTATAGGCATGCCGGAGTCCCCATACTGGCTCCACGCACAGGGCCGCAAGGAAGAAGCCGCTGAAATCGTCCGGGTGCACTTCGGCGAGGGTTACACACTTCCTGAGCCAGAACAGGCGGAGACCAAGTCGAGGTTCCGTGACCTGTGGACCAAATCCACCTGGCGCCCACATCTCTTTGCCGGACTGTTTTGGTTCTGCCAGGTTGGACCGTTCTTTGCAATCTTCACCTTCCTCGAGCCAGTTTTTGAGAATCTCGGCATTGAGGGCGGTCCGCAATTCGATTTCATCAGCAACGGAATTCAGCTTGCCGGCGCGTTCTTCGGCCTCTACCTCTTGCACCGGCTCACCCGCCGCAATTTTGTGATCTGGACCTTCGCGCTCATGTTCGGCGCCCTTATTATTCTCGGACTGTTCCCGAGCGCACCTGTGTGGCTTACGGTATTCCTGTTCGTTTCCTACCTCTTCATTGCCCCGGCAGCAAACAACATCGAACGTGTGTATCCTGCTGAAATCTTCCCGACGAACATCAGGGCAACGGGTGTTGGAATGGCCGCCGCGTTCTCGCGCATCGCTGCAATCGCGACAACCTACCTGCTTCCTACCTCTATGGAGCATCTGGGTGCGAACGGAACCTTGATCATCCTGGCAGTGTTCCCGCTCGTCGGCTTGATCACTTCGTTCTTGTGGGCACCGGAAACCAAGGGCAAACAGCTTCACTAGGTTTTTCCGATACTGTGCCCAAGCTGTTCCCCGACGAGGGAACAGCTTGGGCAAAGTTCTTGGCACCGTTTAGAAGCTCGATGATCTCATAGACGCCGGAGAGCGGATTAAACCAGGTTCTTGTGCGGTACTGACATGTTTTAGACGTCGCAGCATGGCCAAGAGGCGCCTAAAAAACTACAGACACAAATGCTCGGCTGGGAATCCCCGCCGAGCATTTGTGTCTGATGGATAGTTGATTATTTGGTGCAAACCAAACGCGTAGCACCACGGCTCCGCTTCGACGGTCCGTGACCCGTCATGAGATACAACCCGCGATTCTCTCCTGGCCCGTCCGTACCATCCTTGTCCGGGTCCTTGGATGGCGGAGCGTCGTAGCACGCAGTTCCGAAGCGAGCATGGCCAGTTATACAGTTAACTACAGTGCGTGATAGCGGTGGTTAAGCAGTTGCCAGGCTGCTGCGGGCCTCTGCCCGCAGCGATGCCTTGGAGGCGGCGGCCAAACCACGTTCAAGGTCGCCCAGCAGATCATCCACTTCTTCGATACCCACCGAGAGCCTAACCAGGTTCGCCGGAATTTCCAGAGGCGTGCCTATTAAAGAAGCGTGAGTCATTTCGCGTGGATAACAGACCAACGATTCAACGCCGCCCAGGGACACCGAGAGCTGGAAAAGTTCCATGGATTCAGCGAACGCCCGGGCAGCTGCCTCATCAGCGAGCTGCAAGGACAGGATCCCGCCAAAATCACGTTGCTGACGGGCGGCCAATTCATGACCAGGGTGTTCGGGCAGTCCCGGGTAGTACACGCGGGCGACATCCCGATGCGCATCCAGCCAGCCAGCCAACGTAGAAGCCGAGGCGCAATGGCGTTCCATCCGCAACCCCAGGGTTTTCAGACCACGCGAAGCCAGGTAGTTATCCTGCGGGCCGGAGACCGCGCCACCGGCGAACTGCTGGTAGCCCACAGCTTCGGCCAAAGTCTGGCCGCGATGCAGTCGCTCGCTCACAATGACCGCACCGCCAAGCACGTCCGAATGCCCGCCAATGTATTTGGTGGTGGAGTGAACCACGGCATGGGCGCCGAATTCCAGTGGACGTTGCAGGTACGGGGTGGCGAAGGTGTTATCAACAACCAGCAGCGCACCAATCTCTTCTGCCAGTGCAGCCCAGCCGGCCAGATCCGCAATGCCAAGCAACGGGTTGGAAGGGGTTTCCACCCACAACAATGCGGTATTCGGTCGCAGTGCGGCACGCACCGCATCCAGGTTGGTGATATCCACCGCGCTGGCGGTAATCCCCCACTTTTGGTGCAGCCGGGTGATGAGCCGGTTGGTGCCGCCATACCCATCGGCACCTAAAACAATATGGTCCCCCGGTGCCAGCAAAGCCCGAAGCAACGCATCCTCCGCAGCGATACCAGAGGCGAAAGAGAAACCGGCTGCCCCGCCTTCCAATGCGGTGAGCTGAGCTTCAAACCCATTACGGGTTGGATTGGAGCCACGGGAGTATTCATGGCCGGCACGCAACACGTTGATGCCATCTTGGATAAAGGTGCTGGTCTGGTAAATCGGCGGGATCACCGCACCGGTGTGCGGATCCTTTTCCTGGCCAGCGTGCACCGCCAGCGTGTTGAAGCCGCTCATGCGAAGCTCTCCTCAAGGGTAGTTGCCTGCGCTGCACTCAGCGCGCGGTCCAAATCTCGAATCAGATCTGCAGGATCTTCCAGTCCCACCGACAAACGCAACACCGCACGGTTAAGGCCGGCCTCGGCGAGCTGTTCCGCGGAAAGTCGACAGTGGGTCATGGTGGCCGGATGGGCGATCATGGTGCGGGTATCGCCAATATTGGCGGCCAGCACAATCACCTCCAGACTGTCGATGAATGCTGAGACCAGCCGTTCATCATGCAGTTCCACCGCCAGCACGCTGCCAGTTCCCCTTGGGAAAAAACGTTTGGCACGCTCGTGGTGCCGGTGTCCTGGCCGGCTCGGGTGATGCACCGCGGCGACCGCGGGATGAGCCTGGAGGAAGTTGGCAAGCAACAACAGGTTCTGTTGCGCCGCGGCGGTACGTACGGTCAGCGTTTCAATACCGGTCAGGATGCCGTGGGCGCTGGCCGCAGGCAGGGTTGGACCTAAATCATGCAAGAACTTTGAACGCACCAGCATGCTGTATGCACCTGCGCCGTAGCGTTCAAGCAGCGAAGTGCCGGCGTAGCGGGCCCTTGGGGCCGCGATCTGCGCCCAACGGAATTGATCCGAGAAATCAAAAGTTCCCCCATCAATCACCACCCCGCCCAGAACCTGGCCATGGCCGGCCAAGGCCTTGGTTGCCGAGTGCACCACGATGTCTGCTCCGTGCAGCAATGGCTTGAAGTTTGCGGGGGTGGCCAACGTATTGTCCACAACCACCGGGATATTGTGCCGGTGCGCGATCTCGCTTAACACCGGCAGATCCGGCAAGGTGGACAGCGGGTTCGTGACCGACTCCAGGAAAAAGGCGCGGGTGTCCTCTTCGATAGCCGCTTCCCAGGCAGCTGGATCATCGGGATCCACAAAACTGATCCGAATCCCGAAGTCGTTAAAGGAGTCGGTCAACAAATCCACGGTTCCGCCATAGAGCTGGTTGGAGGCCAGAATATGTTTGGGGCCTTGGGTTAGCGCCAGCAGCGCGAGTGCCACTGCCGCCTGGCCGGTAGCCGTGGCAACAGCGTACGCCCCGGATTCCAACGCCGCGGCACGCTGCTCGAAAACGGAAACCGTGGGGTTTCCGGTACGTGAATAGGTGAAACCGGCCTGGCGCAGTGCGAACTTCTCCACCGCATCTGCATGAGAGGGAAATTCGAAAGCCGCAGAGGAATACAGCGGCACGGTCAGTGGGCGGTAGTCTCCGCTGGGTGCGTATCCGGCGTGGATCGCCGCGGTTGACGGCTGGGTGTTTGGCTGCGCCATGGCTGGCTCCTTCTCGTTGTCTCATCCACGAGAGAGTGCACCGAACACGGTGCAGCGTACCAGGGAAGGCCAACAAAACGGCCTGTCCATCACGGTACGAGGCACAGCGCAACGTCTAAAGACGCGCTCGGAGCTGCTCCATCGTTCCTGGCATTAGCACCTTGCGGTTTCCCGCTGGTTGCTGCGACGTCGACGAGCCAGATCTCTCGGTCGCTCTTGATGGGGTGTTGTTCTTCCATGGTTCGCCAAAGCTTCCCGGTGGCGCAACCGGCACCAAGGCCTGTGCTTCACAGAACGTCGCGACCCGTCATGTGTCGCATTTTCCGCGTAATGACACCCGTGTTACGTCACGTCTGTGACGCGTCGAATGAGCCAAAAACCGCTAGATCTCAGGCATCTGAGGCTTTTTATGTGTCGTTTCCGGTTTTTTCGATGACACAATGTGTCAATTTCAGCCGAGAACTTGTACACCGAAATCTGAGACCACCGATCGGACCTCGGCCAGGTATCGCTGTGCCTGCTCCGTGAGCGGAATCGCGGCATGATCAATCCAGCCAATCTCGATGCGTTCCTCAACGTCCAGCGGAATGGCGACGATCGACGGGTCAAGTTCGTCGCTGACGATACCCGTGGAGATCGTGTAGCCGCCAAGGCCGATCATCAGGTTGAAGATGGTTGCTCGGTCGGAGACCCGGATTGCCCGTTTGCTGGACAACGTGGAGAGGATTTCCTCGGCGAAGTAGAACGAGCTGTTAGCCCCCTGGTCAAAGGTGAGTCGTGGCAGATCTTCAAGGTCCGCAAGGGTCACGCGCTGTGCTGCGGAGAGCGGGTTGCTGCGCGAAATAAAGATGTGCGGTTCGGCCAGGAACAGCGGATGAAATACCAGCCGGGATTCACGCAACAGCTTCTCGATCACTTTTCGATTGAAGTCATTGAGGTAGAGGATTCCGATCTCGCTGCGCAGGGTGCGCACGTCCTCGATGATCTCCTCGGTACGGGTCTCACGCAAGGAAAATTCGTACTCTCCAGCCTCGCTTGCCTGGACCATCCGGACAAATGCATCCACGGAAAACGAATAATGCTGGGTCGAGATCCCCAGCAGTCGGCGGGACGGGGGCCGATCCAGATACCGCTGCTCCAGAAGCTCCACCTGCTCCAGAACCTGTCTGGCGTAACCCAGGAATTCAGATCCCTCGATTGTCAGTGTCACGCCTCTGGCCGAACGGACCAAAAGTGCACGTCCCACGCGGGATTCAAGCTCTTTCATGGCCGCGGACATACTCGGCTGGGCGACGTACAAAAGGTCGGCCGCGGCGGAGATTGAACCCTCCGTTGCGACCGCGATGAAATAACGCAGTTGCTGCAGTGTCAGACCGCTTGCACCTTGAACCATAGGCTGAGTCTATATCAACCCATAGTTACATTGAGTTACCTGATATCCATTTTGGCACTGCATGATTGACGCATCGACTTCCCCCCGGCCTGCCCAGGCCTTTAATCATCAGATTGGCCACCATGGCAGACGCGCTAACTTTCAGCATTACCAGCACCGACTTCGACGAGAATTACACACCCTCAACGGACTCGCGCATCACCACAAACTTCGCCAACTTGGCTCGCGGAGAGAACCGTCAGCAGAACCTGCACAACGCCCTGACGATGATCAACCGACGCTTTAACGATTTGGCGCACTGGGACAATCCCAAGGGTGAACGCTACGCACTTCAGCTTGAGATTATCTCCGCAAACGTACACGTCAGCTCCGAGAACGGAGATCAAGAATTCCCCCTGCTGGAGGTACTGGACACCAGCATCATCGACCGGAAAACCGGCATCCGAAGCCACGGCATTGTAGGAAACAACTTCTCCTCCTACGTGCGCGACTACGACTTCAGTGTGGTGCTCCCCTCCGCAAGCGATGCCTCGGGCAAACCTTCGTTGCCCGAAGATTTCGGAGACCTTCACGGCCGGCTCTTCCAGCATTTCCTCGACTCCGACGCCTATCAACAGCGTTTCGCACAGCTACCGGTGATCTGCATCAGCGTCTCCAGCTCCAAGACCTACCGTCGCACCGGTCACAGCCACCCGGTTCTGGGTCTTGAATACCAGCAGGACGACTACTCGCTGACCGACGCGTACTTTGCCAAGATGGGCTTGCGCGTGCGCTACTTCATGCCCGTCGGGTCCGTCGCACCGCTGGCCTTCTATTTCCGCGGCGACCTGCTCAATGACTACACCGACCTGCAGCTGATCAGCACCATTAGCACCATGGAGACCTTCCAGAAGATCTACCGCCCGGAGATCTACAACGCGAACTGCGCGGCGCCGGCCATCTACCAGCCAAGCCTGAGCGCGCAGGACTTCTCCCGCACCCTCATTTCCTATGACCGCGAGGAACGCACTCGGCTTGGTGCAAGCCAGGGCAAATACACCGAAGAGCACTTCATCACTCCCAACCGCGAACTGCTGAACCAGTGGGCCGCCTCGTGCGCCGCTGTGGCCGCCTAAACACCTAAGGACCATTCCATGAGCTCCCAGCTACTTCCAACCTCGATTGTCGGCAGCCTTCCCAAACCAGCGTGGCTATCCCAACCCGAAACTTTGTGGTCCCCTTGGAAACTTGAGGGCGCCGAACTGCTTGAAGGCAAAAAGGACGCAACCCGCGCCGCCGTGCTGGAGCAGACCCAGCGCGGTATCGACATCATCAGCGACGGCGAACAGACCCGCCAGCACTTCGTCACTACCTTCATTGAGCACCTGAGCGGTGTCGATTTCCAGAAGCGCGAGACGGTGCTCATCCGCAACCGTTACGAGGCGAGTGTGCCCACGGTTGTTGGCGCCGTAGCGCGCGAGAATCCGGTGTTCGTTGATGACGCCAAGTTCCTGCGCTCGCTCACCAACCAGCCCATCAAGTGGACCCTTCCCGGCCCGATGACCATGGTCGACACCCTGCATGATGCGCACTACGGCAGCCGTGAGAAGTTGGCTTGGGAGTTCGCCACCATCCTCAACCAGGAAGCCAAGGAGCTCGAAGCCGCTGGGGTGGATATCATCCAGTTTGATGAGCCAGCCTTCAACGTGTTTTTCGACGAGGTTTCCGACTGGGGTATCGCCGCGTTGGAACGTGCCTGCGAGGGGCTCAAAGCCGAAACCGTGGCACACATCTGCTTCGGCTACGGGATCAAGGCGAACAATGACTGGAAGGCCACCTTGGGTGCCCAGTGGCGGCACTATGAGAAGTCCTTCCCGTTGCTTCAGCGTTCATCCATCGACACCGTCTCCTTGGAATCCCACCACTCAAATGTGCCGCTGGAAGTCGTTGAGCTGGTGCGCGGCAAAAAGGTGATGCTCGGCGCCATCGACGTGGCGGATACCGCCATCGAGTCCCCCGAAGAAGTAGTGCAGACACTGCGAAACGCACTTGAATATGTCGATGCAGACAAGCTTGTTCCCAGCACCAACTGCGGCATGGCCCCCTTCCCCCGGGATGTGGCATTGGCCAAGCTCAGTGCACTGAGCGCGGGGGCCGGAATCCTGCGTGAAGAGCTGGTTGGCGCCCGCGTCTAAGCTGGCGGGTTGCTGCCTCCGGTCGGTGTTTACCTGGGATTCACCGGCCTGAGGCAGCTAGCACCCCCTAGCCAGGGTGGCGGATTGGCCAAATTTCGGATGGTTCGCAGCGCGCAGGTATACGCCGACAACGAGCGACCCTTTGCCACCATCCTCTACGCCAAAACCACCGGCACCCCCGGGTCATCCCATCTCGCCTAGGCAGATGTGGCAATATTTTTGCGGCCTATCCGATGGAGGATTCTTGCAACTGGCACAAGAATGGTTCCCATGGATGAAATCCCAATGATCCTTGAGGATGCCACCGCTTGGCGCGCATGGCTCGATAAGTTTGAAGACAGCAGCAACGGGGTGTGGCTTGTGCTGGCCAAAAAAGGAACCACCACACCGACCCGGCTGACGGCGGCTCAAGCACTCCAAGAAGCCCTATGCAGCGGTTGGATTGACGGACGCCGGCGCAGCCTGGACGAAGCCACTTTCCTGCAGCACTACACCCCTCGACGCAAAACTTCCATCTGGTCCCTCAAGAACACCGGTTTTGTTCAAGAACTCAGCGATCAAGGCCGCATGCGCCCGCGGGGCCAGCAAGAGATCGACAAGGCCAAAGCCGACGGCCGCTGGGAACGCGCTTACGGCGGTGCTGCGACCGCGCAGGTACCCGATGATCTGCAACAGCTGTTGGACGCCCACCCCTTGGCCGCCCGGAATTTCGCGGCACTGAAATCACAGCCCAGGTACCACATATTGCATCAGCTGATGATTGCCAGGACCGAGAAAACCAGAAACGCTAGGCTGGCCCGCTTCATCACCGAATTGGATCACGAAACCCCATAACCGGTCGAGGTTTTCGTTTGGCTGTCAGCTGAACACTTGCCCTAGGTTACTTTTTCTACAGCTTGTCGAATTCAGCGGGTAGACTCTACTCTGTGCACAAGTTATGTGCACGGGATCGGGATGATTCATCCTGGTTCACCATGATGTTGGAAGGGAGAGTACCGTGCAGTTTGAAGACAAAATCGCTGTCTCATCCGGCAGGCCGTCCACCCCAATCATGGGCTCAGTCAGCGCCAACAGCCAGGCATTTGCGTTTTTACGCGAGCAGCCGTTGCGACATTCCATCTGGTCATGGTGTCGACCTCGGTGCGCAGGCAACGCTAACTGCCACACGTTTATTTTCCGATGTCTTCAAGCACTTCGCCGGCAAGCCCTTCATGGCAGACGGAGGTGCCAATAAGCTCCACTGATAACTAGACCTCTTTCCTACACGTCAGGCTCCGGGATATTGCCCCGGAGCCTGTCGTGTCTTAAAACTCAATATTCAGCCCCGAACCGACTCCGCTATCAAAGCTCCGACGTGCAAAATTGCACCGGACAAAACCAGTAGCCCGCCGCCCACAGGTTCGCCTACAACAAATACCACTAGGCCAATCAGTGCCAGGGTCCATCCAATGAACATCGTTGCGGTCGAACCGGCCTTAGTTGCGTTTGCTTTTAGATTTGGAGCTTGAGTCATCTACACATCCTACCTGTTGGATCAATTATTCACTGTTGAACAGCGCAGAAAATCTCATAGTATTGATCTATTACCGCGCACCGGCTTGTTCGATCACATTCAGACAGCAGAGAAAATCCGATAGCCAACAGAGATTGGAAACACCGTGACCCTTCGTGTTCTTGTTCCTTGGCAACGACTTGTCGATGGCATGCGACTACCAGGCATTGAACCAATTCTCTGGCATATTAACGATGATCCGCACGATGCACCCGAGGCGGAGGTCCTAGTGACCGAGCGCCCGGCGAATCCCGACCAGCGTGCGCGTGTTGCCCGAATCAAGGGGCTGAAACATGTACACCTCCTGTCGATTGGCTACGAGTGGGTACTGGAACACCTGCCGCAGGGCACAACTCTCACTAATTCCCGCGGAGCGGTTGAGGATGCAACTGCAGAGCATTGCCTAGCCCTGATCCTGGCCAGCCTGCGCGAGCTGCCCAAGGCCTTGGAACAACAGCGGCAACGACGCTGGGAACGAACGTGGACCTCCTCGCTCCATGGCTCAACGGTGCTGCTTCTTGGTGCCGGCGGTGTCGGTTCGGCCATCAGCGCGAGGCTGCATGCCTTCAAACCCGCGCGAGTCATCACGGTGGCCTCCACCGCGAGAACGCTGCCGGATTCACGTGTCATCCATGGCATCGATGAAGTCATCGAGCTATTGCCGCAGGCAGATGTCGTCGTCGTTGCCCTGCCGCATACCGCACGCACCGAAAATCTAGTTGACACACAGTTTTTGTCCCACATGCGCGATGGGTGCCTACTGGTCAATGTGGGTCGCGGTGCCATTGTCGATACTGACGCGCTGCTGGAGGAATTGAACAGCGGCCGCATTCGTGCCGCCTTGGACGTCACGAACCCGGAGCCGCTGCCCTCCGATCACCCCTTATGGGTGGCACCCAATTGTTTGATCACCCCGCATATGGCCGGAGACACGGCAGAGTTCCTCAACCTCGTCAGCGAACTGGCTATCGAGCAGGTCCGGGGCATCGTAGCCGGCAAAAAACCTTTTAATGTGGTCAGCGCCGGGAACTAACGAACTCGCACCGCTCTGCGGATCTGAAGAATCACCAAGCTCACAGCCCTACCTTTCGAGGCCCGGGGGTTGAAATGCTTCTGGGTAAAGAATCTCCGGAAGCCAAAGAGCCACCGCTCGCCGCGCCGGAAAACCAACGCCACTGCTCGCCGGTGACCGGCGCCCCGGAACCATTCAGTCTGCCACTTGACCATCCCAGTTCAGACACGCAATCGCGGTAACCAACGTACTGAGCCCGGCGTCCTCTAGGCTGGTTCCTACGATGGATACCAGGGAAAAAACACACCAGAGCGGCGGCCGCGACCGCGCTATCGCTGAGCCACGCAGCGAAAACGAGGACGAGTTCCGAGTCGATATTGAACGCATTCGATTCTCTCCCTATTTCTCACGATTGTCCTCGGTCACTCAGGTGATCCCCCAGGCTGGCTCCGGCACCCTGGTGCATAACCGGCTGACGCATTCGCTCAAGGTTTCCGCGGTGGCCCGTTCAATTGCCATCAAGTTGCGTACGGCTGATGAAACAACTAAACGACTTGTCACACAGTTGGGTGGTTGCGACCCGGTGGTGGTGCAGGCAGCCGCCGCCGCGCACGACCTGGGCCACCCGCCCTTCGGGCACCTCGGCGAGCAAGAACTGGACCGGGTTGCCCGCAACGTGCTCAATCTTCCCGACGGATTCGAAGGCAATGCGCAAACCTTCCGCATCCTCACCGCCCTGGACAGTTGCGATGCCACCGCTCGCGGAATGAACCTCACCCGAGCCGTACGGGCCGCGGTGCTGAAGTACCCCTGGACACGCAACGAATGGCGGGCCCGGGCACCCCTGGCACCGGAGCTTTTGCCCCGCGGTGTAGGCGTCGACCCGGCGGCCGGCGCCCTCAAGTTCTCCGCATATGACGTGGATTCCCAAGAGATGCAGGATGTGCTCTCGGTATTCCCCGGTATCGCCAAGTATCAGCAAACCGTGGAAAGCTCTGTCATGGATATCGCGGACGATATCGCTTATGCGGTCCATGACCTCGATGACTTTTACCGGGCAGGGGTGCTGCAATACACCAGCGTCTGGGCCGAATTGCGCGCCTGGCTGGAGCACTCGACACAGCTCAGCACCCTGCAACGAGCTGAGCTGGACACCCGCCGTCCAGGTCACGCACTGGAGCTGACCTGGCGGCGCACGCGAGCCAAGGACCCCTGGATTGCGGATGCTGAGGCTTTCCGCGAATCCGTTGAACGGGTTGGACGGGATCTGGTGGAAGGGCTGCTTGCGGTCCCCTACGACGGTGGGCTGGAAGCAGACCGCGCGGTGACCGCTTTCACCCGGCGCTGGATTGACCGGTTGCAGGAGTCGGTGATCGTTGAGCGCACCCCAACGGTTCGCAGCGGCCACGTCAGGCTGGGAGACGCGGCCTGGCATGACGTGATCGTGCTCAAGTTTGTGCACACCCGTTTTGTGTTGGAGCGCCCCGACCTCGCCGTGTATCAGCGTGGGCAAACACGGATCATCCGCTCCCTCGCGGAAGGATTTCATGGATGGCTCAATGACGCGGAGGACGCCGGGCGTGCCCCACGACGCCTGCTCGATTCGGTGGAAGCCACCACGCAGGAATACCGGGCGCTGCGCGATGACGCCCCGCAGTTGTTCCGTCAGGCCGGGCCCAACGAGGTGCAACGCCTAGGACAGGCACGGGCCATCGTGGACTACATTGCCTCATTTACCGACGCCCAAGCGGTGTCCCTGAACGCACTGCTCACCGGCACCTCGGATAACCTCTGGGAGGCCGGACGCGGGCTCTAGGAGCTTGCCTGCATTCCTCCCCTCCCGCAAAGCGACCTGCGAGCCAAAAGGTTAAACCCTTTGGCTCGCAGGTCGCTTTGTTGTCATGCCCGGACGCCGCGCTTGGGGACGTGTCATCTATCGTTCACGTTGAGTTCTCTTACGAGTACACCAGTCTCGTAATTAGGTGTCACCTTGGACTGTTTGAGTAATGGTGTTCTCGAAATAGCAACGCGCACCTCGAAAGGTCCAACCCATGCGCTCTCGCGTACTCGCCGCCGCCAGCCTGTGCTCCCTGGCAGCCCTCGCCCTCACCGGCTGCCAGTCCACCCCCACTGCCACTGCCTCCGAAGCGCCGATCACCATCGCGACGCTTCCGGTCTCCGATGACCCGACTGCGGTCAACCCAACCGACGCACTGGTCTCGCTGCTGGAAGCCGAAACCGGCCGAGAAGTGGAGATTCTAGATGTCCCGGATTACCTCAGTGTTGTCGAAGCGATCCGCTCCGACCACGTGGACATGGGCATCATGAGCGGATTCCCCTCAGCGTTGGCGGTGAACACCGGAGAAGTTGATGCGCTGCTAGCTTGGAAGGGTTCCACCGACCCAGTCTCAACCTGTGTGGTCCTTGACGATTCACCAATAACCAAGGTTGAGGACCTGCGCGGCAAAACCGTAGCGTTTGCCGATCAAGCTTCAAGCTCCGGATATTTCATGCCGGTCTACATGCTCCACGAGGCAGGGCTTGAACAGGGTACCGACTACAAGGTGCAGTTCTCCGGCGGCCACGAAGGAAGTTTTGCCGCCCTGCAGCAAGGCCAGGTTGATGCGGCCTGCACCGCAAACGTGCTGACCGAGATGGGCGCTCCCATGTTCCCCTTCGCCGAGGGTGAATGGCGAGCCGTCGGGCAGAGCCGCTCCATGGACATCATGGGTACCGTGCTAGCTCGTCAATCCATGGATGACGAAACCCGCACCTTATTGCAAGAAGCCCTGCCAAAGGTCTTCTCCGAGGAGAATTCCGAAGCGCTGGCCGCCTACTCTTCATTCATCGGCTTGGACGTTGAGCTCGACCCCACCCCGAGCTCCTTCTCTTCCTTTGCCGACATCGCCGCCGTTGCCGGTGTAGAACTTGAGGATCTGAAGTGATCCCGGCGGCCAAAAGCAGCCAGCGGCAGCAGTCGCCTGCAGAGCCAAGCGCGCAAGAACTACGCCAGCGGCTCCCCCGCGTCTCGGTCCGCGGACTCCAGGTCAGCTACGACGGAAATCTTGCGCACAGCGTCCTTGACGACGTGGATCTGGAGCTCTTCCCCGGAGAAATGGTCGCCCTGCTGGGCTCCTCAGGTTCCGGCAAATCGACCCTGATGAAGTCTTTGACCGGGTTCGCCCCGATCAGCTCGGGCAGCGTACGAGTTGCCGGGCATGATGTGTGCAACCTGCAACGCGGTGAACTGCGCACCCTGCGTTCGGAGGTTGGCCAGGTTTTCCAGCAGTTCAACCTCATCGGACGGCTGAGCGTGCTGAACAACGTGCTCACCGGTGCCCTGCACCGTGCCGGAGCCATCAATCTGGTTGGCGGCTTCTCCAGCGCTCACCGACGCCGAGCCATGGAACTGCTGGACCGTGTGGGAATAGCCCACAAGGCCAAGGAACCAGCCCGATCCCTCAGTGGCGGACAGCAGCAACGTGTGGCCATCGCCCGGGCCCTGATGCAGGAACCTGAATTGATCCTCGCCGATGAACCAGTCGCCTCGCTGGATCCCAAACTGGCCGATTCCGTGCTCACCTTGCTGCGCGAGATCGCCATAGAAGACGGAATCCCGGTCTTGGTCAGCCTGCATGTCTTGCCTCTCGCGCTACAACACAGCGACCGCATTGTCGGACTCAAGGACGGCAAAATGATGCTTTCCGGTCCCTGCAACGAGCTGGAGCCGGCAGCCCTGGCCGCCCTGTACGAGAAAGACACCGATCATGAACTCCACTAGCACCACCACCCGCAGCGAACCAAAGCTTTCACCGGAAGAACGCGCACGGTTGGAACGAGCCGTCACCCTTCCCCGCGGGCGATTCCTCATCGGCATCCCCGTCGCTTTGGTCATCCTGTTCTGGTCCGCCGGCGGTGTTGGATTCGACTTCATCAAACTCGGTGAAGGCGCGGTGAATATGGGTGAGTTCCTCTCCCGGCTCTTCCCGCCGGACTTCAGCAAGATCTCCACCATCCTGGCCCTGCTGCTTGAAACACTGCAAATGGCAATCGTCGGCACCGTACTGGGTGTGGTGCTCTCATTATTTGTCGCCTTCGGCGCTTCCTCCAACATTGCCCCGCGCTGGCTCTACTACATCTGCCGCTGGATGATGAACATCATTCGCGCCGTACCGGATCTGGTCATCGCCCTGATGTTCGTCTCGGCAGTAGGCCTGGGCCCCTTCGCCGGCATCTTGGCCATGACCCTGGGTTCCTTGGGGTCCATTGGCAAAATTTTCGCCGAAGCCATGGAATCCGTGGACCGCGGACCCATCACCGCCATGCAGTCCGTGGGCGCCAGCAAACGACAGGTAGTGCAATACGGCATCCTGCCCCAAGCCGCACCGCTACTGGTCTCCTACACGCTGCTGCTTTTTGAAGGCAACGTCCGCGGAGCCACCATTCTGGGTCTGGTCGGCGCCGGCGGCATCGGTCTGGAACTGACCACCGCCATGCGCATGTACGACTACGGCCACCTGAGCGCCATCATCATTTGCATCATCATTCTTGTCACGATTATCGACCAGGGCAGCGCCCTCATCCGAAGGAAAATCACATGAGCACCAACACCCTAGACATCGAACTCTCCGCACCGGTCAACCTGCGCGACCTCGGCGGAATCCCCGTGGCCGGGGGCCTGCTGCGCGAGAAAATGGCCATCCGCACCGACGACCTCGCCTACGTCACCGACCAGGTCGCTACCCAACTGGTGGCCGATGGCCTGGACGCCATCATCGATCTGCGCTCCCCGCTGGAAGTCACCACCACCGGACGCGGCCCGCTGGGCTCCCTGCCGGTCAACTACCACCACCTGCCATTGCTCAACGACATCGCCAGCCAGACCCCGGGGAATCCCGGCGAACTGACCCATGAGGCCATGGGCGGCATGTATCTGGGAATGATTGAAAACTGCGCCCCGCAGCTGGTCACCGCGCTGAACATCATCGCCTTCACCAAGGGAACCACCGCCTTCCACTGCGCCGCGGGGCGCGACCGCACCGGTGTCCTGGCCGCGGTGCTATTGCTCGCCCTAGGCGCCAGCGACCAGGACATCATCACCGACTACGCACGGACCGGCAACAACATGCCAGCCATCATGGAACGCAACCGACCGGTCATGGGCGCCATGTGGAAAGCCCTGGGCATTGACGTCGACCAGTTCAACGCAGACGGCCTGCTCCAAGGCGGCATGGAGATCTCCATGCGCAGCACCCTCACCGCACTTCGCGAACGCCACGGCGATCCGCTGCGTCCACTGCTGAATGCCGGACTCAGCGCTGACACCATCGCAGCACTGCGCGGCAAAGCACTGAGCCAATGAGCGCACAGCCGTGCCACGAGGCGCCAATCTCGCGAAGGCCCGGCAGACCCCGGCTGGCAGATCTTGAACACCGGGTACTGCAATCCGCCCTTGCGCTGATCGATGCCGACGAAGAAGTCACCGTCTCGAAGCTGGTCTCCACCAGCGGTGTCAGCCGGGCAGCCATTTATCGACGTTGGCCGTCGCTGACACAACTCATCGCTGCGGCGCTTGATGAAGGACGAGTCGTCCCACCGGCCATAGAAGTGGACAAGGACCTGCGAGATGTCTTTTTCGAAACCTGGCTTGGCCCCGGGGCGCTAGAGGATTCCGGGGGCTACTCCGAATCCCGCTTTCGCCAGCGCATCCGCCTGGTGATGGCAGACCGGCAGTTGCAGCGAACCTACTGGGAAACACACGTCTCCAAACGCAGGGTGCCAATCGAACAGGCACTGCAAGCAGGAATCGATCAAGGAATCCTCCGCGAAGATCTTGACGTGGAAGCGAGCTTTGATGCGCTCGCCGGAGTCGCCTACTACCAGATAGTCGTTCGTGGCGATAGCCTGTCGGATCCGGCGGTGCAAAAGCGGCTAGAACGCTCCTTCCAGACCCTCTGGCGCGGCATGTTGCGCTCAGATACCTAGTTAAAACAACGGCCGCCGGTGGGAAAGTTGAACTGCTTTCCCACCGGCGGCTGTCGGTGTTTTATGTACCGGAAACTACGTGGTCACCGGTTCACGGGTGCTTCTCCGCGTGGCAGAGGGCAACCTTAGGCTGCAAGTTCCACTTTCTGTTCCTTTTCGGAAACCTCTGGAAAAACGAACTTGTGCAGGGCCCACCAGCGGAAAACCATCGCCAGCGCGGTACCGATGATTGGGCCGGAAACGAAGTCAGCGACTTCCTGGAACAGGAAGGAAACGTTTGGATGGTGTAGGCCGAAAACCCAGCGTGAAATGTACAGCGGTGCCGAGTTGATCACGATACCCAGTGCAGATACCGTAAAAAATCCAATCACCTGGATACGCTTGCGGTGCGCGTCGTTGCGATCCTGGAAGGTGTACTGGCGGGAAAGCACATAGGACACAACCGTTGCCACGGTATTGGCGATCAAAAATGCCGTGGTCGGGTGGGCTTCCATGACGGTGTATTTCAGGCCGTAGTTCACGGCCAGGGTCACAATGAAGCAGAACCCACCGACGCCGAGGAAACGCAGCGCACGAACAACCACTGGATTTTCACGTAGAGCCATGCTTCTCCTGAATTCGGTGAGCGCGAAAAACGCCTAACGAACCGATTTTAGTTTCACACGCTGGGAAGAGCCAAAGAGCTAGCCTGTTTCTGTCTGTTGATTACCTTCTGACTTGATGAAAATACCCGACTTCACA
Organism: Glutamicibacter sp. NPDC087344; assembly: GCF_044744225.1. Lineage (NCBI taxonomy): Bacteria > Bacillati > Actinomycetota > Actinomycetes > Micrococcales > Micrococcaceae > Glutamicibacter > Glutamicibacter sp. NPDC087344. The sequence goes on along the minus strand of NZ_JBIUXY010000010.1, from coordinate 137,473 downwards.
AGGAAACATCTTCCATGGTGTGAAATTGGCTTCATCTGCCCGGTCAACGCGGAAATGAGCAAAAACCTTGTCCCTCCGCCAGTTGAAAGTTATTGGCAAGGACAGCGAAAACCATTCACAGGCCGCTAGTCCACATACCGCGGGATGTAGCATTTGTTCAACTCAAAGACGCCACCGCATTCCGAACTCGAGGCTGCCGCGCTGCGTATCCAGAATTCACCCGCATAAGACTGTTCACCAATGGCCCGCTAACCATTACCCCGACTGTTCCTATGTCACGAATTTTATAGAGAAGGTCCAGACAGTAACCGTGAGGCGGTAAGTGGGAGTTATGCGGTGCTGCGAAAGTGTAGGTCCGTCCTGCCAAGCAAATCCGCCTCCGGCGAGTGAGAAAAGTACAGGCAAACACACGCTGTCCTGAGCCGGGATTCTCAGATGCCACTGCTAGCGGCAGACATTCTCTCGCCCGTGAACGCTCGGTCACATCTAGAACTGTGAACATTCGTTCACACGGAGTGTTGTGAATATACGTACACGATGAAAGGGTGTGTCATGAAACGAGAGATCTCGAATCAGAAAGAACTTGGCTCCTTTGTTCATGATGCCAGGATTAAGCTCGGCTTGACCCAAGAGGCCCTAGCTGACCGTGCCGGTGTTTCGCGAAAATGGCTAATTGGCCTCGAACAAGGCGTACGAACTCGAGCAGAGTTCGGGAAGATACTCGATACCTTAGAGGCACTAGGGGTTTCACTAACTCTTTCCTTTGGCCAGGACGTCATGTCTGACACTCCAAAAGCGGTTCCCACGGAACAGCTGAATTTGTTTTCCCCCGCCACTGCAGCGGCACTCAAGAAGTTTTCCAGTGAAAGCGAATCCCCCGCGAAAAAACTATCAAGCACCGCGCTTAGCCAGTCCAGCGTTCAACGCATGACGAAAGAGATTGGTAGCCCGGCTGCTATCGCGCGTGGTATCGAAAAAGGTCTACCGAGTTCCCTACCCCACTCTTTGGAGTCCGATTTGAGAGCTGGCGGCATGAATGAAAGCAACGATAATCAAGTACCTGACGGTCAAGATAAGCAGGATACTCAATGAAAGAACTTTTAACCTGCCTATACGGAGACGTGGTTGGCGTCCTCCAACAAACAGGGTCCGGGAACAGGAAGTTTCAATATCTCCCTGGTGGAGCTCAAAGTGTCAGTCTCTCTTTGTCCATGCCATATCGTGAGGATGCATACCCTCGTGCAGTAACCGATCCGTTCATTGAAGGGTTGATCCCGGAAGGCGAGGCAGTTCGGCAGTCTTTCGCCGAGGAATTTTCCATCTCTGCACAGAACCCATTTGCGCTTCTGGAACATATTGGACTTGATTGCGCCGGTGCGGTGCAGTTCGTGCGTCCAGAAGAAGTTGATGTATTGCTGCAGTCTCCAGGAGAACTGATTCCGCGCAATGATGGCCCCAGCGTTGTTGATTTCCTTGTCAGCTCAGCCTTATGCATCACAGCAACTTGGCCAGCGATTCGTCCAGATCACAGAGCACACATACCTCCTGAATGCCGACGCCAGCAAGCAAGAACTTCCGCACGCTGCCCGATGGCCGCGAAAAGACGAAGCATAGACGGTCGATGAACGGCATCGTGAGCAAGGGCCAAGCCTAGAAGGCATGAACCGCATCATTTTCGAATTAATTATGGTTAGGCTAGGCTAACAATCAAACATACGGTTGTGTTTCCAAGCAGCTCTGCCGTCCGGCTTAGTTGCCCTCGCTACGACGTTACTAGAGGTGAATCGCGATGAATCTCCGGACGATCCCCAATCTAGCAACGCTATGGGTTTCGGTTTCTCAGAAGATCCCCCTCCTGTGCGTTGCCTTGAAGGTCAAAAGTTCACGGAGCACTACGGAATCCAGTTAGGTACCGCAAAACTATGAAAACTGAAGATCAGGTTTCGACATTCAACCTTGCACGGGGGCTTGTTCTCCGCGGAGCGATAACTGGATTGCTCTGCAGCATACTCGCCGGACTAATACTGGCCCTTTATTCGAATGCGATGTTCTCCCCTGAACCCGGAACAGATGACTATAGAGATGACGTTCAGGTGCTGATCGCTATGTTTGCCCCGATTTCGGGGCTTCTCCTTGGGGTCGCGATGGGAATCGTTTGTTTCCTGTTATACGTCGCACTGCGGCGAAGTCCTTTCGCCGCACCTGCCAAAAAACGAATTCTCTTTGGATGTGTGGTGCTTTCGGCATTGCCCGCTTGGGTGCTTCTCCAGCCGTTCTGGGGAAATGAGGCATTTCGAATCTGGTATCTCATCCTTCCCGCCGCAGTCGCAGGGGCGTGGGTTTCTGCAAGATACATAGGTCGCTTACGGCCTGACTGGGACTAAATATTTGAGAACCAGCGACTCACCACCAAGCTCACAATGAGTCAGATTACCGCCGGCTCTAGAAGTGAACACTACTACCTACGTTGCATCTTGCCTCAGCGTACAAGAAGCTGGCGACTCGCTTAGTCCCGAGTATCCTCGACAAGATGCTCGATTCTTGCCCCGAGGTGCCGATTTGCACGCTGTGTTGCTCCGTTCCGGCTAATCCTCGTTGGGTGAAACGTCGGTTAGTTTCCGTCTGCGCGGACCTCAGCTTCGACTGATATCACCAGCGAGTGGGCCAGCCGCTAATCCACTCAACCCCGCAGCATCAGATATGACGGCCTGCGGGCAAGTTCAACAACGAATTGCTGCCCCGTGGCCAGCGTCCTTCCGTGAAGTCACAACGCCCTGACCGGGCTTGAGCTGATAGCCTCTGACAAGAAATATTCAAGACCTGAAGCGGCGAACCGTGCTTGACCTCATTCAATGAAACTATTCGTCCGAGTTTTCGGAAAGATGTTGTCGGACAGATCTGCAGGACCTTCAGGGAAAGGAATGTGTTGGATGAAATTTCCTGTTTCCCTCAGGGTGGTAGCACTTTCAATTCTTCCGCTAACACTGCTGGGGTGTTCACCCACCTCCGGCCAGGGCTGTACGGCAGGTGGAAACATTTCGGCCCAAGACTCGGTGCAAAAATTCCTTGAAGCAGTTCAGCTAAATGATCGTGGACAAGCATTCGAAATGTTGCCGCCGGACTACTCGATTCCCGACGGGCCTTGGGAAAAGTTGCGTGAGAGCCTGAATCAAGAGAATCTGGCAGATCTGAGGTTCGAAGAAAATCATTTGGGTCCGGCCGAGGGAGCGCAAACTTCGGAACGAGTGAGCCTGGCAGATGGTTCACTTTTGGATTACTTCCAAGTGCTTCAGCCTGAAGACAACAGCAAGTGTTTTGTCGTGACGTGGGGAACGGAACCCCAGAAGGCAGGGAGTTCAACAACACCCACGGCAAGTACAGACACGATGTCCTAGCTGAGGCCACCTCGGGCGGCCCCACTTTAGGTGTCCACCAGTTGTCCATTGATCAGCGGCCGCACCTGGTCAACCGATCCCATGCTGGACGAAGCGCCATTCGCGCCCAAACGGCAAAGGCGGAGGGCTGCACTCACCCCAACCCAGTGATGGTTGAGGGCTTCGGTCTTGGCAATTAGGCCTTGCGTTTAAATGCCAGACGGCACCAACCCGAAGGGTTGGTGCCGTGTGGCATTGCCGGCTGAATGCTACTTGGAGACAGCCTGGGTCAGCAGTTCAAGAGCCTTGTTCAGGGTGGCGCTTGGACGCATGACGGCAGTGGTCTTCTGCTCGTCCGGACGGTAGTAGCCGGCGATATCTACCGGCTGGCCCTGGACCTCAGCGAGCTCGGCCACAATGGCTTCCTCATTCTCGCCCAGGGCCTTGGCCACATCGGCAAAAGCCGCAGCCAACTCGGTGTCCTTCTCCTGCTTGGACAGCTCCTCAGCCCAGAACTTAGCCAGGTAGAAGTGGCTCCCGCGGTTGTCCAGCTCGCCGACCTTGCGCTTTGGCGACTTGTCTTCCAGCAGGAAGGTTCCGGTGGCGGCGTCCAGGGTATCGGCCAGGACCTGTGCACGGGCGTTGTCGGTGGTGACGGCCAGGTGCTCGAAGGAAGCACCCAGCGCCATGAATTCGCCCAGCGAGTCCCAGCGCAGGTGGTTCTCGTTCACCAGCTGCTGCACGTGCTTCGGGGCAGATCCACCGGCACCGGTTTCAAACAGTCCGCCGCCTGCCAGCAATGGCACGATGGACAGCATCTTTGCCGAGGTACCCAGCTCCAGGATTGGGAACAGGTCGGTCAGGTAATCGCGCAACACGTTACCGGTGACCGAGATGGTGTCCTCACCCTTGCGGATGCGCTCGATCGAGTACTTGGTAGCCTCAACCGGGGACAGGATCTCAATGGTCAGGCCCTCGGTGTCATGCTCAGCGAGGTACTCGTTGACCTTGGCGATCAGCACGGCGTCGTGGGCACGGTTCTCATCCAGCCAGAACACGATCGGGGTCTGGGAGGCGCGGGCACGGTTTACGGCCAGCTTCACCCAGTCACGGATAGCGATGTCCTTGGTCTGGCAGGCGCGCCAGATATCGCCAGCGAAAACCTGGTGCTCGATGAGCACGGTGTCGTTCTCGTCGACAATCTGCACGTGGCCGTTGGCGGCCAGTTCAAAGGTCTTGTCGTGGGAACCGTATTCTTCGGCCTTCTGAGCCATCAGGCCCACGTTCGGCACGGTACCCATGGTGGTTGGGTCGTAGGCGCCGTTGGCGCGGCAATCCTCGATGACGGCCTGGTAAACACCGGCGTAGGAGGAATCCGGCAGGACGGCCAAGGTATCTGCGGTGTCGCCCTTGGCATCCCACATCTTGCCGCCCAAGCGGATCATGGCTGGCATGGAAGCATCAACAATCACGTCCGATGGCACGTGCAGGTTGGTGATGCCCTTGTCCGAATCGACCATGGCAACGGCCGGGCCCTCTTCCAGGCCCTTGGCGATCAGCTTCTCAACGCCGGCGCGTACCTCGTCGGACAGTTCGTCCAGGCCGCCCAGGATGGCAGCCAGGCCGTTGTTCGGGTTCAGGCCGGCGGCTGCCAGCTCGTCGCCGTAGGTGTCGAACAGCTCGGAGAAGTAGGCCTTCACAACCTGGCCGAAGATGATGGGGTCAGAGACCTTCATCATGGTTGCCTTCAGGTGTGCCGAGAAGAGGATTCCCTCTTCCTTGGCGCGGGCAACCGAGTTCTTCAGGAACTCGGACAGCGCGGCAACGTGCATGACGGTGCCGTCAATGACCTCGTCCTTGAGCACTGCGAATGGCTTCTTCAAGACCTTCACTTCGCCGTCTTCACCGACGAAACGAATGGAGATCGACTTGTCCTTGTCGATCACGATGGACTTCTCATTCGAGGCGAAGTCGTCAACGCCCATGGTGGCGACGTTGGTCTTCGAGTCCGAGGCCCAAGCACCCATGGAGTGCGGGTATTTGCGGGCGTAGTTCTTAACGCTCAACGGTGCGCGGCGGTCGGAGTTGCCCTCACGCAGCACAGGGTTCACGGCTGAACCCTTGATCTTGTCGTAGCGAGCGCGAACGTCGGTGTCTTCATCCGAGGATGGGTTGTCCGGGTAATCCGGAAGCGCGTAGCCGGCCGCCTGCAGCTCGGCAACGGCTGCCTTCAGCTGTGGAACCGATGCAGAGATGTTTGGAAGCTTGATGATGTTTGCTTCCGGGGTCTTGGCCAGGTCGCCAAGCTCAGCCAGGGCGTCGCCGATGCGCTGCTCTTCGGTGATGTAGTCCGGGAAGGTAGCGATGATGCGACCAGCCAGCGAGATGTCGCGGGTCTCCAGCTCAACACCGGCGGTCGAGGCGAAGGCCTGAACGATCGGCAGGAACGAGTGGGTCGCCAGCATCGGCGCTTCGTCGGTGTGGGTGTAAATAATCTTGGCCATAGGTGTGGCTTCTCCCTGAACGTCGTGCGGAAGCGGGGTTATCCGCCCTGAACTCAACGTTCCAAATCTACCCGATTTTGTCCCACGCCACACTTTCCGCTTGGAAAAAATACGCTGAAAGATCCCGAAAAATCGCCGAATTGCCGGGTGAGAGCGCCCTCGAGCAGTTCGTCACATTTAAGTTAATCTTCGATAACTCAAGCCGGGTATTCGTTATTCGGATGCCGGCCCGGCGAGAACACCTAGCTGAGCGATGGCCTTTTCAAATAACTCGACGGGACTCGCCTGACGACCGGCCCGCTCTTCAACCCCGAAACACTGCCACGCCACGCGCCAGGTGACGGAGAGCATTTCGCCGATCAACCGCACCTGCATCGCATCAAGGTACCCGCAGTCTTCCAAACGCTGATTAACCGTGGCGACCAAATGCTGCTCATGGCGTGAGGTGATCACCCTGAGCCCCGGTTCGGTGAGCATCAACCGAGAAATGCGGCGAAAACCCTGGCCGCGCATCTCCTCCAAAAAATGTTCGCGGCACACATTCGCCAGGATGCGGAAAACCTGCGGACCGGACGCCAGGTCCGGAAGAGGTGCAGCCACCAGCGCGGCAATCAAACGATGTTCGGCCGGCAACAGGGCCGACTCCTTGGAGTCGAAATAGCGAAAGAAGGTCCGCTCGGCAATCCCCACACGCTGAGCAATCTGCCCTACGGTGAGCGCCGCAAGCCCATGGGCTTCAAGTAGATCCAAGGCAGCCAGTTGGATATCGCGCTGCGTGGCAGCTTTGCGTTCCTCGCGAATCCCCACCATTCACCTTCCCACGAAGTGTTGTCAGCTCATCGTAGCGAGCCCAGCACAAAATTTGTTTTCTGTCACAGTCTGACAGATTTTGCTTATGAAAAGTGTCAGAGCATGACAGAATTTATCAGTACCCGTCAGTAGAAGAGGAATCGTGTCCCCAGAACGCACCGAAATCCCTGCCAGCGAGGCAGCCGCGCCACCGCAAAGGCCCACCCTCACCACCAAGCAGCTCACCGGCATCATTGGTGTTTTGGCCCTCGCCGCCTTTGTGATGATCTTGAACGAGACCGTGCTCAGCGTGGCGCTGCCCGGAATCATGGCAGACCTATCCGTCTCCGCGGCCACCGGCCAGTGGTTGACCACCGGATTCCTGCTGACCATGTCGGTAGTCATCCCCATGACCGGCTTCCTGATTCAACGTTTTCAGCATCGGTCGCTGTTTATGTTTGCGGTGCTCAGTTTCTTAGTCGGCACCCTCTTCGCGGTGTTCGCACCGAATTTCTCCTTTGTCTTGATTGCCCGCGTTATTCAGGCAATTGGCACCGCGATCATCCTGCCGCTGCTGATGACCACCACCCTCAGCCTGGTGCCGATCCACAAACGAGGCACCGTGATGGGCCTGAACTCGATTGTCATCGGCGTCGGCCCGGCTATCGGCCCAACTGTCTCCGGCCTGATTGTGCATGCCTGGGGCTGGAAATACATCTTTGTCCTCATGGTGCCACTGGCTGTCATCATGCTGGTCCTGGGCGCCATCTTCATGAAGGTTCCGTCCGCATCACGCAAGGTCCCGCTGGATATCGCCTCGGTCATCCTTTCGGCACTGGCCTTCGGCTTCCTGGTGTACGGCATTTCCACCATTGAGAATGCGGCAGAGAATGCAGTCATCATGGTGATCAGCTTTGTGATCGGCCTGATCTCCCTGGTGCTGTTCATCCGCCGCCAGACTCGCTTGAGCAGCGAAGGCCGCGAATTGCTCAACCTGTCATTGTTCAATTCGCGCCTATTCACTTTCGCGATTTTGATCATCATGATCACTTTCGGCACCATGCTCGGTTCGGTGACCATCATGCCGATCATCCTGGAGTCGGGGCGCGGCATTGATTCACTGACCATCGGCCTGCTGTTGCTGCCCGGCGGCTTGGCCCAGGCCATCGTCTCACCGATCTTCGGCAACATCTTCGACAAGTTCGGCCCGCGCCCGGTGATCATCCCTGGCACCATCATGCTGGCCGCAGGCCAATGGCTGTATGTTTCCCTGGACGTCACCTCAGCACTGTGGGTGGTAGTGCTCAGCCACGTGATCTTCTCTATCGGTGTTGCCTTGCTGATGACCGGGCTGATGTCTTCTGCAATGTCGTCTGTCGAGCCGCGGAACTTCGGCCACGGATCGGCAATTTTCAACACGGCGCAGCAGCTCGGCGGCGCGGTCGGAACCACCGTCATGGTGACCGTGATGACCCTGTTGGCCGAGGAGCAGCTAACCCAGGGCTCAGGGATTGCCGAGGCATTCTTCAGTGGTGCGCATGTCGCATTCATCATCGGTGCGTGCCTGGCCACCATTGCGGTGCTGCTTTCGCCGTTCATCAAGATTTCCGCACGGGACTAGTCCCACCGCGGCCGCTCTTCTGCACGACGATTCCCGAGGCGGGGATGGGCTCACTTCACGGTGAGCGCATCCCCGCCTCGTTGTCGCTGTGGTCACATTTCGGACCACAAACGAAAGATTGTTGAACAATCTTTCGTTTTGGTGCATGCTGGTTCAAAGACAAATTCGCGAGACAGGGATCTCAATGCCGGTAATTGATCTGAATTCGGACGTAGGCGAGTCCTTCGGAAATTGGCGTATGGGTGATGACGCCGCAATTTTTGCCTCGGTCTCCTCTGCCAATGTGGCCTGCGGATTCCATGCGGGTGATCCCAGCACCATCGCCCAAACCTGCCGCGACGCGGTGGCCGCCCAGGTGCGCATCGGCGCCCACATAGGCTACCGCGACCTGGCCGGGTTTGGCCGCCGATTCCTCGATTGCTCGGCCACCGAACTTGCCGATGATGTGCTGTATCAGCTCGGCGCCTTGCAGGCCCTGGCTCGCGCAGCTGGCGGCGAAATCTCTTACGTTAAACCTCACGGTGCCCTGTACAACACGATTGTGCACCATGAGGTTCATGCCCAAGCAGTCATTGATGCCATCCGCGCTTTCGGCACCGACCTCCCGGTCCTCTTGCTGCCCGGCTCCGTAGCTTTGGCCAAGGCGGAAAAGGCTGGGTTGCGTGGTGTCTCCGAAGCGTTCGCCGACCGTAACTACACCCCCGAAGGCACACTCGTGTCCCGCCGCGAACCCAACGCGGTTCTCCATGATTCCGAGCAGGTCACCCAGAACATGATCCGGTTGGCGACCGAAGGAACCATCATCGCGGTGGACGGAAGCATCATCCGGATGCCAGCCGAAAGCATTTGCCTGCATGGGGACACCCCCGGCGCCGTAGCCATGGCCGCCGCGGTACGCCAAGGGTTGGAATCCGCCGGCGTGCAGATCAGGAGTTTCGTGTGAGCATCGGTGCCATCCACCGGGCCGGAGACCGCGACCTGCTGATCGAACTGGATTCGCTGGATTCCGTGCTGGCGTTGAACTCCGCCGTAGTGGCCAACCCGCTAAACGGGCAACAGGATGTGTTGGCCGCCGCGCAGACCGTCATGATCAAGTTCGACACCCCGGAACAGGCCCGGCTGGCCGCCAGCCTGCTTCCCGGACTGCCCCTGGGCACCACCGATATTTCAGCAGGCAAGATGGTACGGATCCCCGTCACCTACGACGGTGAAGACTTAGATGAGCTCGCCAAGCTCACCTCGATGAGCCGCGAAGCCCTGATCGCCGCCCACCTGGCCCAACGATGGACTGCGGCCTTCGGCGGATTCGCCCCAGGCTTTGCCTACCTTGTGGGGGAAAACCAGCGGTTGGCTGTGCCCCGGCGAGCCACCCCGCGGACGCGGGTGCCCGCCGGAGCCGTGGCACTAGGCGGAGACTACTGCGCCGTGTATCCCCGGCAGTCCCCCGGCGGATGGCAGTTGCTAGGGCATACCGACCTGCAGCTGTGGGATGTGGACCGCGATCAGCCAGCGCTGATTCGCCCCCAAGATACCGTCGAATTCACTCTGGCCGCATCCCGCATCCGGGTATCCGGCACGCGGGAAACTCCGCAGGCCGCCAAGCAGACAACGCCAGCAGCAACCGTCAAGGGGCTGCGCATCGTGGATCCGGGACTTCAATCCCTGTTGCAGGATGCAGGACGCCACAGGCGGGGGAATCTCGGGGTGCCGGTCTCCGGTGCCGCAGACATCTCTTCCTTCCATCAAGCCAATCGTTTGGTGGGAAACCCGGTGGGCACTGCGGTGATCGAAAACCTCACCGGCCGCCTGGAGATTCAAGCCATCGCCGACCAGGTCATGGCCGTCACCGGAGCCCAACCCGAGTTATGGATCACCCCCGCGCCGGACGATGAGCAACGCAGTGTGCGCCAGGTTTCCCCGAATGCCCCCTTCGTGCTGCTGCACGGCGAGCGCCTGAGGCTCGAACCTACCGGGCACGGGTTGCGCAGCTATCTGGCCGTCCGCGGGGTGTTCACGGTTGCAGACACCTTAGGTTCGTTATCCACCGATACCCTCTCCGGGCTTGGTCCCGAGCCGTTGGCCGCCGGACAGGTGCTTGGGGTGCAACCTCCAAACCGTACCCAGGTGGTTGGCGCTCCCGAACCAAGCACCCTGCCGATCCCCGACGCGCAGGGGGTGTATACCCTCAGGGTGATTCCCGGGCCACGCGATGATTGGTTTGGCGCGGCGGGTCTGGAACGCCTCACCGGCCAGGAATGGAGCGTCAGCAGCGACTCGAATCGGGTTGGCATCCGGCTGGACACCCTAGGTCTTGCGCTTGAGCGGACCCGGGACGGCGAACTTTCCAGCGAGGGTGTGGCGCGCGGTTCGTTGCAGGTCCCGCCTTCCGGCCTGCCGGTGCTGTTTCTGGCCGATCACCCGGTCACCGGCGGTTATCCGGTGATCGCAACCCTGATCTCAGAGGATCTCAGCGCGGCCGCCCAACTTCCGGTGGGGAGCAAACTGCGTTTTGCCGTTGTTTCAGCGCATAAGGATCTGACGCAGTCCCCGGCCTTCCGACTCATTTTCAAGGATAATCATGCATAAAGTACTGATCGCCAATCGTGGAGAAATCGCGGTGCGAATCGCCCGTGCCGCCGCCGATGCCTCGTTGGCTTCCGTTGCCATCTATTCGGATCCGGATGCCGACGCATTGCACGTGCGGTTAGCCGATGAAGCGTATCCGCTGGGTGGGTCAACCGGTGAGCAAACCTACCTGAACATCAAAAAAATCATTGATGTGGCCTTGCGCTCTGGTGCTGATGCGGTGCATCCGGGTTACGGTTTCCTATCCGAGAACGCGGACTTCGCCCGCGCGGTGCAGCAGGCCGGCCTGACGTGGATCGGCCCGTCACCTGTTGCCATCGAGGCTTTGGGCAACAAGGTCACCGCCCGGCAGATCGCCGTGAGGGCTGGCGCCCCGCTGGTGCCCGGCACCCCCGGCCCGGTTTCTGACGCGCAAGAAGTCCGCGAGTTCGCCCGCGAGCACGGGGTGCCGGTGGCCATCAAGGCGGCCTTCGGCGGCGGCGGGCGCGGCCTGAAGATCGCCTACACCATGGAAGAGGTCGAGGACGCCTTTGCTTCCGCGGTGCGTGAAGCCACCGTGGCTTTTGGCCGTGGAGAGTGTTTTGTTGAACGTTTCCTGGCTCGACCTCGCCATGTGGAGGCGCAGGTGTTGGCCGATACCCATGGCAATGTGGTGGTTCTTGGCACCCGTGATTGCTCGTTGCAGCGCCGCCACCAAAAGCTGGTTGAAGAGGCGCCGGCCCCGTTCCTCACCGACGAGCAACGCACCCGAATCCATGAATCCGCCAAGGCAATCTGCCGCGAAGCCGGGTATGTGGGCGCGGGTACCGTTGAATATCTGGTCGGCCAGGATGGTTTGATCTCCTTCCTGGAGGTGAACACCCGTTTGCAGGTGGAGCATCCGGTCACCGAGGCGACCACGGGTGTGGACTTGGTTGCCGAACAGTTCCGCATTGCCGACGGCCTGGAACTGAGCCTGCGTGAGGACCCGCAGCCACGGGGGCACGCGTTTGAGTTCCGCATCAATGTGGAAGACCCGGCCCGCGGTTTCCTTCCTGCCCCGGGCACCATCACCGCGTTCGAGGCGCCCACCGGTGCCGGAATCCGCGTGGATACCGGGGTGCGCAGCGGTGGCACCGTGCCGCCCTTCTACGATTCAATGATCGCCAAGCTGATTGTGCACGGCTCAAACCGAGCTCAGGCACTGCGCCGGGCCCGCAATGCGCTGGCCGAGATGCAGGTGACCGGGGTCCCGACCGTACTGCCCTTCCATCGGGCCGTGATCGACCATCCGGATTTTGTTGCCACCGACCGTTTGGGGGTCTACACCACCTGGATTGAGGATGAGTTCCTCAATGAGCTTGAGGCCAGCGAAGACATCAACCTGGGCATTTCCGACGGCGAGCGCACCCAACTGACCATCGAGGTGGATGGCAAGGCCATGCAGCTGGGTCTGCCCGCGGACTTGGTAAATGCCTTGCGCCACCCCGGGACGGCCAAACTCCCTGAGGACGTGGCAGGACTCGGAGCGCAGCTTGCCGATGAGACCGAGCTTCACTCACCCATGGACGGAAACCTTGTCAGCTATTCGGTTCAGGATGGGCAGGATGTCACCCAGGGGCAAACGTTGGCCATGGTTGAGGCCATGAAGATGGAATCCCCAGTCACCGCGCACCGCGATGGAATTTTCACCCGCGCCCAGCTGGAGCCGGGGGTGGCGGTGCGTCGAGGCCAGGTGCTGGGTTTCGTTAAGTAGGCTCACGGGCTGTGAGCCCGGCGCCCGCATTGGGTAGATTGAAAGGCATGAACGCCAGCACTGCCACCCGACCTCCAGCCAAGGCCCCGCACGCCCACTCCAGCGCGTGGGCCGCCGACCTCTTGCGCACCCAAATCGCCTCGGGTGAGCTGTTGCCTGGCAGCAAACTTTCCGAACAGGCCTTGGCGCAGTCCTTGGGGCTTTCCCGCAATACCTTGCGGGAAAGTTTTGCCCTGCTGGACAGCGAACTGATTGTCACCCGCATTCCCAACCGGGGTGTTTTTGTGGCGTCCCCCAATGCGGCCGATGTCCGGGAAATCTATGCGGTGCGCCGCACCGTTGAACCGGCTTGCCTGGCGTGGGGTCCGGAACTGGATGCGGCGGCGCTTGATTCGATCATCGACACGGCCCGGGCGGCCCTGCTGGCAGGGAATGTGGCGGCCATGGCTGATGCCAACCAGGCCTTTCACCGGGAGCTGGTCCGCACGTCTGGCAGCGAACTGTTGCAGGAGCTGATGGGAAGGGTCTTGGCGCGCATGCGTTTGGTTTTCCATGCGATGAGTGATGCCCCGGATTTCCATTCACACTATGTTGAGCAGAATGCCACCTTGGTTGGAATGCTCAAGGCCGGTCAAAGGGCCGAGGCCGCTCAGACCCTGCGAGAGTATTTGGACATGGCCGAAGCCGAACTATTGGGGCACATCACAGAGCACTCAACCCCGGAATAAACCGGCACAGGACCTGACTGTGGGCAGAATCCCACCACGGTATGCACTTGGTGGCGCTCAACCGGGCCTGCACGGGGCTTAAGATTGAAGGCATCCTCGTGGGCATGGTGTCGTTGGATCTTCCGCGGACTGCGCCATCTCCCGCAGCTGGCGACATGGAAGGCCCTACCCAGTGAAATTGCCCTTGGCAGAACTACACATCCATCTAGAGGGAACCCTCGAACCCGAACTGATCATGTCGTTGGCGCAGAAGAACGGCATCAGTCTTCCCTACACAGATTTGGCGGATCTGCGTTCACGCTACGAATTCACCGATCTGCAGTCATTTTTGGATTTGTTTTACGCCAACATGATTGTGCTGCGCACTTCCCAAGATTTCCACGACATCACCATGGCGTACCTCGCGCGAGCTCACGATTCCGGCGTACGCCATGTTGAGTTGTTCTTCGACCCGCAGGCTCATGTCGAGCGCGGTATCGGTTTAACCGAAGTTATTTCTGGGATCCGCGAGGCACTGCGCGAAGGCGAGGAACGTTGGGGAATTTCTCATAAACTCATTGCCTGCTTCTGGCGCCACGCACCAGCGTTAGAGGCGTTGGATCTGCTCAAGATCCTCGTGGAGCAAAAACATGACATAGACGGGATCGGCTTGGATTCCTCAGAACTCGGTTTCCCGCCGGAACTGTTCCAGGAAGTCTTTGAATACGCGCGCGAGCACGGGCTTCACGTGGTCGCGCATGCCGGCGAAGAAGGACCGGCCGAATACATCTGGCAGGCCCTAGATCTGCTCAAGGTTCAGCGAGTTGACCACGGTATCCGCTGTTTGGATGATGAGCAATTGGTGCAGCGCCTAGTGGCCGAGCAGATGCCGCTGACAGTCTGCCCGTTGTCCAATGTGCGGCTGCGCGCCGTGGACACCATGGCGGAGCATCCACTGCCACTCATGTTGGCCAGGGGGCTCAACGTTTCAATTCACTCGGATGATCCCGCCTACTTCGGCGGCTACCTGGACGCGAATGTCGCCGCGCTCAACGAGCATTTCAGCTTCACGACCGAACAATGGGCAAAACTTGCCGCAAACTCCTTCGAAGCAGCCTTCCTCGACGAGCAACAGCGTGCCGGGAGGCTGGCCGAAGTTGCGTCTTGGCAAGCCTCGCAGAGCGCCTAGGCGGCTGAACCAGCCGCATCTCGCGGTGTCCCCGTAAACTTCGTGGCCACCGCGAGGTGTCGTGGCAGAGAACTGATTGTGGTTAAGGCACTTGATACTGCGAGTCTCGGGCGTCGGTAATCAACATATGCCCGGGTGCATGGCCAATGGCCAACAGCGGCTTGGATTCCATGACCGCTGCCTGCGGGGTGACCCCGCAAGCCCAGAACACCGGGATATATCCTTCGGGAATCTGAACCGGATCACCGAAATCGGGTGCTCCGAGGTCAGCGATTCCCAATTCGCCGGGATTGCCGATATGCACCGGCGCACCGTGTACCGCTGGGTAACGCGAGGTGATGCGTACGGCGTCGGCCACCTGATGAGCTGGAATCGGACGCATCGACACCACCATGGGCCCGGACATCACGCCGGCCGAAGCGCTGCGAACCGTGGTCTTGTACATCGGCACGTTCACACCCTGGTCGATGTGCGCGACGCTGATGCCGTTCTCAATCAACGCCGATTCGAAGGTGAATGAACATCCGATAATGAACGTCACCAGATCATCACGCCAATAGTCATTGAGGTCGGTGGGCTCGGCGACCTTGACCCCGTTTTCATAAACAAAATACTGGGGTACGTCCGTACGAATGTCCCCTCCCGCAAGCAACTCACTGGCGACTTGGCCTGGTTCGAGAACTCCGAGGATGGGGCACGATTTCGGGTTGCGCTGCGCGAATAAGAGGACGTCGAAGGCCAGTTCCTTGGTGACAATCAATAGATTCGCCTGGGCGTAACCGGCGCTGAATCCTGCGGTGGGCAACACCTGCCCGGCACGGAACAGCGCGCGGGCCTCGGCCGGGGAAAGTGCGGCGCGCTCGGCAAGACTCAATTCTTGGATGCGGGTCATCTGAATCTTCTCCCTACGCGTTCCAGAGGGCAGCAAGACCGGATAGTGAATTCCAGCCAAGGTAAACGGTCAGCACCCAGGCCAGCGCTCCGATGATCAGCAGGAACGTGGGGTAACGATATCCGTCCATGAGATCCCTGCGCCGCCATGCCACCCACAAGAGAATCGCCAGGCCAACCGGCAGAATCAGCCCGTTGAACGCGCCGGCGAAAATCAGCAGCGTAGCCGGCGCCTGCCCGAGGAGCACATAAATCACTGCACAGACTGCGATGAATCCTACGGTGATCAGGTTGCGGGTGCGTTCGGGCGTGGTGGATTTGGTGATGAATGAGACCGATGTGTAGGCGGCGCCAATCACGCTGGTAAGGGCGGCGGCCCAAAGGATGATGCCAAAAGACCTCACCCCAATGTCTCCGGCTGCGTGCCCGAAAGCCTCCGCGGCTTTGTTGTCACTGGTCAACGCAACACCGCCGGCTACCACACCGAGGATCGCCAAGAACAGCAGCACGCGCATCACACCGGTGATGATGATGGCCAGTACCGAGGTGTTGGAGATGGCCTTAACATTCTCCGCACCCTTAGTTCCCGAGTCCAGCATGCGGTGCGCCCCGGCGTACGTGATGTAGCCACCCACCGTTCCACCGATCAAAGTGGTGATAATCAGGAAGTCGACCTGTTCGGGCAAAACCACATTTTTCAGGGCTTCGCCTACCGGAGGTGCAGCCACGATGGCTACATAAAGCATCAGGAGGATCATGATCGCACCGAGCAGCACCACGATGCGGTCCAACGCCATTCCAGCCTTTTTCGAAAGGAACACCAAGATCGCGATCACCGCGGAAATTGCTCCGCCGATCTTGGCATCTACGCCGAGCATGGCATTGATGCCAAGCCCGGTACCGGCGATGTTTCCAATGTTGAAGACCATGCCACCGATAAACACGAGGACTGCCAGCAACCAGCCGGCACCCGGAAGCACCTTGTTGCCCAGCTCTTGAGCGCGCAGGCCGGAGACTCCGATGACACGCCAAACATTGAGCTGCACGGCAATGTCCACAAGGATGGAAACCACAATGGCGAAGGCGAAGGCCGCGCCGATTTTGACTGTGAACTCGGTGGTTTGGGTTATGAAACCGGGGCCGATAGCACTGGTGGCCATAAGAAACATGGCACCTAGCAGGGCCGTGCGGCGTGCTTTCGCGCTTGCCTGAGGCTTTGAATCGTGGGTAGACATGTTTTCATCCGTTGCGGTAGCGGTGACAGCTGTCACAGGAACAATGTAACGCACAAGACAATACAGGTTGTTGAACAATCTAATCAAGATGTTGTTCAACAATTCTTGTTTTCAGCGTCACATCCGACGCATCCAGACACCCTTCGCCCTTGCCCTGACAACAGTTCGCGCATCCAGCAAGCCCACGAAGCGGTCACGACCAGGCGAAAAAAGCCCTTCACCCTCGGTGGCTCGCAAGGGAAAAATAGATTCCAAGAGATCCTCTGAATGAAGTTCAGCAGCACCCATCCCAGCCCCCTGCCGCAAATCAACCTTGCCAACTTGCTTCATGCATACTAAGTATCTAGTATCGAGCATACGCAGTATGCATCCATGTGCGCTGCCCAGCTGCGGCTGAAGTGCACTGATCCACGGAGGCACCACCATGTCCATCAGGCATTCACTTCTGGCACTCTTGCAAGAAAGTCCCATGTACGGCTATCAATTGCGTGGAGCCTTTGAAGAACGCACCGGCTCGACATGGCCGCTAAATATCGGCCAGGTCTACACAACGCTGGACCGTTTGGAACGTGATGGGTTCGCCGCCAAGGATGGAGACGACGGCGAAGGACACGTGATCTACAGCATCACCCAGGCGGGGAGGAACGAAGTCGATCAATGGTTCCAGAAGCCGGTCGTCTCAAGCAATCCTCCGCGCAACGAGCTGGCCATCAAGCTGGCACTGGCACTGACCCTAGATGGCGTGGACGTTGAATCAATTGTGCAGGCACAGCGCGCAGCTTCAATGCGAACTCTACAAACCTACACACGCCAGCGTCGCGCAGCGGTAAACCCTGACGAAAGAGATTCCCAGGATGTTGCGTGGATTCTAGTTTTAGACTCTCTCATCTTCACCACCGAAGCTGAAGTCCGTTGGCTGGACCACTGCGAGGGATGGATGAGAAAACACGGCGGTCATATCACTTCAGCTTCAGCGGCAGGTGCACCCGCAAGGCAAAAATCCGCGCTCTCCAATGCAGAACATGAGGTCACCCGATGAGTGATCCGGTTCTCCAGCTACGCAACGTCAGCCGCAATTACGGCTCGGGAAACAATCAAGTTACCGCCCTCAAACACATCGACCTCTCAATAGCGGCAGGAGAATTTGTTGCGGTCATGGGCCCCTCAGGCTCCGGCAAATCATCGCTGTTGAGCATTGCAGGTGGGCTAGAAACAGCGTCCAGCGGCGAAGTAGCCATTGAAGGCACTGCACTGGGCGGCCTGAATATCAATGAACTCGCAAGGCTGCGCCGTAGAGCCGTTGGTTATGTGTTCCAAGACTTCAATCTTGTTCCGACCCTGACAGCACTTGAAAACGTTGCACTTCCCATGGAACTGGACGGCGTCGGAATCCGGCAAGCCCGGCAACAGGCCACCATTGCGCTGCAACAAATTGGCATCGACCAGCTTGCCAACCGGTTTATGGATGAAATGTCTGGCGGACAACAACAGCGTGTGGCCATTGCGCGAGCCATCGTAGGCCGACGACGGCTATTACTTGCCGACGAACCAACAGGAGCACTCGATTCCTTTAGCGGAGATAGCATCCTGGACGTGTTACGCCAGCGCGCCGACGATGGAACGGCCGTGGTGTTGGTAACTCATGAAGCCCGTCACGCAGCATGGGCTGATCGTGTCATCTTCCTCAAGGATGGCCGAATCGTTGACGAAGCTGCCGATTCTCACGACCCCACGGTTCTGCTGAACCACGCTGCGATCTGATATGCCGTTGGATCTTTCACCTACTCCCAAAACAGCAAGGTATGAAACTCGGATCGTAATGCGTCTGGCGTGGCGGGACATTGTGCGCAACAGTCGCCGCTCGGTCCTGATCGTTGCACTCATCGCATTACCGATAGCGGTGATGACCGCTGCTCTAGTCGTCGGCATGAGTCGCATCCCCACTGCAGAGCAAACCATTACCAGGGAGCTCGGTACCACTCAGGGACGTATCAGCACCGATTACCTCGGGAACGGAGCTGTCCGGCAAGGGCCGTGGGGAGCTCTTGGTCTTGTTGAATTCGAGGATACCGGCGCTCAACCTTCCGCCACTGCGGCATTCGAGGACCTTCTTCCCTCGGATTACCAGATATTGCCTCTATCCCATGTGGCGTCTGTGATTCCCCAAACCAATTCTGACCTGTACGTCGCCACAACCATCGGCGACGTGCTGAATCCAGCATTTGACGGCAAGTACGAGCTTCTCGATGGTCGCTCTGCACAGGCACAGAATGAAGTCCTGGCCTCCACAGGGCTGCTGAAAGCCTTCGACCTGCGTCTTGGAGACGATCTAGATACGGCAGCCGGTACATTTACGCTGGTTGGAACCCTGCGGAATAAAACCGTTGATGATTACTGGCCGCAAATCTATTTCGCTCCGGATCAGTTGCCTGCCGTGTTCACCCAGTCAGCGGATGCTGAGGAATACTACTTGGTTGGCAGTCAAGAGCCCACGTGGGCCTTAGTTGAACAGCTTAATGAACGTGGACTGGTACTTACTTCAGGTTCATTCGCGCTCTCTTCGGAAGAGAGCCACACCCAGTGGCTTACGCCCGTATTCACGCAATTTGACGCCTCATCCGGGGTACTGATTGGTTTCTTGGCCCTCACTGAAGTCGGGCTCTTGGCCGGTGCCGCTTTTGCGGTTGGAACGAGAAAACAACAACGTGAACTTGCCTTATTGGCAGTCATCGGCACCGAAACTAGCACCCTTCAAAAAATTGTCACCGCCAGCGGGCTGTGGCTCGGGTTGTTTGCTGGAACCTTTGCCGCGCTAATAGGCATCGGCGCTGGCTTGAGCTTTGTCGGCTATAGATTATTGCAAGGTTCAGCGTCCTATGTGGGGCTCCGCATCCCCTGGTGGTGGATCATTGCAATGATCGCGCTGGCAGTCATCGCTGGTGTTTGCGCCGCATTTCTTCCGGCCAGAGCCGTCGCTCGTCAAGCGTCACTCGCCAAAGTGCGCTCTACCGCAACCCAGAAAGAGTCTCAGAAACCATTAAGAATTGGGCTCGCGTTGTTGCCAATCGTGCTGCTCCTGTTTGGTTCAGCTTTGGCAGTAAACGCTTGGTCTCGCAAATACTCAGTCACCACCGAGGCACAGGACATCATTGGTTTGCTGACGGTACTTGGCACCGTTGCACTATTGGCATCCTTGTTACTGTTATCGGGCACATTTATCCGGTTTTTTGCGGCCAACTCAACACGGTGGCCGCTTGTCCCCAGACTGGCAGCACGAGATTCAGCGCGTCATCTAGGGCGCAGTATTCCAGCGGTCGCCGCGGTACTTGCCGCGACGACTCTTTCCGGTGCGCTTTTGGTACTAACCGCCAGCACCGAACGAATGAACCACGAAAACTACACCTGGGAATACAACCACAACCAGGGAGTGATCCCCTTGGAACAACGTGAATATGTTCCAGCTTCCGAGCAGACACCACTAGGGTTGAGCACCTCGCCAATAGGCGAGTTACGCTATTTCGAAGGTTCACAAGTATTGCCCGTAGTCCAAGAAGTTCTCGGTACCAACGACACGGCTCAAGTGCTTCAAGGCACCCCGAGCTCACATCGTTGTTGGAGCCTAGAGCAACAGGCAGAAGAACGCCACGATAGCGCAGCACTTGAATCCTGCGTAGCGTGGGCGTTGGCCGAACCAAGCGGCCACGAATGCTACCTAGCGGATGACAACTGGCCATTGGAGCCCTCTGATTTCAAATGCGAAGGCTCTATGGCGACGGGCAACGAAGAGGAGCTTCCTGCCCTGGTGGTTGGTGGCGAATCTGAACTGGCAGCATTGCTGGGAAGGGCGCCAAGCGCCGAAGCGCTACAAATGCTTCAGCAGGGTGGCGCGGTGCTCAGCAATCCTGTGTTTCAAAACCCGAATTCAAGCGCCACGGTCGTTTCCTATGAACCAATAGCCCAGCCGACTTTCAGCACGCAACCATCACTCAGGATAAAAATAGAGCCGATTGCCAGCCACGAGATCCCCGCGGTTGTCGAGGCACCCGACAAGCCACTGGACTATTACGCGGTGATCTCCCCGGAAACGGCACAGGCCCTGGCAGTGACCACAGTTGACCGAGCGGTACTTGTCACAGTCGCTGAGCAGCTTTCACAGGCTCAAGATGATTTGCTCCAGGGCAAGCTGAGGCCGATTCTTGGCGAATACTCGGGATACACATTTGAACTCGGACCGCCGTCCGCTTCGTCATTCTTGTTGTGGATGATGGTGGCGGGTTCTGCGGTGATCACCCTCAGCGCAGCAGGAATTACGGCTGGTTTGGCTCTGGCCGATGGCCGCAACGATCAGTCGATCCTTGCAAGTCTGGGCGCTTCGCCACGACTTCGCCGGGCAATTTCGGCCATGCAGTTGCTTTTGACTACTGTACTGGGGACCAGTTTTGGGCTCTTGGCTGGAAGCCTGATCACGGTTGTCACGTTATTACTCGAACGAGATGCCATGATCGAGATACCCTGGGCACAATTCACGGTGCTGATATTCGCAGTCCCGCTGTGCGGTTCCGCCGCCGCATGGCTCTTGACCCAGAACAACCTACCGATAGTGCGTCGCAGGGCCCTGAGCTAACGACGGATGAAATGGCTGTGGCCCCACCAGTTGGTGGGGCCACAGCCATTTCATCACTTACCGCAAATTCCTAGTGGAAGAAGTGGCGTGCTCCGGTGAAGTACATGGTGATCCCAGCTTCATTAGCGGCAGCGATGACTTCCTCATCGCGTACCGAACCGCCTGGCTGGACAACTGCCTTCACACCGGCGTCGATCAGGATCTGCAGGCCATCTGCGAACGGGAAGAACGCATCCGAGGCGGCTACAGCACCCACGGCACGCTGCTCAGAGGCCGCGCCATCAGCGTTCTCGGCCCCACCGGCTGCGTCCGCACCCGAGTCGACCTTCACACCCAAGGTGTTGGCGCGCTCCACGGCCAGCTTGCACGAATCCAGGCGGTTCACCTGGCCCATGCCGATGCCTACCGCGGCGCCGTTCTTGGCCAGCAAGATCGCGTTGGACTTCGCGGCGCGCACCGAACGCCACGCGAAGGCCAGATCGGCCAGGGTTGCATCATCGGCAGCCGCGCCGGCGGCCAAGGTCCAGTTCTCCGGTGCATCGCCATCAGCGTCGATCTTGTCACCGGCCTGCACCAGCATGCCGCCGGAAACCTGACGGAACTCGTTGGAGTTGCGCCCGTAGCCTTCAGGCAGGGCCAGCAGGCGGATGTTCTTTTTGGCCGACAGGATCTCGACCGCTTCTGGTTCGAAGTCCGGAGCAATCACAACTTCGGTGAAGATGCCCTTCACGGTTTCGGCCATGCCCTTGGTGACGGTACGGTTCGCGGCAATCACGCCGCCGAAGGCGGATACCGGATCGGTCGCGTGCGCCTTGCGGTGCGCGTCGGCAATCGGATCCGCTGCATCGTCGGAGGCCACTGCCACACCGCAAGGGTTGGCGTGCTTGATCACGGCGACGGCAGGCTTCTCGAAATCGAAAGCCGCACGCAGCGCGGCATCGGCATCCACGTAGTTGTTGTAGCTCATTGGTTTGCCGTGCAGCTGATCGGCCTGGGCGATACCGGCCGGGGCGGCTTCGTCCACGTACAACGCTGCCTGCTGGTGCGGGTTCTCGCCGTAACGCAGCACTGCGGCGCGCTGCAGGGCAACACCCGAGTAGGCTGGCCAGTCGATCACGCCGTCGCCGTCCTCGTCAAGGAACTGGCTGGCGGTCCAGCTGGCTACCGCGGTGTCATAAGCGGCGGTATGAGCGTAGGCCTTGGCTGCCAGGCGCTGGCGGGTCTTCAGCTCAAAACCACCTGCGGAAGCGGCCTCAATCACCTGTGGGTAGAAATTCGGGTCGACCACGATCGACACGGCGGCGTGGTTCTTCGCGGCGGAACGGACCATGGCCGGACCTCCGATGTCGATCTGCTCGACGACCTCGTCTTGGGCCGCACCCGAGGCAACGGTCTGCACGAATGGGTACAGGTTCACCACAACCAGGTCAATCTGCCCGATGTTGCGCTCGGTGAGGGTGTCCATGTGCGCTGGCACTCGACGGTCGGCCAGGATGCCACCGTGGATGATTGGGTGCAAGGTCTTAACTCGACCGTCAAGCATTTCAGGTGAGCCGGTCACCTGCTCGACCTCGGTCACTGGGATACCTGCTGCAGCGATCTTCTTAGCGGTAGATCCGGTGGAGATCAGCTGGACACCTGCGTTATGCAACCCAGCTGCCAGTTCCTCCAAGCCGGTCTTGTCGTAGACGGAAATCAATGCGCGGCGGATAGCGACTTTGTCCAAGACGGTCTTACTCACGAAATTTTTCTCCCGGCGGTGAGAATGAATGGGGCGGGCGGCGCACAGCCGCCTTCCCTATTCTATCGAAATCTGCCGGTTCCCCTTCAGTTCGTGTCAGTGGCCTTGGACCAGATCACCGAGCTGCGGAAAATGCTGCGCTAACTGTTGATCGGTCAGACACAGCCGAAGCAGCTTCTCCGCATGGTCTTCGTCTGCAACGTAGGACACCAAATCCACCGAGGTTTTTGTGTTTAGTTCGTTGCGCAATGAATGCGCCACCGATACCAAACAGCCGTAGTAGCGTTTGATGGTTGATTCCCAACCGTCGCGGGAAGCCAAGTCAGTCAGTGCTTCAGACCAGATTCCGGCAGCCGGCTCCTCGCAGAGGTCTATCGAAGACCAATGCCAGTCGCTCGGTTCCCATTTATCCGAATAAAAACTTTCGGCATCATCTTCGTCTAGATCGGCTTCAATTGAGGCAAGGACCGCATCAAGATCTTCACCGTCATCCGATTCATCATCATCTTCAGACTCATCATCGTGTTCTGCGTCGGAAATCACCAAGGAATCTTCGTCGATCACCAGTGGTTCCGGCTCCAAGCTATTCAGATCGTCTGCATCCGGACGATCTTCGTAATCGTCTGGTTCATCCACGTCTTCCCCGCGTTCAACAAGTTGTTCACGTGAGTCGGTAGCCCTATCGCGAGCCAAAGCCTGAACCGAGTTCAGGGCCAGCAGCGGCATTGCGATGGAGTCACTCTCTTCGGTGCTTACCCCGTGCAGGGCAATTGCATAGAAGACTTGGTCCGGGTGCCCGCTAATCACTTCAGCCGCGTGTCGAAGGGCTGCAACCCGTATCGCCTCTTCGAGAGCGGTCCAATCTACTCCCATGTCCAGAGATTACTCCCTAACCTGCACTTACAAAAGGCCTTGACGGCACGGGCAATCAGACGTAAGGAAGATACACGTCGAGAACGTATTTCGGCTAAGCTTCGACGCGGTAGTAACCAAACTTCTTTGCAGCCCGAAAGGTACACCACCGTGTCCACAGCCACTCTCCCCTCCGGCGCACATGTGGTGCAGGAGCTTCCCTTCAAGTGGAAGGTTCAGGGCACCATCTTTATCATCGGCGGACTTGGCTTCATGTTCGATGCGTGGGACGTGACGCTCAATGGGGCTTTGATCCCGCTGGTCGCCCAAGAATGGGGCCTTGACCGCCCTACCGCCGCCCTGTTGGGTACCTCAAACCTCGTCGGAATGGCCCTTGGCGCTTTCCTTTGGGGCGGAATCGCTGACCGCTACGGGCGGAAAAATGCTTTCAGCCTGACCCTGTTGATGTTCGCGCTGTTCACCGTGCTCGGTGCGCTCTCCCCGAACTTCGGATTTTTTGTGGCCTTCCGTTTCTTGGCCGGCGTGGGGTTAGGCGGGTGTATCCCGGTGGACTATGCGCTGGTTGGCGAGTTCACCCCCGCCAAATTCCGTGGCCGGGTGCTGACCGCCATGGATGGGTGGTGGCCCATCGGGGCCGCTCTGTCATTTTTTGTCTCCGGATGGGTCATGGCGACCTCGGATAACTGGCGTCTGATCCTGGTGGTGATGATCCTGCCGGCATTTTTGGTGTACGTGATACGCCGTTCGGTTCCCGAATCCCCGCTGTATTTGGCGGCCAAGGGCCGAGAATCCCAGGCGCGTGCGGTGATCGATGACCTGGTGGCCCGTACGGGTGCACAACCGCGGGAGTACGTCATTGAACAAGCGGAATTGCCCAAGGCTGTGCGCTGGTGGAAGCAAGCGGCCATGCTGTGGCGGTATTCATGGAAACTGACGGCCACCAGCTGGTTGTTGTTTGTGACCGTGCTGTTGGTCTACTACCTGGCTCTGACATGGTTACCCACCATCTTGACCGAGGCCGGCATGGCGCAGTCCGCCTCGTTCTTCGCCACCGCCGTGATGGCGCTGATGGGTCTGCTGGGGGTGGTTATTGCCGCCCTGCTGGTAGAGAAGGTCGGCCGCAAGTGGTTGCTTGGAATTTTTGGCCCGCTCTCCGGCATCGTGTTGATCATCGTTGCCCAAAACCTGTCGGTCCCTAGCGCCGCCGTGGGGTGGATCCTGGTGTTCGGGGTGGTTGTTCAGGTCGCGATCCCGGTTCTCTACGCGTACGTCTCTGAGCTGTATCCAACAGAGCTTCGCGCCAGCGGATTCGGCTGGGCCTCCACCATGTCCCGCTTTGCCGCCGGTTTTGGCCCGCTGCTGTTCGCCGCGCTCTGGCCCGTCGTTGGCCTTACGTGGCTGTTCGCTGGCGCCACCGTGCTGGTGGTCCTCGCCGTGCTGTTTATGGCCAAGTTCGCTCCGGAAACGCGAGGACGGGAGCTGGGTTAGCTCTTGCTCAGCGCAGCTCCGCCTGCGCTTGGTTAGGCAGCATTCCATCAAGCATGATGCGGGTCAACCGCTGGCCGACACCCGGCGCGGCCTTGGCAAACGCCCGCGGCAAAGGTCGGGTGATCATCCCGATGCCGGTGATCAGTTCATGTCCGGTGAGATCCTGACGAACCAGCTTTTCCGCCTGTGCCAGCTCCAAGGCTTTGCTCACGGCCAGCGCGGTGGCGCGCTGCGGCTGCAAAATCCGTGCACCGACTTTTGCCGGAAGCTGGATGCTCAACGATTCGCTCAGCGCACCGAGGTTCAACTCAACCAGGGTGTCCAGGAAGTCGGGCCAGGCCGCGGTCTCTCCCTGCTCCAAGCTTTCGGTGGCGGCCTCGGCAGCATCCATCACATCTTGGAGCATATCCAGGGTCACTGCTTCAACCAGTTCGATCCTGTCGGCAAAGTTTCGGTACAACGTGCCGATTCCAACGTGGCTGGTTTCAGCGATGGCTTCCATAGCAACGTTCGCGCCATGAGAGGCAAAAAGTTCACGTGCTGTGCGGAGAATTTGCTTACGTCGCCGTAGGGCATCTGAGCGCATGCGTTTCCCCACCTTTCAGAATTTTGGGTTTTGGTGCTGATGTTACTTATCCGTAAAAATTTAACGGTAGCCGGAAATAGAAGTTCTGACGAAGTGGAAGTGATCATTCCACGCAGCAAGACACCTATGGTAGTCCGCGAGTTTGGGTATCAGCTGATATTCCGCCGAATCTACGCTGAACCACACCCGAAAATCCTGTTCGCATTTCGTTCCCCTCACTGTGAGCTAGGAGTACTACGAAGCTGCCGCACGTCATGATTTATGTCGGGCGGCCCCTCGCCGAAGGCTCGAAATAACCGTGCACCCAAAATGGCTCATATTCCAGAACATGCAGTGAACTGCCAGCTTGCCTTGCGATGCTGTGGGAGTCGCATCGGCTCCCTTCAGGGTTTGTTCGATAAGGTGGCCAATAAGCTGTCCCCCAGCAAGTCCCACCCCTGAAAGGTCTTCATGCACGACGACACTTCGCTGACCATCGGACGAATCAAGCGTGTGCTTGACGAAAGAATTCGTCCGGCCATCTACTCGGAAACCGTTCCGCTGGAGGTGTCATGGCACGAACTGCCCGGTGAGCCGGTACCGCCATCGGCTGGCATCGCTTTGGAGTACACCCCCACCACCGTGGGTACCGCCTGGGGCGCGGCGTGGGGCACCACCTGGTTCCACTTGCAAGGCAAGGTCCCCTCGAGCTGGGCTGGCCGTCGGGTGGAAGCGGTCATCGACCTGGGATTCGACATCAATATGACCGGCTTCCAATGCGAGGGGCTGATCTACCGCCCGGACGGAATCACCATCAAGGCGCTGAACCCGCGCAACCAGTGGGTGCCGATCGCCACGCAGGCCACCGGCGATGAAGTTGTTGACCTCTATTTGGAAGCCGCTTCCAATCCGGTACTGCTGGATTACCACCCGTTCCTGCCGACCGAACAAGGCGACATCCTCACCTCCTCCTCGCGTCGGCTCTACACGCTGCGCCGCGTCGAATTGGCAGTTTTTGAACCCGTGGTCCACGACCTGGCGCTTGACCTGGAAGTGCTTTTTGACCTCCAGGAACAGCTGTCCGACGGTCCGCGCCGCTTCCAGATTCTGCAGGCTATGGATGACGCGCTGGACGTGCTGGACCTGCAACAAATTCAGCAAACCGCGCAGGCGGCCCGTGACCAGCTGGCCGCCGTGCTGGCGGCTGGTGCCGAACACAGCGCCCATCGCATCTCGGCCATCGGACATTCGCACATCGATTCGGCATGGCTTTGGCCGTTGCGGGAAACAATCCGGAAGGTCTCCCGCACCAGCTCCTCCATGGTCGAGCTGCTGGAAACCGAAGAGGAGTTCCTCTACGGCATGTCCAGCGCCCAGCAGTACAAATGGCTCAAAACTCACCGTCCCGAGGTCTGGGACCGGGTTAAGCAACAAGTCGCCGCAGGCCGCTTCCTCCCGTTGGGCGGCATGTGGGTCGAGTCGGATACCGTCATGCCCTCCGGTGAGTCCCTGGTGCGCCAGTTCCTCTACGGCCAGAACTTTTTCCGCAAAGAATTCGGCATCACCTCCCAAGGTGTCTGGTTGCCCGATTCCTTCGGTTACTCCCCCGCCCTGCCGCAGCTGATGCGCCGGGCCGGATTCGAGTGGTTTTTTACCCAGAAGATCTCTTGGAATCAACAAAACAAGTTCCCGCACCACACCTTCGATTGGGAAGGTATTGACGGGTCGCGGATGTTCAGCCATTTCCCGTCGATGGACACCTACAACTCTCAACTATCCGGTGAAGAGGTTGCCAAGGCCGCACGCCAGTTCCGCGAAGCCAGGCTGACCAACAATTCAATCGCTCCGGTTGGCTGGGGCGACGGCGGCGGCGGCACCACCCGGGAAATGACTGGCAAGGCCAGGCGCCTGGCCAATCTGGAGGGCAGCGCCAAGGTGTCCTGGGAGCATCCCAATGACTTCTTCGCCCGGGCCAAACATGAGCTTCCGAATCCGCCAGTCTGGGTGGGTGAACTTTATCTGGAACTTCACCGCGCCACCTTGACCAGCCAGCACCAAACCAAACAGGGTAACCGCCGCTCCGAACAGCTGTTGGTAGAGGCAGAGCTCTGGGCCGCGAGCGCCACGGTTTACACCGGGGAACCATACCCCTACGAGCAGCTTGATGAGTTGTGGGAGACGGTGCTGCTGCACCAGTTCCACGACATCCTGCCGGGTACCTCTATTGCCTGGGTTCACCGTGAAGTTGTGGCCCGCTATGCCGAGGTCAGTACCCAAGCCCAGGAACTGATTTCCCGAGCGCAGGACGTACTAGCGGGTTCCGGCCAGCGCCCGCTGACCTTTAACGCCGCCGCATTCACCCGCCGGGCGGTTGCCTTTGGCGCGGCCCGTGAACTCGACCCGTCCTTGCTTGGTTCGGTCCAGGCAGAGCCCTTGGACGGTGGCTACGTCCTGTCCAACGAACTGGTCCGTGTGGTGATTACGGCCGAAGGCCTGATTACCTCCGCGGTTGATCTGGCCACCGGGCGTGAAACCATTGCCGCAGGCAGTGAAGCCAACCTGTTGCAACTGCACCAGGACTTCCCCAATATGTGGGATGCCTGGGATGTGGATAAGTACTACCGCAACCAGGTCGTCGATCTGCGTGAAATAGACAGCCTGGAACTCTCGGTTGTTGACGGCACCGCAACCGTGACCGTCACCCGCAGTTTTTCCAATTCCACGCTGGTGCAAGAACTGTCCTTGGCTCCCGGTCAACGTACGTTGCAGATCTCCCAGAGCACCGACTGGCACGAGGCCGAGAAATTCCTCAAGGTCGCGTTCCCCTTGGATATCCGGGCCGAGCACACCATCGCCGAAACACAGTTTGGGTATCACAAGCGGGTGACCCATGTGAACACCAGTTGGGAGGCGGCCAAGTTCGAAACCTCCATGCACCGTTTTGTGCTGGCCGAAGAACCTGGTTTTGGGGCCGCGCTAATCAATGATTCGATCTACGGTTTTGATGTGACCCGGCAGGCGCAAGACGCGCACGTCACCACCACCATCAGGTTGTCGTTGCTGCGTGCGCCGCGGTTCCCCGACCCGCACACCGATCAGGGGCTGCAAACCCACCGTTACGGGCTGGTCATCGGGGCGGATATCTCCAGCGCCACCCAGGCCGGTGCCCTGCTCAACAGCTCCGCGACAACACGTTTAGGAGCCCATGAAGTAGACCCGCTGGTGAGCCTGAGCGGTGAAGGTTTGGTGGTTTCCAGCGTGAAGCTGGCCGCCGACCGTTCCGGTGATCTGGTGGTGCGTATTTATGAGTCCTTGGGCCGCCGAGCTACCGGGACATTGAGAATCAACCGTCCGGTCCGCTCGGCAACCACGGTGAGCCTGTTGGAGGATGCCCTGGATGCGGTGCATCCAGCCGGTGATTCTCTTGACTTACAATTAGGCGCCTTCGAGGTGCGCACGATGCGCTTCACCCTGGTGCAGTAATCGCTGTGATGAGGCACGGCGGGCCCTCACGGGCCCGCCTTGTCCCAGTGGTTCACTACCATTCGGTCCGTTATTTAGCGGTTCACCACGGGGATGGTTCGTAATCCTTGAGGAAACATCCGTACAAATCGATTCCGCGTTCCCCGTCCACGATTGGCTGATAAACACGTGCCGCGCCGTCAATGAGATCCAACGGTGCGTGCCAGCCTTCGGCAACCATCCGCACCTTGGAATCGTGCGGACGCTCGTCGGTGATCCAGCCGGTGTCTACCGCGGACATGAGGATCCGGTCGGTGGAGAGCATTTCTTCGGCGCTGGTGCGGGTGAGCATATTCAACGAAGCTTTGGCCATGTTGGTATGCGGGTGCCCTGCACCCTTGTAACGCCGGGAGAACTGGCCTTCCATCGCGGAGACGTTCACAATGTACTTGCGCCGCGCCTGGCTGGCCGCCAGGGCCGGGCGCAAGCGGGAGGCCAGCAGGAACGGTGCGGTGACGTTGCACAGCTGCACTTCGAGCATTTCCAAGGCATCCACGTCGCCGAGGATCTGTGTCCACGAATTCTCCGTGACCACATCCGGAACCAGTCCTCCGGCATCAATCGCAGTGCCAGCGGCGATTCGCTCCAAGGATGCGGAGCCGGCGGTCATCGCGAGGTCCGCCAACTGTTGCGCGTCATAACTGCCCACGGCAGTAGGAGCCAGCAACGCCGAATCTTCCAGCCTGAAAGCGCTAGCCAAGGCGCGTGGATGCTCGGCCGGCGGGTTGGCTTCACCCCACAGCTCGGGGCCGCCGTGTCCAAAGGCCAGTTCACCGGCTAGGGGCTGCTGTTCGGATTCGATCAGGTGCTGATAGGAATTGGTGGTGCGGCGCACGGTCTGGGCGGCGTTGTTGATCAAGATATCCAACGGGCCTTCGGCCGCGACGCGATCGGCCAACGAAATCACCTGAGCAGGATCACGCAGATCGATACCCACAATACGCAGGCGGTGCAACCAGTCGGCGCTGTCTTCAAGCGCGGCGAAACGCCGGGCGGCGTCCTTGGGGAAGCGTGTGGTGATGGTGGTGTGGGCGCCGTCGCGCAACAGGCGCAGGGCAATATGCATACCGATCTTCGCACGTCCACCCGTCAGCAGTGCGCGTTTACCGCTCAGGTCCGCCCGGGCGTCACGACGTTCACGGCCGGCGCTGGCGCAGTCGGGGCACAGGTAGTGGTGGAATGCATCGACCGTGGTGTAACGCTGCTTGCAGATATAGCAGCCTCGGGGTTTGCGGAATTCGCCGGCGCTGTCGCCCTGGGTTGGGCTGCTCAAATCCAGGCCCAGGGTTTCATCGTCCAGGCGCTGCGGCGAGCCGGTCGCCGTGCTCTCGATCAGTGCACGGTCCGCCGCGCTGATCTCGGCGCGTTTCTGCGACTTTCGGTACCGCTTGGCCGCCTTGAACATGTTGCTGGTCGCACGGCGTACCGCGATGTGCCGTTCATCGTCCGAGTCCAGCTGGTGCACCACGGAGAGCACCTTCAAGGCGGTGGCCAGCTCTTCGGCGGTGAATGGTGTTTGCTCTGCGGCGGTGGCCGGTGAAGTATGTTCGGTCATCTCAGTCTCGCTAGGGGTTGCCCGCAGCCGCACCAAGGCATGCTGCGGGAAGGCACTGGTGGCTTACTTGGCAGCCAAATCGGCCAGGGTGGCGATGAGCAGGCGGCGCTCAACCACCTTGATACGTTCGTGCAGGCTGTCCTCGGTATCGTCATCCAAAATCGCCACGGCTTCCTGGCGCAGGATAGGGCCGGTATCCACCCCAGCGTCAGCGATGTGAACGGTGCAACCTGTCACCTTGACCCCATAGGCCAAGGCGTCGCGTACCCCATGGGCTCCGGGGAAGGAAGGAAGCAAGGCCGGGTGGGTGTTGATGTAGGTACCGTCGAAGGCATTAATAAATTCTTCACCCACGATGCGCATGAACCCGGAGGAGACCACGTAGTCCGGGGTGTAGGACAGGCATTTTTCGGTCAGGGCATGATTCCACTCGCCGCGATCCGCAAAATCCTTGAAGTTCACCACAAAGGTCTCAATCCCCGCGGCCGCCGAGCGCTGGACGCCGTAGGTGTCGTGTTTATCCGCACCCACCGCGGCAATCTCAACGTCGGGCAACTCGCCGCTGGCGACCGCATCGATAACTGCCTGAAGATTTGAACCGGTGCCGGACACCAAAACCACAATACGCATAACTTCCATTCTACGGCTGGCCGGTAATTGCCACCGACCCAGCGCCACACGAGCAACGGTCGTAGTTCGTCACATGCAATTCATCTGCCCGCGTACCTGCGGTTTCCATGCCTAAACTGAAATCCCAGCCCAACAGCCAAGGAGCCGACCATGAGCCAAATTGTTCCAGATGACAAGGATTGGACCTTCGTTCTGCAGGAGAAGTGCAACGAATGCGGAGCCGAGGTTAGCGGGGTGTCCGTGAACTCTGTGGTGGCACAGTTGCCAGAGGTGGTACAGCGCTACCGATCGGTACTCGACCGGCCAAACGCCAGAACCCGCAGCAGCGCAACCCGGTGGAGCGATCAGGAATACGTGGTGCACGTTGCCGAGATGTTTGAGATCATGAGCGGCCGTTTGGATCTCATGCTGGATCAGCACGAACCGACGTTCCCCAATTGGGACCAGGACGTTGCGGCGGATCAGGGCAACTACAACACCCTCAGCACGTCGCAAGCGGTTGACAAGCTGCAGGCCGCGGCGCAGACCTATGGTGGCAAACTCGCTAATATTGCCCCCGAGAAGTATTCCCGCAAGGGAATGCGTTCTAATGGTTCGGCGTTCACCGTAGAAAGCCTCACCCAGTATGCGTGGCACGATGTGGTGCACCACCTGCGGGACCTGAAAGCCTAGGCAAGGCAGGTTTCCGCAGGCAAACCACCGGAACCGAGCCAGCCAAAAATGCTCAGCCAGCGCTGCGCAGGACCGGGTTGCCGCTCGAACGACGCCCCGAGGCTTTTAGCCTTCCAGTACCGGATCCGCTTCAAACAGCGGGGCAATCAGGTAACCAATCGCCGTGCCGACGCCAATTTGCAGGGCGAGCGCTCCTGCGGTGAGCCAGATGTGGGGGCCGAGCTCGGTCAGCCGGCCGATAGCCAGTGAGCCGGAGGACAGCCAGGACCCGGCCAGGGACAGCACCCCAGCCACAATGCCGGTAAAAATCGCCAGGCAGGCAGTAGACGCACCCAAGGCCAGCACGTTAAACGGGATGCGTCGAGCGAACCAGTCTTCCAGGTGGTTCTCCCCCACACGCATGAAGTACCAGCCAGCCAGGATGCCGGCCAGCACCGGAATCAGCAGGTACAGCCACTGGTAGTCGGGTTCACCCGAGGGCAGGGCCGCCAGCATCGGAATTGAGGGCAGCGGGCCAACGGTCGTTTCCAGGGTGGACAGGGTGCTGCCGGACCCCAGGCTGAAACCTCCGCCGCTGATCCATGACAAAACCCAGAACACGGTATTGGGGATGAGCGAAAGCTGCAGCAGGGTCAGTGCAGCCGAACCGATGGGTCCGGGCCGCAACTCCTGGTAGACGTTGGCGACCTCGGTCCAATGCAGTCCCAGGGTGATGGTCAACAGGATGCCGGAGATGCCGACGGCTGCCACATAACCCATGAATCCGGAGACGATCACGTGCCAGACGTAGGAGCCCGCCCATCGGCGGTGGGGCGAAATACTGCGTAGATAAGCTGCGGTATCCATACCGAACAGCCTTCCCCAGGAGCCGGCTTCGCGGCGCGCCCCGATGATCAGGCCCAACGAGGCGATGATCAGTGGAATGAAAGTGGCCGCAAGGATATTAACCCGGCCGTAGTCATTGGCAACCAGGAAGCCCACTCCGGTGCCGATGGCGCCATAGGCAAGGATCGCACCGAGCAATCCCTGCCAGAGCTGATCCGTGTAGGAGGCGCGCGCTATCCGCCGGCCCGCACGCAAACAAAAAAGGAAGGGCAGCAGGCTCAGGCCCAACGGCATCAACGTCAGCCATCCGGTCATCGAGCTCGGATCCGCCTCCGGACCGACGTTGAAAACCTCAATCGGCACACCGTGGATCAGCAGCCAGATGAAACCGCCAAACTGAAGAATGACCTCGAAAGACTCCTCCAGAAAACCGCCGCTGAAATACACAGCGATCAGCGGGACGGTAATCAAGGCCAGGCAGAACACAACCGACTGCAGAATCTCGAAGACCCCTTGCAGGGCAAGAGGCATCGGCCAACCGTTGCGCAGGCGCAACATCACTGCCTTCATGGGTTTCTTTTCGCGGTTCATCATCTTCCATGGTGCCACCATCGGCGCCAACCGATCAGGATCGACGCGCAATGATGGCACCCAGGGTAACGCAGGTCGCCTGTGTCAGTAGCTGTCCGGCGTCTGTCCCGAGGCCTCTGCCCTGTAGCGAGCCGCCAACGCTTCGGTGGAGCGAGCCAGCAGGGCCACGTCGGCGCCGACACCCACGTACTGGGCCCCGGCCTCGATGTATTTGCGGGCGGTGCTTTCGTCAAAGGCGTTCACCCCCGCGTATTTGCCGGCGGTGCGTGCCGCTGTGATGGACTTCAGCACCCCGGAAACAACCTCGGGGTGGTTTTGCTGACCGATGACCCCCATGGAGGCCGCCAGGTCTGAAGGTCCGATGAAGATTCCGTCAACCCCCTCGGTGGCAAGAATCTGCTCAACATTCTCTACGGCCTCGGCCGATTCGATCTGCACCATGATGGTGATGGTTTCCTCGGCGCGTTGCAGATAGTCCGGGATGCGGTTCCACCGCGCCGAACGAGCCAAGGCCGAACCGACACCGCGCACTCCGGCCGGCGGGTAATGGCAGGCGGCAACCGCGTTGGCGGCCTGCTGGGCATTGTTGACCATCGGAATGATTAGTGACTGCGCACCCAAATCCAAGTACTGCTTGATGATCACCGGATCGTTGACCGGCGGGCGCACCACTGGGACCACTGGATAACCGCGGACAGCTTGGAGCTGGGCTAAAACGGTTTGCAGGTCGTTGGGTGAGTGCTCGCCGTCGATGAACAACCAGTCAAAACCGGCACCGGCGCAGATCTCGGCAACCAGCGGAGATCCCGAGCATACCCAGACCCCGGACAGTGAACCCTGTGCGTTTTTCAGTGCATCCTTCAGCGAGGGATCGGCTTCTACTCGAAATGACATGTCACGGTTCCCAACGGTCCATAGTCGGCAAATACTGTGTCGTTCTCATAGACCCACATCGGCCTGGTGAATGACCCGGCCAAGATGATTTCGCCGGCATTCAATTTATCGCCGTGGGCGGCGATCTTGTTTGCCAGCCAATACACCCCGGCTGCCGGGTGATTCAGCACACCGGCAGCGACGCCGGTTTCCTCAACTGTCTGGTTCTTGAACAGGATGCCCGAAATCCAGCGCAGGTCTACCGCTTCGGGGCGCACCGGGTTGCCGCCAATGACCATGGCACCCATCGCAGCGTTGTCGCTGATGGTGTCCACAATCGTGCGGCCTTCCATTTCGATGCGCGAGTCGAGGATTTCCAAGGCCGGGATAACGTATTCAGTAGCTTCGAGCACGTCAAAAATATTTGCGTTCGGGCCCTGGATGTCTTTTTTGAGCTTGAATGCCAGCTCCATTTCAATCCGCGGGTGTGTGTACTGGTCCCATTTCACGGTGCAGCCTGAATCCAGAACCATGTCATCAAAGATGATGCCGTAGTCCGGTTCGGTGATTCCGGTTGCCATCTGCATGGCCCGGGAGGTCAGCCCAATTTTGCGGCCAGCCAGCACGCGTCCGTTGGCCTCGGAGCGTTGGCGCCACAGATTCTGCACCCGGTACGAGTCCTCGACCGTCATTTCCGGATAGCGGGCGGTCAGTCGGGGCACAGGGGTGCGGGTGGCTCCGGCTTGGACCAGCTCATCGGCAATTGCCGTGATTGTTTCCTCGGATAGCATCGACTGCTACACCTTTCACTGGGAGTACAAAGCTATGCGGGCACCGCCGGACGCCTTGGCATCATTGCAAGGCCCACAATCCTTGATGGTATAGCCGTTCGGCTGGCTTGGCACATCGTACTAACATTTTTTGTTGCCAGGCCCCAACCCGATTCCATCCGTCGCAGAATACAAAAATCCCGCCGGAGCCCGAGCAAAAAATGCTCGTTATTCCGGCGGGATCTGACTCGACTGCGCTGGTTAGTTCATTGCACCTAGTTCATTCCAGCGCGGACGTTTGCCAGAAGGGATTCGAATGGCAGCGACGTCATCTCATCGTTTGGATCTGCGTTTTCGCTGACAGAGGGTGCGATAGATCGGGTGTCCCCCAGGTCGGTATCCTGTTTCAGCTCGCCAGCGGATCCGGCCAGCGTCAACACCACTTCCTTCGCGACACGTTCAGCACGCTCGGACAGGGTGCCGGAGAGCCCTTGGCCGCCGAAGTCTTCCGATGCCGCGAAGACCGTGGTTGGCATGATCTGCGCCCGCAGGTAGGCGAAAATCGGTCGCATGGCGTAATCAATGGCCAACTGATGACGTTGGGTTCCTGCCGTGGCCGCGAGCACCACAGGCTTTCCACTCAGCGATTTCGGGTCCAAGATGTCCAGGAATGACTTAAACAAGCCAGAAACCGACGCGGTAAACACCGGTGTCACCGCAACCAGCACATCGGCTTTGGTCACGGCGTCAATCACCGTTTGCAAGGCAGGGGCCGCGAACCCCGTCAGCATATTGTTGGTGATGTCGCTGGCATACTCGCGCAGCTCGACATTGGTGATGTCGCCTTGCACACCGGAAAGAGCCAATTCCGCGGCGATCGAATCACCCAATTGACGTCCCAGCAATGAAGAACTAGATGGACTACCCAGGCCACCGCTGATCACCACAACTGACTTGCTCATGTTCATACCCTTCAGATATTTAGATGCGTATGCATGTATCAACCCTAACCCCGGGAAATCTATTCCCCGTCGCAGAAATCTTTTGCACCTCCGCTAAGATTTCAGATTTTCACTATTGTGACGATCGGAACGATATTGATACTCTAGTTCTCATGAGCACCGACCAGCATGGAACTAATCAGCGCGACATTGAGACCGGGGTCCGAACGGACTTCCACAACACCATGTCTTACGGCAGCTATCTGGATCTGGAGCGCATACTTTCCGCCCAGCATCCGGTCAGCGTCCCGGAGCACCACGATGAAATGCTGTTCATCATTCAGCATCAGACCTCCGAGCTATGGCTGAAACTCATGCTCCACGAGCTTCTCGAGGCACGTCGCCTGTTAGGTGCCGACGACATCGGCAAGGCGCTCAAGTGCCTCGCCCGCGTCAAACACATCCAAAAAACCCTGACCGAACAATGGTCGGTACTAGCGACACTGACGCCCCGTGAGTACGCGCAGTTCCGTGGTTTCCTCGGTTCGTCCTCCGGATTCCAGTCCTTCCAGTACCGCGCCATCGAATTTATCCTCGGCAACAAACACGCCGGAATGCTCAAGGTTCATGAAGCGGACCCCAAAGCACATGAGTTACTGACCAACTTGCTCAACGAACCAACGTTGTATGACGTTTTCCTCGCAGCGCTTGCACGCCATGGATATTCAATCCCGGCAGAAATCCTTGAACGCGATGTCACCACTCCGTGGACCTTCCAAGAGTCTTTGATTCCGGTATTTAAAGAGATCTACGAATCCGAGCAGACCCGCTGGAGCCTCTATCAGGCGTGTGAAGATTTAGTGGACGTGGAAGACAACTTCCAAGCCTGGCGCTTCCGCCACCTGCGTGTTGTGCAGCGAACCATTGGATTCAAACGCGGAACCGGCGGTTCCTCCGGAGTTGATTTCCTCAAACGAGCCCTGGACTTGACGTTTTTTCCTGAGCTATTTGCGGTGCGCACCGAAATTGGCAACTGACACTGAGCTTGTTTCGTTTACCCTCGACGACTTTGAAGCACGCACGGGTAGTGCCGTATCGATGATCCGCACCATTGCCGGACTCTACTTGCGCCACGAATCGACACCTGTGGCCCGAAGTAAAGTTCTCGCCCTTGCCGCTGCCGCCGGAGTGTCAACGGCGGCGGCGCAAACGGCTGTTTCACGCCTTGTTGACCGCGGGGTGCTGGATCAGTCTGAGAACTCCTGCTTGCACGTCACCGTGCAGGCACAGGCAATGTTTGCCAGGGGCAACCAGCGGATCTTCACACCCCGGCAGATGCAGGCCGAGGATTGGTGGTGCCTGGTCGCGTATTCCTTGCCAGAAACGATGCGTCCGCTCCGGCATCAGGTACGCAAACATTTTCTTCAGCTCGGTGGCGGCCTGGTCGCCGCCGGGCTGTGGATCTTCCCGGCCTACCTGCGTGCCGAGGTTCTCCAGGTGCTGAGCGCGCTTCAGGTGCGGTCCTATGCCACCGTGTTCACCACCCAAACTCCGGATTTCCCCAGCACCCCGTCACAGGCAGCCCGGCTCTGGTGGGATCTAGACCGGTTGGAGACACTTCATACAACGTTCTTGAACAGCACCGAGTCGTTAACGAACGAGCCAGCCTCATTCTCCGAGGCCTACCGCGGTTATGTTTTGATGATTGATGCGTGGCGGGCACTGCCCTATCTTGACCCGGGGCTACCGGCCTCCATGTTGCCATCCACATGGCCTGGAATCCTCAGCCGGGAACGTTTCCTCCAGCTCTCCGGAAGTTATGAAGCCAAAGCCCAACACTTCGCACAAGACGTGCTGGCCGGTTAAATCCAGACAGGCTCGTCGACCCCATAAGGCCTCGGCGCGCTCAGGTAGTCAAGCTGTGTTCCGTTGAGCGTGAATGGCGGAAGGACATAATCAAGCTGCCCAAAGGTGCTAGCTCGGCGAGCGGTCCGCGGCCCCTCCAGCTCGATCAGCGGGGACGTGGGTCGGGGAAACTCAAACAGCGCATGCGCGGTTCTGGCCAGCGAGAAGCTGACGCCACCCACAACATCGAGTTCAGTTCGCGCCCGAACCAGGGAAATGATCGAAGCGGCAACACCGTACCCGGTGGCATAATCAAGCGCCTGCACCGGCAATGCACCAGGTTTGCCATTCGGCAGACCGTAGGCCTGCGCGATGCCGGTGGCCGCTTGGACAATGCTGTCAAAACCTCGGCGTGTGCCCCAGGGCCCTTCGACTCCCCAAGCACACAGCTGCGCAACGACCAGCTGCGGATAGCGCTCCTGCAGCTGCTCGGCAGACACCTTCAGAGCCTCCAGCGCCCCTGGTCGATACCCAAGGATCACGACGTCAGCTTGGGCCAGCAATTGATCAATCGCAGAAGATCCCTGCGCTGTGGCAAGGTCCAGGACCGTACTGCGTTTGCCGAAGCCGGTGTCGATATGCTGATCGAGCAGCTCGGGATACCGCGGTCCGTCAATCCGGAGTACTTGCGCACCCAACGCCGCCAGGGTGCGTGAGGCGGTCGGGCCGGCAATAACCCGGGTGAGGTCTAGAACTTTGAGCCCACTCAGTGGCAGATCTGCTCGGGGATCGAAGGTCCAGCCGGCCGGGGTGCCACGCTGAGCTAACCGGAATTGGGCCCAGTGACCCGCGCTGGCGGCCCGGGCTTGCGGTTCACCCAACCATTGAGTCCGGCTGCGCACCGCCGCGGCAATCCCGCCAGCTGCTACGATCCGCTCTTGAGCATCGAGGGCACTCGTTTCGCCAAGTGCCGTGGCCACTTGATCCGGTTCACGAATCTCCAGCGCCGCCAAGAGCGCCCGGCGATGATGCGGATAGTTTGCATGGGTTCTGATCCAGCCATCAGCCGTGGGGAAGAATCCGGACAACGGCGCAAACGACTGCATCTGCCGTCCAGAGATCCTCAGGTGTTTATAGGATTCATATCCGGCGGCCATCTGAGCGAGGCCGCTAGTCAGCTCAAAACGTCCGGCAGACAACTCGCCAATAGCCTGCTCGATCAGTCTCACTGCGTGTAATGCGAGCCCCTCGACGCTTAACGCGCCACCCCACCAGTACGGGGTCAGCTCCTGCGCGACTCGTGGTCGGTCCAGGAGCCCCATGGCATGAAACCCGGAGCCGAGGATGTCCCACGAATCCGAGGTGTCCCCAGGAGTAAATTCTGCGCTCATGACGCCACACTACGCCTCTTTTTGTACCTCTATATAGAGGTACGAGGCCGATGCATATCCCCAGGCACAAAACACAAGTCCCACGACCGGTGAGATACCGATCATGGGACTTGCGATACGTCCTGCGAAATTACTTCGTTGGAACGTTCAGGGTCTGGCCAACCATGATGAAATCTGGGTTGGTCAACTGATCATCGTTCAAAACGAACAGTCCGCGCCAGTCCTGGATACCCAGCTGATTGGCAATTTTTGCCAGGGTATCGCCGGACTTGACGGTGTAGTTCTTGCCGGAATCGGTCACGTCGATGTTGTAGGTCACCGGTGCCGGGGCAGCTGCAACACGCTTGCCCGAGGAAGCCGAAGCAACCGACTTGGTCGACTTAACCGACTGGGTAGCTGCGGTGCGGTCGTAGCTGCTCGAAGACGACTGGGTCTTCTGGGCGGTCGACTTCTTGGCAGAGTAGGTCGACTTCTTCGTAGTGGACGTCGACTGCTTGGCGGTCGAGGTCGACTTCTTGGCAGTTGAGGTCGACTGCTTGGTGGAAGTCGCTGCCGAGGAGGTGCCCGATGGCGAACCGCTGATTCCAAGCTTCGCGGTA
Source organism: Glutamicibacter sp. NPDC087344 (assembly GCF_044744225.1). Classification (NCBI taxonomy): domain Bacteria; kingdom Bacillati; phylum Actinomycetota; class Actinomycetes; order Micrococcales; family Micrococcaceae; genus Glutamicibacter; species Glutamicibacter sp. NPDC087344. Next base: position 97,337 of record NZ_JBIUXY010000010.1, on the reverse strand, counting down.
CATGCTGGCCATGCGCCCCAGCCCTGCGACTGCTGAACCTTGGTGGCAACACGAATCTGCTCAGCCTTCGACGCGTTGTTGGCCTGGCCCTTGCCGCCGTAAGCCTTCCATGTCGATGCCGAGAACTGCAGGCCACCGTAGTAACCGTTGCCGGTGTTGATGGACCAGTTACCGCCGGACTCGCACTGAGCCAGTTTGTCCCAGGTGCTTGCCGCGGAGGCAGGTGCCGTCGTGGCAACCATTGCGCCACCTGCTACAGCGAAAGCAGCCAGGGTAGCTCCGCCACGGCGGATGATCTTTTTAGTCTTCTGCTGGATCATAATTCTCCAGTGCTCTTCCAGCACTCAGGTCTTCCAAGACCATCCTTGTGCACCGCTCAGCGTCGCATTTCGACGTTGATTAAGCACTGCCCTGACGAGCGATTCGGAAGTTCCGGCAGTACCTGTTTCCCCATAACACCGCGAGTGTTATCGAAACGTTATGAAAGACGATAGCGCACTTCCCCCGGGCCTTGGCAACTCAGCAAATCCTCAGATTCAACAAATATACAGGTCATAGTAGGAAAAAAAATTTAAGAAATCCGCCCAAAGGGAGCCCCCAAACGCCATGCAGCCCCCTGAGACGTTACTGTTTCGAAATGGATTCATAGCCTACAAATGTGATATAGAACCCGTCATTTTGAATGAGGTATTCGCTCCTAGAGACCCGTCGCTGAACGTCTCTCGCTGCAATACCAGTGGGGTCATCGTTCATCGACGGAACAACGAAGAAGTACCGCCGCAGTGTAGTTCCAGTTGAACGTGTCTCGGGCGCCAACAACGTGCAATTATTACCCGTCATGTCTTGTTCGGCCATCAAAGTTCTATTCACGGCATGGGGGCGCAGGCGCAAAACCAGCGCGAGGGCACTTTAATCCTCGACTAGGTTCCTCGACCAGGTTGCGGTTCCTCTCCCGCACCACGGCCATCGATTCTTCTCCAAGGATTCCGCGACTCAAAAGATTGGCCCCTTGGAATCTCGCAGTGCCATGAATAACGATTTCAAGCCATGCATAGACACCGCTCGACGGTGTCTATGCATGTAGACCCTGAAGTAGCCTATTGGTTCGGATTGAATCGCAGTTGATTCAGCCGTTCCAAGCCCTGAGCTATCTCGCTTTGCACCGGCGGCGGTACATCAAATAGGCCAACAGGCAGGGGGTCTTCCAATGTCCAATCGATGCGCTTGCGTAAAGTCGCCGCTAGCTCAGAATTGAACTGCTCAATCGGCGCCCAGAGTGCTTCCCGCGCCTCGGTATCATCAGCTAATTGCCGGAAGGTAGAACCGAAGTGGAGCTTCTGAAACTCGACCGGAGCTTCGTCAATCAGCCAGTGGTATGTTCCCGTTCCAACCGTGTACTCCTGGCCATCTGGCAAGCTGACTTCGGCTGTCGCGTGAGCCGGAACGACCAGGTGGCAGTGCACTTGGTCGCCTTTCCTTGACCACGAAGTTTCAATACGTCCCGACGGTGATTCAAGAGAGGCATTCACTTCGTCGATCTGACGTGCAATAACAGGAGCATAACGGATCTTGCGATAACCGGCGGCTACTGGTTCGATTCCCGCCAGCCTTCGATAAAGCCAATCCACCACCGCACCGAACGCGTAGTGATTAAACGACGTCATTTCTCCAGGGTTGATGGATCCGTCCGGCAACAAGGAATCCCAGCGTTCCCATATTGTCGTAGCGCCCATGGAGACAGGATAGAGCCAGGATGGAAAATCCGATTGGAGAAGTAGCTGCATCGCAACGTCCGGATGGCCAGCGTCGGTGAGTGCATCAAGAATGATCGGGGTGCCCACAAACCCCGTAGCAATACGGTATCCATTACGACGCGTTAGGTCGGCCAAGCGTTGACCCAATTTTTCACGGATGGTCGAATCAGTGACCAAGCCAAAGTGCAGAGCAAGTGCATACGCAGTGGGCGCGTCCGACGCCATGCGGCCGGCAGGAGTAACGAAATGGTCGTGAAACCCTCGCCGGGTATGTTCGGCACGTTGTTCGTACTGCATAGCCAACGTTGACTGCTGCTGTCTCAGCCATCGAGCCACTATTAAGGTGGACCGGTAGAGGTATGCCGTAGCCACAATATCGCTAGAAGTTTTGGCAGCCCCTGGTGCGTCAGCCGGAGCATCCGGATCGAGCCAATCGCCAAATTGATTATGCTTCTGCCAAATGCCTGAATCATCCACGAATGGTTGAACGGCGTCCACCATGGAGCGCATACTGGACAGCTGGCGGACCGAAACCTGTTCATCGCCAAAACGATGAGTCAGTGTGTCGGGCACGATCGTTGCCGCATCGGCCCAGGCGGCCATAGGGCCGACCGGAAACTTCAGCGCATCAGGCACAACAAAGGGAACGATTCCATGACGTTGCTCCTGCTCAAATTCAAGATCCTCAAGCCAGCTACCCAGGAATCCGGCGCAGTCGAATAAAGTGCTGGCTGTCGGGACAAAGCTCTGCACGTCTCCGGTCCAGCCCAATCGTTCATCACGTTGCGGGCAATCTGTGGGCACGGAGAGGAAATTGCCGCGCATAGACCATACGACATTTTCGTGGAGCCGGTTCAGTCCAAGATGCGAGGAGCTAAACTCTGCGGTTTGTTTCATATCGCTGTGTAGAACCACCGCGGTAACGTGTCGCGGATCAAAGTCCGTAGGCCATCCATCGATATGGGCATAGCGGAAGCCATGGAATGTTCCACGTGGTTCCACTACCTGATCCGGTGCGCCCGATAGAATGAACCTATCGGTTGCGGTCGCACGGCGCAATGGGCGTGTCGCCAGCTCATTATTTTCGATGACTTCAGCATGACGCACCGTAATTTCAGATCCCTCGGGTCCGCTTACTTGCAACCGGATTCTCCCGACCAGATTCTGTCCAAAATCCACGATGTAACCGCCATTTGGAGCTTGCCAGTGCGTGCGCACGCTTAGCTCCCGTACTCGACGAACTGGCTCGTGCGTTCGAGGAACAGGTGCGGCATCAACCTCCGTGACACTTGCAGGAACACCGCTGCCAGTACGGCGGCGCCTTGTATCGAGGAATTCTCCTTTGTATATCCCCGAGTCGACAATTTCATTCTCCCCGTCGGCTAACCAGTGCGAGCCGGTGACGATGCTCTGCATGGATCCATCGGCATAGCGTAATCGTAGTTCTAGTGCCGCTACTGGTTGTTCCCCGTAGACGCGAGTGCCCTGCGGTCCGAACCCGTATTCTTCCGTGTACCACGCACCGGTCAGCTCTATTGCTAGACGGTGAGTACCGGCCGATAGCCTGTCTGTCACTTCGAAGGAATCGTAGAGGACCCGGGATTCATAACTGGTCCATCCCGGACTCAAGACCGCATCATCGGCTGCTTGGTCGTCGATTAGGACCGTTGCAGCCCCTAAGGCAGAGTGATGGATCACTGCGTCAATAAGTCCATCTTGTACGTCAAAATCATGACTCAGCATGACCGGCTGCGCGGCGCGTTGAGGATCAGGTAACCCGATGAATGGTGCCGTCCAAGTCCCACGCGTCGCCAACCGTAGCTTGAGGTTCGACGACCAGGCACTCCAGCCACCGCTTGCGGCCTCGATGCGAACCCTTACATGATGGATTTCGTCTTCTTCTAGATCCGCAAATGGCCACGCGACAAAAGTGTTCTCCGATGTGAACAGCTCTATGGTTTGCGAAGAATCCAGTTGCAACTGAACGCGATGTTGCTCCCATCCTGATTCGTTGGTTTGTACAACCCATGACAACCGTGGACGCGCGGTCGCGACAAAAGGCGAATCGCCACGATACTCTGCTCTGAGAACTACAGAACTCATTGGTACTCGCTTACTACTGGAATTGACAGGTCAAGTCCGTATCCCAAGGGAAACAGTGGATCTTGTGTATTTGCACCCGCGTCTTCGTCTGCTTCTTCTACGGCTTTCATTGTCCGCGGAATTTCAAAAGGCAACCGCCCCTCTGGAGCGATCGAACCCGTTATCGCATCGATCAGGGCTAGGTCGCTGACTCCGAATTCTGCTACCAGGCTGCGGACTTCATTTACAACTGGGGTAAGGATCGCTGGCCGTGCAAGGCACACAACAAGAACTGTGGGAACGGCACGAGCTATCGAATTAATGTGTGCGATGTCCTGTGATTCAAATTCCAGCGACCCTTGTTGCATCCCCTGTTCCAGAAAATATGTATCGCGCGGTTCAAAGGGAGCATTTCGTCGAAGAATGGCTAGGTCGGCTTGTTCTAGTGGCACGCTCTGCCATGACGCTGGCAAAGAGTCACTATCTATCCCCTCCACATAGACCTTGTAAGAGTCAGCCGCCAACGGTAGCAATTCCGAGTCGTTTTTAAGTATGGTTACGGCCCGGCTTTGCGCCCGTGCACCCGCCTCGACATCGGCCCGCGCAGGGATTTGGCGCACATCAGTTATGTCATCCGATGCATCGGCGAATACTCCCATCCGCAACATCAGCTTCATGACCCGAGTAGCGGCGCGATCCACGGTGCTTTCTGCTAGCGCACCGTCGGCAATGAGTTGCAAAACCGAGGCTGTATCGTGCTCACCGCCAAACTGGTCGATTCCTGCGTCAAGTAGCCGTCCATAGCGTTCAGGAATGCTGAGGTGTTCTACACCCCAAGCCCGCGAAGGAAACGGCTTTCCAAAAATTTCCACGTCTGTAACCAGCCCGAAGTCGCTGAGCACCATTCCTTGATAGCCCAGCTCTTCACGGAGCAAACCGGTGATGATTTGTTTGTTGTATCCAAACGCCACTTCCGCAATGTGCGCACCGTTGCGAGTCAGCCCCATGGGCATACCGTAATACGGCATGATGACCTCTGCCCCTGCATCAATGGCAGTCCGGAATGGTTCTAGGTGTTCTTCAAACTTTCCCGCCGGATACACTTGTTCGCGCCCATAGGGGAAGTGCGGGTCTTCGCCGTTAAGCTGAGCGCCCCCGCCAGGGAAATGCTTAATGACGGCTGCTACCGACGATGAGCTGAGATTTTCGCCCTGCAGTCCACGTAAGTAGGCTTCGAGTAGTCTTGATGTCTGTGCAGCGGTTGTTCCAAAACTCTGAGCTTGACGCGCCCACCGAGCATCCGTGGTCAAATCTACCTGCGGATGTAGACCCATTCTGATGCCCATGGCCCGGTAGTCTTTGCGAACGATTTCTCCGAAGCGACGTACTTCATCTGGATCGTTAATGGCACCGAGCCCAATGGGCTCTGGCCACTGTGACACACCTTGAGCTCGGTGCGACGCACCATCGTTCTGAATAAAGGAATGTCGTGGGTCCGTGGAGAATACCAAGGGGATTCCACTGCCCTCCGCACGCGCGAATTCTTGGCACCGTTCGATCATTTCAGCTGTTTGTTCCGGGGAACCGATCGTTGCTAGGCATAAGAAACGAATACGCTTTTCAACGATGATTTCCCTCAACGATGGGCCCATGGGTGACGGGGAATCAAAGTCTTGCCCGGGATGCAGCATGATCATCGGGTGAAAAAGTAGCCCCACTTTCTCTGCTATGTCGAGGCTCGCCACACGTTGCTGCGCTTGCTGAGTTAGAGTCTGTATCACGGTCATGAAGTAGCCTTTCCGGCAAGGAGTAGTGCACGGCGTTCTGCCTGGCGAACCGGGTCGGCAACCGGAGACGAAAGCAAAAGTTGTTTGGTGTAAAGGTGCTGTGGATTGCTCGTCACGATTGCCCCATCGCCTGCTTCGACGATGTCGCCACCAGCCATGACGGCGACTCGGTGGCACAGGGCGCGTACTACGTTCAGGTCATGAGAAATGAAAAGGTAAGCCACGCCTGTTTGTTCTTGGACATCTAAGAAGAGTTTGAGAACCCGCTCTTGAGTTGTTAGGTCAAGAGCCGATACTGGTTCGTCGCAAACGATCAATCGTGGTTTCAGGGCCAGCGCCCGCGCAATGGCAACCCGTTGACGTTGCCCGCCGCTGAATTCTCGTGGCAGACGGCTGGCCGCATCTGCGGGTAGAGATACTAAGTCAAGCAACTCGGCAATTCGCCGCGTTGCCTCTGAGCGCTGGATTCCTTGGGCCCGCAACGGTTCAGACAAAGTATCGCCAATGGTCAGCGAGGGGCTCAGCGATGAGTAGGGGTCCTGAAATACCGCCTGAATACTGGTTGCCAGGCCTCGTCGTTCACGTGTTTTCAAGGTATCAATTCGTTGACCCGCGAAGTGAATTTCACCGGAGGTTACCGGAACCAATCCCAGAACCGCACGCCCCAAGGTCGATTTCCCTGACCCCGATTCGCCTACTAGTCCAACGGTTTCACCTGCACGAACGTCCAAATCAACGCCGTGAAGAATCTCGGGATTCGATCGCCGAAATCCTCGGGACGCATAAGTTATTCGAAGCCCTCGGACATCCAGCAATGGGTTAGATGTTGATGTCATGCCAGCTCCCACTCTGCAAGCGCACCACGCGCCGGTGCATCGTCAAGTAGTGCATCGAAAAGTCCCCGAGTGTATTCGTGTTGTGGTGCGGCGAAAACTTCAGTCACGGTGCCCTGCTCGACGATGGTTCCTTCCCTCATCACAGAAACCCTGTTCGCAAGGTCTGCGACGACACCAAAATTGTGGGTTACCAGCAGCATGGCGATTCCTCGTTCTGTTTGAAGTTCTCGCAGCAGGTTCAGAATCTCAACCTGAACGGTAACGTCCAGAGCTGTTGTCGGTTCGTCAGCAATGATCAGTTCGGGTTCAAGACTCACCGCGCCGGCTATCAGAACTCGCTGTGCCATACCGCCCGAAATCTGATGTGGGTAGAGCCGGAATAAGCGCTGCGGATCGGGGATTCCCACACGATCCAAAAGTTCCATGATCCGATCAGTGGCTTCACCACGGTTGACCTTCAGGACCAGTTGCAGGGGTTCTAGCAATTGCGCGCCGATAGTTCTTGTCGGATCGAGATTCGACATGGGTTCTTGGGGAATGTAGCCAATGCGTTGACCTCGTAGCTTGGCATACTCCTTCTCATCGACCTGGGTGAGATTCAGACCCGCAAATCTGATGTCTCCCGACACAACCTTCCCGCCCTCAGGTAACAAGCCCAGAATCGAAAAAGCAGTTTGTGATTTGCCAGACCCCGATTCACCGATCAACGCGTGGATCTCCCCCGGAGCAATCTCCAACGAAATGCCATGAACTACGGTATTCCAGCCCAAGGCGTGTCGGTAGGCGACGGAAAGGTCCGCAACACTCAGAACGGGATTACTGGAGATGTCCTCACTATGGCGCAGCGGGCTATGGGGTTCTTGTACTCGTTTCCATTCAACGTTTTTTGCGGCACGGCTGTCACCAGTCTGTTCCAATTCATCACGCACTGCATTGCCAAAAAGATTCAAGGCTAGACAGGTAACGGCGATGATGATGCTTGGCCAGATCATAAGTAAAGAAGTACGCGAGATATTGGCAAAACCATCGCTAAGGATGCCACCCCAGGTGGGCAGCGTACTATCTCCAACACCAAGAAAATCTAGGCTGGCCTGGATCGCAATGGCTACCGAAAATAGGCCTGCTGTCAACAAGATTGCCGGAGCTCTTACCGCAGTAAGGATGTGCCGTCCAACAATCCTGAGGTCGCTCAGGCCAGCGACGCGAGCCGCATCAATGTACAGCTCGTTGCGCACAGCCCGTACCGCACCGTGAACGATGCGGTGATAAGACGGTGCCAAGACAATGCCGAAAACTACCATGATGATCCAAATCGATGGTCCGAGCACGGCGCGGGCGGCAAGTAGGACCACGATCGCAGGCAATGACAAGATGGCAGAAGTCAGCCAGTTTGTCAGGGTATCGAACCATCCCAGCCGATAGCCAGCGATGAGCCCAGAACTCACCCCCAAAACTGCCGCGACTGCGACCGCAACAGCAGCGCTGGCAAGGCTCACTGAAGTTCCAACGATGAGACGGGAAAATACGTCCCTGCCTGCGCTGTCGCCTCCCAGCAGATGGCCATCGCCCGGGGCTGCGAGAACAAGTTTAAGATCAACAGCGTTGGGGTCGTATGGAACAATCCACGGGCCGAGCACGACGACAAGAACAAGCACACCGAGGTACGCCGTAGCGAGGAACCCCATGGGATTACGCATTAGTCTGCTCACGATAGATTTGTTAGCTGAGCTTTTCCCTCTCATGACACACGCACTTTCGGATTCAGTAGACCTTGAATCAGATCGATTACAAGATTAATGATGAGTACAAATAGGCCTGTCGCGACAATGATTCCCATCACCAATGGCACATCGCCTTGAATGGTGGCAGCCACAGCGGCTTGTCCCACGCCTGGTGCCGAAAACACCTGTTCAATGACGACCGCTCCACCGAACATCACAATGATTTGCAACCCGAGAATACTCAGTGCCGGACCGGCCGCATTGCGCAGCACGTGACGGTACACCACGCGGTTGTATGGAAGACCCCGCGATCGCAAGGTTCTCACGTAGTCCAGCCGCAGGGTATCGATCATTGCTCCACGAACCTGTTGGGCAACGCTGGCGGTCGCGCCTAGGGCCAGAGCGACGATGGGGAGTGTTATCGTCGAAAGCCATCCGGTAAACGATTTTTCTATGGGGATATATCCGGTCGCAGGAAGCCAGTGCAACGTCAGACCGAAAAGATAAACCAGGAACAAAGCAATTAGGAATCCTGGAACCGCCGAAACGACGAACGAGATCACTTGAGTGACTCGGTCCGCTACCCCACGTTTACTGGCGGCGATGACTCCAATCATGATTCCAGCAATCAGTGTGAGTACGGTGGCTCCGAGAGTGAGCGAAAGCGTTACCGGTAGTCGCGCTGCCAATGCGTCAACGACATACTGACCGGAAAACCATGATCGGCCCAAGTCACCACTGATAGCCCCCGTTGCCCATTCGACGAACTGCTCGATCAGGGGTCGATCAAGCCCGAGTTCGGCTTCCTTGCGTGCAACGATCTCGGGTGCTGCAGTGTTTCCAACGAGCCGGCGCGCAATGTCATGGGCACCTGAATACAAAAGCACGAACCCAAATACGCTGATTGTTACCAAGGTGAGAACACCGGAAAGTAGTCTGCGAAAGATAAAGGAAGTCATGGTTTAAATCGGTATGTCCAACTAGTGCCGGACACACTATTCCTTTCACTGAGCGGGCTGGATGTTCCACAAGTACGGCACAGCGTTATCGCTTTGCACTTTGGCCTGTGTCGAAGCATTCGTCATGAATGCCGAGTAGGGGCGATACACCGGGGCATACCACGCCTGCTCAACGATGTACGCGTTCAGTTCTTTGGCTGCTGTATCGGCTTCAGCTCCTTCGGTTGTACGAATTACCTCCGCAAGTTTCGCTACTGTGTCGTCGGCACCGTGGAAAACATTCCATACGGATTCGGGAAGCATCGAAAACTGAACCGTCTGCCACGGAGTTGGATCTAGCTGTAGCAGAAAGTTAAAGGCTGCCCAGTCACCACCTAGCACTCGGCCAAAAAGATCATCTCCAGTTGGTTCCCACTCAACGGTGATTCCCACAGACCCCAGCTGTTCTGCATAAATCGCAAATTCGGATTCAGGCACAAAATCGTTACTGGGCATCGTTAGGGTGAAGCCGTCCGGATATCCGGCGTCAGCAAGCAATTCCTTGGCCTTTGCTACGTCATGTGGATACCGATTATCGAGGGCCGGATCATAGGCCGCAGTGCTAGGACTAAAAACCTGGGTGGTTGTAGTTCCAAGACCCCCTGCGAGTGCTTGGACAAGTCCCTCGCGGTCAAGTGCATAGTTAATGGCTTGACGCACACGTACATCACCCAAGGCTTTGTTGACCTTGCCATCATGGTCAGAGAGGAGGAACCCAGTCCAGTTCTGTTCGTAGTTTTCTACAGTGAACCCTGCAGCTTCAGCTTCCGGGCCCTGAGTTGGTGATTGGGCGTTAGCAGCATCCACCTGACCGCCTTTAACAGCGTTCATCAGCGCGGTGGGATCTCCGTAGACAGTCATTTCAATTTCGTCGTAGTGAGTATTCTCCGGGTCCCAATATTCCGGATTCCGATCGAAGACGTACTTCGAGCCCACCACAGTTTCGTCAACATCCAAGCTGTATGGTCCAGAACCGACCGGTGTAGTTTGGGCGTCAACCGAGTCGAACATAGCTGGAGCACCAACTAGACCAGCATTCTGGCTCAGGTAGACAGGGAGCGCCGGGTCGGGTGCATTCAGCGTGATGACCAGAGTAGTTTCATCAGTTGCTTCGGCGGATTTCATTCCTGCTAGAAACGATGCATTTTCGCTCGTACCGTCGCGGAATCGGGTGAGGTTCTCCGCGGCAACATCTGCGGTGAGCGGAGTTCCGTCCGTAAATGTCACCGAGTCTCTCAACTTAAGTGTCAGTTGCGTACGAGTTTCATCCCATGTCCATTCGGTAGCCAGACCCTCGACAATGGTGCCATCGGGTTCAGTACGCAACAGTGTGTCGTAAACGGCTTGAAGATACGGAGACTGGTTAGCCCAAGAGGCTTCCCACGGGGCAAAAGAAGTGAGCTGAGTTACGACGCCCAAACGAAGCTCGCTGGGTGTTTCGGAATCAGATGTGGTGGCATTTCCGGAGCCTGAACAACCTGCCAAAGCAAGCGCTGCGACCAGGCTTCCAACAACAGTGAACTTCGTGCGGCGCAACATACGGCATCCTTCCAGAAGGTGTGAGTGCGGTCGATCGACGAGCGCTGAAGTGAGCCTAACACGAAAATCTTCGGTGTCAAAGGTTTTAAGAAACTTGGTCAATCTGCTAAATTTGCCGTGTGACTGCTACCCGTAAACTTCGTGGCGAATACGCCAAAACCCTCAAGACCAAAGAGATGATCTTGGCCTCGGCGTTCGAGGTCTTTTCCAAAAACGGCTATCTCAATAGCTCCATGGCCGAAATTGCACGAGGCGCCGAGATGACCGTGCCGGGCATCACGAATCACTTTCCAACCAAGGCGCAATTGCTCGAGGAAGTCCTGAAGGAACGCGATCTCGATGCCAATAATCACCTCCTAGGGCGCCATGGGGCGGACCTATTGCGAGGTGTACTGAACATCGTTTCCCGCGACGAAGCGGAAGATAATCTCACACAACTTTTTGCCATCCTTTCCGCAGAGGCCTCCGTTGCCGATCACCCCGCCCACCAGTACTTCACCCAGCGATACGAGGTGGTCCTGGAAAACGTGACTCGTGGATTCGCCGAAGCCGCCAAAGAAGGTCAGCTGCGCACTGGTGTTGACCCCGAAGCGGCCGCGCAATTCCTCATTGCACTATCCGACGGATTGCAGCTCCAGCGTCTCTATAGAGTCGGAAAGCATTCTCAAACTGAATTAATGCGGACATTCCTTGATAACCAACTCATCGATGCCCCATAGTTCCGCGCATCCACGATGAATAGCTCCCCAAGCGGAGCTAGCGATATTCTCACTCAATGGAAGCCCAGAGGAGAAGAGGTGTGCGTAGCCATAAATTTGTGGCTTGATTCCTGTATCCCCACATGCGACTTCAATGGAAAATTACTCTGATCAACCAATGAAGATCAGCTTCGACCAAGATATTGATGCAGTCGCCACCTTTGCAGAGTGTTTTAGCCAGCTCATCCTGCGGACCTGCAGGCCCGCACCAAGATACTTGCGCACAGCGATATTTCGAAGTCCAGTGCTAGGCAGAGCTGGAAAACGTGCAATCCGATCCTCCACAACCCTGACAGATACACAAGCTTTAATCGAGAACACTAAGTCGCTTACCTGGATAAAGACTGCTGAGGAGATTCCAGAATCGCCGGGTCGACTTTATGCGAAATTGAAGCGTGGAATCCTCAGTATGTACACATTTTGGCCTATCCAGAACCGTTTTTCGGTAGTCTGAACCTTAAGTTACTAGGTCCGGAGCCCGGCATTGGGCAGCAGAGGAAGCTCTTGCCGTGATGAAAAGTTCAACGAAGGAAAGATGGCGCGAGGCGTATCTCTGCTACCCGCGGGCCGTCCGCGAGTTTTTTAGAACCGAAGGGCTTGATGGCGCTGCTTCGCTGTCGTACTACATGGTGTTGGCAATGTTCCCGGGCCTCTTGGCCCTGATTTCACTGCTGACGTTGGTGGGAGCCAGCGAAGACGGCACCGAATGGATGTTGGAAGTGCTAAATAGGGCGCTGGCACCCAACGGTGAAACGCTCAGCGCCGAATCTGAACAATTGATGACTACGGCGGCACAGCTTCTCACTACGCTCTCGGACCATGCGACCGGGACGACACTGGCCATTACCGTCGGTTCGTTAGGCGCGTTATGGAGCACCTCGGCCTATGTCACGGCCTTCGGACGGTCGATGAACCGGCTCTTCAAGGTCAGCGAGGGGCGCCCGCAGTGGAAGCGCCGCCCCCAGATGTTCTTCATCACCTTGCTGATCATGATCTTGGCGGTAGTGACCATGGTGCTGCTTGCGGTCTCCGGTTCCGTTGCCATGGCACTGGGTAATATCTTCGGTCTCGGAGACAACTTCGTCACGATCGTCAACCTGGTTAAACCACTAGCCCTGCTCGTCGTGTTCCTGCTGGTTCTTGCCCTGCTTTACTACTTCACGCCCAACGTCAAACGACCGACGTTTCAGTGGTTCTCGCCCGGCACCATCACCGCGCTCATCATTCTGGGATTGTCGGTAGTTGGTTTCAGCTTTTATCTGAGCAATTTCGCCACCTACTCGGCGACCTATGGAACCATTGGTGGTCTCATCGTGCTGATCATCGCTTGCTGGGTCAGCAACATTGCGTTGATCTTCGGTGCGCTGGTGGATATCGAATTCATCAGGCTTCGGCAATTGCGCACCGGGATGCCCGCGGCAGAAGTCGTTCAGCTACCCATCCGCGATTCAACACTCATCGCCAAAAAATCCCTCTCCAACTACCGCGACCTTGTCCAAGCCCAGGACATCCGGATTCAGCACGGCGGGGACCCGCTACAGGACATGCAGATGGATCCATCCGGAAAAACACGGCGCAAGACCAAGCTGGCACCCGTCGTGCTGGGCGCCACCGTCGCCTGGCTCGTTTCCCGCTGGGTCGTCAAAAGGGCCGCCGAGCAGCACGTCTCAGAAGAGACTGATGAGGCTATTGGCCGCCCATAAAAACCCGGTGGCACCCAAGATCAGCATCACCACAAGCCAGAGGCTGGCGAAGGTACCAGTCGCGTGGGCAATCAGATACGCGTCAGACTGGCCAACGTCCTGCCGCCGCCAGGTGTGAACCGCAATCACCTTCACAAAGTCCTTGACCCCGGCCAGGAGCAAGAAGCCGGAAATCAGCAAGGCAAGATAAATGTAGGCGCTGGCCGGAGCGAAAAAAACCACCGCGAATGCCACCGCGGAAGTGATCAGGCACACCACTAGCGCAGGCCAGTTGCGGGCGAAAAACAGGGCGATCACGAAAAACAGCGCATAAATACCCAGCGCCCGGCCGGCGTACCCCGCCGAAACGGCCCACAGCATCACAGCAGAGACCCACAACGGGGCCGGGTAGCCGAACAAACCAGAAAAAATGACCGAGAACTTTCCGCGGCCACGACTGACAACTTCCCCGGAATGATCCCATCCCAACCGCAGCCCCATCACAAAACGTCCGGTCAGCATGGCCGCGACAATGTGCCCCATCTCGTGAACGAGGGTGGAGTACAAGCCGGTAATACGCCAGACCCGGCGTGGTAGCACCAGCAGGCCCACCACAGCGGCCAGCGCAACCCACTGCCAGCTCTGCAGGTCCACGGCAACCGGCTGTGCGAGGCGAGCCCAAGCTTCGCCAATATTCAGGTTCATTTCAGCTCTCCTGCTCGGGCTGGATGCGCCCTGCGACTGTAGTACGTTTCCATTCTTCCAAGCTCGGCGTGCGGTGCGGCTACGCACAACACGGTGTTGGTCATGTTCTAGGAATAGTCACAGCTGCTCACCATAAGATGGGGTCATCAGCTCTACTTATCTATATGGAGGTTCCTCGTGTCCCGTTTGGCTTCAACTGCGCTTGCCGTGACCGGTCTTGCTGGTGGCTACGCAACCGGCCGTGCGACCAAAAAGCGTCCGCTGGCAGCAGTGGTCCTGGGTGCCGCCGGTGTTGGCGCATTCCTCATCTGGAAGAAGGATGCAGGTACCGCCACGGCGGTGGCCTTGATCAGTGCCTACCTCGGCGGGTTTGGCGCTTCCCACCCGCTGGCCAAAAAGATGGGCGCCTGGCCGGCTGTCAACTCGGTAACCGCCGGGGTCGGTGTCCTCTCACTGCTGCTGGGCGGCAAAAAGAAAGCAACTGACCAGTAAGAACCAGAATAATCTTTTTGTCGGGGTCGAGTGCTACGTTGACTAGGTACCTATCTAGTCGGCGAAAGGCACCGGCCCCGTGTTCTTTTTGGACCAACACCTCGTATTTTCGGCCAGCGACCTCTCCATTGCCGTGGAATGCCAATACCAGTCGCTGTTTGTGCTGGACATCAAGCTGAAACGGCGCGAACAGCCAGAAACCGTCACCGACGAAATGCTGCACCGCACCGCCTTGTTGGGCGACGTCCATGAACACCGGGTCCTGGAGCAGCTGGTGCAAACCTACGGTGAGTACAACCCGCAGACCGGGACCGGTGTCAAGCAGCTTGTTAACCGGCCGCAGATGAACGAACAATCCCTGCGCCAGGCCCATGACGAAACCATCGCCGTGTTGCGCAGCGGGGCAGACGTCATCTTCCAGGCGACGTTTTTTGACGGGTCGTTTGTGGGTTTCGCCGACTTTTTGGTGCGCCAGCAGGACGGAACTTGGGCCGTCTGGGATACAAAACTTGCCCGCCATGCGCGGGTCAGCGCACTGCTTCAAGTCGCGGCCTACGCGGATCAGATGATGGCCGAAGGGATCGAGGTCCACCCCTCCACAACCCTCGTTTTGGGTGACGGCACCCATTCGACTCATCGGATTGACGAGATCTTGCCGGTCTTCCGCGCCCAGCGCACCCGGTTCCTGGACATGGTGCACTCACATATTGCCTCCGATGGCACGGTGGCGTGGGATTCGGACCAACTTCGCATCTGTGGACGGTGCGGCGTCTGCGCCGAGCAGGTGGAAGAAAACCGTGATGTCCTGTTGGTCGCCGGCATGTCCATGGCGCAGCGTGAAAAGCTCAGGCGCCAGGGGATCTTCAGCATCGACCAGCTGGCCGCCCTTGAACCAGAGCCGCGCACCGCGCTGGCCCGCACCGTGGAGCAGGCGAAGATGCAGCTTGGCATCGGTGAAAAAGATGGAACCACCCAAGGTGTCTCCTATCGGGTCAAAGACGCGCACACCATCTCCAGCCTGCCCAACCCCGACCAGGGTGATATCTTTTTCGATTTCGAAGGGGATCCGCTGTATCAGGAGCCGTTAGATGATTCCTGGGGATTGGAGTACCTGTTCGGTGTCATCGAGAACGACACCGGCGAACCGGTCTTCCGCCCCTTCTGGGCGCACAGCAGGGCCGGCGAGCGCCAGGCATTCCTCGACTTCATCGAATACGTTCAAGAACGCCGGCGCCGCTTCCCGAACATGAAGATCTACCACTACGCGGCGTATGAGAAGAGCGCCCTGCGCAAGCTCTCCCAGGTCCACATTGCCGGAGAGGACCAGGTGGACCAGTGGCTACGCGAGAATCTGCTGATCGACCTGTATGACACCGTGCGCAATTCGCTGGTCGTTTCGACCCGTTCCTACTCCATCAAAAAACTTGAGCCGCTGTATATGGGCGAGCACCTGCGCGCGGGCGAGGTCACCGATGCCGGGGCCTCGGTGGTCGCCTACGCCCAATACATGGAAGCCCGGGATTCCGGTGATTCCCGCACGGCCCAGCACATGCTGGATTCCATCGCCGATTACAACGAATACGATTGTTTGTCGACGTTGCGCCTGCGGGACTGGCTGCTGTCCGTGGGGGATTTCCAACCGCATGCACTGATTTCCGAGTCGGCAGTCCAGGAAGCCACCGAGGAATACGAACCGACTCCCGAGGAACTGCGGCTGCACAACTACCTGGCGGCCCTTCCCCAGTCCGAACCACTCAGCGCCGATGACCGCGCCATTGCGATGGTTGCCGCCGCCACCGGCTACAACCGCCGTGAAAAGAAGCAGTACTGGTGGGATCACTTCGACCGGCTTTCCAAGCCAATGGACGAGTTCTCCGACGTGCGCGGGGTGTTTATGGTTGATTCGGCGCAGGTCCTTGAGCCCTGGCAGAAAGCAACACCGCGAGCACGCACCCTCACCCGGACTTCGCGGCTTCGCGGAACCCTGGCCGAAGGGTCGCTGCTCTCCCCCGGGTCCAGTGTTTTCGCGATGTTCGCAGCTCCGTTACCCGAAGGAATGGAAGTTGATGACGAGGCCCTACGCGGCGGAGCGTTTAATGCCACCGTGGTGGAACTCGGCGAGGGGTGGATCACGATTGCGGAGAAAACCAGCGGCAAAATCCCCGAGTACGGGGCTTTCCCGGTGGCGTTGACCCCGGACAAACCCATTGCCACCCAGAGCATCGACCAGGCGTTGGCTCAGATCGCCATTCAGGTGGGTTCCACGGTTCCGGTGCTCCCGCGGCAACCGGGCATCGACATCCTGCGCCGTATTCCGCCGCGCTTGAAGACCTTGTCCGCCCCGGCAGAGCCGGCCGTGGTGGATGGAAGCACCCAGGTGTATCAGGCCGTGGTGCAGACCCTGAAAGATCTGGACAACTCATACCTGGCGGTGCAGGGTCCTCCGGGCACCGGCAAAACCTTTGTCGCGTCTCATGTGATCCGCGAGCTGGTAAACGCGGGCTGGAAAATCGGGGTGGTGGCCCAGTCCCATGCGGTGGTAGAAAATGTGCTGCACAAGGCGATCGCCGCCGGCGTGGACCCGGAATTTGTGGCCAAGGAGGTCAAACACAAGGATCCGGTCCCGTGGCACGGCACCAGCAAAGACGATCTGTCCGCAGTGCTCTCCAGGCAGGGTGGTGCGCTGATCGGCGGAACCGCGTGGACCATGACCGGTTCCAAGGTTCCCGCCGGCAGCCTGGACCTGCTGGTGATCGACGAGGCCGGCCAGTTCTCGCTGGCCAACACGCTGGCCGTGTCCCAGGCCGCACGCAACCTGTTGCTGCTCGGAGATCCACAGCAGCTGCCGCAGGTGACCCAGGGCTCGCACCCGCAACCGGTGGATGAATCGGCCCTCGGGTGGCTTTCCAATGGACGTGCGGTGCTGCCCCGGGAGTTGGGCTATTTCCTCGCCGCGTCGTGGCGTATGCACCCGGCGTTGTGCGCCAAGGTCTCCGCGCTGAGTTATGACCATCAGCTGTTCTCCGCCCCCGCGGCAGGAGACCGCATCCTGGATGGAAGTTTTGCCGGGGTTCAAACCCGTCTGGTGGAGCACCGCGGCAACACCGTGAGCAGCATCGAGGAGGCCGGGGAAATTGTCCAGGTGGTGCGCGAACATCTGGGACTTGAATGGACTCCGGGACCCGGTGCACCGGCCCGGGCGCTGGACACCCAGGACATCTTGGTGGTCGCGGCCTACAACGCGCAGGTCAACCTGGTCCGCGAGATCCTCGAAGCCGAGGGGCTCGGCGAGGTACGGGTTGGTACAGTTGACAAGTTCCAGGGCCAGGAAGCTCCGGTGGTGCTGGTGACCATGGCCTGTTCCAGTGCCGCGGATGCAGCCCGGGGCATCGATTTCCTGCTCAACCGCAACCGCATCAACGTGGCGATCTCGCGTGGCCAGTGGAAGGCGGTTGTTGTGCGTAGCGACCGGCTCACCGACTACCTGCCCTCCAGTCCTGCCGCGCTGTCACAGCTCGGTGCATTCATGGCCCTGTGACCGCCGATGGGTGCGTCGAGGATTCGGCCCGGAGTGCTTAGCGTGCCGGGTCGATGACCTTGTCGACGTCGAAGAATTCGGCGAGCACCGGACGGTCCCCGCGCTGTTCCTTCTCGAACTGGAGCCCGTCGATGTTGATACGCATCTGCCGTTGGTAGTTATCGGTCTGTTGCATCCAGGCACGGATGGTCCCGTCCACCCCGTAGAAGTACTTGAACCCTTGGTCTTTCAGGTATTCGTAGCGGCTGCCGGAGTATTTTGCGGTATGGGCGATGTCTGAGCCGAACGGGTAGATCAGATGCTCTGTCTTGCCGACGATCGGTTCAACCTCCGCCTTCCACAGTTTCATATCCCGTTTAAAGCGAGCCATGTCCACGGTGCCGGTAGCGATGTGCCCCCAGGAGTGCGAAGCGAAAACCCAGCCTTCCTCTTTCATGGCGTTGGCGACCTCGGTGGCCGCCTTCTGGTCCTTTTCCAGGTTTTTGTTCTCCGGGTACTGGCTGGCCGAGGTGCGGTAGCCGAACTCGCCGTTATACCCGGTCATGGCCACCAAGCCGCGGGCATCACGGTAGGAGAAGTCCGGGTGTTCGTCCACGAAGTCGTCGATCATGGTGGTGACGTCGTAGGCTCCCACGTGGGTTTTCCCCTTGGCGTCGGTGTATTCGTTGCGGACCTTGCCGTTCTTGTCCACCAGCAACTTGCTCGCGAAGCCGTCCCCGTCCATGTATTCGTAGTAGCTCACGTCATCCACCGAGAGCACCAGCGGTTGTTTGCCCTCGGGCAACATGATCTTGCGATAGGCCATGTTGCCCTTTTTATCTTCAGCGGCGAAATCTTCCGGATTCACCAATACAAAATCCCGTGCGTAGAGCTCTTTGATGATTGCGGTGAACTCTTTCTGGGTCACCATGTAGTCCTTGTATCCCTGCGCGGCATTGTCACCGTCGAAGGCGCGGTCGGTGTCGATCACGAGTGAATGGAAAAACAGGTGAGGGATCTGATTCGGTGTTTCCCAGGCAACGGTCTGGGCCTTTTCGTCCTCCAGCCCCGGGACCATCTTGGTCAGCTCTTCGCTGGAGTCTTTGGCGGCCAGCTTGATCGCGGCCGAATAATCGTACCCATCGGCCAACCGGTTGATTTCAGCTTTGGTTTCGGCCACGCGCGCCTCTTCCTCGGCGGCCTGTTTGGAGGCCTGGGCCGCGGCGGCATCATCGTTCGCCGGATCCTGCGGGTTGGATTGCTCACTACTGCATCCGGCGAGCGCAACCACCAGTATTCCCGCCGCCATCCACCGTACGAACTTCATCCGCTTTAACCTCCATACCCGAAACGAACCGCCATCACACCGATCTGGTGCTATTCCGGCCTGGTTCCGACACTACACAGGGCGCCGGTCCAATAACACCGAATCCCAGTTCATTACTCAAATCGATACGGAACTGACATCTTGCACGCAGAGCCCACACATTTCGGGTGGAGCCTGATGCTCTAGAATTAGTTGGTTAGGCGTCGAGAAGATCAAGGAAATGCATGCAGCCCTCGCACCGCGCGAATAGCCTGTGGATTCAGTCCCAGCAGTTCAGAAGCTCGGCGGCGTACCGGCTCTTAACTGCTCAGCCCTGGGCGGTCGCATTTATTCGAGCCGAGTTCACCGCCGACCGTCCGCGGATCGCCCTGGAACTATTTCATGCCTCGCTGGATTCTTTTCTGAAAACCGCGCGACGCAGCGATGAACAGATTCCGCAGTCCTACACCGCGCAAGACTTCGCCGAAACCTGGGTGAAACAAGGTCTGCTGGCCCGGCCGCTGATCGACGGACGCTTCGTTTATGAACCCAGCGCCCAGACCCTGCGCACGCTGCGTTTTCTGGCGGATTTCTCCACCGACGATTCACACCTGAATTCTTCGCGCTTGAACACCCTGCTGTCCTCGCTGGAATCCCTAGCCCATGAAACCGACCCGGATCCCGAGGCGCGTATTCGTGCCTTGGAATCCCAGATCGCGTTGCGCCAGGCGCAGATCGACCAGCTGCGCACCGGCACTGATCCTGCGGTGCTGTCCCGAACCACGGCGTTGTCTGCCGCCCGCTCCGTGCTGGACTTGGCCGCAAGCCTTCCGGCGGACTTCCGCCGCATGCGTGATGGGGTGCAGGACATGCTCCATTCGCTGCGCGAGGGAATTTTGGATGCCTCGACCGCCAAGGGAGTTGCGGTGGGGCAGGTCTTGGAGGCCGACCGCCAGCTGCGTTCAACGGCTGAGGGGGAAACCTTCCGCGGCTTCACCGAATTCCTCAACTCACCCGAAGCCCAGCAACGATTCCGTGCCGCCCTGGCCGAGGTGTTGGAACGCGACTTCGTCGATGACTTGGACGCCCCCGAACGCCAGATCCTTACCAACCTGCTGCGCGAGCTGCGCCGCCAGGCTACCGAAGTTCACACCTCCTACGGCAAACTTTCCGAGTCCCTGCACGCCTTTGTCCAGTCCGAAGACTATAAACAAGCCGAACTCCTGCGCCGGGCGGTCCGTGAAGCCGAAGCCGCGATCAACAAGTCGCTGGTCCTGAAACCGCGCAGTGGCCTGGCCCCGATGGAGCTGTTCGCCCCGCAGTTCGTGACCCTGCACGGCTTGGGGATCTATGACCCCTCCGAGCATGTGGCCCCTCCCCCGTTGGCCCAGGCGCCGGAGTTCAGCGCCCAAGACATCATCCGCACCCCCAGCACCCCGGAAGCGGACATGCCTGCCTTGCGCGAGGCGATCACCGCGTCCGTGCGCCGGTCCAGCGAATCACCGGTTCGCCTGGACAAAATGTTCAACGAACTTCCACCGGAACACCAGCACCTGAACACCATCCGGGCGCTGATTGAAATAGGGCGCACCAACGGGGAAACGCTGCACACCAGCGAGCTGCTGAGCGTCGAGTTCACCCAGCTGGACGGTTCGACCCGCACCGCATACCTGCCCGCCCTGAGCTTCACGAAGGAGCCGCTATGACCTACACCGACTCATACGCCGCACCGATCACCGACCCGTTGTTCGACGGCGATTCCGGCAGTTTCCCGCTTGCGCTGCGCCAGCTGTTGGTACGGCTGCTGCGCGGCCCGTATCTGGATGGCTCCACCGACGCCGCAGCCTGGCAGCTGCTGATCGATACCCAGGACACCCTGGGCGCCTACTTCTCCGAGATCTTCCTCGTCTTGCGCCTGGATATGGACCGCAAGATCGCCATGTTGGCACCGGTGGATATCGAGCAGGCACACACCGCCCCGATCGCCCCGCGCCGTCCGCTCAAACGAGATGAGACCCTGCTGGCGTTACGCCTGCGGCTAGTGCTGGAACAGCAGGCCGGTACCGGGGTTGGCGCGGTGATTTCCCGCGCCGGTATGCATGAAGTCCTCTCCGAGCACCGTTCAGCGACCGACCGCGACGACAAACGTTTCGCCGAATCCTGCGATGCGGCGATTGCCCGGCTCGGTTCCCTCCGGCTGTTGACCAACACCGAACTTGCCGACGAATTCCGGATCTCCCCGGCCCTGGCCATGGCCCTGCCGATCTCCTCGATCCAGGACATCCCCCGATATCTCGCCGCGATCGACGCCAATGAGAGTGTGCTGAATCTTTCGCAGGCCGAACCGGATGACGCCGAGACATCCGAACAGACCGACCCACTGGTGCAGGAGTAGCCGATGAGTATTGAAATGACGCTGCCGCTGGGTGGCGAAATCAACCCCGGCCAGCACCGGCTCTCGCGCGTCCAGCTGGTGAACTGGGGAACCTTCCACGGGCTGCATGACGTGGGGGTGGACCGGGCCGGAACACTGGTCACCGGGCACCCGGGGGTTGGCAAATCCACACTCTTCGACGCCATGGGGCACGTGTTTTTCGCCAGCCCGCGGCTCAACGAGTCGGCTAACGACGCGGCAACCCGCGAGGACCGCCGCACCACCTTTTCCTATATGCGCGGACGCAAATTCAAAACCAGCACCGGCACCGTGTTCCAACGCCCCGGTGCTACGTGGAGTGCCGTGCTGCTCAGCTACCAAGACGGTCTGGGCAACACGCTCAGCGCCGGGGCGGTATTCGACCTGCCGGATGCCGGGTTGGAGGGACAGGTTTCCAAACACTATCTTTTGTGCGAAGGCGCGCTGGACATTGCGCAACTGGAGAATCATGGACCGCGACGTTTTACGGTCTCTTCGCTGTCCAAGGCGCTGGCCCCCACCGAAGCCTTCGAGACGCATAAGGCATTCATCGATCGGTTGCGCCGGCGCCTGGGTGTTGAAAGCGACAAGGCGTTCGCCCTGCTGCGCACCTTGCAAAACGGCAAAGGCCTAGCCAAGGGCGTGAACCAGTTCTTCCGCCACGAGGTGCTCGAAGAGCCTGCCACGTTGAAGGCCGCCGCGGCTGCAGTGGAGGACTTCGCTCACCTGCGCGGCATTTACCGGCAGCTGGATACCGCGCGCGCCCAACGCGACGTGTTGGCGGCCGTTCCGGACCAGGACCGCGCCTATCGGTTGTTGGCCGAACAGATTGGCGCCACCCGCCAGCTTCTGGAAACCGAGCTGCAACAGCTTCAGGCCCAGGTGCGCCAGCTGGTGCTGCGCAATGACCTGGCCACCCATCGCCGCGAGCATCAGGGCCTGGTGGCCCAGGAAGCCTCGCTGAGCGAACGCAAAAATGCCCTGGATGACCAGTTGCAGGCGCTGGAGGCGGCCCATGACTCCGCCGGCTCCGCCTCGCTGATGCTGCTGGAACGCGAAGCCGATGCCGCCCGCAAGGCGCTGAGCGAGAAGGAACGTGTGCTCCGGGCGCTCAGCGAGCAAGCCGATGAGGCCGGCCTCGGTTTCGAATTCAGCGCCACCGGGTTGGATGAGCTGCGCGCCAACGCGGCACGGACCTTGCAGCAACTGGATTCAATCACCAAGGATGCGCAAACCGTTGAATACGAGGCCATGGCCTCGCTGGTCAACCTGCGCAAGCGGGCCGAAACCCTGAACGAGCAGATCCGCTCCTACCAGCGTCGCGGCACCAATATCGACGACCGTTCGGTCGCCGCCCGGCGCACCATCGCCTCGGCCTGTTCGCTGCGCGAAGAGCAGCTGCCCTTTGCCGGTGAGCTGATGGATGTCTCCGCCGACTGCGCCATGTGGCGTTTGGCCGCCGAAAAGGCGCTGCATTCGGTGGCTCGAACCATTTTGGTCCCCGGCGAGTTCCTCACCCAAGTCACCCACGCCATCGACAAACTCGACGGGTTGGGCAGGGTGCGCTGGGCGGACATCTCCCTGGCGCCGCGCGAAGCCGCTCCGGGACCGGCCGATCTGGTCACCAAACTGGACTTCGCCCCGGGAGAGGCCGGCACCTGGCTGCGCGCCAAAATCGCTGCCGATTATCCGCTGGTCTGCGTGGAGAATGACGCGGCCATCCACATCCATCCCAAGGCGATCACCCCGGCAGGAACCATCAAAACCGGGTCGGGCAGCTTTGAGCGCGACACCCGGACGCTGCCGGCGTCCGAGTACCTTTTGGGTTTCACCAATGAGGCGAAAATTTCCGAGCTGCAGTCCAAGGCTGCACGCCTGGAGATCAAGGTCCAGGATGCCAAAAACGCCGCCGATGAACGCAGCGCCGCCAAAACCAAGGTGCTGTCCAAGGCCCAGCTGCTTGGTGCGCTAGTCAACGATGAACGCACCTTTGCCCAGCTCGATGCCGCCCCGGCGCTGGAGGCGTTGCGCCGCAGCGAGCAAAAGCTGGGGGATGCACTCGCCCTTTCCGGTGATTCCTCGCGGGTCCGCAGCCAAATCGATGCGGCGAAAGCAGAAACCGAAGAGGTGGTCGGCGCGTTGGCGCTGGTTCGTTCCCAGGTGAGCGAACTCGACCTGCATATCGAGCGGGCGCAGAAGGTTTTGGCCTCAGCTGCCGACAGTTCCGATAACTGGTTGCAGCAGGTTTCCGCCGCCCTGCGCAGCCACACGCAACTCGGCCCGCTGCTGGAAGAGGTCTCCACCGGCAACAGCCCCGCCTCGGAGCAGATTTCCGCCGCCTTCGCAGAGGTCAAATTGCAGCTGTCCAGCCAGCTGAACGATTTGAACACGCAGCGCCAAGAGATCGGCGGTGCACTGAGCGAAACCTTCCGCCGGTTTGCCCGCGAATTCGGCGGCTCCCAGGCCCAAACCCATGGCACCTCCCCGGAGGCGGCGGAGCACTACGCGCAGCTGCATCAGCAGATCGTCGCGGACGGCCTGCCGCATCATGAGGCGCAGTTCCGCGAATACTTCGCCAACCGCTCCTACGAACGTTTTAGCGACCTGTTGCAGCTGTTGGATGAAGAGCGGCGAATGATCTCCGAGCGGATCAAACCGCTGAACCAAATCCTCGGTGAAGTGGTCTTCGAGCATGGCTCGTTGTTGCGCCTCGAGGTGGAAAACTCCATCCCGGCAGAGGCTGCCGCATTCCGCAGCGATCTGAAAAACGCGTTGCAGGACGCCTACACCACCAAGGATGAAGGCACCCTGGCCAGTTCCTATCAGGCGCTGGAAACCCTGGTGTCCGCGCTGAGCGATCCGGGCCTGTCGGCATGGCGTTCAACCGTGCTCGACGTACGCCAGCATGTGGTGATCAGCTGCAACGAGCACAAACCCAACGGCGAGGTGGAGACCGGGCTGGAGCCGGGCACACTTTCCGGAGGCGAGGGCCAGCGGTTCACCTCGTTTATCATGGGGGCCGCGCTGGCTTATCAGCTGGGCTTCGCCACGGCGGGGTTCACGTCCTTCGGCACGGTGATGATTGATGAAGCGTTTATCCAGGCCAACTCCGAGTACGCCGCGGCGGGTATCCGCGCGTTGCAGGAGTTCGGTTTCCACCTGGTGCTCGCCGCCCCGGAAGACAAGATCGATCTGAGCCGCCATTTGGGTTCGATTACCGACATCATCAAGCACCCGGGTTCGAACATCTCGGGATTTGTCACCACCGGCCGTTCCCCGGCCATGGCTACCACCATCACGTTGCGCGGTTAGTCAACCGCCGGAGACGGCCGCACACCGGGATCGAAACCGCATTCAACTGCGTTTTCGGTCCCGGTGTGCTGTTGCTACCTCCAGGCTCAGCGCATCTGTTCCTGGATTCGCTGCGGAATCATGCTCACCCGCGGGGTCAGGGTCTGCGGGGTGAATTCCGGGTCGATGCACTCGTCCCAGTACTTCAGGTGAATCTCGTCGATCCAGTGGGTTGAGTCGCGGACTTCGATGCCGCCTTCGCCTTGGATGCTGTACCAATACAGGTACTGGACTGCATCAAGTGTTTCGCTGAAGATCGTCTCAACATACATTTTCTCCCCGTCCAAGGTTTCAAGCACGGCCGGCATATTGTTATTGAGAAACTCAAGCCATTGATCTACCTGCTCGGTTTTGCCCGGCTTGACACGAAAACGCATCAGTTCGATGTTCATGGCACCTAGGATACAACGCGAAAACCCGGGGCAAATGATGAGTTCATTTGCCCCGGGCTTTCGATGCCGCAGGAGGTCCCGGACTATTATTCGGTGGCCAGCCCCTGAACCGGGGAGAGTTTCGCCGCGCGGCGCCCCGGGGTGATGGAGGCCAGCAAGGCGGCCACGATGCTCACCACCAGCACCAGTGCCAGCTGCAACCACGGAATTTCGTAGGTCATTTCACCGACCGTTGACAGTGTCGCGTGCGCTCCGAGCAGTCCGTACACCACACCGAGGACCAGGCCGAGCAGGGCGGCCACCCCGCCGATCAGCACCGCTTCCTGGGCCAGCATGGCTCGCAGCTGCTTCTTCTTCAGGCCCAGGGCCCGCAACAACGAGTTCTCGCGGGTGCGTTCGAGCACCGAGAGGCTCAGGGTGTTAGCCACACCGATCAGCGCAATCAATACCGCGACCGCCAGCAGCGCGGAAACGATGGCCAACAACACGTCGATGACCTGGGAGAACATGGCGTTCTGCACCACGCCGCCGTCAATCATGTACGACTCGACGTTCGCCACATCACCGATGTTATCCACCAGTTCGGTGATCTGGGAGGTGGAAAGGTTGGGCTCAACCTTGATCAGCACACCGGTATTTTCACCGCCCATGTCATCCAGGCTCAGCCGCTCGAACGTATTTTGGGTGACCAAGTCCTGATAGAGCGAAGCCGAGGAGACCTTCACGGAAAGCTCCTGACCTCCAATGGTGAGGGTTTCGGGCTGCTTGACACCGCCGGTGTTGACCCGGATGATCTGGCCGTCCTCAGGCACGATGTCCTGGTCCAGGGCCACCTTGGAGAAGGTTTGCGGGTCAACACCCAGCAGCGAGATGGCACCGAATTCTTCCTGACCGGCAATTTCTGCGTAGCCTGACACGAAGGTGGACGTCTGCTCGATGCCGTCGAGGGTCAGTAGTTCCTGAGCGAGGTTTTGGGCCTTGGCACCGTCCTCGCCGTTCTGGTCCAGGGTGAGGATCAGGTCAACCGGGAACTCCCCCGCAATGGAGTTGTTCAGGCTCGCCTTGGCCGTCTGTCCTCCCACCATGATCATGGAGACCAGGGTGACACCAATGAGCAGGGCCGTGGCGGTCGCGGTGGTGCGCCCCGGGTTGCGCACCGCGTTCAGCGCCGCCAAACGCCCGGCAACCGAGCGTCCGGCTACAAGTCGTCCGATACCGAACACGCTGGCCGGGACGAACAGTGAGGCGAGCATCAGGATGCCGGGGAAGGACAACAGCCCGCCGCCAAAAGCGATCGGCAACGATCCTTTGACGGTCCCCCAGATCAGCAGGCCGGCTCCGGCCAGGGTCAGCAGTGCACCGAAAACGATCCGCATTTTGCCTGCGCGGTTTTTGACGCTTGCCGCATCAAAGGGGCGCAGGGCTGCCAGCGGGGCCAGTTTCATGGCCCGGCGGGCCGGGAGGCTTGCGGCAATCACCGTCATGGCGATACCCACCACCAGCGGAACTACCAGTCCGGTGGGATTCAGGGCCAGGGTGGCGTAGGACAGGTTCGGCACCAATACATGCAGCAATTGAATCAGGCCAGCCATCAAGGCAACGGCAAGGGCCACGCCAATGACCGAGGCGAGGATGCCGATCACCACGGCTTCGATGAGCACGGAGCTGCGGATTTGTTTCCGTTTGGCTCCCAGGGTGCGCAGCAGTGCCAGTTCACGGGTGCGCTGGGCAATCACCACGTTGAAGGTATTCACCACCACCAGCCCGGTGACCACCAGTGCCACCAGGGCAAAGATCAGCAGCACCACGGTGAGCTGATCGGTGCCGTCGGTCAGCGAGGCGACGTCCTTGATGACCTTTTCATCCGCGGTCAACACCGCAACGTCTTTCATCTGGTGCTCGGCAAAGTAGCTGGCTAGCGCCTGCTGCGCTCCGGGAACCGAATCTTTGGCGTTGATCACAATGTTCTGGAAAGAGGTTACCTCGCTGGCAATCTTTGCCCAGGACGATTCCTCCATTCCGGCCATGGCATAGCCGGAGAGTTGCGGATCGGTGCTGGTGCGCTGGATGCCCACCACCTTCATGTCCTTGGTCGACTCCGCAACGGTCAGCCCCACGGTGTCCCCCACCGAGACTTTCATCTGTTCGGCGTGCGCATCATCGATGATGACCTCGTTGGCGTTCAGCGGTGCACGGCCTTCAAGCAGTTCCATGCCGCCGAGGTTTTGTTCGGCGGAAACCGGCTGGAGCAGCACCTGGTAGCCGTTATCTGAGGTGTGCAGCTCGGCGGATTCGAAGGCCGTGCCGTAGGCGGTGGAGACTTCTGGGAGTTCCCGGATCGCCTGGACCAGTTTTGAATCGATGTCGGTGAATTCGAAGTTCGCGTCGCCCCTGACCAGTTCCCAGTCCTGGAAGGCCACGAGGTCAGCGTTTTTGTAGGTATCACCCAAAGAGTTCTTCAGGGTGGCGCGTGTTGAAGTGTTCACGGCCAAGGTCGCCGCCAAGAACGCGGTGCCAATGGCCACCGCGAGGATCACGGCAATATACCGCCGCGCATAGGTTTTGATGTTTGAGAGGGCTACGTGCAGCATCGTTTACTCCGCCAAGGAGGCCAAAGCCTCGGTCACGGTGGCCACGGTCGGGTCCTCCAGCTGGCCGACAATGCTTCCGTCCTTCATCAACAGCACGGTGTCTGCGTAGGAGGCGGCCGCCGGGTCGTGGGTGACCATGATGATGGTCTGCCCCATTTCACGCGTTGAGGTCCGCATCAGCGAGAGCACCTCGGCACCGGTCCGCGAGTCCAGGTTTCCGGTAGGTTCGTCGCCGAAAACTACTTCGGGTCGGGTGAGCAGTGCGCGGGCCACGGCCACACGCTGCTGCTGTCCGCCGGAGAGTTCATGAGGTTTGTGGCTCAGGCGGTCGCGCAGCCCCAACGCGTCGATGACGGTGTTAAACCATTCGCGGTCATGGCTCTTGCCCGCCAAGGACAACGGCAACAGGATGTTGTCTTTGGCGTTGATGGTCGGCACCAGGTTGAAGGACTGGAAAACGAATCCGATCTGTTCACGACGCATCATGGTCAGTTCATCGTCGTTGAGCGTCATCAGGTCACGGCCGCCGATGATGATTTCACCGGCATCGGCGGTGTCCAATCCGGCCAGGCAATGCATCAGCGTCGATTTGCCGGAACCCGAGGGGCCCATGATGGCGGTGAAGCGGGAGCGGGCAAAGGACACATCGACTCCGCGCAGTGCTTCCACGCGGGTACTGTCATGTCCGTAGCTTTTGCTCAGGCCACGGGCTGAGACCGCATATTCGGTAAGGGGCAGAGTTTCAGATGTCATGTTTACAGACTATAAAACACCAAGAGAAACCCGTATCGGCCGACAGACCGGTCTTAAATCCGGTCGGCTCATACCCAGGTATGAGCCGGCCGTTCGGGCACTGGTCCCGGGGTTGAAGAAGCCTGCTTAGCAGCCCGAATGGTGTTCGGTGAGTCGGTGCGACTCGGGTTCAATTTGGAAGGTCGAATGCTCGATACTCACTTCAAAATGCGCGGCCACACACTGTTGCAGGTTGCGCAGCAGGCCTCCGGTCGCATCTGCGTCAAACATGTCGTCCTTGACCACGACGTGGGCGGTGAGGACCGGGAGGTTCGACGCGATCTGGCTCGCGTGCAGGTCGTGGACCGCCAACACCCCCGGTTGTTCTTCCAAATGGGAACGCACCGCGTTCAGATCAAGACCGCGCGGGGTGGATTCAAGCAGGATGTGGGTTGTTTCCTTGAGCAGGGCCACCGCGCGCGGCACAATCAGGGCGCTGATCAAAAGAGCCGCTACCGAGTCGGCGCGCATCCATCCGGTCAGTGAGATCACCACAGCGGCAATAATTACGGCAACCGAGCCCAGCGCATCATTCACCACTTCAAGGAACGCGGCGCGCATATTCAAATTCTGCCCGCGCTGCCCCGAAATAATGATCATGGCGATGATGTTTCCCGCCAGCCCCACGAAACCGAAAATCAGCAACCCGGTGGGCTGGACCTCTGGCGGGTCGAAAAGTCGCTGGACCGCGTCTACCGCGGCGTAGATTCCCACGGCCAACAGCAGGGCTGATTGCAAGGTGGCGGAGAGCACCTCGGCGCGGCGAAAACCCCAGGTGCGTTTCATGGTGGGTTTGCGCATGATCAGGTTCGCCGCGGTCAGCGCCAGGAGCAGTCCGGCGGTATCGGTGAGCATGTGCGCCGCGTCCACCAGCAACGCCAACGAGTTGGTCATGATTGCGCCGATCACCTCGGCGACGAGGATGCTGGCGGTAATCCCTAAGGCCCAGGCCAGACGCGTCCTGTTGGTGTGCGCGTGGTCATGCGAATGGTCATGTCCCATGAAACTACTCCTCGCTTCCCAAGGCCGGATGACCTTCATGCCACTGATGATGACGATTGGCCGGGCGGCCTAGGCGCAACGCTTGATTTTGCACGGCGGCCAGATCCTGGGCGTGATTCAAGGAGTACAAGCTGGCACGCCCTTGGGTGCGGACACTGACCAGGTCGCTGTCCTTCAGGCAGGACAGGTGGGCGCTGACCGTGCTCTGCGCCAGCCCCAGGTGCTCGGTGAGCTCCTTGACCTTGTGCTCACCGGTTTTCAGGTGTTCCAGGATCAACAATCGTGTTGGATCAGCCAACGCGTGAAAAAGCGCGGCGAGCTGAAGACGGTCCTGCGCCGTATCCGTTGCATCGATCTGAGACTCTATAATCGCCATATGACGATGTTAGCAGTTTTCAACGTTGCAAAACAGGTGCCGCTTAACCCCAATGTCATCTCACAATGGCAAAATTGAGGAATGAACAACGATCTCATCATTGGTGACGATGGATTAGCCCGTCCCCCTTGGGCCGCGAGCAACGAGATGCTGCGCAATTACTATGACACCGAGTGGGGAATGCCAGTCACCAGTGAGATCGGCCTGTTCGAGCGGCTCAGCCTGGAATGTTTCCAGTCGGGCCTGTCCTGGGCCATCATCCTCTCCAAACGAGAGGCCTTCCGGGACGCGTTCGCTTTCTTCAACCCCGAGCAGGTCGCGCTATTCTCCGAAGCCGACTTTGAACGGCTCATCGAAGACTCGAGAATCGTCCGCAATCGGCTGAAGATTCGCGCCACGATTGCCAATGCGCAGGCAACGCTGGCCCTGCGCGACGAAGGAGGCCTGGCGGATTTCATCTGGTCCTACAAACCCGCGCATACCCCCACACCAGTAACACTGGACGAAATCCCCACACAAAGCGACGAGTCGAAACTCCTCGCCAAAGCGTTGAAGAAACGGGGATTCAAATTTGTTGGGCCAACCACCATGTTCGCGTTAATGGAAGCCGTGGGAATCGTCGACACCCACTTGATCGGCTCCCACCGCCGGGGAAGTTCGGGTGTTTGGCAAGCCTAGGCTAAGCACCGCAAGCCTTCAGAGCATACAAAAATGAGGCCTACCAGGGTGTGCGATCCCGGTAGGCCTCATTTTCTGCGACTCGGTTGACTGAGCAGGTCAACCGCTTCCCTTTCCCCTCATTTCAAGCCGGCGAAGCCGACCACCAGAGCAGGATGAGCATTTCCTGGCTCTCGGTGAACAAGCCGATTTGCATCGGTCAAGTTTGTCGCTTCTCCCGACCACACACGGGAGAAGCTCTGGAATAAGCATAACCCACCTAGGGGTAATAACGTCAACCCAAAGATGCTAATTTCTTAAAAATTAACTTAGGTTGCTCTAACTTACTACTTCGATGCTTCCTCAAAGATCTGTCCAACGGCGCTGCGCTTCTCCGCCTGGAAGTCGTCTTCGGCGCGGCCGAAGGCCCAATAAGCCGACAACGACATGTCTCGACGGTCCACACCACGCTCGTTGTAGAAGTACGCACGCAGCTTTTTGCTCACCTCGCGCTCACCGTGGGCGAAAACCTGAACGCGACCCTGCGGCCACGGGAATTCCCGCACCGCAGATTCCAACACCGTGCTCTGCGGATCGAATTCAGCGTTGCGGTGGATCCAGCGAATCTGGACACCAGCCGGCGCCTTGAGTTCCATCTCGTCTTCAGGGCCGGAAACCTCGATGATCGCCACGCCGCGCATCTGCTCAGACATGGATTCCAGGGCCGCGGCAATGGCGGGAATCGCGGTTTCGTCGCCCGCCAGGAAATGGAAGTCGAATTCTTCCTGCGGGTAGTACAGCCCACCGGGTCCGGCGAAACACACACTGTCGCCAATCTGGGCATCGCGCGCCCAAGGACCTGCTAGTCCCTCGTCGCCGTGGACCACAAAATCAACGTCAATCGTGCCAGCCTGGGCGTCACTGCTTCGCACGGTATAGGTGCGTCGCACCGGCAGGTCTTCCAGGGGCAACTTCTCGCGCAACTCTTCCATGTCGTAGGGAGGAGTCAGGCCCAGTTCAGGTTTGGCGAACAGAATCTTGATATAACGATCCGTGACCGGCTTGTCCACGAATGACGCGAATCCAGGCCCGCCCAGGGTCAGGCGCACCAAATGCGGGGCGATCTGTTCCCTGCTCAAAACCTGCAGTACGGTCAGTGGACGGGCGGCGCGTGCGCCGCCCTGTGGGCGATCGGCTTGGGGATTGGCCACGAGAGCACTTCCTATCTGAATAAGACTAAATATCTCAATCCTAATTCACCCCAGCGTGACACCCTATTTTGCGAAGGTCGGCGCACCTTCGAAAACAGCCAGCCCGGCGCGCTCGGCTTCGCTCAGTCGTTGCACACGGCCCACTGCCGGGTCAAAGTAGGCAAGCGTTGTCGCGGCCTTAACGCACAGGTAGTCCTCGATGGGATCGCGAAATTCGTAACAGATCTCAAAACTGGCCGGTTTGATGTTCGCGACCCACAGGTCGACGTTCACCGGAACATTACGATATTCCAGCGGGCGCGAATAACGTACGCGGTGTTCAACAACAAGGATCTGGACTCCGGCAGGGACTGCAGAAAAAATGTCGGCCTTCGGGCTTACCCCGGGAGCACCGGTGCCGCCAGGTACCCCAAAACCGGCAATACGGGCTTCCTCCATCAGCCTGATCAGGTTCACGTTATTAACGTGACCGTAGGCATCCATATCGCCCCAACGCATGGGAACCTGCACCCGTAGTGATACAGCTGGCATTACTTCTCCTCGTGAAAATCCGTCTCGTCGCTAACCAGCCCCAGCCGGCTCAGCCCCTGCAAGATCCGCGCCCCGTCAGGCTCATATACCCATGGAATACCCGGTGTGGTGCGCCAGAGTTCCTGCGAGCGCCCGCCTGCTAACACCGCTTCGGAGGGAGTGAGCTGGCGAATCACAATTGCACGCACATGCTCTGGATAACGACGAGCGAACTCCGCATAAATCGCCGGGTCGTGTTGTCCGTCGTCGCCAATCAGCACCCAAGAAATTTGCGGGAACTCCTCGGCCAACCGGCGCAGTTGGTCCACCTTGTGCTGTTGGCCGCTGCGAAACCAGGCGCGGTCGGTGGGTCCCCAATCGGTCAACAAGAGCGGCCCACGCGGATAAAGGTTGCGAGACATAAAACGCTGCAACGTCTGGGCGACATTCCACGCGCCGGTCGACAAGTAGATGGTGGGACTCTGTGGATGCTCGTGCAAGATCCGCTGCATCATCACCGCCATACCGGGTGTCGCCACCCGGGCATGTTCGGAAAGGACAAATGAATTCCAGGCCGCGAGCAGCGGCCGGGGCAAGGCGGTCACCACCACGGTGTCGTCCACGTCGCTGATCACCCCGAAACGCTGGCTTTCATCAATGACCAAGATCTTGGCGCGGGCGTCTTCACCATCATGGGCTCGCAACGAAATTTCATGCCACCCAGGGCTCAGGTCCACCGCGAGTTTGGCGTCGAGTACCCCGCCACGATCTGCCTGCACTTCAAAGTGCTGCCCCGCAACATTGATGGAGACCTTGCCGCCAGGAAGGATTGGGGAGATAAAGTTTCGAAATCCGCGGATTCCATCGGCGATGACTTGGGGTTTATGGTGCCCGTCCTCGAAGGCCCCCGGCTTGGCCAGAACAACCCGCGCAAGGACCCTGATCCACCCGCCGCTGGTACTGGCGTACCCGTAACCGAGGTAGGGCAAAATCACCGTTTCAAAGCCCTTACGCTCCCCAGCACGGGCCCTCCAGCGGTGAAATCCATCTTCTAACCTGGAGGCGACATGGCGCGCAACCCCGTCACTTGCAGCATGGCTCATGCCCCCAGTCTTTCATGTCTGGTGGCCTCCGAGGCGGTAAATCACAAAGTGTCGTTCCTCCCCTTGCGGTTTTCTACTTTACGTAGAAAACTAAAAGGTATGAAATACGATCACGACAACAACAATCCAGTCCTCGTCCTGAACGAAGAACAGTCTTGGGAGCTGTTGGCCCATACCTCGCATGGGCGTGTTGCCACCTCCGTCGCGGGGGACGTCGATATCGTCCCGGTTAACTACGGGGTTCATAACGGCAAATTGTTTTTGCGCACCGCGCCGGGCAACAAACTCGCTGCGATGACCATCAATGACAAGGTGGCGTTCGAAGCCGACGGAATCCTGGCCGACGAGGCTTGGTCCGTTGTGGTGCACGGTACCGCGGAGATCCTGGAACGCGAGGCGGATATCCAAGAAGCCCGCGAAAGCGGGGTGAGCCCATGGATTCCAACCCTCAAGGATTTCTGGGTCCGCATACACGTGCGGTCGATCTCCGGCCGCCACTTCCAGCTAGGCGAGCAGCCCGAAGTCATCTAGCCGTGGGTGCTGGCTCGCCAGCACGCACCGCACGACCTAGTGGGTGTAGGGATAAAATCCCTCCCCGCTCTTGCGCCCGAGTTTTCCCGAGCGCACTTTCTCGGTGATGAGCTGGTGGGGACGGTCTTGTTCTTCCCCGCTCTGCGCATAGGTCATTTGAGCAATAAAGTCGATCACGTCGAGGCCCACTAGGTCCATCAGCTCAAAGGGTCCCATGGGATGCCCCAGGGCTGTGCGAGCGGTGGTGTCGATGTCGTCGATGCTCGCAACCCCAGCTTCGGCCAGTTCCAGCGCCTCGCGGTTGATCGCGCCCATGATGCGGTTGGCGATAAAACCCGGGATTTCCTTGTTCACCAGGACAGGTTCTTTGCCCAGGCGCTTGGCGACCCCCATGACCGCCTGCACGGTGGCGTCGCTGGTCTGCCCGTTGCGCACGATCTCCACGCACTTCATGACCAAGGCCGGGTTGAAGAAGTGCATGTTGCATACCAACGCCGGCCGCCCACTGGCCGCAGCGATAGCTGACGAAGGCAGGGTCGAGGAATTGGTGGCCAGGATGGCGTGGGTGGGAGCAACACAGCCGAGCTGCGCGAAAATCCGCTCCTTAATCTCCCGTTGTTCCACGGCCGCTTCAATTACCAGGTCCGCCTGCCCTGCGCTGCGCTCAAGGTCGGTTGACTGGCTCAGCCGCCCCAAGGCCAGCTCGGCATCTTCCCTGGCCATTTTTCCCTTAGCCACCCGGGAGGCTGCCCAGCCCTCCAGCTCGGCACGGGCCTCGCGTAATACCTGAGCCGAGACATCCTGCAGGATGGTGGCATATCCCGCCAGCGCACAGCTCATCGCGATCTGCCGCCCCATGGTTCCGGCACCAATCACCAAGATGCGCTCGATCATCATAATTCTCTTTTCTTGTTCGACATCTGGCGCAAACTATCCGCGTAGATACACCGTGGTGGACTGCGTGTAAAACTCGCGGGCGGCAGCCCCCTGTTCCTTGGGACCGTAACCCGAGGCTTTGGCCCCACCGAATGGAAGGTGCGGATCTGCACCGGAAGATTCCGAATTAACATGCAAAATCCCTACCGTGAGTTCCTGTTGCGCGGCCACCACGGTGGACAGGTCTCGGGTGAACAATGCCAGGCTCAGTCCGAATTCCGAATCCTCGGCGGCTTCAAAGGCTTCTGCCGTTCCGCGAACCCGCACGACGCTGAGCACCGGAGCGAAAAACTCATCACGCCACGCGGTGTTCTGGCGTCCGGCCGCCCCCGCGGGCAGCAGGAGGATGGTTGGCGCGATGAAACTACCGCCGGTCGGCGCTGC
Source organism: Glutamicibacter sp. NPDC087344 (assembly GCF_044744225.1). NCBI lineage: Bacteria > Bacillati > Actinomycetota > Actinomycetes > Micrococcales > Micrococcaceae > Glutamicibacter > Glutamicibacter sp. NPDC087344. The sequence goes on along the minus strand of NZ_JBIUXY010000010.1, from coordinate 61,911 downwards.
ACCGGCATAAAATACCGTTGCTCCTTGCCCAATTGCCTGATCTATTCCGTTGCGGACAGACGCCGCGCTGCGAACATCAACCAGTGGGCCCATGTTGACCGACGGGTCATGGGGGTCTCCGGTCACCCACGTATCCAACCGCGTTGCGAGCTTGGCCAAAAACTCGTCGGCAATCGTGTCATCCAAGATCAGCCGGCTGGTGGCGGTGCACTTTTGTCCGCTGGAGCTGAATGCTCCCAGCAGAACTTGCTCGCTGGCTAATTCCAGGTCGGCGTCGGCGAGTACCACCGACGCGTTTTTGCCACCCATTTCAGCCTGCACCGGGATGCCCCGCGCCGCGCCGGCAGCGCAGAGCCTGCGCCCTACCCGGGTGGACCCGGTGAAACTAACCGCGTCGAGGTGTTCATGTTCCATGAACGTATCACCCAGCGCACCGCCGCCAAGCACAAGGTTTAACACCCCGGCCGGCAGACCCGCGTGAGCCAAAGCTTGCACTAAACGCATCGCGAGCAGTGGCACCGCACTGGCCGGCTTGAACACCACGGTATTGCCAAAGATCAGCGCCGGAGCGATTTTCCAGGCCGGGATCGCAATAGGAAAGTTGAACGGGGTGATCACCCCGATGACACCCAGGGGTTTATGGGTCACTAAAATCTGTTCCCCGGCGCGCGGGGAATGGAACACACTTCCGGCGGCACGCTCGGCTTCGGCAGCGTAGTAGCTGAGCACCTGCGCGGCGCGTAATACCTCTCCGATTCCCTCAGATCTGGTTTTGCCTTCCTCGGTGCAAAGCTGTTCGCCGAAGTCCTGGGCATGTTTTTTGAGGTAAGCCGCGGCCTTGAGCAGGATCGCGCCGCGCGCGGCCATGGGCAGCGCGGCCCAAGATTTTTTGGCGGCAACGGCGGCCTGGAATGCCTGATCTACCTGCTTGACGCTGGCCGCGTTGCCCGAGGCCAAGACCCGGTTGGGGTCGATAACACTGCGAGTATCAATGGGGTCGGCTTCACCAGAAACCCACTGGCCGTTGATGTATTGATCTAGCGTGGCAAGTAGTGTGGTGCCAGGCGAAAGGGTCATCGAGTTTTACCTTCTCTCATCTTGGTTGCGCTTAGCGGAAGGCCGGAACACCGGTGAGTTTGTTACCCAGGATCAGGGTATGGACCTCATCGGTGCCCTCGTAGGTGCGCACCGATTCCAAGTTGTTTGCATGACGCAATGGCGAGTACTCCAAGGTGATTCCGTTGCCACCAAGGATGGTGCGAGCCTCTCGGCAGATTTCGATGGCTTCGCGGCAGTTGTTGAGTTTGCCTACGGAAATCTGGTGGAGGTCCAAGGTACCTGCATCCTTCTGCCGGCCGATGTGCAAAGCCAGCAGGAATCCCTTGTTGATTTCCAGAGCCATGTCCACCAGCTTCTGCTGAGTCATCTGGTACCCGGCCAACGGTTTGTCGAACTGCAACCGCTCCTGGGAGTATTTCAAGGCCACTTCAAAGGCATCACGGGCAGCACCCATGGAGCCCCAAATAATGCCGTAGCGAGCTTCATTGAGGCAAGAGAAGGGACCTTTCAGGCCCTTGACCTCGGGGAGTACTGCTGTGCCGGGCAATCGCACGTCGATAAGTTCGATTTCGCACTGGATCGAGGCTCGCATGGAGAGTTTCGACTCGATGGGGGTCGCCCGGAAACCGGGGGTGTCGGTAGGCACCACAAATCCGCGAATCCCCTCATCCGTCTGTGCCCAGATGACCGCGACCTTGGCGACATTGGCCAGGCCGATCCACCGTTTTGAGCCGTTGAGCACCCAATCTTCGCCGTCACGGCGTGCAAAGGTTTTCATGCTGGAGGGGTCCGATCCGGCAGTTGGTTCGGTCAACCCAAAACATCCAATGGCCTCACCTTTGGCCATCTGCGGCAACCATTCCTGCTTCTGCGCTTCGGAACCATGTTTGTAAATGGCGCTCATGGCCAAGGAGCCCTGAACCGAAACGAAGGTGCGCAGGCCCGAATCCCCCGCTTCCAGTTCGGCTCCGGCCAGCCCGTACTCCACCGCTGAGCGCCCGGCGCACCCGTAACCGTTCAGGTGCATCCCCAACAGGCCAAGCTTTGCCATTTCGGGAACAATTTCCAGCGGGAAGATGGCGTCTTCATACCAGCGGGCAATATTCGGTTTGATGCTTTCATTCACGAAGCTACGCACAGAGCTGCGTAACGCGAGCTCCTCAGCAGTGAGCAGCGCATCAAAGTTGATCAGGTCTGCCGGATCCAATACGTTTTCTGCCAATGCCACGGGGTGCTCCTTCAGAGTCGTCAAACATGGAATGAGTACGGTGTTGCGCTGAGGATCAGTACCGCACCATTGAATTGCCTACCTATGAAACTACGGAACTTCGACACATCGCGCCTTAGATAACCTGTACAAAGAAATGCAAATTATCAGATACTTTTTCTATGATCACTCTGCTTCAACTCGGTACGGCGCTTGCAACAGACCTGGAACCCGGCCCCACCGGGCGCTATAGCGCCACCCCAATTACCGGAGTTCACGTCTCCGAGTTGGAGGATCCCACCCCCTACCTGGCAGGCGGTGAACTGCTGCTGACCACCGGCATGATCTTCGCCCATGGCCAGATCGATCCGGTGGCATACGTTCAACGTCTGCGGGAGAAATCGGTGAAGATTCTGGGCATTGGGCTGGGCCCCTCGCTCACAACGATCCCCGCCACGTTGGCCAAGGCCTGCGCCGAGACGAATCTGGAGCTGGTTATCGTCCCGGATCAGGTGCCATTTCAAAACGTCTCGCGGGCCTACTGGAATCTGGCGATACGCAGTAGCAACGCTGACCTGATGGATTCGCTCGGAACCCAAACTGCCCTGGCCCGCGCCGCCATGCGTCCGGACGCGATCCCCGCCGTGGTGCGTGGCCTGGCTCAATCACTGGGCGGCTGGGCGGCGTTTGTGCCAAGTTTTGGTGAGCCTGAGACCGTGTGGCCTGCCTCTGCACGGCAGTTTATGCCCCAGGTCCTGAAGGAAACGCAGCGGATCGACAAGCTTGAGGCACCCAGCGCAGCGACCTTTGAAATTTTGAACCAGCCGGTGGTGCTCTATCCGGTGCTGATCAACGCGCGAGTTTATGGGGTGTTGGCGCTCGGGCCGGGGCGGCGGCTGACACCCGCAGACCGTCAGGTCATCACCACGGTCTGCGTACTGCTAGCAATGCGTTCACGCCACCGAGAACAACGTGGCGAATCCGCCGCACTGCTTGGCGGTGCGGTGGCGAAACTTGCGGTGCGAGGACACCTCGAAGCGGCCAGGATGCTGGCCGAAGACTCCGGTTTGCCGGATCTCCCCTCAACCCTCAGGTTGCTCGCGCTCCGCACCCAAGGGAGTATTCCCGTAGCCATGGCCGCGGAATCCACCCGGGGTCTGGGCAGCCCAGAACCCCATGACCTGGGGCCGGCGCTGAAGGCTTCACCCTTCATTTTTGAGCACGAGACTTCACTGATTGCCTTGCTTGACGCGGCCTTGGTGACTGCGCTGGACGCACAACCGTTTGATGACTTGGAAGGCACCGAGTTTCAAGTATTAGGCCGCTCCCCCGGCAGGGCGCTGCAGGAGTCCCAGTCCGCCGCGGTACTCTCCGCGCCGATCCATGGTGATCAGCTCCCCGCAGTTTTCCAGGCGCTGCGCACGGCAATTCTCCGGGCGCCCAAGGGGACGCTGACGCACCTGGGTTCCAGCGAAGAAGCCAAGGCCTCCACCTGGGTCAAAACGCTGCGCGAGTATGCCAGAACCGATTTGGTTGCCACGGTGACCAGTTATCTACGGCACCGCGGCACCTGGGAGGAAGCCGCACGGGAGCTAGGGCTGCACCGAAATACGTTGCGTTACCGCATGCAGTTGGCCCAGTCGTTGCTCGGTGTGGATCTTGATGACCCGGATGTCTCGGCGCACCTGTGGTTGGCCCTGCGGCAAGCCGAAATGCAGGGATACTAACGCCTGCCCTCGATCTTTCCGGTGTCGGATAGCCATCCGCGGACCGCTTCGTTGTGGGCTCCGAGCTGCGGCGGAGCCAAGCGCGGAGTATCCAATGCCGGTGTCCAGGTGACCGGATGGCGCACCTGTTCACCGAGGAGCGCACCGCTCTCGTCCACGACTTCAATGGTGGGTTCAAGCCCCAGCGAAGCGGCATAGTCCAAACCTTCAGCAATGTTTGCCACCTTGCCGGCGGGGACTCCTGCCGCAGTTAATCGGCGTTGCCAGTTGGCCGCGCTGTCGGCTCGCAGCGCCTGTTCAAGCAACGGAATCAGCTCTTCGCGGTGCACAACACGCTGGGTGTTGGTGGCGAATTTCGACTCGCTACTCAGCCCTGGAACACCTAACTCGGCACATAACTTGATGAATTGCCCATCGTTGCCGCAAGCCACTGCCACCGACCCGTCGCTGCACCCCAGCAGCTGGTACGGAACGATGGATGGGTGGGCGTTGCCCATACGCTCAGCGATTTTCCCGGCGCCGAGGTAGGCCTGCCCCTGATTGGCCAGCGCTCCTTGCAGGCTTGAGAGCAGATTGACCTGCAGGTGCGCGCCACGACCGGTCGTCTGACGGTTTTGCAACGCGGCCAAGATCGCGATGGCAGCGTCTTTGGCGGTCAGGACATCCACCAGCGCCACGCCGGCCTTCACAGGTTCCGCATCCGGCTCGCCGGTAATCGACATCAGCCCGCCCAAGGCCTGGACGATAAAATCGTAGCCCGGGATTTTTGATCCGCCCGCCGAGCCGAATCCGGTGATCGAGGTGTAGATCAGTGAAGGATTCAGCGCGGCGAGCGATTCGTAGCCCAGACCCAGTTTCTCCATGCCCCCCGGTCAGGAAATTTTCCACCAGCACATCGGCCTTGGACGCCAAGTCGCGCGCCAGGCTGAGATCAGGCTCGCTGCGCAGGTCCAACGTTATTGACTGTTTGTTGCGGTTAACGGATTCAAAGTAGGTGGCTCCCGTGGCGGAGAACGGAGGACCCCAGCTGCGTGTGTCATCCCCCGTCCCGGGACGTTCAACCTTAATGACCTGCGCGCCGAGGTCGGCAAGGGTCATGGTGCACAGGGGGCCGGCCAAAACCCTGGAAAAGTCCGCAACCACAATTCCTTCCAATGGTCGTAGTCCGCCCATCTTCTTCCCCCTGATCGTTGAATCCATCCTTTCCAGCCTAGTTGCGCGCTTCTAGGCGAACTTGGTTCTTTTGCCCAAGTTCTTGTTGAGAATGCACAAATCCAATGAACCGGGGCGTTGCGCCGTTCGGCATGGCAGCGGGGTTCGACGAGGCGTTTACTCGGGTTGCCTTCCCGGCTCGGTCGCACCCGCCAAACGATATTCACCCTGCTGGAAGGCGATCGGGATCAGTTGAGTACGTTCATGAGGGCTGTCGTTGGGCGCATGGAACACCAGAAACTGTTCGCCGCGTGTGGTGTCAAGAAGCATGCCATGTCCCCCGTTACGTGCCCACAAGGCAGTACTCGATTGTTCCCAGGGGCCGAGCACATCACCGGTAGGCGAGGTGGCGACCCCAATGGCGTAGCCTTCCTCCCCGAAGCTCGACCAGAACATCACCAAGGACCCGTCCGGCGCCCGGGTCAGCGAGGGGCCATCGGTAAACAGTGGATTCTTCGCCAGCCCCAGTTCGGCCGGAGGCTCGATCCCCTCCGGGAATTTCAGCGGCCTGCTCCACGGTGCCGACGATGCCAGAAACAGCAATTGAGGTGTCCCGGCGGCTTCTCGCAGGTCCGTCGACAGCTGCAGCGCATACATCTGGCCATCCGAAACTGCAGGTTTTCCAGCGCCTCCAGCTTCTGCACCGCGGCTGTACACCAGCCATGGGACACCTTGGTCATCAACAAACAGCGTGCCGTCCAAACACGGTGTATCACGCGGGGTTACTGGCCCATCGCTCCACGGCAGATACGGCCCCGTTGCCTGATCGCTGTTCAAGATCGCGACCCCTCGGACCTTCGTAGAAGTGTCCAAAAACGTAGCGATGAGGAAAAAGGTGCCGTCGTATTCATGGATCTCGGGTGCCCAGAACTGGGATTCCGACCAGAAGCCGTCAGCTGGCCGGAATGCCGGGTAGGGGCCGGTCCATGATTCCAGATCCGTACTGGTGTAGCAGTCGAAACCTGTGGCGGGTCCACCCCACACATTGGCATCGGTTGTACCGAAGAGAAGGTAGTTGTTCGGGACTGGTTCAAAGATGAACGGGTCACGAATGCGGATCTCAGAGAGTTTGTGAACGGTCATGGGTTAACTTTCCTTAGAATCGAAGTCCGCCAGGTCGGGACTGACGGTGTAGTGCAGGAGGCCGACCTCGCCGGTGCGCGCATAGGCGCCGATAACTCGTCCGGTAAAAGACTCGGTGGTCTCAAAACTCCAGTAACGCCCGTCCAACTCGGTGAGGACCGCATGCTCGGTATCAGTAGACGCGAGCAGGGTGATCCGGTCGCCGCCGACAATGGGGGCGGCGTTGGCACCGCGTGCTGGTGCCGGGGTGAAATTGACGTGCAATTCAAGGTTCTCGCCCTGCAACTCGGCGGACCACGTCGATTGAATTCCGGCTAACGAAGCGCGGGCTGTGACGTTGATTTTCCCCGCAGTCTCAGTGGCTTCCAGCGCGATCCAATGCACCTCGGAACAACGCACCAGCAGTCCACCGCATCCCCGGCTGACGTTGACCCCTAGGCTGACCCGGCCTTTGTGATGCGTGATGCGGCGGCCAAGCATCGGCGCTCCAGCCAGGGATACATCGTTGTGCTCTCCACTAAGGACAAACGCTCCCTGGACTGGATCGTGCCTGCCCACGGTGGCGGGAAGCCGCCGGTCGGAGATCCATCCATGATCAAGCTCTGTGCTCTGCGCGAAGTCGATCGTGAACGCAGCCGGCCCCTCAGCCTGGTTTGGCGGAAGCAACCTCGCCTGTGGCCAGCCGTTTTCCCAGTGGACTTGTGCGGTGAAGGTCTCCCTGCCAAGCGGGGAAAACGCCCGGGTGAATCCCACGGGCCGCACCCCCAGCAGCACCCAGAGGGAGCTTCCGTCAGGAAGATCAACCATGTCGGCATGGCCGACGTTTTGAATCGGGTAGTCGGTGCTGCGTTTGGTGAGGACGGGATTTTCCGGATGGCCTTCAAAAGGGCCCCTGGCTGAACGCCCCCGCGCGATGCTCACCCCGTGTCCCCGCTCGGTGCCGCCTTCGGCGATCAACAGGTACCACCAGTCTCCGCGCTGATAGATATGCGGACCTTCCGGCGTGAGCAGACCGGTACCCGACCACAGCTGCCGTGGCTCCTCGAGGGCGGAACCGTCGTGCAGGTCGACCGCTACCTGCAAAATCCCCTTCCCCCACGATGCGAAGGTGACAAGAGCTGTTCCGTCCTCGCTCCACACCAGGTCGGGGTCCAACCCATCAACTGAGGGTATTCGCACGCCGTCGCTCCACGGGCCAGCGGGGTCGGTGGCCGTGTAGAGAACGCAGCCATGCCCGCTGAACATGATCGAAACGATTACATAGAATACTCCGTTGCGGTGGCGGATTGTCGGTGCCCAGACACCGCCGGGCGTCGGTGTTTGGCGCAGATTCGCTTGAGCCTCACGGGTGATCACGTTGCCCACCTGTTCCCAGTTGGACAAATCAGTGCTGCGATAGACCGGGATCCCAGGAAGGTATTCAAAGGTGGAGGTCACCAGGTAATACACACCGTTGGCCTCAACGATGCTGGGGTCCGGGTTGAACCCGGGAAGGATTGGCTGCGGCAATCGATGCTGCTGGGCATCGGTCGAACTTACACTCATGTCATCTCCCTAGAAAGCGGAGCCACCCACCGGTTGCTCATCAGATTCAACGATGTACCGGTGCTGGCACAAGAACCCTAGCATTTCACCGACCACTTGTTAAGTGAAATATTTCGGCGAGTGTAAGATGAGTGATCAGAGAGGGGTTATATGCAACCTGACAGCAAAAGCACGACGCCTAAACGGCCCAGCACCCGCGCAGAGTCCAAACGCCAAACGCGCGAAGCCCTCTTGGACGCTGCAGTCGCGTCCATCATCGAGGTCGGCTACAACGGGACCTCACTACGTGAGGTTGCCTCCCGGGCAGGCCTATCCCACACCGGGCTCCTGCATCATTTCCCCGACAAACCCAGTTTGCTCAACGCAGTACTCGACGACAGGTTATACGGAGCGGCAAACGTCTTTCCTTTGCATTCCACCGATGGCGCGACGTTCATCCGCGCCCTGATAGATATCGCGCAGCGCGACGCAAAAAACCCTTCAAATGTGGCCCTGTTAAGCATCCTCGGCGCCGAGGCGACAAGACCTAGCCACCCGGCGCACAACTACTTCAAACAATGGCATGCCGAGGTTCGCCGCCGGCTAACCCATGCGTTCGAAGACCTCCGGGAGCAAGGACGTTATCACAGCACTGTTGCTCCGGAGATTGCCGCGATACACGTTGCGTCGATGAGGGATGGTTTGCACGTCCAGTGGCTGATGACCCCCACCGAAATCGATCTGGTGAACACCATCCGCAGCCAGTTCGGGCTGTATGTCACACTCGAATCCTGAACCTCTGGGTATCGCCGGCCCCCCCGGCCACGCATTAGATCGTCTTGCGCAGCGGAACTTCCTTGATGAAGATGATGCAGATGAAAGCCACCGCGGCGACGGCCGCCGAAACCAAAAAAATCAGTCCTGTCGCTTCGCCATATGCCGATTCAACAACTGCCCGCACCTGAGGCGGCATTCCCGACAGGTTCAGCGAGTCGCCGCTCCCACCGGAGGCGGAGCTCAGTCCCAACTTCTTGAGCCCCTCGGAGACCAAGGCTGTGACTTGGGCGGCGAGCATGGCGCCAAGGAACGCAACACCGGCCGAGCCGCCCACCGAGCGGAAAAACGCCACCGATGAGCTGGCGGCCCCGATGTCGGTGACCTTCACGGTGTTTTGCACGGCCAGCACGAGGTTCTGCAGCATAAATCCCATACCCACGCCGTTGAGGAACATCCCAATGGCAAGGACCCAGTATTCGGTGTCATGATGCATTGTTCCCAGCAGCCCCAGCCCCGCGACGTTGAGCAGGGAACCGATGACCAAAAATATTTTCCACCGGCCGAAGCGGGTAATCATCTGGCCAGCAAAGACCGAACCGAAGTAGTTTCCGACGATCATCGGCAGGGTCATCAGCCCGGCCGCCGTTGGCGTAGCTTCCCGAGCGATCTGGAAATACTGCCCGATGAAGGCTCCACTGCCAAACATCCCCACACCAATCGCAATCGAGGCAATGATCGCCAAGGACGTGGTGCGGGTGGCAATAATTTTTAGCGGAATGATCGGTTCCATGACATGGGATTCAACCAGCAGCAAGGCCACAGTCAGCACCACCACCGCGCCGAGCATGGTGTAGGTCTGCCAGGAATTAAAGGCGAAGTACTCGTCCTTGCCCACATAGGACACCCAGATCAGCAACGTGGAGACCGCAACGGTCAGCAACGCCGCCCCGCCCCAGTCAATCCGGACCTTGCGTTTCTGATGGGTCAGGTGAAGAGTCTTGTGGATCAAAATCATCGACAGTGCGCTGATCGGGATGCCGAAGAAGAAACACCAACGCCAGCCCAACGGCGAGTCGACGATAAATCCGCCCAGCAAGGGACCGGCTGCCGTGGAGACGGCCATCACCGCTCCGAAGTACCCGGAGTAGCGCCCACGTTCACGCGGAGCGATAACCGTGCCGATCACAGCCATGCCCATGGCCGTCAACCCGCCCATGCCCACACCTTGAATCACGCGGGCAACCAGCAGCACCGGAATGGACCACGCCATGCCCGCCAGGAATGAACCGAGGATAAAGATCAGGATGCCGGCTTGGAGCATCTTTTTCTTGTTGAACAGATCCGCCATCTTGCCCCAGATCGGGGTTGTGGCGGCGTTGGCCAACAAGGTTGTGGACAGCACCCAGTTGAAGTCAGTCTGCGACCCGCCGAGTTTATCCATAATGGTGGGTAGCGCGATAGCCACGATGGTCGCGGCAAGCATGGCGGCGAAAAACGAGGCAAGCACACCGGCAATCGAACGAAGCACCTCACGTTGGGTCATCGTCGGGGTGTCGGCGGACGCCTCTGTCAGGTCGGTGGGCTTCAACGATTCTTCGGACGGCTTACTCATGGGCGGTATCCTGCGATTCTTCGGCCTGCAGTTCACGGTGTTCCTGGATACCTTGGATCATTGAGTTGTTCAGCTCGTTCAAGGCATCAGCCACCAAAATCAGTTGCTGCTCGTCCCAGTCGGGCAGCAGCGCGCGCAGCCGCTGGATACGCAGTTGGGCGCGGGCTTCAAGCCGGTCGCTTCCGGCTTCGGTGACCCACAAAACCTGGCGGCGCGCATCGTGGTCGCTGGGGCGTTTATCAACCAGCCCGGCTTGTTCAAGTTCGGCTAGGTGGCGGCTCATCGCTGCCGTGCCGATCCCCAAATGACCGGCCAGATCGGCGGCATGTGTCGGTTGGCGCAGATCCAAGGTCTTGAGCACATGGTGCGAGGCGTTGGAGACTTCCGGGTCGGTGTGATCCAGATGCGAGAAAGAGCGCAGCAACCGCGAGGTCCGAGCCACTTCGTCCAGCAGACGCCCAAGCAACTCGGTCGGAGCCTCATTTGGTGGCCACTGCACAATATATCGCCTGCCTATCTTTGATGGTTCCCCTCCACTCTAAGATCAATTAGTTGCCTTGGTCAACGTTCTTCCGGGGTGCACTGAGGATAGGCTGGAGTGGTGATTGATCTTTCCGAAGCGCAACTAGAAACATCTGCGTCCACCCTCCGGGCCGCTGCACTGAACGCCGGCCGAGTCGCAGCTCAAGTGCTGCGGGCCAACTTTCGCGGCGGCGTGCAGGTCGAAGAAAAAACCAATCCCCACGATCTGGTCACCCGCATCGACCGCCAAAGCCAGGAACTGATCACGCAGTCCCTGCGCCACGCCGTTCCCGACTCCTGGGTACTCGGAGAAGAACACATCGCCGCCGATTCAGGAACCCCAGCCCCGGGAACCGTGCAGTGGATCGTGGATCCAATCGATGGCACCAGCAACTTTGTCCACGGTATTGCCTTCTTCTGCGTCTCGATTGCCGCGGCGGTGGATGACCGGCTAATCGCCGCGGTGATTATCGACCCGGTCTCAGGCGATGAATTCAGCGCGGATCTGTCCCATGCCTACCTCAACGGCGAGATCCTGCGCCCGGCACCACGCCCTGCCCAGGCGCGCGCAAATCTGATGACCGACTACCCCGGAGCCGAATCCCTTGAGTCCGACGGGCCGCTGGCCCTGGAACTGCTCGGCGAGTGGATCCATGATTTCGCGACGGTGCGCCGCAAGGTATCGGCGGCGCTGGCACTGGCGCATGTGGCCGCGGGCTGGTGCGACGCGAGCATCGGGTTTGATACCAAGGTGTGGGATGTCGCCGCCGGTGCGCACTTGGTGCGGATGGCCGGGGGCAGCTATGAGGGGCTGAGTTACGGTGAGCCGGTGGCCGCCGCTTACCTTTGCCCCGGATTTATCGCTCAGGGACCCGGTGCCGACTATCCCACGCTCGCGCGCGCGGCGCAGCGTATACACACGCAGCGCACCAGCTGAAAACCACGGCGTACCCCGGGATTTTTAAAAGTTCCTCAGCGAACCCCTCGGAATTCGTGAGGCCCGGTCGTAGGATACCTGTATGGAACCACTATTCCACCGGAACGCACACTCCGCCGTGCGTCATCACGGAGGCGGAGGGGTGATCCTGGGAGGGATCGGAGTGATGATTCTCTTCGGTACTTTCGCAGTGATGTTGGCAACCCAATCACAAACGCAAGACTGGGTGCCACTGCTCATTGGTGTCAGCATGGGCTTCTCCACGATGCTTTTCGGCATCGTCTACCATTTCACGCACTGAGCAACAGCAAACAGAATCCGAGAACAACGTTAAAACATATGCAAGGGGCGGCACCCGGTGGGTGCCGCCCCTTGCATATGCCCGCCGGGCCTAGAGATGGGTTGGTGCAAACATTTTCAGCAGGGTTTTGACCACCACGACGTTGGGACCAGCCTCGGCGAAGGACTCGCTCAGCGCCTGCCCTACCTCGTGCGGTGCAACTTCCCGTGCAGGGACGCCAAAGGACTGGGCGAGCGCCACGAAGTCCGGTCGTGCCAGCTCCGTGGCGGTTGCCTTGCCGAAGGCACCTTCCATGTATTCGCGAAGAATGCCGTAGCCGCCGTCGTCGACAATCAGCCAGGTGACCGGAACGTCATGCTGTTTGGCGGTAGCCAGTTCAGCAATGGAGTACATGGCGGAACCATCTCCGCTGACCGCCAGCACCCTCTCGCCAAGGCCCATCGCCCCGCCGATCGCGGCGGGGAACCCGTACCCGAGACCACCGGCACCCTGGGCCGAATGGAACTGTCCCTCGCGGGAATCCCAGCAGCTCCAGCCCCAGTAGGCCGAAATTGTCATATCCCAGAAGGTCTGCATGGCCGCCGGCACCGCCTCGCGGATATCCGCCATAAAACGTCGCTCCAGCCCCAGGTCTTGGCCATCCAAACGCGCACGGACCTTGGCCAGGGTGTCGGCCACAACCTGTTGCGGCGTTGCCCCGTGCCAGTCGGCGCGGGCGGTAAATCCGTCCTGGGACAGCTGGGTGTTCAAGAATTCAAGAGCCGCCCCGGCATCCGCACGGATGCCCAAGGCAGGGGTATTGGACTCAAGCACCCGCGGCTCGGCGTCGATCTGGATCAGCTTGCCGCGCGGGGCAAGGGTGAAATAGTTGCTGGATACCTCACCCAGCGAGGATCCCACCACCACCAGCACGTCCGCGTCTTCCAACACCTCGGAAACGTAACGATCCTCGACCCAGGACTGCAAGGAGAGATCGTCGTTCCACGGATACGCGCCGTTGCCGCCCGGGGTGCACAACACCGGTGCCTGCAGGGTTTTCGCCGCCTCCAGCAGCTGGTCCTGGGCCCTGGCGCGCCGCACGCCGCCGCCAGCCACGATCGCCGGACGTTTGGCTTCGGCGAGCCAACGCACCGCTTCGCGAATGAGTTCAACCCGCGGCGGGTGGTCATAGGCCTCGGCGAGCGCATCTTGCACCACCGGAACCATGACCGGTGCAAGCAGCACATCCTGGGGCACTTCAACCCAGACCGGTCCCATGGGGACCGTGATGGCTCGAGCCCAGGCGTCCTGGATCGCCGAGGGGATGCCGGAGGCATGATGCACCGTCTGCTGGAATTTGGTCACATTCGCCGCGGAAGCTTTTTGGTCATCCAGCTGGTGGAGCATGCCCTTGCGCCGGGCGCCCAGTCCGTCCAACGGGATCTGGCTGGCGATCACCACGATTGGAACACCCGTGGCGTAGGCCTCCTGCAGACCAGCCAGCGAGGTCAGCGCCCCCGGCCCGGTGGACAGGAACAGCACCCCCACTTCGTCGGTGGCACGGGAGTATCCATCGGCCGCGAAAGCGGAGTTGTTCTCCACCCGAGAGGAAACAAACTGCAGTTCCGAGCGGGAGAGCGCGTCGAAGAGTCCCAGCGCATGCTGGCCCGGAATACCGAATACCGTCTTGGCTCCCAGCGCGGTGAGGGTCTCAATGACCAGATCGCCGCCGTTACGCTGAACGGCGCTCATCGGGCGTTCGCCCCGCTGCCGCTGCGGAAATCACTGATCAGGCTGATCAGGTCATAAGTGACGTGGCTGGCCGCGACACCGGTCAACTCCGCGTGGTCATAAGCCGGGGACACCTCCACGATGTCCGCGCCAACAATGTTCAACCCGCGCAGGCCGCGCAGGATTTCCAGCAGCTCGCGGCTGGTGATGCCGCCGGCCTCCGGGGTCCCGGTGCCCGGAGCATGGGCCGGATCCAGCACATCGATGTCCACCGAGATGTACAGCGGGCGGTTGCCGATGCGCTCGCGGAGCTTGTCCACGATTTCGCGCACCCCCTGGTAGTAGACATCGGAGCTGGTCACGATGCCGAAACCGAAACGCTTGTCGTCTTCCAGGTCCTTTTTGCCATAGAGCGGTCCACGGGTGCCGACATGGCAGATCGCCTCGGTGTCCAGGATGCCTTCTTCAACGGCACGGCGGAAGGGGGTGCCGTGGGTGTATTCGGCACCGAAGTAGGTATCCCAGGTATCCAAGTGCGCGTCGAAGTGCAGCATGGCAACCGGGGCACCGGCGCGTTTGGTGGCCGCACGCAACAGCGGCAAAGCGATGGTGTGGTCCCCGCCCAAGGTCACCAAGGTGGACCCGTCGGCAGTCAGCTCCAGTGCTTCATGCTCGATGGTCTCAATTGCTTCATTGATGTTGAACGGATTAACCGCCATGTCACCGGCATCGACAACCTGGCTCTGCGCGAAGGGCGAGGTGTCGGTGGCCGGGTTGTAGGGGCGGATCAGGCGCGAGGATTCACGCACGTGGTTGGCGCCGAAGCGGGCACCGGGACGGTAGGAAACGCCGGTGTCGAAGGGAACGCCAACAATCTTGATGTCCGCCTGCGCCACCTGGTCCAGGCGCGGCAGTCGGGCGTAGGTGCCGAAACCTGCGTAGCGCGGAATCTGGGCCGCGTTGATTGGCCCCAGGTTGCCGTTCTCTTCAATCCTGATTTCCTTCATGGGAGCATCCTTCCGACAACACGGACAAGTCCACAATAGTTGTCTAATACGAAACTTCAGTTTCCTATTATGCTATTTTGCGATGTGCGCCACGTCAAGATGCCAGCGCGCACTGGCGAATTCGTGAGACCTCTCCGCCATGACCTGCATGGTGAGGGCGCAGTTGAGTAGACCGAGTCAGCTAGAGATCCCCACACGCGACATACGCCGGCTGGGGCGAGGAACGACCATCAGATACCGGTCCGAGGGCCCCGGGATGGTGGCGATCTAGTTGTCGATTGAAATTGCCTAGGCTTCGGCAAAACCGCTGGATGCCAATGAAGCGCAACGGTTCGTTGTGCACTGCCAATAAGACGGAAGGAAATCCGTAAACTGTTGCCCCGTGCCAAAAAGGACCCAAACGACGTTTGGATCCGTGAGAAAAATTAGCCTTGCGGCTCGTCTTTATCTTCTATGGGCGCGCCCTTGACCAGCGCGCGGTCAACTTCGTGAATACCCAAACAAAAACCAACCGAAAGGATCAGCGACTTGATCGTCAATTCGTTGATGTCATCGGGAACGTAAACCAGCTGTACGGGACCGGCCAAGATGATCAAGATCAAGGCCCAAATGTTGTAGGCCCACGAAGTTTTGGTTTTCATCATTTGCGGATACCGTGCACGCCGGCGGATCGTCCGCACGCCGACCACGATGATCACCACCGCAAGGATGGCCGCACCGAGAAAAAAGAAATTACGTTGGGTCCGCAGCCAGGCCAGGGTAGAACCTACCAACAGGCCGACCAGTGCCGAGGCCCACCAACTGATGGAGCGCAATTTGTGCGGCTTAGTTTCCGCGTTCCCGGCGGTTTCTTCAGTCGTCACTACGCTCCTTCCTGTATTAGCGGCCCGACCTGTCTCGTCGGGCACTCTTTCAAGAATACGCGGTGCGTTCACCTGACGTGAACGCGGGCGCAGTCTCTGGAGCTCAATGTCCGGTCGGTTACCTCGAAAACGACGGTCACCACGTCAGAGAACCAACGTCCAAAACACGATGGCAGGTTCGTTTCCGGGATTCTCCCAGCTGTGAGGTTCTCGCCCGGGAAAGGTCATGGTGTCCCCCGCCGCAAGCTCGATGCGCTGCTCTGGCAGGACCAAGGTGAAAACCCCGGAGGCCACATGCAACACCTCCAGCTCGCAATCAACCGAATACAGTTCTGCCTCGCCGATACCGTGAGGCTCTACTTCGGCACGAATCACCTGAACACGTTTCTCGCCCCGCGGGGTTACCAGCTGTTCGGTGATTCCCGAGCCGCCCAAGGAGATCCGTGGAGCCTCCGCCAAACGCACCAAGGTCGTATCCGGCACCTCAAACAAGGTGCCTACCTCGATACCCAGCACCTCGCAGAGCTTGAGCAGCGTGGAAACCGACGGGCTGGTCAGATCACGCTCCACCCGAGAGAGAAAACCCTTGGTCAAACCCGAAAGCTCGGCAACCTGGTCGATGGTCATTCGTTGTTGCTGGCGGACGCCACGAAGCCGTGCACCAATATTTATCGACGACCCTGAAGGCTCAACGGGCAAAGCTTTCATCCGTGGGAAACCTGAACCTATTCTCTTGCTGCCGGGTAGAAACAACTCAAATTCTGAGGACAGGATGACCCTGCGAGCTCAGTTTACCAATACGCAACTTCCGTCACACCTGGCCGGAAGAATGTGACAAAGCCTGTGGTTGAAGTCCATTTCTGCCGTTGATTCACGCTATGTGATTCCGTTGCCCGCGCACCGCATCTAGACTCAAGCCATGGACTCGACCCCCAACAGCACCGCAGCCCGGCTGCGCGAATACCTCAATGACGCCCGGCAGGCAGTGATCTTTAAAAGCGAGCAGCTCAGCGAGGAACTTGCACGCCAGCCAATGACCCCCACCGGAACTCACATCCTCGGTGTGGTGCACCATCTGGCAATCACCGAGTACGGCTATTTCGGTTTATGCCTCAACCGGCAGGTTGACGCCCCCTACGTTCAGCAGCTCTTGGAGATCGATGACCCGCAGGCGGATTTTATCCCTCCGGCCGATTTCTCGGTCGCCCAGGTCCTCGACCTCTACCGATCAGCAATCAGCTTCGCCGAGGCCGGTTTCGACGAACGTGACCTCAGCAGCCCCGCAGAAGTTCCGTGGTGGGTGAAACACCGGCACACCACCCTCGAACACCTGCTGGTGCATATGATTGCGGAAACCTCACGCCATGCCGGACACCTGGATATTGTCCGGGAACTGCTGGATGGAAAGGTCGGGCTGCGTCCCGAAGCCCTCAATCTGCCCGACTACACCACGGACCAGTGGGAAGAGCAACAATCCCGGTTGCAACAGACCGCCGAGCAAAAGCGCGACGGAGCGTAGTTTGTGGCACGCGGCGTAGGGTCGCGCGGGATATGCGGTCACACTACGGAATGAAACTTCACGACTTAACATTGTGGCGGTAACATCAACACTGTTGCTTCACGAGACGCGGCGCCAAGCTCCGACTGGCCGCGCACCAACCCCAGGTTCATGGGTGGTTCGGATGAAGAAGCGGTCCGGGCACCAACCGATGCACGGGCAAGAGCTGCGTGAGAGTTGTTGTCTTATGGCATTTTCCGTCCTTCCAATCATTGACCTGCAAACCGGTCAGGTGCAGTTGAAGGTACAGGGTCGCTGGTACACCCGCTACATTTCAGATCCCGCCCAGCTAGAGCGGTTGATCACGCGGTCTGCTCACCGACCGGTTTTCGACCTCGAGACCGGAGAGCTGATCATTCTCGTCGCATCCGCCGGGCTGCCAGCCGGCAAGCCGGTTGCTTTTAGGCTTGCCAAATTCCCCGCGTCCTTAGCGCTGGCTAAAGTGAGAGGCTGAACAAAACCGCGGATTTCAGCAAGAAATCCTATGCCGTAGGAGAGTCATCCTCGTGATGCCAGATAACCCCACGACTCAGCCCACCTCCGCACAAATCCACCGCTGGCGTAAATACGTCGCTGACGAGGTCGCCGAAGGTGCCATCTACCGGGCGCTAGCCCAGAAAAAATCAGGACAGGAAAAGCAGATCCTTTTGGGTTTGGCCGCCGCCGAAGAACGCCACGAAGAGTACTGGCGCAACAAACTCGGCGAACATGCCCGCCCGGTACGCCCTTCGTTGCGCCGGAGCATCCTGCGATTCCTCGCGCTGCATTTCGGCTCGGTTTTTGTGCTCGCACTGGCGCAACGTGCCGAAAGCAACACTCCCTACAGCAGCGACGCCGACGCTTCGCCGCAGATGGCCGCCGACGAACAAGTCCACGAAGAAGTTGTCCGGGCCCTGGCAACCGCCGGCCGGGCCCAGCTCTCCGGAAATTTCCGTGCCGCGGTATTCGGCGCCAACGACGGCCTGGTATCCAATCTGGCGCTGGTCATGGGTATCGGTGCGACCGGTGTCGCCTCCGGAATGGTGCTCTTTTCCGGGATCGCCGGCCTGCTCGCGGGGGCCTTGTCCATGGCGGCCGGCGAATATGTCTCCGTCCGCTCCCAGCGTGAGCTGCTCACCGCCTCGCGTCCCACCCAGGTCACTCTCACCGCCGCCCCGGACCTCGACCTTGATGCCAACGAACTGGTCCTGATCTACAAGGCCCGCGGCATGAATGACGAAGACGCCGAGCATCGTGCCGCCGAGCGCATGGGCCTGTTCACCTGCGACTGCAACCCATCATTCTCACTGAACCCAGAGGCTCGGGCCGAAGAATTTGAGAACGAGCATGAGGAGCTGGGCTCGGCTACCGGTGCGGCGGCAACGTCGTTCTGTTTGTTTGCCTCCGGCGCCATCATCCCGATCCTTCCCTACATTTTCGGGATGACCGGCCTGGCGGCCGTCGCCACCTCGGTTTTGCTGGTTGGCGCGGCGCTGATGACAACCGGCGGTGTGGTCGGTCTGCTTTCCGGCGCTTCCCCCATGAAACGCGGCCTGCGCCAACTGGCCATTGGCTGGGGAGCCGCGGCGGTGACCTACTGCCTGGGCCTGCTGTTCGGCACCAGCCTGGCCTAAAACGAACGCCCCGGTAGCACCTACCCTGCACGGCCATCACCTGAAGTTTCAGGCGGTGGCCGTGCTCGTTTCAGAAGCGGGTGCGCCGCCGCAGGGAGCGCATGGTGCCAAGGAACTGCACTGCCTCATCCACCGAATCAACCAAGGCAATCTTCGGCTCCATGGCCCGCTCGGCGGCCAACGCTTGAAGCAGCGGCCATACGGGCAACGTCCGGGTCCAGTACTCCCGACCGACCAAAACCAGCGGAACCACCCGCGCACCGGTGGCGTAGTAGTTCTCGCAGGCATCCTGAAAAATCTCCTGAACCGTACCCGCGGCTCCTGGCAACACCACAATGCCGCCGTTGGATTGCTCCAGCAACAGCGCTTCGCGGATTGAATTCGAGAAAAACTTGGCGATGTGCGTGGCGAACAGGTTTGGCGGTTCATGCCCATAAAACCACGTGGGAACCCCCAGCGAAGTCCGCGTCGACGGGAATCGACGCTTCACGGCGAGCGCCGTGCGTGCCCAGCCGGTACGCCGGTGGATTGCATCAGGCTCCGCGGCCAGCATCCCCAAGGCCTTGGAAAGATCCGCTGGGTCGTAGTCTGCCAACCAAGCACCGGCATTCGCCGCTTCCATGGCACCGGGCCCACCCCCGGTGGCCACCGCATACCCGGAACGGGTCAGGTGCGCCCCTAGCTCAAGTGCCTGCGCGTACTGCTCGCTGCCACGACGTAATGCGTGACCTCCCATGACTCCGATGATGGGGACTTCATGGAAAGCTCCGTCATAAACTTCAGTGATGAGCGCCTGCCCCACATGGTGGTCGTGAAGTGTTGCAGCCATGGCGTCGTCTTCTAGCAGTACATGCCGTGGCCCGCGCTGCTGTGAATAGGCGAATATCCGGGCGTCGAGAACTTTGTCATAGCTCCGGGTTTGGATCCCCTCATACAGTTCCTCCGGGGTGTACAGGCCCCGCTCACGAGTCCTGAAGGGCAACTGCTGTCCCGAGTCCATGCACAGCCCGCCGGTGCCCGCAACCAGTGCACGACCTGCCGGGCTGAATTGGCAGTCGATAAATAGCGCCTCGGCAAGATCCAGCGCCGAAAGCACCGTGTCCCGCTCACGCAGGTCGACTCGGTGCACCCTCCAGCTACGGCCTTGGGCACTGCGCAAACTCAGCGCTTCGGCCGCCAACCTGTCGAATTCGGCAAGTGACGTGATGTTCACGGCTCGCGCCGGGAGGTAGGGCCAGACCTGGGACATGGTTCCACGCTACGTGAGAGTTAGTGATTATTCACAGTAGGGCGCTTTCAACTTTCACGATGGGCCAGAACGTGAAACGATTAGCGGATGACTAATGCTGTTCCGCCGACCATTGACGCTCGACACCTGCTGGCGTTCTTGGGCAATGTTCCTTTTTTCCTTGGCAAAAAACTTGCCGATGAAGCAAATGCCGTGGTTGACGTTGAATTTAACGAGTCATCCGGAGAAATTGAAGGCACCGTGCATGCAGACGGTGAAGAATATTCACCGATGATTCAGGTGCGCCGCGCGGCTAGCGGCTGGGAAATCAGTTCCGGGGCCTGCGACTGCGACAATCCCGCAATCTGCCCACACATTGCGGCCCTCGCGTTGACCTCCAACAAACTTTCCTCAGTGGCCAAAATCGCCGCTCCGCGGGAGGAACAGGTTGCCACCACGTGGTCCCGGCAGACCGATGCCTGGTATGCCGAACGCGAGCCGCGCCCGAGCGACGGGCTCGTGGGGTCCCCCAACGACCCAGTGGTGCCCATGGCGTTGCAGTTTTTGCTGTTCGATGCCAAAAACACGACCCAACAGCAGCAGTGGCTTCCCACCGGAATGCTGTCGCATGGAACCTACCGTAATCGGCGTTTCCGGTTGGGGGTGCGCCCCATGGTGCGCAATACCGAAGGCCGCTGGGTGCGTGGACAGCTGCGCTGGACCACCATTGGCTTTAAGACCTTCGGCTGGAATCTGCTGCGTGCACAGCATCACTGGTTCTCCCGCTTCGCTGCGATGGCCCGCAGCAACACTCAAACGAACTTCAAGGCTGATGAAGACTGGCTGTTCTTGGACGAGTACTCGTCAAACCTGCTGTGGCCGCTGCTCGCCGAAGCGCAGGAGCTTGGTATCCAGCTGGTCAGCACCCGCAATGATCTCTCGGTCGATGTGGTTTCGCAGTCTTGGACCGAGCTGGTCGCGTCCCTTGACGACCAAAAGAATCTGCAAGTTCGCGGGGTTTTGCACACCGCGGGGCAAGAAACAACGTTGGAAGATTACAGTCCCGTCGGAACCATCGGCGACCACGGGTACTACATCCAGCTGGAGAACCCAGAGCAAATTCTGCTTGCCCCCACCGCGGAACGGCTTAACGACAAGCAGCTGAACTGGTACGACTCGCATCAGATGCTGCATGTGCCGGAGGAGGACAAACAACTCTTCTTCGACGCCCACTACCCGCGGATGGCGCGCACCTTTGGCTTGCGCAGCACCTCACCCGAGTTGTCATTCCCAGACCTGAAACCTCCATTTGTGCGGGCAAGGGTGGAGTACAAGGTCGAGCAGACCGAGGAGGGTTCCAAAGAATCGGCCACCCTGGACTTCTCGATCAGTTACCCCGGGGTGAAAGGCGATCACAAACCCTTCGACCCTGAGGCCGAAGGGTTCCTCCGTGATGCGGTCAACGGGGTATTCGAGCAGGTTCTCGGGATAAGCAACCCGGACCTGTCCCCCAAATTCTTCTCTGGTGATCAGATGATCGCGTTCGCTTCAGATCTGGTACCGGCCTTGGATTCGCTGAAGGTTCTCAAGCTCGAGGAAATCGGCGAACGCCCGGTGTACCGTCAGCTGCGCGAATTGCCCAAGCTGAAGATCAATGCCGTCGACCACGAACGAAATGACTGGCTGGATCTGGGTTTGTTGATCACCGTCGGTACCCATGAGGTGCCGTTTGCCGAAATTGTGACGGTCATGGCCAAGGGATCGATGAAACTGAAGTTGCCCGACAACTCCTGGTTCTCCTTGGACCAGCCGATCTTCGCCAAGCTCAAGGAGCTGGTTGATGAAGCCCAGGCGATGAACGACAAACCCAAGGATGCGGACCTGAAGCTGTCGGTTTTCCAGATCTCCCTGTTTGAAGAACTGGACGAACTGGCCGAAGGCATCGACGGCGCGGACATGTTTATCGGCCGCATGCGCTCACTGCTCAAAGTCGCCGAAGGCGCAGAGGCCGCGGTGCCAGACACCCTGCAAGCCACCTTGCGCCCCTACCAGGTTGAAGGCTTCCGCTGGCTCTCACGCCTTTATCAGGGCGGTTTCGGCGGAATCCTGGCCGATGACATGGGCTTGGGCAAGACCTTGCAGACCATTGCCTTGGTGTTGCACGCCCATAAACTTTGGGACGACCCCCAGTCCTGCGCCGAGTTGCCGCCGGCCCAGCGGGTGCGCGCACCGTTTTTGGTGGTCGCACCGAGCTCGGTGGTCTCCAACTGGGAAATGGAAGTCCGCCGGTTCGCACCGAACCTCAAGGTCATCAGCATCGACTCGACCCTCGGTGATGTACGTCAGCTGCGCGAATTAGCCGAGGGGTACGATGTAGTGCTCACCACCTATACGCTGTTGCGGTTGAACGATGAAATCTATGAATCCCAGCGTTTTGCCGGATTGATTTTGGACGAGGCCCAATTCGTCAAAAACCGTTCAACCAAGGCTCACCGAACGGCGGTAAACCTCCAAACCAACTTCAAGTTGGCGGTGACCGGCACCCCGATGGAGAACAATCTCGCCGAGCTCGGCGCACTGCTGTCGCTGACTTCGCCCTCGTTGTTTTTGAACACCAGCCGGTTCAACCGTCAGTTCGCCCGCCCTGTCGAGGTTCTTGGCGACAAAGACACCCTGGCGTTGCTGCAACGACGGGTCAAGCCGTTTATGCTGCGCCGCACCAAAGAATCCGTGGTGTTGGACCTCCCAGCCAAGCAGGAGCAGCAGGTGCTGGTACGCCTCTCGGATGAGCACCAGCACGTCTATGACACGCACCTGAACCGTGAGCGCCAAAAAATCCTGCACCTGGTGGAGGACTTGGACAAGAACCGGTTTACGATCTTCCAGTCGCTCACCCATCTGCGTATGCTGGCACTGGAACCTTCCCTGGTGGACCCGGAGTTGGCTGAGGTTCCCGGCTCCAAGTTGGAAGCACTATTCGATCAGCTCGATGATGTGCTCAATGAGGGTCACCGGGCTTTGGTTTTCAGCCAATTCACCTCATACCTGAAGGTCCTCGCCGAGAAGCTGACCGCGCGCGGAATCAAGTTCGTATATCTGGATGGCAGCACCCGCAACCGTGCGGAGGTTATTGAACAGTTCAAGGAAGGCGAAGCGCCGCTGTTCTTGATTTCCTTGAAGGCCGGCGGATTCGGGCTGAACCTGACGGAAGCCGACTACTGCTTCTTGCTGGATCCGTGGTGGAACCCGGCGGTCGAGGCCCAGGCAATTGACCGCACCCACCGCATCGGACAAACCAGGCAGGTGATGGTCTACCGGATGATCTCCAAGGGCACCATTGAAGAGAAGGTGGTGGCCCTGCAGGACACCAAGCGCCGGCTGATCAATTCCGTCATGGACGAGGCCGATGGTTTCTCCAAAGCCCTGACTGCACAGGATATTCGAGGCCTGCTCGAGTAACAGGTTGATTAACTCTTCGTGGTTTAGCAGACACTTACCAGCAAGACGCGATATATTCAATATGGCTCCACGTGTGCGTTACGCCACACCAAACGCTCGGGTGGGGCACCCCTGAAGGTCTTCTTCAAGGGGCCAACGCAAGATGAAGGCGGTCATAACCGTGTCCCTGATCAAATCGGAGACTCTGAGTACACCGAGCGACGACTGGATGAACGCTTCGGTGAGTACGGAAGCAGAACGTGTGGTGATTGAAACCGAGCAGGAACGCCTGCTCCTGGAGAACGATCGGCTTTTGGAAAAAATCCGGAAAGTCCTCGCCTCTCCGCTAGAAGAGATCTTTTACAACCCGAAGCATCGGATGCTGTTGATCCCGGGAGCCTTCGCGGTTATTGGATCTTCGTTCCTTAGGGTTGATACCGAGACCGCGACCGGTCTGCGAGGATAACTTCCCCAAGCGTCACAAGACCCCAGGCCCGCCGACCATGGCAGGTTTGGGGCCCCGGTTCTGAATAGTGTTTTTGTCCCCCGGCAACATCCAGGGACGGAAATGGCCGCCTGCACCACGGTAATCCCGTGGCACAAGCGGCCATTGTGCTTTCGCCGGTTCGCACCGGCTGAAGGCGCTGCTTAGAGGGCTGCGAAAACTTCGCGCAGCAGCACAGCGGTCTCCGAAGGAGTCTTGCCGACCTTCACGCCAGCTGCTTCCAGTGCTTCCTTCTTGGCCTGGGCGGTGCCAGCCGAGCCGGAAACGATGGCGCCTGCGTGGCCCATGGTCTTGCCTTCAGGGGCGGTGAAGCCAGCCACGTAGCCGACAACCGGCTTGGTGACGTTGGCCTTGATGTACTCGGCTGCGCGCTCTTCGGCGTCGCCACCGATCTCGCCAATCATCACGATGGCCTTGGTCTCCGGGTCCGCCTCGAACGCAGCCAGTGCGTCAATGTGGGTGGTGCCGATAACCGGGTCGCCGCCGATGCCGATAGCGGTCGAGAAGCCCAGATCGCGCAGTTCGAACATCATCTGGTAGGTCAGGGTGCCGGACTTGGAAACCAAGCCGATTGGGCCCTTGCCGGTGATGTTGTTCGGGGTGATGCCAACCAGCGCCTCGCCCGGGGTAATGATACCTGGGCAGTTAGGGCCGATGATGCGGGTGATCTGGTTGCCCTCGGCGTCGACCTTGGACTGAGCCAGGGCCCAGAACTCAGCGGAGTCCTGTACCGGCACACCCTCGGTGATGACCACAACGAGGCCGACCTCGGCTTCGATAGCCTCGATGACGGCGTCCTTGGTGAACTTCGGTGGAACGAAGACGATCGAAACGTCTGCGCCGGTCTCGGCCTTGGCCTCAGCCACGGTGCCGTACACCTTGATGTCCTGCTCACCGTGGGTCACGGTGGTGCCGGCCTTGCGGGCGTTCACGCCACCGACAATGTTGGTGCCTGCCTTGAGCATCAGGGCGGTGTGCTTGGTGCCTTCGCCGCCGGTGATGCCCTGGACGATGACCTTGGAGTCCTTGTTCAGGTAAATGCTCATTGTTCGCTTATCCCTCTTACTTCGCTGCGTTGGCGAGCTCGGCGGCCTTGTCGGCGCCCTCGTCCATGGTTGCTGCCAGGGTCACCAGTGGGTGGTTGGCTTCGGCCAGGATGGCGCGGCCTTCTTCAACGTTGTTGCCGTCCAGGCGGACAACCAGCGGCTTGTTCGCTGCGTCACCCAGGGTGTTCAGCGCGCCGACGATGCCGTTTGCCACAGCGTCACAGGCGGTGATGCCACCGAAGACGTTGACGAAGACGGACTTGACCTGTGGGTCGTTCAGGATAACGTCCAGACCGCTGGCCATAACCTCAGCCGAGGCTCCACCACCGATGTCCAGGAAGTTTGCTGGCTTCACGCTGCCGTGGTTCTCACCGGCGTAGGCGACAACGTCCAGGGTGGACATAACCAGGCCAGCACCGTTACCGATGATGCCTACTTCGCCGTCCAGCTTGACGTAGTTCAGGCCAGCGGCCTTTGCCTTGGCTTCCAGCGGATCGGCTGCGCCCTTGTCCTCAAGCTCTTCGTGAGCTGGGTGGCGAACCTCAGAAGCGTTGTCGTCCAGGGAAACCTTGCCGTCCAGTGCGACGATGTCGCCGGCACCGGTCTTGACCAGCGGGTTAACCTCAACGAGGGTCGCGTCTTCTTCCTTGAAAACGGTCCACAGCTTCTGCAGGGTGTCTTCGACCTTGCTGCGCAGTTCCTCAGCGAAGCCGGCAGCTGCAACGATCTCAGCGGCCTTCTCAGCGTCGATGCCGACCAGTGGATCAACAGCGACACGAGCCAGCGCCTCTGGGCGCTCCTCTGCCAGCTGCTCGATCTCCATGCCGCCCTCAACCGAGCACATGGCCAGGTAGTTGCGGTTCGAGCGGTCCAGCAACACTGAGAAGTAGAATTCCTCGGCAATGTCCGCACCCTGTGCGATCATGACCTTATTCACAGTGTGGCCCTTGATGTCCATACCGAGGATGTTCGATGCGTGCTCGAATGCCTCGTCTGCGGTCTTGGCAACCTTAACGCCACCAGCCTTACCGCGGCCACCGACCTTAACCTGTGCCTTGACAACTACGACGCCACCGATCTTCTCAGCAGCGGCCTTGGCTTCTTCAGGGGTGTAAGCGACGATACCGGCAAGCACGGGAACGCCGTGTGCCTCGAATAGATCGCGCGCCTGGTACTCATACAGGTCCACGGGTTTGTGTCCTTCGTTCGAAGTTCATGCTGACTCGCGGCACAGTCACGGACTATCGTCCATGCCGTACCCAAAGAGAGCGCACCGCGACCAAACAAACGCCAAAAATGGCGTCTTAGCCCGTGCGCATTTCTCAGACTATCCCTACTTTCGCGAACTTCCCACTTTTACAACGTGTAGAGAATCCGCAGGAAATCAACGATTGACCATCATTGTGACCAACCCAACAGTGCATCTTGATTGACTATTCGACAATTTCAAGTGGCGCGTAGCGAAGCAGAAGGCGTTTTTCAGATTCCGGAAATTGAACTTTTGCCACAGTTTTATCGCCTGCGCCTTCCAACGCAATGACAGTTCCCAAGCCAAACGCGGAATGTTTCACGGACTGCCCCACCTTGGGGATCACAATCTCCTTATTCTGCACCACACGCTGCTTGGCGACCGGCGCCGCGTTATGACCCCGCACGGCAGTGTTCGCCACTGACGAACCCGCTCCCCAGTGACTTCCACGGTCGTAACGACTCGTGGCGAAATTCACCGAACCGGAGCCAAATGACGAGCCTGAGCCGAAAGATGACCCTTCACGTTTCCAGTCAATCAGCTGGGCTGGGACCTCTTCAAGGAACTGGCTGGCTGGGTTGTACTGAGACTGCCCCCACAGGCTGCGCTGCTCGGCACGGGTCAGGTACAGACGCTCCCGGGCGCGGGTCAACCCCACGTAGGCCAGGCGACGCTCTTCGGCCAGTTCCTTCTCATCGGTCATTGACCGTTGATGAGGGAAAACGCCGTGTTCCATCCCGGTGAGGAACACCACCGGGAATTCAAGGCCCTTGGCCGTATGCAAGGTCATCAGTGTCACCATGCCTTCGCGTGCGGCCATGGCGGCCCCCTCATCATCGCTGGGCGCCTCGGGGATCTGATCCGCGTCCGCCACGAGGGCGACTCGTTCAAGGAATCCGGCCAAACCGCCCTCGGGTTCGTCGTTGACGTAGTCGCGGACCACCGCCACGAGTTCGGCAAGGTTCTCTACGCGGGACTCATCTTGCGGATCGGTTGAAACACGCAGGGTCTCCAGGTATCCGGTTTGTTCCAGCACGGCTTCCAACGCTTCAGCCGGCCCGGAGCCCTCTGCAACGGTCTGCAGATCGTCCATGAGCGCCACAAACGCTGCCGTCATCTTGATGCCGCGGGTACCAAGCCCTGGTGCCTGGTCCGAACGACGCAGCGCATCCATGAAGGAGATGCGTTCACGTTCGGCCAGCGCCGCCACGGCTCCTTCCGCCCGGTCGCCGATCCCGCGTTTTGGCTCGTTGAGGATACGACGAACATTGACATCATCTTCCGGGTTCACCAGGGCGCGCAGGTACGCTAGCGCATCCTTGATTTCCTTCCGGTCGTAAAATCGGGTGCCGCCGACAACACGGTATTTCAGGTCGACACGCATCAGCTGTTCTTCAAGGGCTCGCGACTGGGCATTGGTGCGATAAAAAATCGCAATGTCGCCGGGACGCACATCCTCGTCGTCGTTCAGCCGGAGAATTTCCTCGGCGATCCACCGGGCTTCATCTGACTCCGACTCCCCCACGTAACCGACGATCTGCTCACCATCGCCGCTGGCGGTCCACAGCCGTTTGTCGTTGCGGTCTGGGTTGAGTTTGATGACCTCATTGGCTGCCGTCAGGATGTTTTGTGTCGAACGGTAGTTCTGCTCCAATTTGATGGTTGCAGCGTTCGGGTAATCCTTTTCGAATTCGACGATATTTCGAATGTCTGCGCCGCGAAAAGCGTAGATTGACTGGTCTGAGTCGCCGACCACGGTCAATTCACCTGGCACGGTAGCACCGTCGGGTCCGGTGAGCTCTCGAACCAAAGAGTATTGGGCGTGGTTCGTATCCTGGTATTCGTCAATCAGGACATGGCGGAAGCGCCGACGATAGTTATCGGCGACGCCCGGGAACGCCCTGAACATGAACACTACTTGGCCGATCAGGTCGTCAAAGTCCAGCGCGTTCGCCGCGCGCAACCGCTGGGTATAACCTCGATAGACCTCGGATACGGCCCGAGCAAACGGATCGTTCGTGTTGATCGTCGCGGCGTAGTCTTCGTCATCGATCAATTCGTTTTTGAGTGATGAAATCTTGTGCGCGATTGCTTTAGGAGTGAATCGTTTCGGGTCGATCTCCAGTCCTTTGGACACCAAGGTGATCAAGCGCAATGAATCGGCCGAATCATAGATCGAAAAGTTTGACTTCAGCCCGATCGTCGCGGCTTCACGACGAAGAATGCGAACGCAGGAGGAGTGGAACGTGGAGATCCACATCTTCTTGGCTTGATCTTCGCCAATGAGTTCCGCGGCGCGTTCTCGCATTTCTGCCGCGGCTTTGTTGGTGAACGTAATAGCGAGGATCTCATGTGGTCGCGAACGTCCTGTGGCCAACAGGTAGGCGATTCGATGTGTCAACACTCGAGTTTTTCCGGAGCCGGCACCAGCGACAATCAGCAGCGGGCCTCCGGCATAACGCACGGCCTCTTCCTGCTGCGGGTTCATTCCTACCAGCAGTTCTTCGGCACTCGGCAGGGCCTGAGGTGTCGTTTCAGGGGCGAAGTCATCAAAAAGGAAATCCATGATGTAGCAAGTCTACGTCGCACACCGGACAGGAATGGGTTGTCCACAGCCAACCGGCTCAGGCGCTTGCGGGCATAATGAAAGGTATGGCAAAAAAGGTCAGGAAATCCAAGGAATACCGCAAGCCCTCCCAGTTTGTTGAACAGCAGGGTGAATCACTGGATCGGAACCTGAACAAATACAACGTTCAAAGTACGTCCCATGAGAACAAATCAAACCCGATGTTGCTGATCTCCGCCGGACTAGTCATCAGTCTTTCGCTTTTTGTCTATCTCCATCTGCTGACGTTGAACCAGATGAACGACCTGAGCAATTCCCTCTCCATGCCTGACCAACGTGTGTTCGGTTATACCGTCGAGGATATCGAAGCCTTGCGGGCAGCGATGGATGAGGACGCGCGTGGCCAGCTGAACTACGTACATAAAACCGCTGGGATGCTCTTTCCGCTGTTCACCGCCGCGATGAGCATGCTGCTGTTTATTCGTTGGATCCCCAACCGCCGGACTCGTCTATTGGCTTGGTGCGCACCTCTGGGTTTCGCGGTGGTAGACATCGTTGAGAACTTTGCCATCGATGCATTGTTCTCAGCCGACGAGATCTCTGCTGGTGCTGTGATGTTCGCTTCGATCCTCACGACCATTCGCTGGGCATTGCTGTTGATCACGGCAGCTTTGATTGTGGGGCTCGGGCTGGTCCGCGCCAATCGTGCGTTGCGGCGCAAGATGTCCGAGATCCGAGAGCAAACCTCATAACGTGGCGTCGTGAAACACCAAGCGCGGTTCCTAGTAGGATAGTCTTGGTGATGGCTTCACGCCCATGCCTCTGTAGCTCAGTAGGATAGAGCGACCCTCTCCTAAAGGGTAGGCCGTCGGTTCGATTCCGGCCAGGGGCACTACAACGTCAAGGCGTTTCCACTCGATATTTTCCGGTGGAAACGCCTTTGCTGTTGGTTTTGGTCCAACAACAGTAGCTCCCTAGTCAATGTCTGTTTAAACATCAAAGGGGTGCGTTCCCTGTGGAACGCACCCCTTGGATGTTTTGCGATAATCTAGCGGCTAGCGCAGCAGCAACGCGGTGGCCTTCGGCGACAGCGATGCGTCCATCACGACGCAGGCGCCGCCAACGGCACCAACATTGGCACCCAGCGTGGAGGTACGAGTTTCAACCTCATGCACGGCGCGCAATGCAAAGCGGCGCTTCACAGCGGCATCAACATCTTCACTGACAAGTTCGCTGATCTTGTCCCACTGTGGTCCGCCGAAGACGACCTCACGGACGTCCAAAGCGTTGGCTAGCTGTCCTGCGACTTCACCGGTCAGCACCATGGTCTCGGTAACCAGTTCCTTGGCTACGTCGTTGCCTTCAAGGGCAAGCTCAGTCAAACGGTTGAGCCCCTCGGCACGCTGCTCTGGGCCAAGGATCTCGTACGTCGGCAGGTCCAAACCGCGTTCCTTGGCCTTCGCCGCAATGAACTCGTAGGAGGTGCCGGATGCCAGGCAGTCATCGGCACCGCACTCTTCACAATGCACCGACTTGTGACCGGTGGAGTAGTGACCAATTTCGCCGGCGTTATTGCTCGAACCATGGTGGACGTCGCCATCGATGACGATGCCTGCGCCGAAGCCATGACCACAGTAAACGAAGACGAAGTCTTCGGTCTTTTCTTCCTTCGACTGCCAAAGCTCACCAACGGCCGAAGCGATGGTGTCCTTTTCGATGATCACCTGCAGTCGCAACAACTTGCGTAGCGGGTTGACGAGTTCAACATCTGCCCATCCGTCAAGTAGCGGCGGGTTCAACACCACGCCGTCTTCAACGTTGACTGGGCCCGGCACAGCGATGCCAACGCCGACGATGTGTTTCTTCGGGACACGAATTTCCGCGATGAGTTCCTTCACCGTGGTAGCCATCAGCTGCACGGTCTCGGAAGCAACTTCAAGGTTTGGAACCTCGATGCTGCGCTCCCGCAGAACTTCACCACGCAAGTTCATGGCCACGAAAGTAA
Source organism: Glutamicibacter sp. NPDC087344 (assembly GCF_044744225.1). Taxonomy (NCBI): domain Bacteria; kingdom Bacillati; phylum Actinomycetota; class Actinomycetes; order Micrococcales; family Micrococcaceae; genus Glutamicibacter; species Glutamicibacter sp. NPDC087344. Next base: position 31,162 of record NZ_JBIUXY010000010.1, on the reverse strand, counting down.
GAACACTGGGATCAAGGTGAATACCGATTGATACCAGACGATTGCCCTCCAGCTCGAGAACCGTACGTGGTTTACCCGGGCCGGAAACGATGGTGCGGTCTTCGCGCACGATGCCGTCGTCTAGCAAACGACGCACGACATTTGAAATGGTCTGCGGTGACAGACCGGTCGAACTTGCCAGTTCGACTCGACTGATTCCATCCGGTGCCCTACGGATAGATTCAAGAATTACAGCTTGGTTGAAGTCTCCCAAGCGTCCTAGGTTGGTACCCCGTCGCATTAATGCTCCATAGATCTATAAATTTGATGGATCGATCTTTCCGTACCTCAGCTTTCACCTGCCGCCGCCAACCCGGTCGAAATATTGCGAGTAAGAAGACCGCGGCGAACAACAACTAAAAACGTTGGAGATCCACTTAAGCACGTTACCACCTGCGAAGGCTTCACACACGCGATATCGTGAATTCATGCAGAAAAAATTGACAATCTCGGCCGCTTGTTTAATCAACAACCAAGGAGAAATCTTGCTGGTGCGCAAACGCGGAACCAGCAAATTCATGCAGCCAGGCGGCAAACCCGAGAAAGGTGAGTCCCCTTTAGAAACTGTCATTAGAGAAATCGCGGAAGAGCTTGGGGTCGTTTTCAACTCCGAAGACCTGGAGTTTAATGGCGAATGGCAGGGACCGGCGGCCAACGAAGAACAGACCTCGATCCATGCACACTTATTCTCCGGCTACTTTAACGGCGCATTGAAGCCACTAGCGGAGCTGGAAGAGCTACTTTGGATCGATCCGCAACAAGCCCTGCTGCGCGACGATCTCGCTCCCCTGCTGCGTGATTGTGTGCTTCCCGCCGCCATAGCCCGTGGCTCAGCACGCTAACTCAACGCGGATCGCTGGATTCGCTTAGCCAGCCTGCAGGTAAACGTCCCACGAATCGTCGATATGGTTGAGCCCGGATACGAGGTGGCCGCCATAGCGGGGCCTGTGCGGCGTTATACGCAGCCTCCAACCAAGTTGGGAGAGCATCTTATCGGCCTTGCGGCTATTGCACGTCAGACAGGCAGCCACGAGGTTCTCCCAAGTGTTCTGTCCCCCTCGGCTGCGGGGAATGACGTGGTCGATGGTGTTTGCTGACTTCCCGCAGTAGGCGCAGGTAAACCCGTCTCTACGAAGAATGCCCCTACGGGTGACATGATTCATGTCCCTATAGGGGCGTCGCACATAGCGCTTTAAGACGATTACCGTTGGCCGCGGTAACTCGCCATGAACGCTACGCACGGGTGACGAGTCATCTTGGAGGACGATGGTAGCTTTCTCGGCCATAACCAATAAGAGGGCTCGTCGGAAAGTCACCACGGCCAAGGGCTCGTAGCCGGCGTTTAAAACCAGTGTTCGCATCTTGCAGTACTTCCTTCTTGAACCGATAGCCGCCATCTGGCATGGATGGGGCTCGCGTTCTCTACGGAGAGGTTCTACCGCAAGCCTAAGGGATGATCCGGTGGCTACGTGAGGGTTCAAGGAAGATATTCTTTGGAGTTCATCTCTAAAGACATAGATGTTCATACTGTTAAACAGACATAGGCTGCCGAACGTCTTCCTCGTTCGACAGCCTATGAAAAGTTTTTTGGAACTTAGCCAGCCAGGGTGTAGTAACCGTACAGCGGGTTACGGCTGACCGAGTGAACCAGGGTACCAACGCTTGGGTTCTGTGCACCGATCATCTGACCGCCGCCCAGGTAGATGCCCACGTGGCCGCCACCGTTCTGGAATACCAGGTCTCCCGGCTTCGGGTTGCTGGTGCGCTTGAACTGGCCGGAGCCCAGGATGGCTGAGGTGCCACGAGCGATGTTGATTCCGTGCTGGGCGTAAACGTACTTGACGAAGCCCGAGCAGTCCCAACCCGATGGGGTGTTGCCGCCCCAAACATAAGGAACACCGGCGTACTTGGCGGCGGTAGCCGCAATGCCGGAAAGGTTGGAGGTGTTGACCGAGGAAGTGCTCTCGGTCGTTTTCTTGGTGGTGGTCGACTGAGTCGAGGTCGACTGGCTGCTGGCGTTCTGGCGGGTCACCGGAGCGAAGTCATCAGACGAGCTGGACGAAGAGCTCGAAGTCGAGGTCGAACGAGTCGTTGGAGCCGTAGCGTTCGAGGAGGTTGAAGTTACCTCGTTGGCAACTGCAATAACAACGGGCTCTGGCTTCTCATCGGCGGTGAAGCTTGCTCGCTCGATATCGACCGAAGACTTCTTGTCTGCGGCGACGCTAACGGCCTTGACTGCAACACGTTCTGGGTTGATGGTGTCAACCGGCGCTGCGGATACATCGCGAGGTGCAGTTGCCTGACCAGGCACACCCAAGGTGATGATTAGGCCTGAAGCGGCGGCTACAACGGCTGCCTGGCGACCTACAGAGCCGGCATTCGATGCAACAGCCTGCGAGATCGCTTCTAGAGAATTAGTACGTGGCACGTCGGCGCGGCGACGTCCATGGGTTTGACGCTTGGTCACTTTTAAGGCCTCTCCTTGATACCTACGAGGTAAGCTGTCGGGTTCGAAGTGGAGTTACCTCGGTGGATTTGAAGTTTCCTTCTCTTCCACTTCACCCCTAGGGTTGTTAGTTCAAACTAACGACCCGATATTGGTTCCCCCGCCACTGCCGTACGAGTTGTGTATAACTGCACATTGCGTGTTGGCAGTGCTCGGTTCTCACGCAATGTTGCTCAGGGATCCCCCTGGCACGCATCTAAGCCTATAGGATGATTTTCGAAATGTCACGTTTTGGTCACGAAATGGTGACGGAGATCGTTACAACCAGCCCGCAGGGTCTTTAAACTGCCCGTCAACGATGACATCGAAGTGCACATGGCAGCCGGTGGAGTTGCCGGTGGTGCCGCTCAAAGCGATCAAATCACCGCGTTTAACCTCGTCACCAACGTTGACCAAAACCTTGGTGTTGTGGCTGTAGCCCGTCTCCAAGCCGTCACCGTGATCAATCATCACGCGGTTGCCCGAGTGACCAGCCCATCCAGCAACCGTTACGGTTCCCGAAGCGGATGCATATACTTCAGTGCCACAGGCCACACCGTAATCTGTACCACCATGAATCATGGTGCCAGCACCGGTTGGGTTACTGCGGTGACCGAATGGTGAGGTAATACGGTTGGAGGTTACCGGACGGTCAAGCAGACCAGCAGTCGACTTGATAGCGGTAACATTTCCGCCTGAAGCCGCCATTACCTCGGAGAGCTTCTCTTCACCGGCAACGTTCGGGTTCAATTCGGAAGTCAAGGCAGCGCGCTCAACTTCCAAGGAGGCCGACCCTGGAGCGGTCACGTCGACCACGGCCGAGGTAGCGGTGCGTTCGGAGGCGACAGCCACGGTGACGTCATCGCTTTCCGAGCCTGCAAGTTGTGGCGCAACAGCGGCCAGAGCAAGACCCGAGACTGCAGCAACAGCAGCGACCTTGTGGCTAAAGCCTAGTCGCGAGGACTTTTTGGAGTTTGCGCCAAGCTTCGAGATAAATTCAACGTTGCTTGAGATCTCAGCGGATTCCGGCTGAGAAGGCACTGCTCCCGGCAGAGCAATGACATTGCTTCCGGCCTCTTCGAGTACCAGCATCTGGCGGGTTGGAGCGATGCCGTAGCGGGAGCGGTCCTCGAAGCGACGTCCCACGAAGTTTGTATGTACCGGCGTTGCAGCTGCAATGGATGCAACCGATTCGCTGGCGCGGGATGCACGGCGTCCACCTGCACGTTCGGTGGCTGCAGCGGTGATTTCACCAATCACGTCCAGCTCAACAACGGCGGCGCGACGGCCGGTCGTCTTGGTTTCTACCAAAACATTCCTCTCATGTAGCGCCTGCGAAGTTAGCTGTCGGATTCGGTTCCTGAGAATGAACCGGCCTGCTTTTGGCAGGACTTCACCCCTAGACGTAAACGTCGGAAAGTGGGTCCCCCGCTATTGCCCTAAAAATGACTTCCCATCCGGGCGCAGGGCAATACTAGGCGTTCGCGCATTGGATGGGCCGGTGCGGGTCAAATACCCCGCACCGTGCATTAACGTTACCCGTCAAACGGAAAAGTTACAATTTCGTTATCTTTTGCCGGTCTTCACAAAGACATGGCTGCTGACCTCTATCGGAAGCTCCAAAGCACCCTCTACACCCTGCACTCGAACCACAATGTAGTCTTCGGCACGTTCAAGGGTGACGATCGCCCCCGGGCGGATTCCGCCTTCATTCAGCTGCCCGAGCAGAATTGGATCAGTTTGGATCGGTTCAGCTAGGCGCTCAATTGCCAGCGGTCCTTCGACGCCTTCCAAAAGTGCCTGGTCAAGGTTCTGAACCTCGGATGAGATCTCGCTCACTTTTGGTCCGCCAAGGACTTCCAAGCCGGGAATCGGGTTTCCATAGGGTGAGACCGTTGGTTTACCCAGAAGGTCATACAGTCGGCGTTCAACACGCTCACTCATGACATGCTCCCAACGGCAGGCCTCTTCGTGAACGTATTCCCAGTCGAGTCCGATCATGTCAGACAACAGGCGTTCGGCCAGGCGGTGCTTGCGCATCACGCTCGTTGCCAGTTCGTGACCTTTTTGGGTCAACGCAAGGTGGCGGTCGGAAGAGACAACAACCAGACCGTCACGCTCCATGCGAGCTACGGTCTGCGACACAGTTGGGCCTGAGTGCCCCAGACGCTCTGCGATTCGGGCGCGCAACGCCACGATTTCCTCTTCTTGCAGTTCAAGAATGGTACGCAAGTACATCTCGGTTGTATCGATAAGGTCAGACACGTCAGCCGCTCCTGGAAGTCACAACAAATAAGTTCGTAGAAATAATGAGACGTCACTACACACTCTACTGTGTGTGTCGGACAAATTCGTTACAGAGCCGGACACCAAGGATGTCGTAACCCTCCGTCCGGTTTTTCTCTGAAACACTCATGGTTTGCGAGGATAGTACTGAAACGCCTGAGATTACCCTATTTATTCCGCGCTGCGGAACGGTAGGACCCTCGGCCCTTCAATCTATAGCTATATCGAGGAGCACGATGAGCACGGACATCACCATCCCACAGAACCTTTTGCCAGCTGACGGCCGTTTCGGCGCTGGTCCCTCCAAGGTTCGCGCAGAGCAAGTCCAGGCAATCGTTGAGGCAGCGGATTCGATCCTGGGTACTTCACACCGCCAGGCTCCGGTCAAGAACCTTGTCGCATCGGTTCAAAGCGGACTGAAGGAAATGTTCAATGCGCCGGAGGGTTACGAGGTTCTGCTGGGAATCGGCGGCGCAACCGCATTCTGGGACGCTGCAGCGTTCTCACTGGTTCGCAATAAGGCGCAGCACCTCTCTTTCGGTGAGTTCGGTTCCAAGTTCGCCAAGGCGACCGACAAGGCACCATTCTTGGCCGCTTCAACCATCATCACCAGCGAGCCAGGCAGCGTTCCCGTTCCTGTGGCGGAAGCCGACGTTGATGTCTATGCGTGGCCTCACAATGAAACGTCCACCGGTGCGGCCGCACCGGTGAAACGTGTTGAGGGTGCGAACGACGATGCACTGATGATTATCGATGCCACCAGTGGCGCCGGCGGACTCGCCGTCGACTTGGCTGAAACCGATGTCTACTACTTCGCTCCGCAGAAGAACTTCGCATCCGACGGCGGGCTGTGGATCGCGTTCGTATCCCCAGCGGCCATTGCCCGCATCGAGGAAATCGAAGCAACCGACCGCTGGATCCCAGACTTCCTGAATCTGAAGACTGCTCTGGATAACTCGCTGAAAAACCAGACCTACAACACCCCAGCGCTGACCACGCTGGTGCTTCTGGACTCCCAGATCAAGTGGATCAACTCCAACGGCGGACTCACCTGGGCAGCTGAGCGTACGGCACAGTCCGCAGGAAAGGTTCGTGCCTGGGCTGAAGCTTCCGAGATCGCTTCGATGTACGTGGCGAACCCAGAGCACCGTTCAAATGTCATCTCTACCGTTGATTTCGATGACAGCATCGATGCCTCAGCTATCGCCAAGGTGCTTCGTGCCAACGGTGTGGTGGATGTGGAGCCGTACCGCAAGCTGGGCCGCAATCAGCTGCGCATCGCCACGTTCGTCGCCATCGACCCGGCAGACGTTGAGGCGCTCCTAAACTGCATCGACTACGTGATCGAGCAGCTCTAAGTCGCAAGAAATATGAAGTCATAACAAGTGAGGCTCGGACCGATGGTCCGAGCCTCACTTGTTATCTGAACGTTAGCCGTCTTTACGCGCCCGGTTCCGTTGCGCGGCGCGCCGGCGTGCGGCAGTTCGCTGCGCGGTGCGCCTACGGCGAACCTGACGCCGAGCCGGTGATTTGAGCGTCGGCAAGGTTTCTTCGTCTTCGGAATCCACCTCATCGTTCACCGTAGGGTCGGACTCTACCGACTCGTCCGGTGCCTCATTTTCTGAAAGCGCCGGAAGCTGCTGGGAATCCTGAGCTACTGTGTCTTCCGATGACGTCTCGTCTTCGGCAGACTGCTCATGTTCGGCTGCATGTTGTTCGGCTTCAGCGGCTTCGATTTCTTCCTTGGCCAACCGGTCGGCCCATGGCACCCATGCCGGGGCCAACAGCGAATCCTCGCCTGCAATGAGACCGACTTCGCAAACCGTCAGATCCTTCGATTTGGCCCGAGGCACCCGTGCGAGGGTCGCATACCATGTCCATCCCTGGTAACCCTTTTTTAGGGAGATAAATCTATGGGTGACAAGTCGCTCACCTTCGGCCGTAACGCCGAGGTGTTCGCCAATTTCAGCTCCCCCGGCGATTTCAGCCAAGGAAAGCCGCGCAGTATCAACCGCTTCGGCGAGGATGGTGTCCAGCTTGGGTTTACGGGCCATTATTTATGCGTCCAGATCGTCGGCTACCGCGCGAAGCACGGTAGCAACTTTTTTGCCGTATGCATGTTCAGGATAGCGCCCATTACGCAAGGTGTTTGAAACGCTGTCCAGCAATTTGATCAGGTCTTCAATTAAGGCGGCTTCATCTTCGGGCTTCTTGCGCTTGGCGCGCGCTACCGAAGGCGCGGACTCCAGAACACGCAGGCTCAATGCTTGCGGCCCGCGTCGACCTTCAGCAACACCAAATTCGAGCCGTGTGCCAGGGCGCAGCTCATGCAGGCCATCGGGCAGTGCCGCAGCGTTCACGTAAATTTCTTTACCATCTTCAGTGGTTATGAAACCGAAGCCTTTAGACTTCTCGTACCACTTCACCTTGCCGGTAGGCATACCGTTACACCTCGTTCGTTTCTCGTGCGTAGCCGCATGGTCGAGGCCTGCTCAGCACCATGCTGTTTTCATGTGTTCGCTTCCGCGGAGCGTTCGCCGGGTGTGTCGAATTCTTTTCCCGGGTGCTCGACGTACGGAGTCGAATCAAGTTGTTTACCTTTGATTATGTCATTCATTCGCACACAAAATCACCTTGAGGGTTCTTTGCTTCGGGAGTAACGGGAAAGGTTGTAACGGTAAACTAGGAACCGTGAGCACCTTATCTGTCACCATGTCCGTATTTTCGCGTCTAGCCATCGTTTTGGCGATCGCCTCGGCCCTGGCCCTCGTTGCGGTCTTGGTGCTCTATTTCCAGGAAATCACCATTCCACCCATGCTGATGATTTTGGGAGTCTGGGGCCTGCCTGTCGCCTTCCTCCTCGGTGGTGTGGTGGTTATCGGCAACATCATCAGACGCCGCAACAACTAATTCGATAGTCCAGCTCTCATACAGGCGACTCCCAGACTTCTTAGGCACACTGGGGTTTATGAGTGCTAAAACCCCAGAGGCAAAACTTCTCGTTGTCGATGACGAACCGAACATCCGCGAGTTGCTGTCCACCTCCCTGCGTTTTGCGGGATTCGAAGTAGTCTCCGCCGCCAATGGCCGCGATGCGCTGGCAGCTGTTGAAGCCGAAGAACCAGATCTCGCCGTGCTCGATGTGATGCTTCCGGATATGGACGGATTCACCATTACCCGCAAGCTGCGTGCCGCCGGACGCCACTTCCCGGTACTGTTTCTCACCGCACGCGATGACACCACGGACAAGGTCACTGGACTGACCGTCGGCGGCGATGATTATGTCACCAAGCCATTCAGCCTGGATGAAGTTGTTGCCCGTATTCGTGCGGTACTCCGTCGCACATCCTCTGGTGAAGAAGAGAACGCGACCATTGTTGTAGCCGATCTTGAACTCGACGACGATGCGCACGAGGTTCGCCGGGCCGGAGAAATCATTGACCTCTCGCCTACCGAGTTCAAACTCCTGCGCTACTTGATGATGAATCCAAACCGCGTACTCTCCAAGTCCCAGATCCTGGACCACGTGTGGGAATACGACTTCAACGGGGACGCCTCGATTGTTGAATCCTACATTTCGTATCTGCGCCGCAAGGTTGACCGCCCCGAATGGCCAGCCCTGATCCAGACGAAGCGCGGTGTCGGCTATTTGATGCGCACCCCTGACCGTCGTTAACGTTTATACCCATTCGCAAACCAAGGGGCTTGTAAAGTCATCATATGAAGTCGATTCGTTCGCTCTGGCGGCGCACCACGCTGCGCAGCAAACTGGTGACAGTGATGTTCGGGCTGATGATCGTCGCGATCGTCGCCACAGCGGTGAGTTCAGCTCACACGCTACGGATTTCGATGACCAACCAGATCGACGAGCAGCTCGTCGCCGCCGGACCAACGATGGGTCTGGGATTGAACAAGGCCTACCTGTATTCGGTAGACAATCCCGATGACCCCGACGGATTCACCGACTTCGACCCAACGCTACTGGGACTAAACAGCTCCTACGCGGACATCCGTGATGACGAGGGAAAAATCGTCTACATCATGCCGCGCTCCAGAGTTTCGCCGAGTACCGCACTGGATTCTCCACTGTTGGATATCAACAACATCAACAAGTTGCTGGAAACCCCCAACAAACCAACCACCATTCCCGGAATCCAGTCGAACTCGGCGGGCTGGCGCACCATGGTGATACAGCTCAAGAGCAGCAATCACAATTTGTTCCTCGCCATCCCGCTGAACACCGTAAATAACACGGCACAGCAATCGGCCATCCTGGTGCTGTCCACCGGACTGCTGGCAGCCCTGGTGATGTCCATGATCGCCTACGCACTCACCAGCCGGTCGCTGAAGCCGCTGGCCAACGTCGAACGCACCGCCTCCATGATCGCGGCCGGTGACCTCACTCAGCGTGTCACCGACTATCCGGCCGAAACGGAAGTCGGTCGGCTCTCCCGTTCATTGAACGCGATGCTTGCACAGATTGAAAAAGCCTTCAAGGACCGCGAAGCCTCGGAACGCAAGATGCGCCGCTTCATCCAGGACGCATCACATGAACTGCGCACCCCGCTGGTCACCATCCAGGGTTACTCGGAGTTCTACCGCCACGGTGGGTTGGCGAACCCTGAAGCATTGGACTCGGCAATGGGCCGAATCGAAAGCGAATCCAAACGTATGGCGCAGCTCGTAGAGGACTTGCTGATGCTTGCTCGCCTGGATGAACAACGCCCCATGGAAATGCAGGCGGTCGACCTGCTGGTGCTCGGCCAGGACATCGTGGAAGACACCAGGGTTCGTGCACCCGACCGCAAGGTCACCCTGGTGGGACTCTCCAGCCAACAGCCGAGCCCCGCAAGCACCGTGGGCGATGACGCACGCATCCGGCAGGTTATTGCCAACCTGCTGACCAATGCGCTGCGCTACACCCCGGAGGGCACTCCCATCGAGATCGCGGTCGGGGTTCGTTCGCTGGTAGCCGGATCGCTTGATGCAGTCCTGGAAGTTCGCGACCACGGCCATGGGATTCCCGACGAGGACGCTAAGCGGATCTTCGAGCGTTTCTACCGTTCAGATGCCTCACGGCAACGGGAAACCGGTGGCTCCGGGCTCGGCCTGGCGATTGTTGCGGCGATCGTCCAGCAACACGGCGGGTCGGTGTCGCTGAGCGAAACCGAAGGTGGCGGTGCCACCATGGCTATTTCCCTGCCGTACGTTCCGATGCCTGAGCCTCGTGACGACGATGATTTTGATTTTGAGCCGGGATCACTCGAACCGTAATTCACTTGTCCACAGCCGGTGCTCCACCCGGGACGCACAGCTGTCCGGCTCCCTATTGTTGGCTCATCGACACCCGATGAAAGGCGAGCAGGAATTATGAGTACGTTCTCTACCAATACCGGAGAAATGCAGGCCAAATCCCAAGCGGTCATGAGCACCATCGACCGGTTGCGCTCGGAAGTCGCCACCATGCAGATGAATCTCGACCAGTTGCAGAGCACCTGGCAAGGTTCGGCGGCCACGTCCTTCCATTCAATCGTTGCCGAATGGCGCAGCACCCACGTGAGGATTGAAGAGGCCCTGGGCAACATCGCGGCGGCGCTGCAACATGCATCGGCTCAGTACGAAGAAGTAGAACAGGTCAACACCTCGCTCTTCCGCTACTAACCCGAGCTGCGGCAATACGAACCAAAAACTGGCCGTTGGAGATTCTCCAGCGAGAACTCCAACGACCAGTTTTTGTTATTGACTATTTTTCGTGCTAACTCGACGCCTCAGGCCTGATGGCGACGACGAAGCAAAACTGCTCCGGCTAGCAGCAGCAGCGCGCCGGCTCCGGCCAGCAGCACCGAGCTGAAACCGGTATCGGCCAGCTGGTCCCCGGAAGCCTGTGCCGTGGTGTCTTCCACCGAGCTCTTGGTGTCAGTCGGCTGTGTTGTATGCTCGACTTGACCGACCGGTTTGACCTCACCTGGTTGCGGTGAAGGCGTCGCTTGTACCTCTTCTTCAGGGGTCTGCTCTTCGGAACCGTTGTGCTCTTCACCAAAATAGAACGCGAGGAAATTCTCAAGCCACTGAGCGTCGAGGGGGAAGTCCGCACGAAGCATTTCGATCAGTTCTTCAAGTTCTGCATCGCTGCTTACGGTGTCCAACATGTAGGTCAAGACGAGCGCTAGGTACTCTTCACCGGCTTCGGTTTGGAAGAAATCAACCCACTGTTCTTCGTTCCAGTCTTCAGCGTCCTCTGGCAATAGTTCAAGCATCTCTTCTAGGAGCTGCTCTTCCTCTTCGGTGAGCTCAAGAGAACCAGCGGTGTATTCGTCCTCGATCACCTGAATAAATTCTTGGCCTTCTTCGGTGTCATAGAAGGCCTCCCACTGAGCTTCATCCCATTCTTCGCTGCCCTCGGGCAACAGCGGGCTGGCTGATTCCCAAAAAGCTTCGTCGTCTTCACCGAGTTCGAACTCCAGATCTCCGAATTCTTCGGCCAGTTGCTGGCCTTCTTCGGATTCGAGGAACGAGGTCAGCGGGTTGTTCTGCGACGTGTCGTCCTCTTCGTCCGGCTGCGATCCTTCGACGTATCCAAAGTCGAGCACATCATCAGTTGCGGAAGGAACCGACTCTTCGGATTCGGCAACTTCGTCCACCGGCTGAGTCGATGCTTCCGGTGCGGCGGCGGTGTCTTCGCTCGGAACCGACGGCTCGGTACCGTTGGCGGGTTCCTGCGTTGGTTCTTGGGCCGGGGACGTTTCGGCCGCAGTGGTCACTTCATCGGTGGTGTTGCCAACTGATGGCTCGTTGGCCTCGACTGCAACCGAGGATTCTTCCGCCGTGGCGGCTCCCGCTGGTTCCAGCACAGCGGCACTGGTTTCGGCGTTGGAAACCACGGGTGATGTTTCCGGAGTTTGTGCTGTGGCTGGTTGCTCAACCACAACACTGTGAACACTTTCTTCGGTTGTTTCTGCAGCCTGGGCGGGTGCCCCGGAGACCAGAAGCCCCGAGATAACTGCGGCGGACAGCAACGTGGTGTTGACCTTAGCTGGCATAGAGTCTCGTTTCCCCAAAAAAGTCACAGTCCTGTATTTCGGACACCGGTGTGTTCCGAAGTGGTGAGAACAGGTTTTAGCCTGTGAAGATGCAAGATGATTAAGGTACAACTTAGCCGAAAACTCCGCAGGTACCAAGTGCCTGCGGGTACTTCATCGGCTGCCAAGGCTCCCACTCGCGACGGCCGGGCGGAGCACCGCGGGGAATCGGGAACTAACACGTACGCTAGAGCCTATGAGCATCCTGATCGACCCGCCGTCATGGCCCGCCCATGGAACGGTTTTTTCTCATCTGGTGTCCGATGCGACCCTGGATGAATTACACGATTTCGCCCGGTCGCATCAGATTCCTGAGCGCGCATTCGACCGCGACCACTACGATGTTCCGCTCGAACGGTATCCCGAGCTGGTGGCTGGCGGTGCCCGTGAAGTTTCCGCCAGTGAGTTGGTGCGCGCGCTGATCGTTTCGGGTTTGCGGATTCCTGCCAAGTACCGCCCGGAGAAGCTTGATCGAGTGCTCACCCGACGCTGGGCGCAAACACTACCCACCGAACCGCAGCTGGGTCAGGAACTGCTCGGACTGTGGGCCCAGGGACATCGGCGTTACCACGACCGGGTTCATTTGCTCTCGGTGCTTGAAGCCCTGGATTGGCTGGCCAAAGACCAGAGTGACGCGCAGGAACGAATGCTGTTGCAACTTGCCGCGTGGTTCCACGATGCGGTGTATGAGGGAACCTCAGAGGACGAAACCCGTTCAGCCATCTTGGCTCGCGAGCGACTCACCGGGGTGCTGAATCCTGCGGCCGTGGCCAAGGTCAGCGAGTTGGTCCTGCTGACGGCCGGGCATTCCCCGGGCGCCAACGATAAGTTGGGACGGATCCTGTGCGACGCGGACCTTGAAGTGCTCGCCAGGCCGCAGCCGGCCTACCAACGTTATGCGCAGGCGATCTACCAGGAGTACGCGCATTTCCCCCGTCCGGCCTTGGCCACCGGCCGGATCAAGGTCCTGGGATCTTTGCTGGAGAAAAAGAATATCTACAGCACCGCCCAGGGTATTACGCGCTGGGAGGCCGCGGCGCGCAGCAACGTCGGGGCCGAAGTAAAAACCCTGCACACCTGGCTCGGCGAAGAGTTCTGAATTTTGTTAACGGCCTGTGGCCCGTTTCCGTGAAGGAAACGGGCCACAGGCAACAGCTGGGTTCGGTACGGGACCGACCGGGTCAGGAAGCTTAGAAGCCGCCCATTCCGCCCATGCCACCCATGTCGTCACCGGCTGGTGCGGCGCCGGCCGGAGCTGGCTTGTCTGCAACAACGGCTTCGGTGGTCAGGAACAGGCCAGCGATCGACGCGGCGTTCTGCAGCGCCGAACGGGTCACCTTCACCGGGTCGTTCACGCCAGCTTCCAGCAGGTCGACGTACTGGCCGGTGGCGGCGTTCAGGCCGTGGCCGGCAGCCAGGCCCTTGACCTTGTCGGCTACAACGCCTGGCTCCAGGCCGGCGTTCAGTGCGATCTGCTTCAGCGGGGCTTCGATGCCAACACGAACAATGTTCGCGCCGGTGGCCTCGTCGCCGTCCAGCTCCAGCTTGGCGAATGCAGCCGCGCCAGCCTGGATCAGTGCAACGCCGCCGCCGGCCACGATGCCCTCTTCCACAGCGGCCTTGGCGTTACGCACGGCATCTTCGATGCGGTGCTTGCGCTCCTTGAGCTCAACCTCGGTAGCTGCGCCAGCCTTCAGCACTGCAACACCGCCGGAGAGCTTTGCGTGGCGCTCCTGCAGCTTCTCGCGGTCGTAGTCCGAGTCGGTGTTCTTGATCTCGGCTGCGATCTGGGCCTTGCGGCCTTCGATGGCGTCGGCTTCGCCGCCGCCTTCAACGATGGTGGTCTCGTCCTTGGTGATAACCACCTTGCGGGCGGTACCCAGGACCTCGAGGCCCACGTTGTCCAGGGACAGGCCGATTTCCTCGGACACAACCTGGCCACCGGTCAGGATGGCGATGTCGGTCAGCATGGCCTTGCGGCGGTCGCCGAAGCCCGGAGCCTTGACGGCAACGGACTTGAACAGGCCACGGATCTTGTTCAGGATCAGGGTAGCCAGGGCCTCGCCCTCAACGTCTTCGGCGATGATCAGCAGCGACTTGTTCGACTGCATGACCTTCTCCAGCAAGGTGACCATGTCCTTGACCGAGGAGATCTTGGAGTTCACGATGAGGATGTATGGGTCCTCCAGCACGGTCTCCTGGCGCTCAGCGTCGGTGACGAAGTATGCGGAGATGTAGCCCTTGTCGAAGCGCATGCCCTCGGCCAGCTCCAGCTCGAGGCCGAAGGTGTTGGACTCTTCAACGGTGATCACACCCTGCTCGCCAACCTTGTCCAGGGCCTCGGCGATCAGGCCGCCGATTTCCGGGTCGCCTGCGGAGATCGAAGCGGTCGCAGCGATCTGCTCCTTGGACTCGATCTTCTTGGCGGCTGCGAACAGCTCTGCGGTGACGGCCTCTACGGCCTTGTCGATACCGCGGCGCAGGGCGATTGGGTCGGCGCCGGCAGCAACGTTGCGCAGGCCTTCCTTGACCAGTGCCTGGGCGAGAACCGTTGCGGTGGTGGTGCCGTCGCCTGCGACGTCATCGGTCTTCTTGGCAACTTCCTTGACCAGCTCTGCGCCGATCTTCTCGTAAGGATCCTCCAGCTCGATCTCCTTGGCGATGGACACGCCATCGTTGGTGATCGTCGGGGCACCCCACTTCTTTTCCAGAACAACGTTGCGGCCGCGTGGGCCCAGGGTCACCTTTACGGCGTCGGCAAGGGTGTTCAGGCCGCGCTCTAGTCCGCGGCGTGCTTCCTCGTCAAATGCAATCATCTTGGCCATAGTGGCTTTCGGTCCTTTCGGGACGATTTTGCGAAAATGCAACCGACAGACAGCGCCCGCGACGGACGAGTGCAACGGGCCGGCATCGGGCCAGCAACCGTTTCAGCTCTCGCTATCTGAGGTATTCTTCACGCTCGGTGCGCAGCGGTGCAAGAACCGGTCCGGCGGCGAATCAACGCAAAAAGCCGATCGGCGTTAGCAGTCGCAACGCATGAGTGCTAATACAAATATTGGCACTCTCGCCCTGCGAGTGCAAGCCGATCGGCTTACAGCGAAGCAAATGATTACTGTGCGATTACTGCACTTCGAGGGTGTCGTCCGCACCCATCACGACGGTCACCCGGTTGGGAATGTTGGTCGTTTGCAAAACCTCGTCGATGTTCATCAGCTCAGCAGCCTTTTCGGCGGTCGTCCGGTAGGCCTCAGAGGTGTAGTACACCGTGGACGTTTCTGCCGGGCGGGTCCAGTTGCTGACCGTAACATTCGTGAAGCCGGCATCGGTCAAGGCTTCTTGGCCGGCCGAGGCAATTCCTGCGATGCTGGCGCCGTTGTACACACCGACCAGCTGTCCGAACAGCACATCGTCGTCGTCGATGGTGCTGGATGCCGACGGTATCGCGCTTTCGGTTTCGCTCGGGCTGGCGCTAGGTTCTTGGCTCGGCGTCGGGATGCTGGACTCGGTAACTTCTGGCGCCGACCCCAGTAGCGGCTTCACTCCCCCGGGGCCGAAGAAGTAGGCAACCGCCCCGACCAAAACAACAAGGACCGCGGCAATGACCACCCAACGAAGTTTCCCACCGCTGGACTTGGAGGCGGCAGACTGCGCCCACCCGTTGGCGTGGTGTGAACCCACACGGGTGTTGAACTCCGGAACGCGATCGAATTCGTCACGTGGGTAGTTGGTCATTCTTGTCCTTGATCGAGGTCTGACTGGTCGCGGTCGGTTTCGGAACTTATCGTCCGGACCCGACGGTACCGCTCACACGACGTCGCGTCGACCGAAGCCTACGCAAGCGTTTTACCAGCATTGGGTCGTAAGCCAGCGCCGCGTCCGTTTCAATCAACTGGTTGAGCAATTGATAATAATTCGTCGGCGACATGGAGAACTGTTTGGTAATGGCCTGTTCCTTGGCGCCAGCATACTTCCACCACAACTTTTCCATGTTCAGGATCTGCTGGGAACGCTCATCCAGTTCAGAGTCGGGATTCATTACAAAATCCACCAGCACTTCATCCTCAGCCATGCGTCCACACCTCATTCCTTCACCCGGCTCAGTCCGGTCTCGGTTCTGCGTTTTGCGCCACCAGTGGTGGACATACCACCGATATTCTAACCAACTCACCCGCACAGCGCCGCGCCTTAGGGCACAGCCACGCCAGAATAACGGCAGAATGGATGCCATGGACAACGTGCAGCCCGCCCTCTTCCCGGCCCCGGAGCCGGATCCGCCGGTCCGTTACGAGGCGGCCGATTTCCCCTTTTTCCACGGCGCCAGGTACCTGGCGGAGCGCGGATTCATCGCTCAGGACTGGGAAACGGTACTGGAGCCGCTCAATCGGCAACTGCGATCCATCGCCGGCGAATTGGCGCAGCGCAGCGCCTCGGGCGAACAGATCCTCCCGGACCCGCACGTGATGTTGCGCGCACTTGGTATTCCCGCGGCCCAGGTGCGGGTGGTGCTCATCGGGCAGGACCCCTACCCGACCCCCGGTCATGCAAACGGGTTGGCCTTCGCCGCGGAGGCTTCCGTGCGCCCGGTGCCCCGCTCATTGGCCAATATCTATCGAGAGCTCAAGGACGATGTGGGAATTCCCCCGGCCGCCCATGCTGACCTGAGCGCCTGGCATAAGCAGGGGGTACTGTTGCTCAACCAATCCTTGTCGGTCGCCGCCGGCAACGCCGGGGCACATCAACAGCTGGGCTGGTCCGCCGTCGTTGAAGCGGTGATCACGGCCCTGAACCACCGGGAGAATCCCCCAATTGCCCTCCTGTGGGGAAAACACGCTCAAAAGTTGGCGGGGCTGATGGACCGGATGCCGCAACTTACCAGCGCCCACCCGTCCCCGCTGTCGGCCTCTCGCGGCTTTTTCGGGTCGCGGCCCTTTTCGGAAATCAATCGGCGCCTGTCCGATGCGGGACAAGCGCCGATTAACTGGTCGATTCCTGGTGTGTGAGACTTCCTAGCGGCGCCGGATCCGACGCCGTTCACGCCGTGCGCCGGAGGTCAGCGGCCGGCACAGGGTGTCGCCGAAGACCACACCGCCGGCGATGGAGAGCATGATCGCAAAGGCGTTGAACATCTCCACCAAACCACTGGACATGTCGTTCGCTTCGAACACGATGGCGTACATGGCACGGAAGATCATCAAACCCGGGAGCAAAAACATCACCGCAGGCGCCGCGATCACCAGCTGCGGGGAATGCATCTTGTCCGCGGCGTATCGCGCCGCGAAACCGATCACCGTGGCAACCACCGCGGGGGTCGCCCGCGCTCCCAACCCGATGTAGACGCACAACAGCTGGACAAGAAACCCGAGGACCGCGATGCCCGCGGTGGGAAGCAGCAGATTAACCGGGCTCTGCTCGGTCACCGCGCCGGAGATAATCGCCACGGCCACCAGAATCAGCAGCAGCCATGCCGGGTAGTCGATTTTAACAATCTGGTGCACGTCGACGTTCTCCCAGCCCAGCACCGAGGAGATCACCAGCGCGGTCGAGATACCCGACACGATGGCGGTATAGGTCAATCCTGCGGAGAACAATCGGCCCACCGCCGTCACCGGGAAGCCGTTAATCGCATCCTGCAGGGCAGAGACAAATCGCCCCGAGGGAAGCAGCAGCAGGATCCCGCCGGAAACCACCAGCGCCGGGTCGATGGGTGCGTGCAATTCGTAGCTGACCAGGGCAATACCCGTCACCACAAAGGTGGAGGCGGCGATGGTGAAGAATGCCGGCACACGCCAGCGGGCGCCATACCGTCCCACCTGCGAGACAATCGAGGATGAGGCCATCGCCACCAACGCGCCGAGCCAGGAGCCGCCGATGAACAGCACAAAGGCCGCGGCGAAAACCGCGTTGCCGCTGGCCACGATCCAGCGCGGAAACGGCTTGGGTTTGCGCAAGATGGCCTTGAGCCGCTTGGCGGATTCACTGCGTGAGACTCCCCCGGCGATGATGTCCGAGACCAGCTGGTGGACCAGCACCAAACCGGCGTAGTTCGAGGTCGAGGAACGCACCACCCGCAGGATCGAGTAGCTTTCGGCATCCGGTGGGCTGTAGTTCAGGTGCAGCGACTGGTTGGTGATGTCCACGTCGAGGTAGCTCATCCCCAAGGCCGCGGTGACTGCGATGATGCTGGTTTCAACTTCCAGCGCACCGGCCCCGTAGCGGATCAGCGTTTCGCCAAGGTCCAGCGCGAATTCAAGTGTCCTCCTGGCGGAGGCATCTTGGTCCTTGTTCACCGTGGGGTTCGCGTAGGGTGTGCCCTGCAGCCGGTCGACAATGTCCAGGGCTTGGGTCGGCGGCGCGGTGGAAACCCACATTTTGGCAAGCAGGCTTCGGGCCACCGGGTTGGCTCGGGTCGGCACCAAGGTGATGCCTTCATCGGTGGTGTGCACCTTGCCGGTGCGCGATTCCGGATCAGAGGCCGGAGCGGCGGCGACACTGGCGCTGACAGCGGTATTCAGCGGCAGTTCCGAGGCTGTGGGTTGCTCGTGATGCGCAGGTTCGGCCAACTGCCCCATCTTGATTTCACTGGTGTTGATGCGCGGCAAGGCGGCTACTGCCGGATCGGGATCCTGCCCTGCACCACGTGGTTTTTCGGACCACTGATCGTTGTTCAACTGCGCCACGGATCACCCTCCCGAAACGTTCGATCGTGTACGTAAATCACGATACAACCCGAGTTCTAGAAGTTACTGGGGAAACCCTCAATTCTGCGCGTATCACCGAACACATTTGGGCGCAGCGGCGCCCCGGGAATACTTCCCGGCCCAGGCAAGTTATCCCCAATGAACATTTACATGCTTTTGAATACAATCCCGCGAGAGGTTGAACCCGTGAACACCACCGTCACACTTCCTGAGATCGGCGCCGAAACGTTCGGAGACATCACCGAAGACGCCAACGGTTCCGCACTTTCCCACGCCCAGGTGATTCGCAATGTCCTCGCCGAGGGGCAGCAGGCCGAAGCGGCGGGCCTTGATTTCTTCGGAGTCGGCGAACACCACCGTGACGACTATGCCGTTTCCTCCCCGGAAACGGTACTCGCGGCCTTGGCCTCCACCACACAAACCATCAAACTAGGCACCGCGGTCACGGTGCTATCCAGCGACGACCCGGTCCGCGTTTATGAACGGTTCGCCACCTTGGATGCGTTGTCTCACGGGCGCGCGGAAATTATTGCCGGGCGAGGCTCTTTCATCGAGTCATTCCCGCTGTTCGGCCTGAGCCTGGATGACTACGAGGAACTATTCGAGGAGAAACTGGCGCTCATGGCCAAATTGCGCCACGGCACCCCCGTGTCGTGGTCCGGAAGCCACCGCGCCGCGTTGCGCGGTCAGCAGGTTTATCCGCTGCTGGAAGACCGCCCTCTGCCGATGTGGGTTGGCGTCGGAGGCAGCCCGCAGTCGGTAATCCGTGCCGCCCGCCATGGCCTGCCGCTGTTCTTGGCCATCATTGGCGGCCAACCGGCCGCATTCGAGCCGTTGGTGGACTTGTACCACCGCGCCCTGGCGGAGTTTGGCGAGTCCACGCAACCGGTAGGTGCCCACTTCCACGGCCTGGTGGCAGACACCGACGAACAGGCCCTGGAACTGCTCTGGCCGCACTACCAGCGCACCATGAACCGGCTGGGCGCCGAACGAGGCTGGAGCCCGGCCAGCAAGATCCAGTTGCAGGCGGCCATGGGCCCGCAAGGAGCCATGATGGCCGGCAGCCCGGAAACCGTGGCTCGCAAGCTGGCCAAGGCGACAACAACACTTGGCTTGTCGCGTGTTGATATCAAATACTCCGCCGGCTCGTTGCCGCATGAGCACCTCATGAAGAGCATCAAGCTCCTGGGAACCGAAGTGAAGCCGCGTGTTCACGAGCTGCTCGCGAAGGCGAACGCCTAGTAGTCAATACTCGGGCGCGCATTTACGAAAAAAGCCACCGCTTAGCGGTGGCTTTTTTGTTGGTGGATCTTACTGGACTCGAACCAGCGACCTTTCGCGTGTGAGGCGAACGCTCTAACCAACTGAGCTAAAGATCCATCTGCGCCGGCCGTTTCCGGTTCAGCACCTAGATAATCCTAGCGGTTCATTGACCATCGCTCCAAATCGACCTGGACCGCCTGGCATCCGGCCCTCAGAACGTCCGCTAGGACAGCACCCCGATCGATTCCGCACCGTCCCAAAAATGCTCGGTGACAAGCACAAAAATACGGTGCCAATTCGTTTATTTAGAGTTCACTTCAAGACCTTCGTTTCGACTTGTCAAACCGCACTTTGAGACCCCATAATTTTTCTAGCTCATCGAGCTCAAACTGGGCCCTACAAGGAAGCTGCCGGAAGCCACCGGCAACGGTCCCCTCAAGGCCAACGAAACCCGCCGACCGGATTTTTTCCGCGAAGCAAAGCCTCTTTTTCGTTCGTTCTTAGCTTTTTAGGACCGTACCCCAGTGTTTGAATACCTGACTTTTGCCTTGTCACGCCTGTCTCCAAATGAGGCAGAACGTGCCGAATTAGCTAGCTTGTACCCTGCCATCGATGCGCGCTGGCAGCAGAAAATGGACCGCGCCAAGGCCTTGGTCACCGTGCGTGACGGCCAGCTGCTGATCGCGGCCGGCCTGGTCCATGATTCGATCATTGCTCCCACCAGCGCCATGGACGCCCTGGAACTGGGTTCCATGGCCGTGCGCCCGGATTACCGCCGCATGGGAATCCGTGAGCGTGTTGCCTCAATGCGCCTGAAATTCGCGTTGGACACCGGTGGCACACCGATCACCATCATCGACTCCGCCAACCCCGCGTCCTGGGCCTACTACGAACGCTCCGAGCTCTGGGAACGCGAGCGCACCTTTGAGCAGGACGGGCAAACCAAGTTCATCTACCGCGCCACCGATGCCGCGCGGGCTTGGGCCGCTGAGAACACCGGCGAGCTGGTTGCCGCGCCACAGCGGGCCCTGGTGGCTCATCCGTTCGGCGAAGACCATGAAACGGTGTCGTTGCAGCCGTCTTTGGAGCCTGCCGGCCAACCACACGCACCTGCCCTGCTGAGCCTAGAGCTCGGGGTTGAACTGGGACAACGACCAGCTTCGATGCCGATGCTGCAGATCGGCCCGGAAGCACCGGAAGCAGACCCGCAGTTCCCGTTGCTGGGTACCGAAACAGCTGAGAACGACTGGCTGGGTTCCAGCGTCGATCCAGCCTTTTAGAACAGCGCTTCCTGCTGCTCGTCCACTGCTTCGTGGCCGGGCAGCGGGGCGACTTCTCCGGCTCGGCGAGCGCGAGCCGCCTCGTGCAAATCAATCGGCGTGACCTTCAAGACCTCGTCAACCATCGAGTTAAGGAACTGCGGAGCGGCAATATCGGCGGGAACTGGCGAGTGAACACACCTCACCTGGGGATCTTCTGCGTCATCGTCCCAGTCCACCAGCAGCAGCCCGGTGGCCGTGTAACCAAAACCGTCGCCAAAGTCGCGCAGCTTGCGGATCATGTCCACCGTGCGTCGGAAGGCCGCCGGTTCGGAGTCCAGGATCGTGGAGCGCTGAACAAAAAAGAACCCTACCGCCGCCAGCGGGTAGCGGGCACGCAGGTTCGCCGCGTCCCCGTAGGCTTCCTCGTAGCGGTTAGACAAATTCTTGCCGAAAGACGAGGTCATGGCCTTGGTGCTCAGCAGCAGTTCGGGTCCGGTGGACCAGTGGGTCATCACCACGTCTGTCTGCTTCATGTAGGCGCGGCCCAGAATCCGGGCATCGGTGCTTCCGGCTTTGCCCGCCATGACCGCGTCATACACTTCATCCGACAGCCGCTCCGGCAGCCGGCGCAGCAACTCCAGGATGTCTTTGGACAGCACCCGGGGTGCTTCGGTACGCGGCCAGACCAGATCCGCGTCGAAACCGGCGCGGCGCAGCTCGTGCGCCAGCCAGGTATCCACGCCTTGGGCGAAGCGCCCGGAGCGGGTGGCGGCTTTGGAACGCACGGGAATGCTCAGCAGCCGTTCGAGCACCTCATAGGAGGGATTAAACTCCTCGGTCACCGCGCCGTTGCGAATCCAGGGTGAATCCTTGGCCGCTGACATCAGCGTGGTGTCGAATTCCGCGAAAGCGAGGGTCTTTTCCACCGCAGGGTTTGCCACGTTTAGTTTTTCACCGTCTTACTTCGGGCCTTGCGGCGTTCCAACATGTCCGCACGGGCTTGAGAGACCGCGGCGATTGCCGACGGTTCAAGTTCCAATATCTGCTCAAGAACGATGGCGTCCACTAGGGCCGTGGCTTCCGCCTTGCGGCCGTGCGCGAGGTGTTCACGCACGGTGTCTTTGATGTCTCTGAGCTGTTGCGCGTGTGCCGCAACAGCCTGCGGCGAAGGCACCGGCAGCCGGTCGGCTTCCCGGGGTTCGACTTTGAGGATTCCGCCGCCATAGGACCGGCCAACCATTTCCGCTCCCAGCATGCTCAGGGTATTCAGCGAGGCCAACGGCAGCAGCTCGCGCCCCAGCTCGCGCACATCGGCACCGAGATACACTCCGTGGATGGAATTGATGTGGTGCACCGCCGCTTCATTGGTGGTCAACCGCGGGGTGTCGGCGTTCATGTAGGTCATAAACAAATCCGGCACGGACAAGAGCGGCACCCGCCACCAGGGGGTACGCACCCGGCATTTGTAGGCGTTGTCCACCCCGAGGAGCCCGCCTTCCTCCACCATCCGGTGTCCCGCGGCAGATGGCAGCGCGGCGGGCCGGAACAGGTAGGTGGCTCCCCCATGCTCTCCGAGCCGCTCCCAGTGCTCTTGGTCCAGTTCAAGGCCGCGCAGGTGGCGGGAGCCCGGGGGCGAAATACGCACCAGATCGGCCGGGCTCAGGCCAAGATCCCTGGCTTGGGCGGGAGAGAGCGTAAACCATTTGTTGTTTCCGGTCACCGCCCCCAGAGAGGTCTCACCCCATCCGTGCAGGGTGGAGAATTGGCCGGATGCCAACGCTTGGGACAACACACCCTGGGCTTCAAGCCCGACCAGGGATCCGGTCCACCGTTCCGAGGTACTCGCGGGGGTATGCTCGATTCCCTCGTCGATCAGTTGCAGGTCTGCTGAGTTGCGGAATTGGTGCAGCCGCAGGGCGGTGCTGGAACCTTGGCCGTACCCCTCGGCGAGGAGCAAGACCACTTCTTCTTGGGCATCCGCGAAGAGGCGTTCTTCGAACACGGCCAGGTGCACTCGGCTGAACCGTTCAAGCAGCATTCGGCGGACCGGGGCCGCATAGTTCACAAACATCAGTTCGGCCGGAAGGACCAACGCCAAACGTGCACCGGGTGCGAGGAAGCTGGTTGCATGCACCACAAAGGCCGCCCAGATGCTGGCCAATTCGTTGAGTTCAATACCTGCTTCACGGGCGGCGGTGCGGGAGAGCTTGCGGTCTTCACCGCGGTGCAGCTGATAACGCACATACGGTGGATTGCCAATCACCGCATCCATGTCATGGTTTCCCGAGACTTCGAAGAAGTTGGCGTGGGTGATCTTCGCTGTAGCCCCGTGACGCTTAAGCACCGATCGAGCCGCGCGCACCGAAGGCTCATGGAGCTCGATGCCGAAAAGCTCCGGGATTCCACGACCGTCATCCACCACGTCGTGGGCAGCGGCCAGGAACTGCGCCTCACCGCACGAGGGCTCCAGCACCCGGCGGCCGTGCTCCCCCAAGGCCCATTCGGCCATAAAACGCGCGACGGGTTCGGGGGTGAAATATGCCCCCCGCGCATGGCGTGCGGGGTCCTGCTTCGTTGTTTCTTTACTCAACACACATCGATCTTTCCATGGCCTCCGGACAGAATAGCCGGGCCTCGGAGCTTGGTATTCGCGGGCGGATCATCAATTCTACGCACAGTGTGCGTCGCGCGAGGTTAGTGCGCCGCCGGCTTGTTTTTATTCATCAGCTTTTTGATTCCCAGGATGATCACCGTCAGGATCGAGCCGATAATCAACCCGGCAAGGCAGGAGAACGCGGTGTTGACCAGCCATCCAAGCACCGGACCGGCAGCACCGGTGGCGTCATGAACCAGCAGCTCCACGTGGTGCACAAACCCGTAGGGGGCGTGCCAGCCAAGTTCGTCCATACCGGTGAGCAGCAGGTGTCCGCCAACCCAGAGCATGGCCACCACACCAACCTTGCCCAACACGGACATCACGATCGGCATTCCCTTAACCAACCCACGGCCAAGTTTCTGTGAGAACTGCTGTTTCTTTTGTGCCAGCACCAGGCCAATGTCATCCATCTTCACGATCAGCCCGACCGCACCATAAACCAACACCGTCATCAGTACCGCGACGGCAACCAAGATCAATGCTCGGGTGATGAATGGTTCGTGGGTCACCTCGTTCAACGAGATCACCATGATCTCTGCTGAAAGTACAAAGTCGGTACGTGTGGCGGCGCCAATGATGGTTTTCTCGTCACGAGCCTTGCCGCCGTCAGCGTCCTGGTGATGGCCGATCAGGCCCACTGCTTCAAGGATCTTCTCCGCGCCTTCAAAAACCAGGTACGCGCCGCCGACCATGAGGATCGGGGTGAGCGCCCACGGCAGGAATGCAGAGAGCAGCAGAATGGCTGGCAGGATGAACAGCAGCTTGTTCCGAATCGAACCAACCGCGATTTTCCAAATGATCGGCAACTCACGTTTGGGAGAAATGCCGGCCACGTACTGCGGGGTCACTGCTGCGTCGTCAATGACCACTCCCATGGCTTTGGTGCTGGCCTTGGCCGCTCCCAGGGCAATGTCGTCCAAAGACGCGGCGGTGACCTTTACCAAAGCGGCTACGTCATCCAGCAGGGCTACAAGGCCACCGGCCATGATTTGTCTCCTTGAGATCGTGGTGCTCAAACGCAGGAGATTTGCATTCGAGGGAAACCCGTTGTTCCAATTTTACCGAGCAGAGGCCAACGCACGGACGATTTCACCATGTTTTCTGCGAGGGTTTGGGCACGCCGGTGCTACTCGATGGATACACACCACCGTGTGGAACGGAAACCGGCAACAGAAAATCCCCGGGAGCCTGCACTGACGCAAGACTTCCGAGGATTTGTTCGAGCCCCCTACCGGATTCGAACCGGTGACCTTCAGTTTACAAGACAGACGCTCTGGCCAGCTGAGCTAAGGGGGCGTACCTGATAAGAATATCGGAGAACCATGCCACAGTGCGAATTGAGGACACACTCGTTAAATGACAACGAGGAGAAGGCCTCTCATTTGCCTTCTCCTCGTTGAATTTGATGCGAGATTATCTGGAGTCTACCCCATACACATCATCCGTCCAGAACTGGGGAACGGAATTACTTCTTGTTTGCCTCAATCGCTTCATTCACCACGGTTGGGAAATCGTCCGAAGCCAGGTCCAGGACCTTGCCCTGGACAACCAGAGTTGGGGTGCCAGCCACACCGTCGTACTTCGCGGCATTGGTGGTGTACTGGACGAATGGGCGGAAGGTCCCCTTATCGATGCATGAGGTGACGTTTTCGCTTGCCCCGCTAGCGATTGCCATCTCGGCGAGCTCAGCGTTCTTCATCTCGCCCTGCTCGTAGTGCCCCCACAGAGCGGTCACAAATGGCATGTAGGCGGCGGCGTTGTCGTTAGCGACACAAGCCAGTGCGTTGGCGCCACGCGAGGAGAAGTTAGTTGGCGAACCGCCATCCAGGTAACCGACGTTGCGGTAGTCAATGGTGATATCGCCCGCGGCCAGCCACTCATTGACCTGGTCGCCGTAGGTAGCTTCGAAGTCTGCGCAGTGAACGCAGTTGGCATCAACGTACATGGTGATGTTCACCGGCTCGCCGGCCTTGCCCACGGTCAGGTCCCGCGGCTCTGCGGTAGCAGGCTGCTTTTCCGGAGCAACAAGCGTGGTCACGTCGACGTTCTCAACGGTGCGATCGCCCAAGGTGGTCGGCGAGGTGACCAAGATGCCACCGGCCGCGTTTCCACCTGCTGGAACGGCACCCGCATCAGCGATCTTGGTGTTGTTGTTCTGCACAATGAGGGTGACCACCAAGGCGATCACCACAATTACCGCACCCAAGACGCCAAGCTTCACGAACAGCGACTTGCGCTTGGTGGCTGCTTCCTGCGCGGCGCGCATCTGCGATGCCTTCTCACGAGCGCTTGCCGTGCGGTCAGCCTTCGACTGCCGCGAATTATTCGTAGACATAAATTCTTTGATTCCTTGTTGAATGGAAAATTGTCATCTGGAGTCAAGCTTAGCCAATATCATCGGCTGTTTTGCCCCGATCATGGATAATCGCGCACCTTCACAGGCGCTACATATGCTCCGCAAACTCTTGACAAAGCAGCGCAAAATCAAGATTCGGCTGTCTGGCATAGTCAGGCTGGTATCCGGCGTCTCGGAGGGTTACCCCTGATGACCGGCTCGGCGACGTTGTTTACGTCACTATCCTGCTAAATTGCCGCGATAATTCCGTTGTTCCCGATATTTCACTAGGCTCAGGGCATACAGGAATGAACTTGCAGGGTAGAGATTCACTCAGGACCCAGGTTCCGTAAACCACCGGTTCGCAGGTTGAAGACTAAACCAGGAGGTTTATCGTGGATAACTCAACACAGGATGATCAAACAAGCGCCACATCTGATTTTGTAGTGGTGGCCAACAGGCTGCCGGTGGACAGGATCACCAACCCAGACGGCACCCAGGGCTTCCGGCGTTCACCCGGCGGACTGGTCACCGCGTTGGAGCCGGTCATGGCTGCCTCGGACGGGGCTTGGGTTGGTTGGCATGGCGGGATCGATGAAGAACTCGACAGCTTCGAGAACGACGGCATCAATTTGGTGCCGGTACCGCTGAGCGAAGACGACCTTGAGCTGTACTACGAGGGGTTTTCCAACTCCACCCTCTGGCCGCTCTACCATGATGTGATCGTTCCGCCGTCGTATCATCGCACCTGGTGGGATCGCTACAAAAAGATCAATCAACGTTTCGCCGATGCAGTGCTGCGCATCGCGGCGCCCAACGCCACTGTTTGGGTCCATGATTACCAGCTCCAGCTGGTGCCACGCCTTCTGCGTTTGGCCAGGCCCGATCTCAAGATCGGGTTTTTCCTGCATATCCCGTTCCCCGCCGCGAGCCTGTTCGCACAGATGCCCTGGCGCAAACAAATCCTCCAAGGTTTGGCGGGTGCCGACCTGGTTGGTTTCCAGCGGGAAACCGATGCCACAAATTTCCTTCGGTGCCTGCGCCGTTTCACCGACTATCAAACCAAAGGCCGCGAGGCGACTCCTTCGGCGGGGAACGACCTGCAGAACAAATGCCGGGCTGACGCACACCCTATTTCGATCGACTACGCACAAATCCAACGGCTTTCCAGGGATCCGCAAATCATTGCCCGGGCCGCGCAGATGCGCCAGGAACTTGGAAACCCCAAAACAGTCATGCTAGGTGTTGACCGGCTGGACTACACCAAGGGTATCCGACACCGGCTCAAGGCCTACGGCGAGCTGCTAGAAGACAAGCAGCTCACCGCCGGCGACGTGTGCCTGATTCAGGTGGCCAGCCCCAGCCGTGAAAACGTCGGCACCTACATTGAGCTGCGCGACCAAGTTGAACTGATGGTCGGGCAGATCACCGGTCAGTTCGACACCATCAGCCACACCACGCTGCGCTACCTGCACCATTCATACCCGCTGAAGGAAATGATCGCCCTCTATCTGGCTGCCGATGTCCTGCTCGTCACGGCGCTGCGCGACGGGATGAACCTTGTGGCCAAGGAGTACGTGGCAGCGCATCAAGACGGCCGCGGCGTATTAGTGCTCTCCGAATTCACCGGTGCCGCCGACCAGCTGACCCAGTCGGTACTGGTAAACCCGCACGATATTGACGGAATGAAGGTCAAAATCATGGAAGCGGTCAACATGGACGAGGCGGAGCAGGCCAGGCGTATGCGGCGCATGAATCACCACCTTGAAGAATTCGACGTGGCCGGCTGGTCCGAACGGTTCCTTGCAGAGTTGGCAGAGATTAATTCCAAGTCTGCCCCGGCCAAGGAAACTGCCCCACAGTCCTAACATCTCGAAAACCAAGTTTCATCACCATACACAGGACGGAACGACCTTTTTGCCATCACTTTCGCCGCAACTGCTCGCTGCGTTGCAGGAATTCTCAGTCCATCCGCGAATTTTGGTCGCCCTCGACTTTGATGGGACACTCTCACCATTGGTGGACAAACCGCAAGACGCTCGGCCGCTTCCCGAATCAGCCGAGCTGGTTGAACAGTTGGGGCGTTTGCCCGGTGTTTATACCGCGGTGATCTCGGGAAGGAACTTGGATTCTTTGGCCGAGGTCTACCCGGAACCGCTCCCGGAGATCAGGGTTGGGTCGCACGGTGCCGAGCGGCGCCTGCCGGCCGCATACGCCGATGCGTGGACGGATAGCACCCTAACCGCGGAACAGACCCAGCTTTTGAATAGCGTGACCGATCGGCTGCAAAAGATTGCCGATAAGCACCACAACGTCAACGTAGAGTACAAACCTTCGGCCACCGTGCTGCACGTGCGCCAAGCCAGCGACGAGACCGCTAGCGTTGCCATGCGCGAAGCAATTCTCGCCCTCGAGCAGCTAGAAGGCATCAAACTGATGTCGGGCAAGGCAGTCCTTGAGGCATCGGTTTTAAACGTCAACAAGGGTGAAGCGCTGGCTTGGTTACGCACAAGATTGGATGTCCAAGCTGTCCTCTTCATCGGGGATGACGTCACGGATGAGAATGGATTCAAGGTGTTGACTAGTGACGATATCGGAATCAAGGTCGGCAGCGGAGCCACCGCAGCCACACATCATATCGAGTCGCCCTTCGAAATTCCAGATCTTTTGAAAAGTCTCATTTCCATGCGAGACTAATAGTGTCCCAATTCACTTTCACTTCGGATCGTCGGGCACGTACCTGCCCGTGAAAGGATTGTCATCATGGCAACTGTGACCTTTGATAAGGCCACCCGTATTTACCCGGGCGCACTTGTGCCATCCGTCGACGGAATCGACCTGGAGATCGCCGACGGCGAGTTCCTGGTTCTTGTTGGCCCCTCGGGTTGCGGCAAATCAACCACCCTGCGTATGCTCGCCGGCTTGGAAGAAGTCAACTCCGGTCGAATCCTCATTGGCGACAAGGACGTAACCAACGTTCCGCCCAAGGACCGCGATATCGCGATGGTTTTCCAGAACTACGCGCTGTACCCGCACATGACCGTGGCCGAGAACATGGGTTTTGCCCTGAAGATCGCCGGCGTCGACAAGGTTGAGCGTGCCCGCCGCGTCAAGGAAGCAGCCCAGCTGCTAGACCTTGAGCAATATCTGGATCGCAAACCAAAGGCCCTCTCCGGTGGTCAGCGTCAGCGTGTAGCCATGGGCCGCGCGATCGTTCGTTCACCACAGGTATTCCTCATGGATGAGCCGCTGTCGAACCTCGACGCCAAGCTGCGTGTCCAGACCCGTACCCAGATTGCATCGCTCACCCGCCGGCTCGGCGTCACCACCGTGTACGTGACTCACGACCAGGTTGAGGCTTTGACCATGGGCGACCGTGTTGCAGTGCTCAAGGACGGCGAGCTCCAGCAGGTTGGAACCCCGCGTGAGTTGTACGACCGCCCGCGCAATGTCTTCGTCGCCGGCTTCATTGGCTCCCCCGCCATGAACTTGGTACAGCTCGAAGCCAGCAACGGCCAGGTAGCTTTCGGCAAAACCGTACTGAGCGCTCCCGGTGCCGCAGGCGGCACCACCTTAGGCATCCGCCCGGAGGACATCGAGTTCGTCGGCGAAGGCGAAGGTGTGGAGATCGTCATCGACGTCGTCGAGGAACTCGGCGCCGATGCTTACATCTACGCGACCGCCGAGCTCTCCGGTCGCCCGCAGACCATTGTGGTCCGTGTTGATGGGCGCACCCCGCCTGCACGTGGCCAGCGTCTGCACATCGCACCGAAGCTGCAGCATGTGCACCTGTTCGACACCGCTAGCGGCTTGCGCCTTGGCTAGAGGTAGTTTCTAACAACGCATGACGCGGGGCCCGGATCCAGTTGGATTCGGGCCCCGTCTTTTCGGTCTAATGGGGGCAGCCCCCGACAAGTTGTGTTAAACATCGAAAGCCCCGAGATAACTCGGGGCCTTCGGCACATTGTGCCCGGCGATGACCTACTCTCCCACACCCTCCCGAGTGCAGTACCATCGGCGCTGTGGGTCTTAGCTTCCGGGTTCGGTATGGGACCGGGCGTTTCCCCCACGCTATGATCGCCGTAACTCTAACCCTCACGGCCAGGCCGCGGGAAAACTACGGTGTCATTCGCGATTGCGACAACTCCATAACTATATCAGGACCTAAGGCCTCGACGCCAATCAAGGTGCCCCCGGAGAACGTGTGCTTCGCCATACGCGCAGTCAATGAACTTCTTCATCTGCACATACTCCGATGGATGCATCTGCCTTCCTGCCGGCACCCACCGCCAGGTGATCCAGAACGGACGACTAACCAGCCCTGTGGGGTGAGTGGACATCAACACAGCAACCTGGCTCAGCGAACAGAACATAGTGCTTCCAAGGGCAGCTTTCATGGCCGACAGTGGGCATTTTTAGCGGCCACCGGTGGGGCCGAGCCGAATGTCCCTCGATGCACGTTGAAACAACTCGTCCAACGCCCGGCAATGAAACCATGAAAGCCATCCACGAAGTCAGGGAAACGGATTGAGGACCCGATAACCGTTCCTGCTCCCAGCTGAAGCAACGAAAGAGAGCCGGGACGGTGCCAGGATGCTCAATGTAACTTTGCCAAGACGCAAGATCCATATGCGCCACACAAGAAACATTAATTGGCTCCGAAAGACTCAAACCGCGAACCACCAAAAACGCCGCACCATCAAACACTGCGCGCGCAAGGACCTAAGCATCCACCAACGCTCAAGCGATAGGTTGGTCGGGCTGGCGCCCCGAAGTGGCGATGCAGCTACCACCCGCGCGGGCCCGTCGTCAGGCAGAGAAAACACCGTTAAACACAAAAAAGAGGGCCCCACCAGGACCCCCACCAACACCACACCCCACAAAGAGCAACACCCCACAAGGAGCAAACCCCGGGTTAAACAGAAGAAGGGCCCCAACACACACTGTGTGTTAGGACCCTCCCCCTATCAAGTTAAGTCCGGCGGTGACCTACTCTCCCACACCCTCACGAGTGCAGTACCATCGGCGCAATGGGCCTTAGCTTCCGGGTTCGGTATGG
>NZ_JBIUXY010000009.1:0-186438 GCF_044744225.1 Glutamicibacter sp. NPDC087344 | reverse complement strand
GGCGCGCCAGGGCCAGCTATTAGAGAATTACACCGCCATCATCAAACGGCAGGGTATCTTCACCCGGGGTGACCGCCGGACGAGCGCGCACCGGTGCTGGCGGCGCGGCCGCCTCGCCGCCGTCAACGTCACCGGCGCCAGCGCCCTGGGTGTTGTTGGCCTCGGGGCCGCCGCTGAGGGCACCTCCGAGAATGTTGATGCTTTGGGCCAGCGGGGCGCCGGAACCATCGCGTTTGCCGAACTCGGTGGGCAGGGCGCGCACCACGCCGGCGCTGGAACTTGCCCGAGCCGGACCGTGTCCGACATAACCCAGCTCCAGGTAATCCTCGCCCTTCACAAAGCGGTGGGCGCGCACCCCGGCCGTCGCACGGCCCTTGGCAGGGAACTGGTCGAATTCGGTCAATTTCACCGACTGGCCGGAGGTTCCCGGTAGTGTCTGCGATCCGGCGGCAATGGTTGCAACCACGGCGTTCCGGGAATCACCGGCCACCACCCCGAAATAGATGACCCGATCATCGGCACCGAGTTTGATGCCGGCCATGCCTCGTCCGGTCCGGCCCTGCGGGCGAACCGCGGAGGCGGCGAATCGCAACAGTTGGGCCTGGCGGGTCAGGAACACCAGCTCATCCTCGTCCTCGCAGACCGCGGCGGTCAGGACCCGATCGCCATCCTTGAGGGTGATTGCCTCGAACTCATCACGGTTCAGCGGGTATTCAGGGGTCACCCGCTTCACCACACCCTGCTCGGTTCCCAGCGCGATCACCCTGTTCAAGGGCACCAATCCCACCGCCGCTTCGCCCTTGGGAAGTTTGAGGAACTCGGCAACGGCCACACCCTGGGCCAGCTGGGGGAATCCGTGCATCTGGGGGAGTACCGGCACATCGATCAGTGAAATACGGATGATCCGCCCGGTTGAGGTTAATGCCCCGATTTCGCCCCGGGCCGTCGAGGCGACCTGGGACAGCAAGACATCGTGCTTCACCCGTCCGGCGGCGAAGTCCAAGGCCGTCCGGTCATGGGTCCGGGCAATCTGCCCGGTTGCCGAGAGCAGAACCCAGCAGGGGCTGTCGGCAACTTCCATCGCCAGGGTGGCTTTTTTGCCCGATCCCACGGCTTCGGGCAGCGCGGTGCCCTTCAGCGGCTGCAGCTCGGCGCTCTTGGAGAGTTTGGTGCGTCGCGGGGTGCCGAAGGTTTCGGCCATCTCGGCCAATTCGCTGGAGACCAGTTCGCGCAGCAACACCTCGGATTCGAGGATTGCCCGCAGCTGCTCGATTTCCTGGCGCAGCTGTTCGGCTTCGGTTTCCAACTCGAGCCGGGAGTACTTCGTCAGTTGGCGCAGGCGCAGCTCAAGAATGTGGTTCGCCTGGGCTTCGGACAAATCGAACACACTCATCAGCCGTTCGCGCGCCTGGGCGGTCTGCTCGGAGGAACGGATGATCGCAATGACGTCGTCGATGTCAACGATCGCGATCAGCAGACCTTCAACCAGGTGCAGGCGGTCTTCACGTTTTGCCAGCCGGTAGGCGGTGCGGCGGCGTACCACGTCCACGCGGTGATCCACGTAGACGGTGAGCAGCTCGTGCAGTCCCAGGGTCTGCGGTTGCCCGTTGACCAGGGCGACGTTGTTAATGCCGAAGGAGTCTTCCAACGGGGTGTGCTTGTACAGGCTGGCAAGCACGGCGTTCGGGTTGAACCCGTTTTTGAGCTCGATGACCAGCTTCAGGCCGTTGTGGCGGTCGGTGAGGTCGACAACGTCCGACACGCCGGAGATCTTTTTGTTGTTCACCCCGTCCTTGATCTTCTCGATGACCTTTTCCGGGCCCACCGCGTAGGGCAGCTCGGTGACTACCAGGGCCGACTTTCGAGCGGTGACCTTCTCCAGTGCTACGGTCGCGCGGGTGCGGAACAGTCCGCGGCCGGTGCGGTACGCATCCTTGATGCCGTCCAGGCCCACGATCGTGCCTCCGGAGGGCAGATCCGGGCCCGGCACAAACTTCATCAGTTCGTCGACGGTGGCATCTGGCTCCAGCAACAGGTGCCGTGCGGCGGCAATCACCTCGCCGAGGTTATGCGGCGCCATATTGGTGGCCATGCCCACGGCAATGCCCGTGGTGCCATTAACCAGCAGGTTGGGAAACGCCGCCGGGAGGACCTCTGGCTGCATGAACTGATTGTCATAGTTCGGGACGAAGTTCACGACGTCTTCGTCCAGATTTGCGGTCATTGCCACGGCGGAAGCGGCCAGGCGCGCTTCGGTGTAGCGGGCGGCCGCCGGTCCGTCGTCCAGCGACCCGAAGTTTCCGTGTCCGTCGATCAACGGCAGGCGCAACGAGAAGTCCTGCGACAGGCGCACCATGGCATCGTAGATGGCAGAGTCGCCGTGCGGGTGCAGTTTTCCCATGACTTCGCCGACCACTCGGGCGGACTTAACGTGGCCCTTATCCGGGCGCAGGCCCATCTGGGCCATTTGGAACAAGATGCGACGCTGTACCGGTTTCAACCCGTCGCGGGCATCGGGCAGTGCGCGCGAGTAAATGACGGAGTAGGCGTACTCCAGGAACGAAGACTCCATTTCGTTGGTGACATCAATGTCAACAATGTTCTCCACAAAATCTGCGGGGAGATCTTCCGACTTCTTTCGAGCCATGACCCTGCCATTCCTTCAACTACATCATCTTTTTTGCTTAGGTCGCAGACTGATCGTGTTCCTGCTGGGCACAATGTCGAAGTCACGACTATCCTAAGCCTATGGTGGATCGTAAACTTTCGGTGGCATATCCGGCCCATTGGGAAGCAGACGTGGTGCTTCGCGACGGAAGCACAGCACATCTTCGACCGATAACACCGGCCGACGCACAAGCGTTGCAGGATATGCATCAAAAGCAATCCGAAACCTCGGTTTACCTACGCTATTTTACGTACAAGTCATCGCTCACCGCCAAAGAACTCGAACGCTTCACAAATGTCGACCACGTGAACCGCGTCGCATTCACCGTTTTCCGCGGGGACAACATTATCGGTGTGGGACGTTATGACCGGCTAGAGAACCCGGCCGAGGCCGAAGTCGCATTTAATGTCTCCGACGCGTATCAGGGGACCGGCATCGGTTCGATCCTCCTAGAGCACCTTGCCGCGGCCGCCCGTGAAAACAACATCACCCGTTTTACCGCAGAAGTTTTGCCCGAGAACCGGAAAATGCTCACGGTATTTTCTGAAGCCGGGTACGCGGTAGCCCGCCATTTCGAAGACGGGGTGGTGATGCTCGAATTTCCGATCAATCCCACCGAACGCTCGCGTGAGGTCACCGAGGCGCGCGAACACCGGGCGGAGGCCAGCAGCGTGGCAGGGATGCTGGCACCGGCCTCCGTGGCGGTGATCGGAGCCAGCCGGACCTGGGGCAAACTGGGTCACAGCGTGCTGGATCGGCTGGTTGAAGGCGGTTACACCGGGGCGACCTATGCGGTGAATGACGCCGCGTTGGAGGTCGGCGGCCACCTGGCCTATGGCAAGGTCACGCAGATTCCGGCTCCCGTGGACCTGGCGGTGATTTGTGTGCCGCGCGACCAGGTAGCCGCCGTCATCAAGGATTGCGCCGCCCACGGCGTCAAGGCCTTGGTGTTGATGACGGCGGGCTACGAGAATGCCGATGGGCTTTTGGAACAGCGGCAGCTGGTGTCGCTGGCGCGCGCCAACGGCATGCGGGTGCTTGGCCCGGCCTCGTTGGGTTTGATCAACACGGATCCAGAGGTCAAGCTGGTGGTCACCGGAACCACCGTGCAGCCGACCGCGGGAAACGTGGGGCTTTTCAGCCAGTCGGCCTCCATGGGGGTGATCCTGCAGGGGGTCAGCGTGCAGCATGGGGTGGGGGCCAGCAGCTTCATCTCCTCCGGTCTGCGTGCCGACGTCTCGGGTAACGATGCGATGCAGTACTTCGAGGACGATCCGCGGACCGACCTGGTTGCCATGCATCTTGAATCCTTTGGCAACCCGCGAAAGTTCGCGCGGATCGCCCGGCGTTTGGCGCGCAGCAAGCCGGTGATTGTCGCCAAATCCGACCTGTTGGGGCGCCGGCTTCCGCCGGGGCATTCGGCGCGCGTGGGGCAGGCCCCGACCGGTGCGTTGAATGCCATGCTGCGCCAGTCAGGAGTGATCCGGGTGCGTTCGGTGGAGGAACTCATGGATGTCGCCGGCCTGCTGTCTGCCTTCAAGGCCCCGCTGGGCGACAACGTCGCGGTCCTGTCAAATTCACTGACGTTGGCCGAGGTGGTCGGTGACGTGGCCGAGGCCCGTCATCTCAGTGCCACGGTGGATCCTGCGGAACTCGACTACGCGGTGGGCCAATCGCGGGCGTTGGTGCAACTTCGCGAGCGTGTGGCCGGCTTGGTGGAGGATCCGAGTGTCCATGCGGTGATCCTGGCCCACCTGTCCTACTCAGGGATTTCAAGCGAGGCGGTGCTGGAGGTGCTCAAGGAATTCACCACCCAAGCAAAACCCGTGATCGCGGTGTTGCCCGGGCAGATCGATCGGAAAATCGCCGGAGGCATCCACCACGGGGTGCCGGTCTATACCTCACCGTCCGCCGCCGTGGGAGCGCTGAGCAAGGCCTACGGCTATCGGCAGTGGTTGGATATTCCCTTTGAGCCTTTGGAAGAACCCGACGGTTTGGATGTGGAGGGTGCCGCGACGTACCTTCACCAGCTGGTGGAGAGCATTCCAGGCACAGATTTGCTGGAGTTGAACACGCAGCAGGCCTCCACGCTGCTGAATTTCTACGGCATCAACATTTTCCCATCCAGGGTGGTGCACACGGCCCACGAGGCGGTCACCGCGGCGGATGAGCTGGGCTGGCCGGTGGTTCTCAAAGCCAATGACCCCGATCTGCGTCAGCGCCTGGATTTGGGTGGTGTCCGGCTGAACATTCCGGATGCTGAAACTCTGGAAGCTGACTTCACTCACATGAGCGCCCTCATGCAGGGGTACGGGGTCAGTTCCCTCGAAGTTCAATCCATGGCCGCCGCTGGTCAGGCCTGTGTGGTGAAAGCGCTGGAGGATCCGTTGCTGGGTCCGGTGGTGTCCTTTGGGCTCAGCGGCGATGCGGTTAACCTGCTGGATGACTGGGCGCATGGGGTTGCGCCTTTTTCGGCCGCGGATCTCACGCAACTGGTTCGCCGCCCGCGCAGCAGTGCGCGGCTTTTCGGTTATCAGGGCCTTCCCGCAGTTGACCTGGATGCGCTGAAAGACTTTGTGACCAGGGTATCGCTGTTCAAGGACAACCATCCGGAGGTAACCGTCGCCCACTTTGCGCCGGTATCTGTGTCCACGGATTCGCTGAGTGTTTTGGACGTCAAAATCAGTATTGGCAACGCCAAACAGCGCACCGACAGGATCCGCAGGGCCTTGCGTGGCTGATCTTGACGACACGAAACCTGAAACGCGGCGCTTCGCTGGGTAGAATTGAACCATGAGCTCTGCAACGTATTCGACGACTGCCGGTGCCGACCTGCAGCATGATCTGGTTCGCGCGGGCTTCTACCCGCAAATGGTTCAGGATGTTCTTTCCGAGGCAATGCTGGACTTGCCGGTAGTTGACCACTTCCTGCATCTGGAGACACATTTCGATCACACCGAGGTCCACCGCCACATCACTGTCATGGTCCGCAGCGACAAGGTGCTGTTCATCGTGCACGTTGATGATCAGCAGCTTGATGACCACGGGCACGACGTCATGGCTCAGGTTTCGGTGGAAATGATCAGCCTGGCCCGTATCGCCTCGATCGCCACCAGCTATGTGTACTACCAGCCGCAGCATTACAGCGCTTCCGACCTCGTCCGTGAGCTGACCTTTGGCATGTCCTGGAACGGCACCAAGCGCATCGACCTGGCTCCGGCCGAATGCGCCGATCCGCAGTGCGAGGCCGATCATGGGTTGAACGGCACCTCCCAGCCCGAAGACCTGGTGCTGCGTGTCAGCTCGGAGGCCGACGGCCAGCGTGCGGTGGACAAGGCCCGCGAATTCGCGGTGCGTTTGCGGCTGGCAACGATCGCCTGAGGGACGCCAAATACAACGTGAGCGAGACTTTTTTGCCTGTCCCCAGCCAAACTATGCCGTCGGCTCCGGCCTACGGTATCAGTACCCTGTCTGAAATCCTCCCCTCGGCGGCTCACGCCCTGGGCATCCCGGGTTACCAGAACCCCTTGGGCCTGAAACCCGCCAAACGTGTCGCACTGATCATGGTTGATGGATTGGGCTGGAATCAACTCAAGTCGCACATCGGGCATGCACCCTTTCTTCGCTCGATGTTCGACCGGGCGCAAAAACTGGGCACCGGGTTCCCCTCCACCACCGCGACCTCGTTATCCAGCCTCGCAATCGGGGTGGCGCCGGGTGAACACGGGATGCTCGGCTACGACGTGATTGATCCGGACCGTCGCCGGGTGGTGAATCAGCTTGGCGGGTGGCCCGGTGACCTGAATCCCGGCACCTGGCAACCGTTGGCTACGGTATTTGAGAAGGCTGTCGAGCACGGCATCCATACCGCAACGGTTTCCATCAGCCAATTTGCCGATTCGTCGCTGACCCGGGCGGCGTTGCGGGGACCAAAGTTTGTTGCCGCGCGGCAACCGGCGGCTCGGGCCCGGGCCACCGCGGAGGTGTTCGCTTCCCACCGCAACGCCCTGGTCTACACGTACTTCAACGAGCTGGATAAGGCGGGGCACAAGTTCGGGGTGGATTCCCCGCAGTGGCGTGAAACTCTCGAAGAGCTTGACTACGTCATCAAGAGCCTTGTCTCGCGCCTCCCGGAAGAGACGACGGTGCTGATCACCGGGGACCATGGCATGGTTGATGTGCCGGCATCGCAGCGTATCGACTACAGCCTGCAACCCGAGCTGATTGACGGGGTTGAGCTGACCAGTGGTGAGCCACGCGGTGTCCAGCTGTCGTTCGCCGCCGACACGGACGCACAGCGTCGTGATCAGGTTCGTGCGGCTTGGCATCGTGCCTACGGCACCAAGGCCTGGATCTTGACTCGTGAGCAAGCCATTGAGCTTGGCTACTTCGGTGAGTTGCGACCGCAGTTCGCGCCGCGCCTGGGAGACTTGATGATTTTGGCCGCCGAACCCATCGCCTTTTACGACGGCCGGCGCGTTAAGCCCATGGCATTCGAGATGGTGGGCCAGCATGGTTCGCTGACGGCAGCCGAACGATTTGTGCCGTTGTTTGTGCACCGCACCAGCTTGTAGCCGCTGAGCAAAATGCTAAAAAGATCCGGAAGCAACCAGGAAGTTGCTGCCGGATCTTTCTAGTATTCGGTGTGCTAGGAGTCGGTATCCTTTTTGCGTTTGCCAAACATGATGTCATCCCAGCTTGGCACCGAGGAGCGCTTGGCCTTACGGGCGGAGTCATCCGCTGGTTCTTCGGCGGGTTTTGCCCCGGCGCCAGAGGCGCGATCCGCGTCGGTCACCACCACCAGCTGCGAGGTTCGCGGAGAGATGCCCTGCGGAAGGTGCGGCAGCGAATCGTCGTCCTCTGCCTCGTACTTGCTCATTCCGCGTTCGATGATCTCGTTATACCGTGCTTCGCGCTCCGGGTCTTGGTCCTTGGGACGCTGACCGCGACGCGCATTGAGCAGCGAGACGAGTTCTTCGGTTTCATCTGGTTCCGGTGCCGCGGGTGCCCCCGGTTCCTCCACCTGGGAAATCGCGGAAACCGGGCGGAAGTATTCCGGGGCGACCTGTTCGCTGAGGGTCTGCGCCCAACGATTCAGGTTGCTCAGGGTCTTGCGCGCCGGAGCGAAGGACCATCGAGCCACGTTTTCCGGCTGCGGCAGTGCATTTTCCAGCTTTTCAACATTCTCGGCTGGCAACGGAGAATCAAACTCAACGGTGACGATCCACTGGCCCTCTGGATCTTTCCAGGAGTTCCAGCGGGCGGTCAGCGGGTCGATATTTAGCTGATGCAACCGGTGAGCGACCATCGAACCCAGATCTGCTGGTTCTTCGCCGAAAACTTCGCGGTACTCCGCATCGGTCTGCGGCCCGGAGACCTCAACACGGCGAGCCAGCTCAGCGATGTGCTCACGTTCGGCCAGGACCGGACCCTCGTACTTGACGATCGATTCGATCGGTACATCCCATTCAAGTGCCAGATCATAGGCCGAGGCGCCAGCGCGAACGCGTGCCTGAATCTCCCGGGGAGTATGAACCGAGGACTCACCGCGGTTGCGCGGTGCGCGCGAGCGCGCGATTTCGGCCATGGCACTGCGCAGGGCATCGTCAACGGGCAACTCAAAGCTCATCCCGTCGTCGCTGCTGACCTGCAGACTGGAACCATTTTCATGAATTCCTACCAGTCTCAGCTGACGCATTACTACCCTCCACACGGTTCATTTACTGAATAAAACTTTGCCACTTGTGACGCGATTTTCCTACCACCGGGCGGGGCGTGGCGCAAGAATAGTCGACTGTTTCACCGAGAAATTCGATTCCGGCCTTCCGCCATGGGCGTAGGTCGCCGGCGTCCGGGCAGATTCCGCGGTTCGTTGACGTTATACTTCAATGCCGGAATGAAAATTGTCTCCCACAATTTTCACCCCATCCAAACGCCTGCAGAAAAGAGCTGACAATCACCATGGCCACATCCTCTGCCGCCGCACAGCCAACCCAAGCCGAGATGGATCGTGCCCGCGAAATCGCGACACTCAAGCTTGGCAAAAATGCAGCCATGGCGAACCTGATTGACGAGTCAGAAGCCGAACTGGCCGAGCTGTTCATCCTCCCCGGGGGCGAAGCGCAGGCCGAAGAGGCAAACATCGACATCGTGCCGGAACAGGCCGATGAGTTTACCTGCGCCTCATGTTTTATGGTCCGA
This sequence comes from Glutamicibacter sp. NPDC087344, assembly GCF_044744225.1. Taxonomy (NCBI): domain Bacteria; kingdom Bacillati; phylum Actinomycetota; class Actinomycetes; order Micrococcales; family Micrococcaceae; genus Glutamicibacter; species Glutamicibacter sp. NPDC087344. Next base: position 177,569 of record NZ_JBIUXY010000009.1, on the reverse strand, counting down.
CACCGGACCCAGTTGGTCCGCGAGGAGAACGGCCAGAAGTTTTGCACCGAATGCGAAGGCTAAGCGGCCCGCTACCGTACCCGGTCGGATAAAAACTGAACCCCGGAACCAGTGGTTCCGGGGTTCAGTTTTCAAAGAACGACTAGGACTCTTGATGATGTTCTTCATCGGCCGCAACTTCGCGGCCCTCATCGGTGAATTCATACATGATGCCACCCAGCGCCGCGGTGAGTTCCTCGGGGCGTCGGGTGGAAGTCAGCCAGTACGGTGTGGCATCTCGTTCATCGGTGACTTCCATGCGCACGACCGCATCGAGGTAACCTCGCAGGAGCATAAATGCCAGACCATGCAGCTTCTGCCCACGCTGCTTAAACGCTTCCTCGCCGCGGTAGCCAATCACCCGGCCGATGAAACGGCGCTCAATGGTGGCGCGGCCAACGGTGAGGGTTTCATTGGTCACCTCGATCACCGGCACTCGCAGGATCATGATGACAGCCAGCGCCACCAGCACCGCAACACCCGTGACAATGCCGGCGGGTACGCTGATTGGTGCAATCGCGATCCCTGCGGTGAGGGAAATCAGCAGTGGCCACATCCACGATCCGAACGATGGCCAGATCTTTTCGCGAAACAGGACGTTGGAAGCCTGAGGGCTGGTGTTACTCATGTGTCCTAGTCTAGGCAATCTTTCGGATGACGCCGAACTGCAGGCTGTGGGTTGGCTGTGGGTCCGCTTGCGGGGTAGTCGCGATAGAGTTAGGCAGGTAAAAGCAGACCAGCAACAACTTTCTAGAGCCCCGGGGGATGACCAAACCACGATGAGCGAGCCTACGATCTCAATCTCCATCAAGATGCTCGATAGCGACCTACCCGTTCCAAGCTACGCACACCCATCTGATGCGGGCGCTGACCTGCACGCACGTACCTCGCTGGTATTAGAGCCAGGACAGCGTGCTTTGGTCCCGACAGGCATCGCGCTGGGATTGCCTCACGGATATGTGGGATTGGTTCATCCGCGCAGTGGGTTGGCCACAAAACATGGAATTACCATCGTCAACGCCCCCGGCACTGTTGATGCCGGATATCGTGGTGAGATCATGGTCACTTTGCTGAACACCGACAGGGACCAGGCCTTCGAAATCAGCCGGGGGGACCGCATCGCTCAGCTGGTGATTCAAAAGGTCGAACAGGCGGCCTTCGTACAGGTTGAATCCCTAGAAGATTCTGCCCGTGGGACCGGCGGCTTCGGCTCGACCGGTGGATTCAGCGCCAACTAACCCCTTGGTATCAAGCGAAACTCTCTAAGGACATCATGATTTTCAAGCGTAAGAAGTCGAAGGAAGAGCCAGCGGTCGAACAGGCCGTGGAATCCACCGAGCAGCACGCCCCGGACGCGGCAGAAGACACCGCGAGCAGCGCGCCAAAACCCGACGTCAAACCAACGCTGAACGGCCCGTTTGATTTCTCGGATGTTGAGAATACCGAGGAATACCTGGACTTCGGTTCCATCTTGGTCAAGCCGGTCGCTGGACTGAAGGTGCGGATGGATGTGGAACAGTCAAACCAGCGGGTGATCGCGGTGTCCTTGGAACTGGCTGAATCCAGGGTACAGCTCATGGCCTTCTCAGCCTCCAAGTCCAGTTCCCTGTGGCCTGGAATCAGCGACAAAATCCGCGCGGATATCGCCAGCCAAAAGGGTGAAATCTTCCAGCGGGACGGCGAATACGGCCAGGAACTCCTGGCGCAGGTCCCGCAGCAGCTACCCGACGGGCGTGCTGGCCACGTTGCCTTGCGTTTTGTGGGTATCGACGGGCCGCGCTGGTTCCTGCGAGCGGTGATTGGCGGTGCCGCGATCAGTGATCAGGACGCGTCCAAGGCCATCGATGACCTGGTCCGTAGCGTTGTGGTGAACCGTGGCGACAAACCATTGCCGCCGCAGGAACTCTTGCCCCTGAGCGTTCCGAGCAACGCCCAGACCCTTCCAGACCCTCGTGCCGCCGTCGCCCAAGGGCCGCAGGCGCCGCAGCGTCCGGAACGAGGGCCAGAAATCACGCAGATCGGCTAGTTTGATGCCCATCGAGTCCAGAGAACTCACCCCGGAATTTGGTGACGCACAAGCCTTTCGGTTATGCGAACGGTTGGAGTCACTGACCGAATTGCCCGTCAAGGGCCGTGTCGAACACACCGGTTACATCCAGTCGGTCAGCTATTCAGCACCGCAACAGGCACCGCAGTTGACCGCGGTGGTTGTTGACCAACTGGGCTCCGGTGCGTCACGCCGGGGGACCGTAGCGCATGTGCGTCTACGATTTATGGGCCAGAAGAATGTTCCAGGCATCAAACCCGGGGTCAAGATCCGCTTTTCCGGGATGGTCGCGCCTGTTGACCAGATTCCGACCATTTACAATCCGCGTTATGTCATTGTTCCCGCTCCTCGCGGGTGACCAATGACCGGGATCCGCAGCGCCGACTGCCTGATCAGGCCCGACGGGCAGAAGTGAGAACAACCATGAATAATAACTCGACGGCCAACGAACCGCACGAGCCGGAGAAAAAACCGAGCCTTGCCGAAGCGATCAGCGCCAATGCCAAGGTTGCCCAAAATGCCGACGGCGGGATTGACGTGCTCTCCACGGTGGGCGGGGTGCGCGGCATCTTGGAGACGGTGGTGCCCGGATTCGTTTTTATCCTGGTCTACGCACTTAGTTCGCAATTATCCTGGGCACTTTTGGCCTCGATTGCACTGGGTGTGGTGTTCATGGTGCTGCGCCTGCTGAACAAATCCACGCTCATGCAGTCGGCGACGGGGCTGATCGGTATCCTGATTTGCGCCTTGGTAGCTCGCACCTCGGGCAATGCCAAGGACTACTATGTGCCAGGGTTTTTGATCAGCGGGGGATACCTGCTGGCCTTGATGGCCTCGATTTTCGTGAAGTGGCCACTGATCGGTTTGCTCTTCGGGTTCATTCGCAACGAGGGGGTGGCCTGGCGTGAACAGCCGGACCGCCTGCGCCGCTACAGCATTGCTACCTGGTTCATCTGTGCGGTCTTCGGGTTGCGTTTGCTGGTGCAACTGCCAATGTACTTCACCGATCAAGTTGTTTCGCTGGGCATCGCCCGTGCTCTGATGGGGGTGCCGTTGTACGCGGCGGGCTTGTGGTTCGCCTGGCTGGTATCGCGTCCAGCGAACGCCGGCGGCGTGAAGGCCCCGGAGGATCTGGCCGGCTAAAGCCGTGCATCGGCCCTTCGCACGCTAAATGCCTCACACATAAAACCCTGGTTTCCCTCAAGGAAACCAGGGTTTTGCGGTTTGCATTCTGTTGACCCGGCGTCGCTCGGTGGCCCGCTAGCGTGTCGCGGCCTGCAAAACGCGGCGCAGCAATGGTTCGGCCTGCGGGGTGGTGATAAAAAAGATTTCATCTCCGCCCTCGATCACGTCGTCATCGCTGGGCGGGAACGGTGTTTTGTCGCGCACCACTGCCATCAGGGTGGTTTCATCTGGCCAGGGGACACGGCCGATGGTGCGCCCGATCATTCCCGAGTCGTGCGGCACGGTGAACTCCACCATGTAGACCTCGCCCGCTTTGAGGGTCAGCAGGCGGACCAGATCGCCAACCTCAACCGCCTCTTCCACCAGTGCGGTCATCAGCCGCGGGGTGCTCACCGCGACATCCACACCCCAAGCGTCGTCGAACATCCATTCGTTTTTGGGGTTGTTGACCCGGCCGACGGTACGGCGAATGCCGAACTCGCTTTTGGCCAACAGGGAGACCACCAGGTTCACCTTGTCATCACCCGTTGCTGAAACGACAACATCGTAGTCTTCGAGTTTGACCCGTTGCAGGACGGCTAACTCGCAGGCGTCCCCGATCAACCATTTGACACCCTCAAGATCCGCTCGAAGTTCCATTTCCGCCTTGAGATCCACAAGGAGCACCTCGTGGTTGTTCGCCACAAGTTCGCGGGCAATGGACGAGCCCACGGAGCCGGCGCCGGCGATCATCACCTTCATTGTTGTGCCTTTCGGTTATTCGGCCGGAGCTGGCGTCGGCGCGCTGGCTAGAATTTTTTCAATTTCTTGGCTTCGGTCCAAGCGCATCATGACATGAACCAGGTCGCCGCCTTGGAGGCGGGTCCGGCCTTCGGGGATGGTCCCCTCGCCAAAACGTGTCAGATAGGCCACCCGCACCCCGGCGGCGGTCTCCAGGTCCTTGACCAGCCGGCCATACCATTCACGGTGCAGGGCGACTTCGGTGAGCACCAGGCGGCCCGAGGGTTCGCGGAAGTCGCCGCGCATCGAATAGTCCGGCAGGATGCGGCGCAGCACCTGATCGGTGCTCCAGCGCACCGCCGCGACGGTCGGAATGCCGAGCCGCTGGTAGATTTCCGCGCGCCCCGGGTCGTAGATGCGGGCTACGACGTGGGGAACGTTATAGGTTTCGCGGGCAACACGGGTCGCCAGAATGTTGGAATTATCACCGCTGGAGACCGCGGCGAAGGCGTAGGCTTCATCGATTTTCGCCTGTACCAAGGTGTCCTTGTCAAATCCCAGCCCGGTGACTTTAGTTCCAGAGAAGTCCGGGCTGAGCCGGCGGAAAGCCTCCGGGTTCTGATCGATCACGGCCACCGAATGCCCGGCCGTATCCAGCGTATGAGCCAAAGCGACCCCCACACGGCCACAGCCCATGATCACAAAGTGCGCCACCTAAACTCCTTGGGTCCAGCGTTCGGATAAACATCGCGACGGCCCCGCGGTGGGTGCCACGAATGCAACAATAGCGCTGATCTTGCCCGCGTTGAGCCCATTGAAGGCGGCACGCCGCCGCGAGCCTAGGATAACGTTGTCTCGTGCCTGCTTTATTTGATGGTCTGAAACGGATCCTCGTGGGCCGGCCGTTCAGCACCGATGAGCTGAAAAAGAAGCCGCTCCCACCAAAAATTGCGTTGCCGATTTTCTCCTCCAGCGCCCTGTCGTCCCTGGCATACGCCCCGGACGAGATCTTGCTGACCCTTGCCATGGCCGGGGTCGCGGCGACCATGCTCTCACCCTCGGTGGGAGTTGCGGTCCTCGTGGTGTTGCTGGTCCTGCTGCTGTCCTACCGGCAATCGGTGAAGGCCTACCCCTCGGGCGGTGGCGACTATGAGATCGTCCGCACGAACCTCGGAGCGCGCCCGGGGACCGCGGTCGCCGCAGCGCTGCTGGTTGACTTCGTATTGACGGTCGCCGTGTCCAGTTCCTCCGCGGCCCAATACCTCAGCGGCCTGATCCCGGCGTTGGGGGAGTACCGGGGGCTGGTAGCAGCCGGCATTGTGGTGGGTTTGGTTGTGGCGAATCTGCGCGGCCGCGGTCAGAGCCGTTGGGCCTTGGCCGTCCCGGTGTACCTTTTTGTGTTTGGGATGCTGGCCCTGATTGCGATCGGCGGCTTGTTGGCGGCTACCGGCCACCTCGGCCTAGCTCCGAGCGCCGCCTTCACCATTGTTCCCGAAGAGCAGTTCTCCAACGGGCTGCACGGCGTGGTTGGCGCGCTGCTGATTTTGCGTGCATTCTCCACCGGTTCAGCGGCGCTGACCGGGATCGAAGTCCCGATTTCAAATGTTGCCTACCTCACCAAACCCCGCGCGCGCAATGCGGGACGAATCTTATTGGTTCTCGGCCTGCTCTCCGGTGTGTTGACCTTGGGAACCTTGATGTTGGCGCGGGCCAGCGGGATTAAGGTTGTCGCCGACCCGCAGCGCTCGTTGCTGCTGGGCGGGCAACCAATCCCTGCGGACTATGTCCAGGTGCCGGTTTTGGGCCAGCTGGCCCAGGCGGTGTTCGGCAACTTCTTGCTGGGGACCGTCGTGGTATCGGTGTTGACCATTCTGGTGCTGCTGCTGGCCGGCAACCAGGCATTCAACTCCTTCCCGTCTTTGGCCAGCCATCTGGCAACGGACGGCTACCTGCCCAGGCAATTGCGTACCCGCGGAGACCGGCTTGGATTCTCCAACGGGATCTTGTCCTTGGGTGTAGCCGCGGTGTTTTTGGTGCTGGTATTTCAAGGCGACGTCACGATCCTGATCCAGCTGTATGTGGTCGGCGTTTTTGTTTCCTTCACCCTCAGCCAGTTGGGAATGCTCAAACACTGGAATCGTGAATTGGTGCCAGTTTCCGATCGGCGCGTGAGGGCCGCCAAAAAACGCCAGCGGCTGTTGAACCTGGTAGGGCTGATCCTCTCCGGGCTGGTTTTGGTTGTGGTGTTGGCCACCCGTTTTATTCACGGTGCGTGGATTGCGGTGTTGGGTATCGTGCTGCTGATGTTGATCATGAATTCGTTGCACCGCCACTATCAGCAGGTGGACGCCGAGCTGTCCATTGACACCGACGGGGGACAAGCCACCGCGTTGCCGTCCCGGGTGCATGCGCTGGTACTGGTCTCCACGGTCCGCAAACCAGTGCTGCGCGCTTTGGCCTTTGCCCGGGCCAGCCGGCCCTCGAAGCTTGAAGCGATCATCGTTGATGTTGAACCGCAGAAGACCCAACGCACCTTGGAAGACTGGGAAAAGCTGCGTATCCCGGTGCCGATCACCGCGTTGGCCTCGCCGTATCGCGATATTCCCGGGGCGCTGGTCGAGCATATCCGCTCGATCAAACGCGAGTCACCCCGTGACCTGATTGTGGTTTACATTCCCGAATACGTGGTCGGCCATTGGTGGGAGCAGCTGGTGCATAACCAGACCGCCCTGCGGGTGAAGAACCGACTTCACTACGAGCCCGGAGTGCTGATCGCCTCCGTACCCTGGCGCCTGCTCAGCGCCAAAAATGCCCTGGGCGGTGGACCAACCGAGGAAGCCTCGGCCCACCGCGAAATAAATACCCTTCCGAAGGACTAAGCATCGTGACCGAAGCACCCACCCTGACCCTGCGTTTGGGTTCCATCGCCCATGGCGGACACACCGTGGCCCGCCATGAGGGCCGTGTCATTTTTGTACGCCACGGCATCCCGGGGGAACTGGTCGCCGTGCGGTTGACCGAGCACGGGGACACCGCGAAATTCTGGCGCGGGGATGTGATCGATGTGCTTGAAGCCAGCGAGCACCGGGTGCCGCATTTTTGGGCCGAAGGTGATGCGCTGGCGCAGCATGATCCGGTGGGTGGCGCAGAGTTCGGCCACATCGCCCTGGAGCACCAGCGTGAGTTGAAATCCGCGGTGGCTGCCGAGCAGCTGAGCCGACTCGGCGGGCTGAAGGCCGGGCAATTCGCCTTCCCCGCGGTGCAGCCGGTCGCCGGGCAGGCCGATGGGCTGGGATGGCGTACCCGTATGTCGTATTCGGTGGACTCCGCTGGACGCCTGTCCATGAGCGGTTTCCGCAGCAACGGCCTCACCGCCATTTCCTCCATGCCGTTGGCGCATCCGGCCATCGAGCGCTTGGGGCTGTATCAACTGGATTTCACCGGAATCGAGCGCGTCGAGGCGGCGGTCTCCAGCGTTGATGACGACACCGTGCTGATCCTGTTGGCCGAGGGCCGCCAGGGCGCCGCCCGCAAGGTGGCGCGCCAATTCCCGGAAGGGGTCAATGTGGCCGCTTTCAGCCAGCGCGGCGGGTCCGCGGCCGATGGCCGGGGGGAACTTCAGGCGCTTTCCGGACGCAGCTGGCTCCAGGAGTCGGTGCTCGGGGAAACGTTCAGGATTACCGGCGAAGGTTTCTGGCAGGTCCACCGGGCCGCGGCAACACTGCTCTCCGAGCGTGTTCTTGAGCTGGCCGCGCCGGCGCAGGGGGAGCAGGTCGCGGACCTCTATGCCGGGGCCGGGCTGTTTTCTGTGCCCTTGGCCAACGCGGTGGGTGAAACCGGTCGGGTGTTCTCCATCGAAGGTGCCCCTGGAACTCACGCGGATGCCAAAAAGAACCTGCGGGCGCTACCCCAAGCCACCGTCATCCGAGGTCGCGTCGAGCGGGTGCTGCGGCAGGTGGCCCGCGAGGCCCAGCTTGATGCCGTGGTGCTGGATCCGCCGCGTACCGGAATCGACAAACAGGTCGCGGCCGAACTTGCCTCCAGTGGCGTTGCTCGCATTTGTTACGTCTCCTGCGACCCCGCATCTTTCGCCCGGGACACCGCGCGGCTGATCTCCCGCGGCTACGAATTAGCGCACATTGAGATTCACGATTTATACCCGCACACGCATCATATGGAGTCGATTGGCCTCTTTTTGCGCCGTTAGGCGGTCAAATATTGCCGTTTGGACACGAATTTGGCGGAAATTCGGCCCCGGTCAATCTTTTTGCGCTTCTTGGCGATAGACTGTCCCTAGCTCTGCAACGATACAACCATGACAATCTCAGTTAGGAACTCCTAACTGGAATTCGAGTGTGTGCGTGCAACAGAATGAGTGTCTGGCGAGAGGAGTCCCACGTGAGCAATGTGGACAGCTTCGGTGCTAAGGGCGTACTTGACGTCAATGGAACCGAATACGAAATTTACCGACTGAATACGGTCGAAGGCTCAGACAGCCTTCCCTACAGCCTTAAGGTTCTTCTGGAGAACCTGCTTCGCACCGAAGACGGAGCGAACGTTACCGGCGAGCACATCAAGGCCCTGGGACAGTGGGATGCTTCGGCACAGCCGAACACCGAAATCCAGTTCACCCCGGCCCGTGTGATCATGCAGGACTTCACCGGCGTTCCGTGTGTAGTTGACCTGGCCACCATGCGTGAGGCCGTCAAGGAATTGGGCGGCGACCCAACCCGCGTGAACCCGCTGGCTCCTGCCGAAATGGTCATCGACCACTCGGTACAGATCGATACCTTCGGTTTCGAAGGCGCCGTCGAGCGCAACATGGAAATCGAATACCAGCGCAACGGCGAGCGTTACCAGTTCCTGCGTTGGGGCCAGACCGCGTTTGACGACTTCAAGGTTGTCCCACCGGGAACCGGCATCGTGCACCAGGTCAACATCGAGTACCTGGCACGCACCATCATGACCCGCGAGGTCGGCGGCGTACTGCGCGCCTACCCGGACACCTGCGTGGGCACCGACTCGCACACGACCATGGTCAATGGCCTGGGTGTGCTGGGCTGGGGCGTTGGCGGCATCGAGGCCGAGGCGGCCATGCTCGGCCAGCCGGTTTCCATGCTGATCCCACGTGTTGTCGGTTTCAAGCTGGCCGGGTCGATCCCAGCTGGCGCCACCGCCACCGACGTGGTGCTGACCATCACCGAAATGCTGCGCAAGCACGGTGTGGTGGGCAAGTTCGTTGAGTTCTACGGCGACGGCGTGGCCGCAGTGCCGCTGGCAAACCGTGCAACCATCGGCAACATGTCCCCAGAGTTCGGTTCGACCGCGGCCATGTTCCCGATCGACGGTGTCACCCTCGACTACCTGCGCCTGACCGGCCGCAGTGACGAGAACATCGCCCTGGTCGAGGCCTACGCCAAGGAACAGGGCATGTGGCACGATCCGAGCCGCGAGATCCGTTTCTCCGAGTACCTCGAGCTGGATCTGTCCACCGTGGTTCCATCGATCGCCGGCCCGAAGCGTCCACAGGACCGCATCGAGCTGTCTTCCTCGAAGGAGCAGTTCCGCAAGGACCTGCACAACTACGTCTCGGACTCCGAGGACACCCAGGGTGTGGGACGTCCGTCCACCGCCGTAGAGGTCACCCGCGGCGAAGACACCTTCACCCTGGATCACGGTCTGGTATCGATCGCTTCGATCACTTCCTGCACCAACACCTCCAACCCTTCGGTGATGTTGGCCGCCGCCGTGCTGGCACGCAACGCCGCCGAAAAGGGCCTGAGCTCCAAGCCATGGGTCAAGACCTCGGTCGCCCCGGGCTCGAAGGTCGTCACCGAGTACTACGAGGCTTCCGGCCTGCTGCCATACCTCGAGAAGCTGGGCTTCTTCGTGGTCGGCTACGGTTGCGCCACCTGCATCGGCAACTCCGGCCCGCTGGATGCCGAGATCTCCGAGGCCATCCAGGCCAACGATCTGGCCGCCACCGCGGTGCTTTCGGGCAACCGCAACTTCGAAGGCCGCATCAACCCGGACGTGAAGATGAACTACCTGGCTTCCCCGCCACTGGTCATCGCCTACGCCCTGGCCGGCACCATGGACTTCGATTTCGAGACCGACGCACTGGGCCAGGACACCGAGGGCAACGATGTCTTCCTGAAGGACATCTGGCCATCGCCGATCGAGGTTCAGCAGATCATCGATTCCTCGATCGACAAGGACATGTTCGCCAAGGGTTACGACGGAGTCTTCGAGGGCGACGCCCGCTGGAAGGCCCTGGACACCCCGGAGGGTTCAACCTTCGCGTGGGACGAGAAGTCCACCTACGCCCGCAAGGCACCGTACTTCGACGGCATGACCGCAGAACCGCAGCCGGTGTCTGACATCGACGGCGCTCGCGTGCTGCTGAAGCTGGGCGACTCGGTTACCACCGACCACATCTCGCCTGCCGGTTCGTTCAAGTCGGAAACCCCGGCTGGCCGCTACCTGATCGAGAACGGCGTGGATCGCAAGGACTTCAACTCCTACGGCTCGCGCCGTGGCAACCACGAGGTCATGATCCGCGGTACCTTCGCGAACATCCGCATCAAGAACCAGCTGCTGGACGGCGTTGAGGGTGGCTTCACCCGCGACTTCACCCAGGAAGGTGCTCCGCAGGCGTACGTTTACGACGCGGCAGAGAACTACAAGGTCGCCGGCACTCCGCTGGTAGTGCTCGGTGGCAAGGAATACGGTTCGGGCTCCTCGCGTGACTGGGCTGCCAAGGGCACCGCACTGCTGGGTGTCAAGGCCGTCATCACCGAGTCCTTCGAGCGTATCCACCGCTCGAACCTGATCGGCATGGGTGTGTTGCCGCTGCAGTTCCCAGAAGGCGAGTCCGCTGATTCGCTGGGCCTGACCGGTACCGAGACCTTCTCCGTCTCCGGCGTCACCGAGCTGAACAACGGTGTCACCCCGAAGACCCTGAAGGTCACCGCAACCGCTGAAGGCGGCAAGGTCACCGAGTTCGACGCAGTCCTGCGTATCGACACCCCAGGTGAAGCAGATTACTACCGCAACGGCGGCATCCTGCAGTACGTACTGCGCCAGATCGCAGCCGCTAACTAGGCTACCCGCCTCGATCTTTGATCGAGATGAACCCTAGGTAGTTCCGCATCTCCGGAACACCGTGAGACCCAAGGCCCCGCCTTGGGTCTCACGGCGTTAAGCCCGGTGCAACGTTCGTGAAAGCTGGGCGTATTCAAGATCATTGCCGCGGAATTGGTTCCTGCCTGTACGGTGGCGGATAATGGGAGCAGTTCGGTGCGCGATAAACTAGTTGTTTCGTACAGACCTGAGGTGCCCGCACGGGCGGAAATGTGAAGGGGATGACTGTGTCTTTACTCGAGACCATTAAGAAACCAAGTGACCTTCGGGCGCTAACCCCCGATCAGCTGACCGCGCTGGCCGAAGAAATCCGCGAATTCCTGATCGCCAATGTGGCGCGAACCGGCGGGCATCTAGGCCCGAACCTCGGGGTGGTGGAACTGACCATCGCCATCCACCGCGTTTTCGATTCACCCACCGACTCCGTGGTTTTCGACACCGGGCACCAGTCCTATGTGCACAAGCTGCTCACCGGGCGCCAGAACTTTGAAACCCTGCGCCAGCAGGGCGGGCTCTCCGGGTATCCGGAGCGGGCGGAGTCCGAACACGACATCGTCGAATCCTCTCATGCTTCCTCCTCGCTGTCCTGGATCGACGGTATTTCCCGGGCCAACAAACTCACCGGGCGCACCGAAAGCTACGCGGTGGGACTGGTGGGCGATGGGGCACTCACCGGCGGTATGGTCTGGGAAGCGGTGAACAACATCGCCGCGGACAAGGAGCGCAAAGCCGTGATCGTGGTCAACGACAACGGCCGCTCCTACGCCCCGACCATCGGCGGTCTGGCCGACCAGCTCGCGGGCCTGCGCCAGCAGCTGGATAAGTTCCGCACCCATCCGGCCTACGAAAACGCCATGGACAAGCTCAAGGGCAAACTCAAGGATGCCGGGCCCGTCGGCAATTTCACCTACAAGTCGCTTCACGCCACCAAAAAGGGCATCAAGGATTGGTGGGCTCCGCAGGGACTTTTTGAAGACCTGGGCCTGAAGTACATCGGCCCGATCGACGGGCATAACCTGGCGGCGGTCGAGGAAGCACTGCAGCAGGCCAAGCAGTACGGCGGCCCGGTGCTGGTGCACACGCTGACCGAAAAGGGCCACGGTTACGCCCCGGCCCTGGCCGATGAGGCGGACCAGTTCCACGCGGTGGGCGTGATCGACCCGGAAACCGGCGCCCCGGTGGCCACACCGAGCGCCCAGAGCTGGACCAGCGTTTTCGGCGAAGAAATCGCGAAAATTGCCGACGAGCGCGAGGACGTGGTCGCGATCACCGGTGCCATGCTCCAGCCTGTCGGCCTGAAAAAGATGTCAGAGGCCCACCCGCAGCGTGTCATCGATGTGGGAATCGCGGAGCAGCACGCCATGACCACCGCGGCCGGGCTGGCCTTCGGCGGCCTGCACCCGGTGGTGTGTGTCTACGCGACCTTCCTGAACCGCGCCTTCGATCAGCTCCTGATGGACGTGGCGCTGCACAAGGCCGGGGTCACCGTCGTCCTTGATCGCGCCGGGGTGACCGGCCCGGACGGGGCTAGCCACCACGGCATGTGGGATATGGCGTTGACCCAGATCATTCCCAATCTGCACCTGGCGGCCCCGCGCGACGCCACCCGCCTGCGCGAAGAGCTGCGCGAAGCCATGGACATCAACGACGCGCCAAGCGTGGTCCGCTTCTCCAAGGGCTCGGTGGGAGAAGAAGTCGAGGCCGTCGACCGGCTGCCCGACGGGGTGGACGTCTTGGCCCGGCTGGGGGATCGGGCCGCGCCGGATGTGCTGATCATCTCGGTCGGCGCCATGAGCGAACTGTCCCTGGACGTGGCGCGACGCCTGAACAGCCAGGGTGTCTCGGTGACAGTGGTGGACCCGCGCTGGGTGCTGCCCATGCCGACCTCCGTGATCTCCTTGGCCGCTCGCCACCGGATTGTGGTGTGCATCGAAGACGGAGTCAGGGCCGGGGGCGTTGGCTCGCGGCTGCGCACCGAAATGCGTGCCGCCGGGGTGGACACGGCCCTGAACGAGGTCGGGTTGCCCACCAAGTTCCTGGCCCACGGAACCCGGGACGAGGTGCTTGAACGGGTCGGCCTCACCGCACGGCAGGTCGCCCGCGACACCCTGGCCCAGGTGCTGGGCACCAAGGTCCCGTTCGCCCGGCCGTTGCCCGGCCAGGAGCTGCCTACCGGGCAGATCCCGAAGCTGTGACGCCGCAGCCTGGTTGTCCCCGGGGCTTGCCCCGCAATCCCGCCGGTGTTGCCCCGGGCGCACTGGTGGTCGCCCGGGCCTGGAAATACGATGCCAGCCCGCATTGGGTGGTCCCCGGGTTCTACCTGGGTTCCGACGAGTACGGGCACTGGGTGCACCAGCCGGCGGGATCTCTTGTGGCCCGCCCCGGCACCGCTCACCTGGCCGCCAGCGATGCGCTGTGCCTGTTTCCCAGCCACGGCCTGTGGATCGCCACTCTGTATGACGATCCGAACGAGGATTTCGACCTCTACATCGATTTGGCCGACCGGATTGGCTGGCAGGAGATGAAACGAGGGGCCTGGGAAGTGAACTCGATCGATCTGGACCTGGATGTGATCCGTTCGCGTTCCCGCGGCACGTTCCTGGATGACGAGGACGAATTCGAGCAGCACCGGCTGAGCATGGGGTACCCCGAAGCGCTCCAGCAGCTGATCCGCGCCGAATCTGCAACGTTGCTGGACGCCGTCCGCGCCGATCAAGCCCCATTTAGCCGGGGCCACCGAGAGCGCTGGCTGCAGGCCGCCCAGAAGCCGCCCGCTGCAGGCTGAACCCGAACAGAGCAAGCACGACCTAGCACCATACCGACCGACCGACCAACCCCTGGGGGAGACCGATGGCGATCATTCGCACCTACCGGATGAACGAAAAAAATGAGCTGCAGTTCCGCGAAGCGTGGTTCCAGCAGTTCGAAGACGAAGAACTTGGCCAGTTTGTGATCAACCACGGCCCCGTGGGCCACATGTCGCAGACCAGCGAAGTGCAGGATGTCACCGCCGACCGCGCCGATGAACTTTTTGCGGGTTTCGCCGAAGCGTGCGCCGCCGAAGGCTACACGGAGTACTCCGACGAAGAGCAGTCCTGGGTGATTGTCCAGTACACCCTCAAGTCAGCCGCGGGCACCGAACGCGACCGTTACCTGCAGAAGAAGGCGAGCGAGGCGCTGACCGGGCACTTGGCCTGGCGTGGACTGGGCACCGTGGAATCCAGCGATTTCGGCAACCGCAAGCTGAACATCCGGATCCTGTCTCCCGCGCCAAAACTCGCCGTTCACGCGATCAAGGTCTGCATCCGCGAAGCCAAACTGGACTTCACCAAGATGGTGATCGCCACCGCGCCCTACGGCCAGCTGGACAAGGCCCGGATGGCCCACCCGCTGCCGGCAAAACCCTTTAGCCTCTAGCTAGGGCGACTAAGCTCCCTGCCGTGTTCAGCATCCAGCGCCTTGAGCCGAGAGACCATCAAGAGGTTCGGGAGCTGTCCCGAAGCCTGGGCCGCCACAGCGCTCCGGAGTTTTTCGACGCCGGAGCATGCCTGCTGGCCGCGAAGGATGCCAACGGCGCGCTGATCGGCTGGGCCAAGGCGCAGTGGTGGGAACCGGAGGATCCGATCGCCCCGGATGGCTACTATCTGTGCGGAGTTGAGGTCCATGCCGCCTGGCAGGGCCGGGGTGTGGCCACGGCGCTGGGACTGGCGCGGCTGCGTTGGATCGCGCAGCGGGCTAAGACGGCTTGGTGCGTGGTGAACGCCCGGAACACTGCATCGCTCGCGCTGCAGCGTTCGCTGGGGTTCACCCTGATGGCGCGAGCCTCCGGATTCGGCACGGTGGAATTCACCGGGGCCGAGGGAGTACTCCTGCGCCGCCATGTAGAAGATCTAGCGCCGGGCAGTGGCATGGAGAATGACGAGTAGAAGTAAGGACACATGATTCCTCAAGAAGACCGGGACGAGACTCCCGGCGCGAAGCGCAAGCCAACGCACATGGGTGCCACCCGGGTGCCGCTGCACCTGGTGTTCCAGGCCTGTGTGGGTGTCATCCTCGGCATCGGCATCACCTCGCTGTTTTCGGCCGTACCAGCAGCGCAGCTGGCCTTGGCCGGTGTGATCGTCGTGATTTTGGCGTGGGTGGTTGAGCAGGCATTCAACCTCCCCGCCCCGAACACCCGCAACGGTGCTCGCGTTCGGCTGATCCTGCGCCTGATCTCATTGATCGGCTTCACCATTGCGGTCAGCCCGCTGCTGACCCTGATCGAGGCCTAGGGCAGCCAACGGCGCGGCTGGTTGAAGGCAGGGACGAGAACTGCAAAAAAGATCGGGCGGATGCTTTCACTGGGAAAGCATCCGCCCGATCTTTTGGCGTTTACAGCGTGTTAGCTGCGGGGATTAGTCGGCGCCGGAGTCGAAGGCGGCCAGTTCGTTGGCGCGATCGGTGGCCAACTCATCGGTGCCCACCGGGGTGGCGTCGACGATCGAATCCGCGCCACCGGCCTCCAGCGAGCCGACCAGCTTGGCGGTGGTGCCGCCAACCAGGCCCATGGCCGCGTACTGCTCCAGGCGGCCGCGGGAATCGGCGATGTCCAGGTTGCGCATGGTCAGCTGGCCGATACGGTCCACCGGACCGAAAGCGGCGTCGCCCACACGTTCCATGGACAGCTTGTCCGGGTGGTAGCTCAGGTTCTCGCCCACGGTGTCCAGGATCGTGTAGTCATCGCCGCGGCGCAGGCGGATGGTCACGGTGCCGGTGATGGCCGATCCAACCCAGCGCTGCAGCGATTCGCGCAGCATCAGTGCCTGCGGATCCAGCCAGCGGCCCTCGTACATCAGGCGGCCCAGCTTGCGGCCCTCGTTGTGGTAGCTTGCCACGGTGTCTTCGTTGTGGATCGCGTTGACCAGGCGTTCGTAGGCGATGAACAGCAGCGCCATGGCCGGAGCCTCGTAGATGCCGCGCGACTTGGCCTCGATGATGCGGTTTTCGATCTGATCGCTCATGCCCAAACCATGGCGGCCGCCGATGATGTTCGCCTCGTTGACCAGGGCCACCGGATCGGTGTACTCCTTGCCGTTGATGGCGACCGGGCGGCCGGCGGAGAAGGTGACGGAAACATCTTCCGTCGCGATCGCCACACTCTCATCCCAGTACTTCACACCCATGATCGGCTCGACGTTTTCGATCGAGCTGTTCAGCAGCTCCAGAGTCTTCGCCTCGTGGGTTGCGCCCCAGATGTTCGCATCGGTGGAGTAGGCCTTCTCGGCCGAGTCGCGGTACGGGAAGCCGTGTGCGACCATCCACTCGCTCATCTCCTGGCGTCCACCCAGTTCGGTGACGAACTGCGGGTCGAGCCACGGCTTGTAGATCCGCAGCTTCGGGTTGGCCATCAGGCCGTAGCGGTAGAAGCGTTCGATGTCGTTGCCCTTGTAGGTCGAACCATCTCCCCAGACATCTACGCCGTCCTCGCGCATGGCGCGCACCAACAGGGTACCGGTGACCACACGGCCCAGCGGGGTGGTGTTGAAGTACGACTTTCCGCCCGAGCGGATGTGGAAGGCACCGCAGGCCAGGGCGGCGAAACCCTCTTCGACCAAGCCTGGCTTGCAGTCAACCAAGCGCGACGCCTCGGCGCCGTACTCAAGGGCGCGGCCTGGGACTGCATCGATGTCCGGCTCGTCATACTGGCCGAGGTCGCCGGTGTAGGTGTACGGAATGGCACCGTTATGGCGCATCCAAGCCACGGCAACGGAGGTGTCGAGGCCACCGGAGAACGCGATACCAACGCGTTCGCCTACTGGGAGATTGGTAAGAACTTTAGACATGATTCCATCCTAATGGATAAATATGCATTGTAGTGAATTGAGTCTGAATGCTTTAGCGTGTGAACTTACCAGATAGCCTATGGGTAGACGTCGCTCCAGTGAAGCGGAGCGCACCAGTGAAGTGAAGGGATGTCCATGGAATTTCGTCAGCTGGGCCGCAGTGGCCTGAGTGTTTCCGTCGTCGGTCTGGGCTGCAACAATTTGGGGCGTGCCGGCACGGCCACCGAGTCCCAGGAGGGAACCAACGCGGTGATCCGTGCGGCGTTGGACGCCGGGGTCACCTTTTTCGACGTGGCCGACACCTACGGACGCGAACCGGGGCTCTCCGAGATCCGTTTGGGCGCCGCCTTGGGCAGCGCCCGCGAAGAGATCATCCTGGCCACCAAATTCGGTATGGACATGGGCGGGGTGAATGGTGCGGATTATTCGGCGCGCGGATCGCGGCGCTACATCATCAAGGCCGTCGAAGCTTCGCTGAAACGGCTGGGGACCGACTACATCGATCTGTACCAGTTCCATACCCCGGATCCGAACACGCCGATCGAGGAGACCCTGCGGGCGCTGGATGATCTGGTGAGCAGCGGCAAGGTCCGGTACATCGGGCACTCGAACCGCGCCGGCTGGCAGATCGCGCAGGCCGAGTACGTGGCGCGCGAACTGGGTTCAGCACGATTCATTTCCGCGCAGAACCATTACAACATGATCGATCGCCGCGCCGAGTTGGAAGTCCTTCCGGCCGCCAAGGAGTTCGGGCTCGGGGTCCTTCCCTACTTCCCGCTGGCCAACGGGTTGCTGACGGGCAAGTATTCAAAGGGCAGCGCCCCGGAAGGCAGCCGGCTGACCCATTCGCGCCAGCATCTGGTGGAATCGAGCAATTTTGATCAGTTGCAGAAATTTGCTGACTTCGCCGCCGCCCGGGAGCTGACCCCGATCCAGCTGGCCTTCTCCTGGCTCGCCGCGCAGCAACCGGTCGCCTCCGTGATCGCCGGTGCGACCCGCCCCGAGCAGATCATCGCCAACGCGAAGGCCATCTGCTGGGTGCCGACCCCGGCTGAACGCGAGGAACTGGATGAGATTTTCCCGGTCCCGGAGAAGATCGCGCCGTTCTAAGCGTCTGCAAGACACCACTGGAGGCACTGACCCAGAACTGGATCAGTGCCTCCCGCTGTTGCGTCAGCGTGAATTTAGGCTTCCGCGGTAACGTACACGACGATGTCGCTGCCCTTGATTTCCGCGGCGTAGCGTCCAAGCGCGCCCTTGGCCGGTCCGTCGACGACGGTGCCGTCGGCCGGATTGAACTTTGAACCGTGGCAGGCGCAGTAGAAATTCTCATCCGGGGACTTGGGGCTCAGCGCGCATCCCTGGTGCGTGCACTTATTGGAGTAGGCCAGCACGGTTTTCTCATCCGCGCGGTAAACCATCACCGCCGTGGAGCTGCCGTCCGGGTAGGTCGCCGGCGCGGAGGCCCGCGATCCAACCGGCAGGTCAGCCAGCGTCATCAACACCTGGCCCTCACCGCTGGGGGTGGGGATGGCTTGGGCCTCGGGGGATTCAACCGCTGATTCTCCGTTGCCGCAAGCGGTCAGCAGGGCTGCGGAGCCGAGGACGGCGGAAGCACACACGATCGTGCGTCGGGCTGGTCGAGCGAAGTCAGTCATGGTTTTATTCTCGCAGACGTAGCGGTGTCGATGCCACGCAGTCGGCGCAGGCTCTGTTGTTTGCCGGTGCCCGTCGGTAGAGTGTACGAATCCGGTTTCCGCTCACACGTTGCAGCGGTTCGACCTCTTGGAGGAACAGTGCGCTCATTAACCTACTACGTGGCGGTGAGCCTGGACGGGTATATCGCCGGTCCGGGCGGCGAATTCGACGGGTTCCTTGCACAGGGGGACCACATGGGGGCGATCGCGCAGCAGTTCCGCGGCACCGTCCCAACCATTTTTGCCGACACGATCGGC
The DNA here is from genome assembly GCF_044744225.1 of Glutamicibacter sp. NPDC087344. Classification (NCBI taxonomy): domain Bacteria; kingdom Bacillati; phylum Actinomycetota; class Actinomycetes; order Micrococcales; family Micrococcaceae; genus Glutamicibacter; species Glutamicibacter sp. NPDC087344. The sequence continues at coordinate 158,655 of NZ_JBIUXY010000009.1, read as the reverse complement.
GTCCCCAGCGACGGCGGCCCCTTCGACACCGTGCTCATGGGCTGGAACACGTACGCCATTGGTTTGCCGGATCACCACCTGGCCAGCCCCTATGCGCATCTGCGCCAGATCGTATTCACCAGCAGGACGCAGCGGCCCGAAGGCAGCCAAGCGGTCCGCTTTACCGACCAGGACCCGGTGCAGGTGGTGCGCGAGCTCAAAGGAGAGCCGGGTGCTGGGATCTGGCTGTGCGGCGGAGGGGCCCTGGCTGCCGCGCTGGCCGATGAGATCGATTCGCTGGTGCTCAAGGTGAATCCCGTGACCTTCGGCAGCGGGATCCGCCTGTTCGGAGACCGCGACTACCGGCTGCAGCCCTTCAGAAGCACCAGCGTGCAGGCCTTCGAGTCCGGGGTCGTGATGGCGCGGTACGAGCGTGGCTAGTACTGCCCCGCCACGGCTCGGCGTGGGCCGTGTACGGGCAGGGCTCCGGTGCCGGATAACCGGCACCGGAGCCCATTGTGCGCGCAGGCCTAGCGGTTGAACTTTTCGCCGTTGACTCGTTCGGAAGCGCCCGACTGGTCCAGGTACGGGGTGATGCCGCCCAGGTGCATCGGCCAGCCGGCTCCGGTGATCATGCACAAATCGACGTCGGCGGCCTGGGCGACCACGCCTTCGGCAAGCAGCAAACCGATTTCCTGGGCCAATGCGTCCTGGACCCGGGTGAGGATCGTCTCGGCGCTCGACGGGTTCTCGCCCTGCACAATCACCGCGGCGGCCGCCGGGTTCAGCACCTGCGCGCCGTGTTCGCCGCTGATCCACAGCGAGGTGACCTTCGCCTCGATCAACCTGGCGAGGTTCTCGGAGACCGCGAATCGTGTCCCGAAGGCCGCATGCAGCGATTCGGTGACGTGCTGCGCGACCGGCAGGCCCACCATGCCCAGCAGCGTGAACGGGGTCATCGGCAGGCCCATGCTGTGCAGGGCCTGGTCCGCGGTGGCGGCGTCGGTGCCCTCGTCGAAGGCGGCCTGGACCTCGCTGAGCATCCGCAGCAGCACCCGGTTGACCACAAAGGCCGTGGCGTCGGCGGTGCGCACCGTGGTTTTGCGCAATGCCTTGCCCAGCACAAAGGCCGTGGACAGCGAGCTGTCGCTGGTCCATCCGGTGGCCGCGATCTCAAGCAGCGGCATCACCGCGACCGGGTTGAAGAAGTGGAATCCGACCAGCCGCTCGGGGTGGGCCAGGTCCCGGCCCATTTCGGTCACCGAGAGCGAGGAGGTGTTGGTGGCCAGCACGCACTCGGGCGAAACCACCGCCTCCACCTCGGCGAAAACCTGCTTTTTCACGCTCAGCTCTTCGAAGACGGCCTCGATCACAAAGTCCGCGTCCGCGAAAACATCCTTGGTGACCGAGCCGGAGACCAGGGCCTTGGCGCGGTTGAGCGCATCCTGGCTGATCCGTCCCTTGGCCAGCTGCTTGTCCAGTTCGCCGTGGATGTACGCCAGGCCCTGATCGATGCGCGACTGGTCCAGGTCCGTGATGACTACCGGCACGTTCAGCCGGCGGACAAAGAGCAGCGCCAGTTGGCTGGCCATCAACCCGGCGCCAACCACCCCCACCTTGGTCACCGGCCGCGCCAGCTTGGGGTCCGGTACGCCGGAGGGGGATTTGCCGCGTTTTTGCACCAGGTCCAGGAATGCATACACGGTGTTCTGGAATTGCGGGCTGCCGATCAGCTCGGTGAGCGCCTGGATTTCCAGCGTCGCGGACTGCGGCTGCGTGAGGTTCAGGCCCTCGCGGAAGAGGTCCAGGACCTTGGAGGGGGCCGGGGCCGCTCCGTGCAATTTTGCGTCGACCAAGGCTTCGGCCCGGTCGGCCGCCGCGAGCCAGCGGTCGGCCACCGCCGGGTCGGAGGGGTCCACCGCGTGGGGGCGCGCTACCTGCACCGCGCCGCTCAGCACATCGTCGACAAATCCCACCGAATGCTCGATGAAGTCCGCCGGCTCGAACAATGCATCGGCCAGCCCCATGGAATACGCGGCCGAACCGCTCAGGGTGCGGTTGTTGGACAGCGGGTTCTCGATCATCACCTTCAGCGCGTTCTCCGGGCCCACCAGACGCGGCAGCCGGTACACCCCGGCCCAGCCCGGGACCAGTCCCAAAAACGCCTCGGGCAGGCCCAGCGCGCCGGCCGCGGTGCTGAGCGTGCGGTAGGTGCAGGCCAACGCGATCTCCAGCCCGCCACCCAAGGCCAGCCCGTTGATGAACGCGAAGGTCGGCACCCCCAGGTCGGCCAGCAGATCGTAGGCATGGTGGCCCAGGGCGGCCATGGCGGTGGCTTGCTCGGGGGAGCTGAGGCGGGTGACCGCCGACAGGTCGGCCCCGGCGATCAGGAAATGCGGTTTGCCGGTAATGGCCAGGGCATGGATCTGCCCGGCCTTGGCGCGTTCGGCCTGCACCTCAAGGACCGCACGCAGTTCAAGCAGGCCGTTGGGGCCCAAGGTCGTGGGTTTGCGGTGATCCAGGCCGTTGTCCAGGGTCAGCAGCGCCAAGGTTTTGCCGCCGGACAGCGGGACATCGCTGATCAGGCTGTGGGTAACGGTCTCATCGTGCATCAACTCGGCTAAAGCCAGGTGCTCCGGGGAGGTGGTGGTGGTCATGGTGTTTCTCCTTTAAGCCGTGGTCTCGCGCAGCGCGGTGCCGAAGTCCGGGTGGTGGGGGTTTTCCCAAATCACGGTGCCGCCCATGCCCAGGCCGATGCACATGGTGCTCAGCCCGAAACGGACCGAGTGGTCCTGGTCGAATTGGCGGGCCAGCTGGGTCATCAGCCGCACCCCGGAAGCTGCCAGCGGATGGCCCACGGCGATCGCCCCGCCGTAGCGGTTCACCCGATCGTCGTCCTGGTCGATGCCGTAGTGGTCCAAAAATGAGAGGACCTGCACGGCGAATGCCTCGTTGATTTCAAACAGGCCGATGTCGTTGATGCCCAACCCGGCCTTGGCCAGCGCTTTCTCGGTGGCCGGCACCGGGCCGTAACCCATCACGTCCGGGGCGACACCGGCGAAGGCGAAGGAGACCAGCCGCATCTTGGGGGCCAGGCCCAGCTCGCGGACCGCCGCCCCGCTGGCCAGCAGCGCCGCGGTGGCCCCGTCGTTCAGGCCTGCGGAATTGCCAGCGGTGACCCGACCGTGGGCGCGGAAAGGGGTGCGCAACTCGCTCAGGGATTCGAGGGTGGTGCCCGGGCGGGGCGGCTCGTCGCGGGTGTGCACCGCCCAGCCTTCGCCGGGGCGTTTGGCCGCGACGGGCACCAGATCCGGTTGGATCTGCCCGTTGCCGTAGGCCGCGGCGAGTTTGGCTTGCGAGGCAACGGCATAGCGGTCGGCGCGGTCCTTGGTGATCGCGGGGAAACGGTCGTGCAGGTTTTCGGCCGTGTTTCCCATGTTCAGCGCCTGCGGGTCCACAATCCGTTCGCTGACAAACCGCGGGTTGGGGTCCGCCCCGGCGCCCATGGGGTGGTTGCCCATGTGCTCGACGCCGCCGGCGATCACCAGGTCGTAGGCGCCGAAGGCAATACCGCCGGCGGTGCTGGTGACCGCGGTCATGGCGCCGGCGCACATCCGGTCGATGGCGTATCCGGGGACCGATTGGGGGATGCCGGCCAGCAGCGCGACGGTGCGCCCGATGGTCAGCCCCTGATCGCCGCTCTGGGTGGTCGCGGCCAGTGAAACCTCGTCGATCCGTCCAGCGGGCACCAGCGGGTTGCGCTCCAGCAAACCGCGCACGGCCTTCACGGCCAGGTCGTCGGCCCGGGTGCCGTGGTAGATGCCCTTCTCCCCGGCACGGCCAAAGGGGGTGCGGACCCCGTCGACAAAGACGACGTCGCGGTCGTTGAGCAGGTTATGCACGTTGTTCTGCGCGGTCGGGGCGGTAGCACTCACCGTCGGGCTCCTTGCTGCGTAGGTTCTGCCTGTCGTTTGCACGGCAGCGGCCACCATCACTGTGACCTAGAACATACGTTACTCATGAGTAACATTTAGCGCAAGTGCGTTTCTTCACCCTCCACGGTGAGCGATGCGGTGATCCGGCCCCAAAACAACATGCCGCAGCCGCACCCGATGCTCCGGGTGCGACTGCGGCATGCGGTCTGCGGCTGGCTGCTTACCCCTTCAGCGACGCGGCCAATCGGTCGGCGAGCAGCTCGCGCTGCCAGGGCCTGGCTCCGAGGTCCGCCAGGCGCTGATCCACCGAGCCTTCGCTGATCACCGCCGGGGGAGTCCAGCACAGTTCACGCAGGAATTTGGGGCTCAGCAGGTTCTCCGCAGGAATGTTCCACTGCTCTGAAACCTCCGCGAGCAGCAGTTTGGCGGCGCCCAGGCGATCGGCGGCCTTGGGGTTTTTCTCGGTCCACGCCCGCGGGTTGGGCAAACCCGACTTGTCGGAGCGCAACTCGGGCAGATCGCGGGTGCTGCGCCCGCGCTGCACCGCATCCAGCCAGCGCGGGGCGTCGCGTTTGACGCTGCGCCCGTGGAAGCCGGGAATCTGAAGCAGCGCCGGCACCGAGCTTGCCCGGTGTTCGATCGCCGCCATGATGGCGCGATCGGGCAGCAGCCGCCCCGGTGCGACGTCGCGGCTCTTGGCCAGCGATTCGCGCGAGAGCCACAGTTCGCGGGCCACCGCGAGATTACGCTTGTTTTTGATTTTGTGGATCCCGGAGAGCTTGCGCCACGGCTCGCTGACCAGGCTTGGCTCGGCGGGTTGCAGCTCGTATTCGAATTCCTGGCGGGCGAACTCCAGCTTGCCCTGCTCTTCGAGCACCCCGGTGATGGCGGCCCGCAGCTCGTGCAGCACCTCGACATCCAAGGCCGCGTAGCTCAGCCACGACTGCGGCAGCGGGCGGGTAGACCAGTCAACGGCCGAATGCTCCTTGGCAAGTTGCAAACCCAAAAGCTGGGCGACCATGGTGCCCAGGGCGACGCGCGGGAATCCAGCCAGGCGCCCGGCCAGCTCGGTGTCGAACACCGCGGTGGGGGCCATGCCCAGGTCGTTGAGGCAGGGCAGATCCTGGGTGGCCGCGTGAAGGATCCACTCCTGCTCGTTGGCAAACTCGACCAGCGGGGTCAGGTCTTCCAGGGTTTCCGGGTCGATGAGCCAGGTGCCGGCACCGTCGCGTCGAATTTGCAATAAGAAGGCGCGTTGTCCGTAACGGAAGCCGCTGGCGCGTTCGGTGTCAACCGCCAGGTCTCCGGTGCCTTCACGCAACGCACGCACCGCACGCCGCAGGGCAGGCGGGGTGCTGATCACTTCCGGGATGCCCTCGCGTGGTGCGGACAACGGGATCAACGGCGGCGTTTCGGGCTGCGGATCATCGGGGGCGGGCAACGGTGCGGTCGGCTGGGAATGGCTCATGGTGATTCCATTCTAAGTCCGAGCCGCGAGGTTCGTGGTCAGCTCAACCGGCGGCGCGGTAATTGTTGCACCCCGTCGGGCAGCGGTGGCAGCCCCGCAAAGGTGCAAACCATGTCCGCCCAGGCGCTGAGGTGCGCCCCGAGGTCTTGGGAACCGGGGGACCAGGAAGCCCGCAGCTCGATGTCGATGTGATCCTGTTCCCCGGCCATATTGCCGAAGGATTCGGAGATCACCCGGGTGGCGGTGCCCCCGGCGGAGTGGTAGTTGATATCGCGTTCGCGCAGCGCGTCTTCCAGCCAGCTCCAGGCGACCGAGGCGAGCATGCTGTCCTGGCCCATGTCGTTTTCCAGGCGCGCTCGAATATAGGTGACGATGCGGAAGCAGCCGTTCCACAGGTCTTGGCCTGCAGGGTCGTAGAGCAGGATGAAACGCCCGGTGGCCAATTGTTCGGCCGGTTTGAGGAAGGGGGTGCGTCCCATTTCCTTGCCGATGCGTCCGTGGCCGGGCCCTTCGTGTTCCAGCACGTCGCCACTGAGAGCCAGGGCAAAGGGGGCCAAGCGTCCGGGCGCCGGAATCTCGGTGAATCGAAGCTCCTTGCGCACCGTGGCGCGGGACAGGTCGTCCAGGGCTTTGGCGAAGGCCGGCGGGATGGCGGCGGCGGGGGATTCGTGGGTCACACTCAGAGTCTAAAACGCGCCGCACCGCTGGTGCGGTACGGCGCGCCGGTCGACCGATGCCGAGCACCGGGAGCGGGGTTACGCGGTGGCGAACTGCCCCATCAGCTGTGCAAGCTTGGTGGTGAAGGCGTCCACGTCGGCCTCGGTGGTGTCGAAGGAGCACATCCAGCGCACCTGGCCTGCGGCGCGATCCCAGTCGTAAAAACGGAAATGCTCGCGCAATTCGTCGCTGACCTCGGTCGGGAGCTGGGCGAAAACCCCGTTGGCCTGGGTTGGGTACACCAGCTCCACCCCGTCGATGCGCCGCACCGCGTCGGCCAGCCGGGCGGCCATGGCATTTGAATGGCCGGCCAGCTCGCGCCACAACTCGGTGCCGTACAGTTCCAGCAGCTGGACGGAGACGAAACGCATCTTGCTTCCCAGCTGCATATTCATCTTGCGCAGGTATTTCATGTCGGCGGCCAGCTCGCTGCGCAGGGTCAAGATCCCTTCGCCGAGCATCATTCCGTTTTTGGTGCCGCCCAGGGAGACGATGTCCACCCCGGCATCGGTGGTCAGCTCGCGCAGCTCGACCCCCAGGGAGGCGGCCGCGTTGGACAAACGTGAACCATCCAGATGGACCTTCATGCCCAGCTGGTGGGCGTGGGTTGTGATGTCCTTGATTTCCTGCGGGGTGTACAGGGTTCCCAGCTCGGTGGCCTGGGTGATCGACACCGCCAAAGGCTGCGCCCGGTGTTCATCTCCCCAACCCCACGCCTGCTGGTCGATCAGCTCGGGGGTCAATTTGCCGTCGGGGGTATCAACCTGCAGCAGCTTGAAGCCGCCGACCCGTTCGGGTGCGCCGTTTTCGTCCACGTTGATGTGGGCGCTGGAGGCGCAGATGACAGCGCCCCAGCGGGGCAACAGCGACTGCAGGGCCGTGACGTTGGCACCGGTGCCGTTGAACACCGGGAAAATCGCCGCTTGCTCACCGAAGAGCGAACGCGCCAGCGCATCAAGCTGTTCGGTGTACTGGTCCTCGCCGTAGGAGATCTGGTGTCCGCCGTTGGCGCGGGCGATGGCCTCAAGGATGCGCGGGTGCACCCCGGAGTAGTTGTCCGACGCGAATCCACGCAGGGTTGTATCGTGGCTGGTGCTCATGGTGTCAAAAAATCCTTATGGTTGTTGCGATCGGCCGGTGGGCCGAAGAATGTGGTGAGGGCGCAACCCGGCACCCGTACCTCGCGGTGGTCAAGTGCGTTTCTGGGTGCCAGCGGTGGCGCGGCGGGGCAGCGGGTGCAGGTTAGGTTTTGGGTGCTGCGTCCGCCGCAGGTTTCGCGGCTCGCGGCAGCTTGATGCGGGTCCCGTTGAGGCCTGTGGCCTCGGGCTGCAACAGATCGACAGCGGCCTGCGCGAGATCCTGCACCGAGGTAGATCCTGCCGGGCTCTGCTCGGCAGGCTGATCGCTCAGGGACTTGACCACCCAGCTCACGGCCGCTGCCTGCGGGGCTTGTTTGGTGAACAACCGGGCCACGGCATTGACCCAGTGCTCCGCGGCGGCCTTCAGGGCGCCGTAGTTCGCGTTGGACGGGGTCGGATTCAGCACCGCGTCGGAGCTGACGATCGCCAGGCGCCCGGCCTCGGAGCCAACCAAATCGTCAACGAATACCCGGGTGGTATTGCGCAATGTGGTCATCACCGACTCGTGCAAAAAGTCCCAATCCTCGTCGTCCTGGCCGACGATCGAGGCGCCGCCGCGCCACCCGCCCACCAGGTGCAACAGCACGTCGATGGGGCCATGTTGGTGGTGAATGGTGTCGCGCAGGTGCTCAACGGCCTGCAGGTAGCTCAGGTCGCATTGGTAGCGCAACACTCCGCGCGGCATCCGTTCCACCAACCGGTCGGCATCGCTGCCTACAGCAAGCACCTTGGCGCCTGCGGCCATCAGCGCCTTGGCGCAGGCAATACCGGAGGCCGAGGTGGCCCCGGCGATGAGTACCACCGGGGCCTTACGGCCTGACTGCTCTGGGACCACTGTTTGTTCGCTCACGTTCCTAGCCTAATTCAAGCTGGCGCAAAATGGAGGGCTTAGATCTCGGTGGCGCCAGTCATCCCGCGGGTTGATTCGATGACTGAGGTCATCTTTTTGGACAGCGCCTCGTAGAACATGGACAGCGGGAACTCGTCGTCCATCACCTGGTCGGTAATTTCACGCAGGGGTGCGGTCAGCGGCAGGGCATCTGGCCCCTTGGCCCACCGCGAGGCGGGGTTCGGCGTCACGGTGCTGGAAACCAGCTCATAGGCGGCCAGCCAGTGCGCCAGCTTGGGGCGGTCGATGGACTTCCAGTAGAGTTCGTCGATCGAGTCGCCCAGCGCGGCGACCACCTCGGGAACCTCGGCCCAATCGATGCGCAGCTTGGTGTCGGTCCAATGCAAAACGTGGTGCTGATGCATCCATGCGAAGAGCAGCTGCCCACCCAAACCGTCGTAGTTGCGCACCCGCGACCCGGTGATCGCAAAACGGAAAATCCGGTCGAAGATCACCGCGTACTGCACCAGCGTGGCCATTTTGGCGGTCTTCTGATCAACCGCTGGATCCGCGGCGATCTTCATGCACTCGCGGAATGCGGTCAAATCGCAGCGAAGCTCCTCCAAGGAGTACAGGAAAAACGGCATCCGCTGCTTGATCATAAATGGGTCGAAGGGCAAGTCTCCGCGCATGTGGGTGCGGTCGTGGATCAGATCCCACATGATGAATGCTTCTTCGGTGAGTTTCTGGTCCTCCAGCAACTCCGCCGCATCTGCGGGTAGTTCCAGGTTGGTGATCTGCGCGGCGGCCTTGAGCACCTTGCGGAAGCGTGCGGCTTCGCGGTCCTGGAAAATCGCGCCCCAGGTGAAGGACGGGGTTTCACGGATGGCAACGGATTCCGGGAACAGCACGGCGGAGTTGGTGTCGTAGCCGGCGGTGAAATCGATGAATCGCAGCGGCACAAACAACTTGTTGGTGTAGGCGCCAGCTTCCAGCTCGGAAATGAAGTCCGGCCAGATCACCTGAACCAGCACAGCTTCAAGGAACCGGTTGGTTGAGCCGTTCTGGGTGTACATCGGGAAAAGCACCAGGTGCATCAGCCCGTCCACACGCTGGGTCTGCGGCTGGAATTGCACCAGCGAGTCCAAGAAGTCGGGGACCGCGAACCCCTGATCGTTCCAGCGCTGCAGATCGGCCACGAGCTGGTCGAGGTACTGGGCGTCGTGAGCGAAGTATTCGCGCAGGTCCTGAACGGAGGCGATGATGGTCTCGATCAGCTCGCTAGCGCGGGTAGCCTGCTGCTTGTCGGCCAGGGAGCCGTCCTTGAGCTGAAGACCCTGGAATTCACTCGCGGCGGACTTCAGCGCCAGCCATGCGTCGGACTGCGCAATGAGTTGGGCGTCGGCTGGGCTGGTTGGCCGTGGCTCTGCGGAAATCTGGGTCATTGAGATACACCTTCTTCTTCGGTAGGGCAGCGTTCGGTTGCTAGCTAGAACGCTACGCCTAACCAAAGAAAAAGTAATCCTAAGTCACCAGTGAATAAGGAGATCTTATTCATGGGGTGACCTCGGTCGCTTCACCCTGAGGGCTGTTTAGCCCTGGGCCTCACGCAACGAGAGACTCAACGAGTTCATGCAGTACCGCAGATCGGTGGGGGTGCCGAATCCCTCGCCCTCGAAGACATGTCCCATGTGCGAGTCGCACTTGGCGCAGCGCACCTCAACACGCTTCATGCCCATTGATTCATCGGTGATGTAACGTACACGGTCTTCGGCCAACGGGGCGAAAAACGACGGCCAGCCGCAACCGGCATCAAACTTGGTGGTACTGGCGAATAATTCGGACCCGCAAGCGCGGCAGGCATACACCCCCTCGGTGGTTGTGTCCCAGTATTCCCCCGTGAACGGGCGTTCGGTGCCGGCCTGCCGCAAAATGTGGAATTCCTCGGGGGACAGAACCTGCCGCCAATCGATCTCGGCGGGGTTCTGATCTTCGGTGCTCGGGTTTTCGTTCATACTTAGGAAACTACATCCATGGCCTAATGATTCCCAAGACGTGATCTGCAAAAATAAAACCATGGCTCGAAAAATCGTCGACACGCTCGAACCGCGTAAAACAGTTCCCGCGACCCTGATTGGTATCGGGCTCGGTGTGGCCGCAGGCTCCCTGGTCGCCGCCAGCGTCTCGGCGCTGGCCGGCTACTTCGCCCGCCGAGTGGTGACCCCGGAAGAGCGCCGCGCATCGAACGCGGTGATCCGCGAGATCGCTACCGACGCACACGGCAAACTGTGGATGCACCTGGCCCGCGATGCCGAAACCGCCGAACCTGGGGGATGCACCTTTTTGGCGGAGTTCGACGCGTGCGCGCTAAGGCTCTCGGCGCCGCAAGAGGTTCCCGGCCGGCCAAAACTTGTGGCTCGGCAGATCGAAGCGGTGTATCGCGGGAACCTCGAAGGGGTCAAACGCGGCTACCTGTCCGGAGCCATGTACGAGCACCCGTCAGACCTGGGCTTCCAGGCCACCGACGTCAACGTCAACCTTGAGATCGGCGACGGCCCGGCCTGGCTGGTCCCGGGGACAACGAACCCGGATGTCTGGGTCATCGGGGTTCACGGGCGAGGTGCCCGGCGCACCGAATCCATTCGAGCACTGCCGGCCCTCGCCAAGACCGGCGTCAGCACCTTGCTGATGAGCTACCGCAACGACGGGCTGGCACCGACTGGACCCGACGGACGGTACGGGCTGGGTGACACCGAATGGCTGGACGTGGAAGCGGCAGTCCACTTCGCTCGTTCGCACGGGGCGAAACAGATCATTCTCTTGGGCTGGTCCATGGGGGGAGCCATCAGCCTGCAGATGGCCGACCGCTCCGACCTGGCCCACCTGGTGGATTCGCTAATGCTGGTCGGGCCGGTGATCAACTGGGTGGATGTGCTGTCCCATCAGGCCAGGGCCAACAAGATCCCGCAGTCGGTGGGCCGGTTCGGTCAATGGTTGCTCTCCAACGAAGCCGGGCGCTGGATCACCGGGCAGGCCGCCCCGGTGAATCTCAAGCGGCTGAACTGGGTGGATCGCGCGGCTGAACTGACCCACCCAATCCTGCTCATGCACAGCAAGGACGACCAATTTGTGCCCCATGGCCCAAGCCTGAAACTCGCCCAGCTGCGCCCGGACCTGGTGAGCCTGAAAACCTTCACCAACGCCGGCCACACCAGGGAGCCCAACGTGGACCCAGAGGGTTTTGCGCAGGCGGTCAGCGACTTCGTCACCGCGCGCATTAACGCACACGAAACGGCGTAGCCGCTGCGTCGAGCGAAAACACCTAGGTGGTGCAGATGGCGGCCCACACGGCGTCGGTAACCGTCGCCGCATCCTCCGGGGCGAGTTCGAGGCTGAATCCGCGCCGCCCGCCAGAGATGAAAATCGTCTCGAATGCGCGGGCGCTGCGATCGATGACCGTTCGGGAACTCTGCCGCTGGCCAAAGGGAGAAATGCCGCCTAAAACGTAGCCGCTGCGTCGCGCGGCCGCACTTTTGTCAGCCATCTGCACCTTCTTGGAGCCCAAGGCCGAACCGACCGCCTTCAGATCCAGCATGCTGTTCACCGGTACCACCGCAATGGCCAGATCCTGGGTCGCGGTGGGACCGGTGGAAACCATCAGCGTCTTGAACACCCGATCACCCGCTACACCGAGCTGCTGCGCTGCCTCGGCTCCATAACTGTCGGCTGAGTCGCTGTGTGTGTAACTATGCGTCACGTAGCTGATGCCGGCGGCATCCAGAGCGGCGGTCGCCGGCGTAGAGGCCGCGTGTTTCTTTTTGCCCAAGAGCGTTGTCATCCTTCCTGCGTTGGGACCGTGTGATTGCGCCGTTAGCCGGCAAGCTGTTCGTTGATCTGCCGCTTGATCCGGCCGAGCATCGCGCTCATGCCACGCATCCGCAGCGGCGACAACGCACGGGTCAACCCCAGCTGCTGCGGCATGTCATCGGGCACAGCCAAAATAGACGCGGCGCTGTGCCCATCTAATCCGGCGGCCAACACCGAAGCGAAACCGCGGGTGGTTGGCGCCTGCGGGGGTGCGGAGAAAAACAGGCTCACCGGGTTTGAGGCCTCTGCGGAAACCTCGACCACCAAAAACAACGGCGACTGGCACTCCACCACCTGTTCGAAAAGTTCAGGATGCTCGGCCAAACGCTCGGGAAGCTCCGGCAGCTCCCGGGAGTACTCCAACAACAGTTCGAGCCGGTCTGCCTCCGGAACTTCGGTGAACTCCTCGATGATCTCGCCAAGTTCGGCCGGAATCTGGCTCATGCGCGTACCCCGCGCCCTGCTGGGACCTCACCCGGTTCGGCCCCGCGCACGATCGGCACACCCACCGCATTACCCCATTCGGTCCATGACCCGTCGTAATTGCGCACGGTATCGAAACCAAGCAGGTGCTTGAGCACAAACCAGGTGTGGCTTGAACGTTCACCGATCCGGCAGTACGCGATCACCTCATCACCGGGCTTCAGTCCTGCGTCATCGAGGTAGATCGCCTCCAGCTCCTCGCGTGAGCGGAACGTGCCGTCCTGCGCGGCGGCCTTGGCCCAAGGCACCGAGGCGGCGCTGGGGATATGGCCCCCGCGCAGCGCCCCCTCCTCCGGATACGCCGGCATGTGGGTGCGCTCGCCGGTGTATTCCTCGGTCGAACGCACATCGATCAGCGGGTTGCCCAGATGCTGCAATACCTCTGGGAGGTAGGCGCGAATCTTGCTGTCCTCGCGTTGCACCACCGGGTATTCGCTACGGATGGCTGCCGGTTTATCGGTGGACAGCTCTCGCCCTTCGGCGATCCACTTGTCACGGCCGCCGTCCATCAAACGGACATCTTCGTGGCCGAACAGGGTGAAGACCCAGAGCGCGTAGGCGGCCCACCAGTTGGATTTGTCACCGTAGATCACCACGGTGGTCTCACGGCTGATCCCCTTGGCACGCATCAGCGAGGCGAACCCCTCACCGTCAACGTAATCGCGGGTGAGCTCGTCGTTGAGTTCGGTGTGCCAGTCGATCTTCAGCGCCCCTGGCACATGCCCGGTGGAGTACAGCAAGATGTCTTCATCGGACTCCAGCACCACCAGGCCCTTGGCACCGAGGTTCGCCTCGACCCATGCTGTGGAGACCAGTCGTTCGGGGTGGGCATACCCTGCATACTTCTCGTTCGACTCAACGGGCAATGGCATTTTTATCACGTTCCTTCATGGTTTCGAGCTCACGGGAGTGCCCCGCAAAGCACTTGCTCTGACTCTAGACTAGTGCTCCGCGCAGATCGGCACTGTGTGGGGTATGACATTTCACCATCTCCGAGTGCCATTCAAGGTAAACTGGCCGATGGGCTGCCCGCGGGTGGCCAGCACCTCACCGCACTCAACCGAAGGATCCCCGAGAGCCCATGGCGACGATCACCCACCTGAGCGAGACCATCCCGCAGTTGTCGATCGACGAACTGCTCGCCGGATTCCATCCGTCATACCGCTTTGGTGAGGTGTCGTTTAATACCTACCGGCCGGACCCCAACCAGCCTTCGCAGACCGAGGCGGTCAACAAACTCACAAGCTTCGCCGAATCGGTGGGCAAGGGCACCTCGGGTTCCTTCTTGACCAAGTTGTTCGGCAAGAAAAAGGAAACCAAAAACGGCATCTACCTCGATGGCGGTTTCGGTGTGGGCAAAACGCACCTGCTCGCGTCGTTGTGGCACGCGGCCCCGGGACGCAAGGCCTTCGGGACCTTTGTTGAATACACCAACCTGGTCGGCGCGCTTTCCTTCCGCCAAACCGTGGACGTGCTCAGCCAGTACTCGCTGGTTTGCATCGATGAATTCGAGCTGGACGATCCGGGGGATACCGTGCTGATGTCCCGGCTCATGCGCGAGCTATCCGACGCAGGCGTGAAACTCGCGGCAACGTCCAATACCCTGCCCGGTGCATTAGGTGAGGGACGCTTCGCCGCGGTTGACTTCCAGCGGGAGATCAAAACCCTTTCCGAGCAGTTCGACGTCCACCGTGTCGAAGGTGAAGACTTCCGCCACCGCGGCCTGCCGGAAGCGCCCAAGCCGTTGGAGGATTCGACAATCGAGGATTTCGCCGCGGATCGTTATCCAGGCAAGACATTGGCTGTGGATAACTTCGCCGATCTGGTGGCGCACCTGTCCAAGGTTCACCCCTCGCGCTACCGGCAGTTGCTCGCGGAAACCGACACACTGGTCCTGCATGATGTCGACACGATCACCGACCAGGCCATCGCCCTGCGTTTTGTGGTGCTGGCCGACCGCCTGTATGACAAGGACGTGCCGATTGTCGCCTCGGGCAAACCGTTCAGCGAGCTGTTCACCCCGGAAATGATGGCTGGCGGTTACCAGAAGAAGTACTTCCGAGCCGTCTCGCGCTTGACCGCCCTGGCCCGCGAGGGCCAGATCGGGGACGCGGCGCTCTAAGAAGCCGAACTACCACCGCGACGTCATCGTCGGGCGATCACTCGCTCGGCGATGATGTGCGTTAACAGCCCGATCACGAGGGCCCAGAACGCCCCGCCGATACCGAACAGCGTCACGTTCGCGGCCGCCACGAGCATGGTGGCTAACGCGCTGAGCTGCCAGCGTGGCTCCTTCATCGCACCGAGCATCGCGTTGGACAGCGTTGCTAACAGGGCCAATCCTGCTGCAGCTTCGAAGAGTCCTGCGGGGGAGAGGGTTGCCAAGGATGCAACGAGCGCCGAACCCAACGCAAAAATCAGGTAAAACACTCCCGAGGAGGCCGCGGCCTTCCAGCGCGCATTCGGGTCCTTGCCTCCGGCTGGGCCCGCGGAGAGGGCGGCGGAAATTGCAGCCAGATTAATCGCGTGGCCACCGAACAGCGCCCCGGCTGCACTGCCGAATCCGGTAGTCAACATGCTTGAACGCCACGGAGTGGTGAATCCGAAGGAGCTCATAACCGCGACCCCTGGGATGTTCTGCGAGGCCATGGTCACGATAAACAGCGGCAGGCTGATGCTTGCCACGGCTTGCCACGAAAATTCTGGTGTCACAAATTCAAGAGTCGGCAGAAATTCTAGCTGCGAAAACGAATGAGAGTTGGCAATTGAGTACAGGCCGTAGGCCACCGCGCTGAGCATGCTCAGCGCAACCGCGTAACGCGGCAAAAAACGCAGCCCGATGAGGAAGACCAATAGGATGAGCACCGCCGGTACCGGGATGCTTCCCAACGCGGTGAACGGTTTCAGGCACAGCGGAATGAGAACACCGGCCAGCATTCCCTGGGCGATCGGGACAGGAATCGCGCTCAGCAGGCGATGCAGCGCCGGGACGAGCCCGGTGAGCATAATTAACACTCCGCTGACGATAAACGCCCCCACCGCCTGGGGGAACGTAAAACTACCCGGTGCGAGGCTAGCCAGCAGGGCCGCGCCAGGTGTCGACCAGGCGATGGTCATCGGCACGCGGTGCCGTATCGACAGGGCGAGCGATGCCAGGCCAACAAGGAATGTCAACACCAGCAGGCCGGATGAAGCCTGTGCGGCGCTTGCCCCGGCCTGCAACAACCCGGTCAGCACCACCGCAAACGAGGCAGTGAACCCCACCATCGTGGTGACGAATCCGGCCAGTACTGCTTCGCGGGGCAGCCCCGGTACGCTCAAGTTGTTACTTCCCATATATATTTTCTATCGCTTCAATGGCTGAGTAGGAAATTTCAAGACACCGGTGACCAAGATATGGGATCGAAAACATAGAATGTGTCGGTCAACGCAGAAAAGCGCCACCCAATCGGGTGACGCTTTCCTACGTGCTTAGGGGAAGATCAAAGCTCTATTGACCGACCTTTAGGCCTGGTCTTTCGAGCCAAGGTTGCCCAGGAAGTTCTTAGCTCCATCCTGAACGCCATCGACCTTGTCGGCGTACTTTCCGCCGGTCTTCTCGTCGATGAAATCCCCGGCCTTGTCGATGCCGTCTGCGATCTTGTCAGAGTTTGCACTAGCGAATTCGCCAGCCTTCTGTGCCAGTCCTTCGACCTTGCCCTTTAGCTCGTCAAAACCTGCCAATGGACACCTCCCTTCAACACGGAGAGCCTGTTGCCCTCAACTCCTGCGTCCATCATAGGGTCCCGTACGAAGGTTGGGTAGCGCTAAGCCGACGCAGCAGTGGAAAGATCAGCGATCCAGACTTCGGTCCCGGTGCTGACTAGGCGATTAATAGGGGTTTCGCTGAGAAAGAAACTTAGGACCCATGCCGAAGCATGAGTCCTAAGTTCTATGGAGCGGTCAACGAGGTTCGAACTCGCGACCTCAACCTTGGCAAGGTTGCGCTCTACCAGCTGAGCTATGACCGCAGGATTTATATGAAGTTATGGAGCGGTCAACGAGGTTCGAACTCGCGACCTCAACCTTGGCAAGGTTGCGCTCTACCAGCTGAGCTATGACCGCATGAATACTGAAAAGTATTCAGTGCGCGATACTGGGATCGAACCAGTGACCTCTTCCGTGTCAGGGAAGCGCGCTACCGCTGCGCCAATCGCGCCGAAGATTCACGAATGAATCTCGACAGAATTCACATTTTACCGATGAATTCTTGGAGCGGTCAACGAGGTTCGAACTCGCGACCTCAACCTTGGCAAGGTTGCGCTCTACCAGCTGAGCTATGACCGCATATATTTAGTTATGAAATTCGTCGTCTGGTCAACCACGAGTTCCGTGCGCGATACTGGGATCGAACCAGTGACCTCTTCCGTGTCAGGGAAGCGCGCTACCGCTGCGCCAATCGCGCAAAAAAGATGAACAATTTTCATTGTGAGGTGGGGACGGGATTCGAACCCGCGTAGACGGCTTTGCAGGCCGCTGCCTCGCCTCTCGGCCACCCCACCATACTGACCAAGGTCAGTTGACTAATTTTACCTAGTCGATGCATCTTTTTGCGAGCGGACAACGAGGTTCGAACTCGCGACCTCAACCTTGGCAAGGTTGCGCTCTACCAGCTGAGCTATGTCCGCAAAATGTTTGTTTTCGGAACGTTTTCGTTCTTTCCAACGAGTAAAAACTCTATACGAGATTTCCCAAGCTTCCAAATCGAATTGCTGAGATCTGGTTCACAAGCCCGGTTTTCCGCGGAAATCCGCGGAAAATTTCATAAATGCATGGCGACTAGGGACAAAGTGTCAACTAGCGGTGCGATCATCGTGTATATGACGTCACCGAAACTAGCGATTCAAACCGATCTTGGCCGTATGTACAGCCGTCACGTTGGCGGTGAGGCGAAGGTTCCATCGATTACAACAATCATTGGCATGGACCATATGGACCTCACCGGTTGGGCCGGATACCTGGCCGCCAAGTCCCTCTCGGAGGACACCCGCCTGGCGGCATCGATAGCAGACCCGGGTCGCATGCGGTCCTTAGTCCGTGATGCTGCCTCGGCGGCCGAAAGGTATCGCGACGCGGCTGCGGCCCGCGGGGATCGGGTCCATAACTATGCGGAGCAATGGGCCTTGGCCGAGTTGGGACTGCCGCACGAGTTAGGCCAAGCCCGCGAGGCCATTGAGTCTCATGGCGAGCGGGACTACGTGGCGCATTTTGAAACCTGGTGGCGGGATTATCGTGTGGAGCCGGTGGCGGCGGAGGTGACCGTATGGAATGAGAGCATCGGATACGCGGGAACCATTGACCTGATTGCGCGAATTGGCGGACGCGATTGTTTGATCGACTACAAAACTAAAACCGCTGATCGCGATGGAATTGTGAAAAAACCCGATGACAAAGTCATGATGCAACTGGCCGCGGCATGCAAGGCCGAGGAGCGGATCGTTGACGCGCACGCCGGCAGCTGGGAACCCTGGGGCTATGGAACGGACATGATGCTGCTGGCGGTGGCGCTTGGACCGACCGGAAGTCGGACCTTTATGGCTCCCGAAGCGGTGCTGCCCGATTACTGGGCCAAATTTTATGCGTTGCGTCGCAATTGGGAAGCTGCGTTCAAGATTTCGCAATCGCGGGCCACCCTGATGGAAGTCACTGCTCCACCTCAGCGCTAGCCGGCGCCGAGCACGTAGACTGGATGGGCTTGGGTCAGCCGCGGCTGAACTGGGCGATTCACCTAGGACAACAGAAGGCAGTCGGAAGAATTATGGCAATTTTGGGAATTCGGATCATCGGTGATCCAGTCCTTCGCACCCCAGCGCAGGAGGTGACCGAGTTCGGCCCGGAAATCCAAAAGCTGGTCGAGGACATGGACCAGACCATGGAAAACGTCGACGGTGCCGGCTTGGCCGCTCCGCAGGTCGGCGTATCACTGCGTGTCTTCACCTACCAGATCGGCGACGAACGCGGCCACATCATCAACCCCGTGCTCGAGCTGAGCGAGGACTACCAGGAAGATCAGGTCGAAGGCTGCCTGTCGATCCCCGGTATCGCCGCCCCGGTGCCACGCCGCAGGCAGGTGCGCGCCACAGGATTCGACAAGTACGGCAACCCGTTGGTGATCGAGGGCGAGGGCATGCTCTCGCGTTGCGTGCAGCACGAGACCGACCACCTGGACGGCATCCTCTTCCTGGATCGCCTGCCCGCCGAAGCGAAGAAGGCCGCCTGGCGCAAGCTGCGCGCCACCAATTATTCGCAGACCGCGAAGCAGACCGTTGTCGAACGCTCCGGATCGCTGGGGTCCAGCTTCGGTGCGGGATTGGGGAAATAACCCATGCGCATCCTTTTCGCCGGCACCCCGCAGGTCGCGGTCACCTCGCTGAATTCCTTGCACGCGGCAGGATTCGAGATCGCCGCCGTGCTCACCCGCCCCGACGCGCCGCTGGGCCGCAAGCGGGTGCTGACCCCTTCACCGGTCGCCGCCCGCGCCGAAGAACTCGGCCTGCCGATCATCAAGGCCGCCAAGATCACCGCGGATCTCACCGATCAGCTGCGGGCACTTGACCTGGATGCGGCGGCGATCGTCGCCTTTGGCGGCCTGGTGCCCGAAGCCGCGCTGGCGGTGCCGCGTCACGGGTGGATCAACTTGCACTTCTCGCTGCTGCCGCAATGGCGCGGCGCGGCCCCGGTGCAACATTCAATCATCAACGGCGATGACATCACCGGCGCGGTCACCTTCCAGCTGGAGAAGGGGCTGGATACCGGCCCGGTGTTCGGCCAGGTGACCGAGGTGATCAACGAGCTGGATACCGCCGGGATCATGCTGGAACGGCTCAGCGCCTCCGGCTCGATGCTGCTCGTGCAGACCTTGCAGGCACTTGACGCCGGCCAGGGCGTCGCGGTGCCGCAGGCCGGATCGCACACCTACGCGCCGAAGATCACCGATGCGGACGCGCAACTGGACTTCACCCGCACGGCGACCGAGGTCCGGCGTCGCGCCCACGGCACCACACCCTTCCCCGGGGCGTGGAGCACCGTGGAAGGCCAGCGCTACAAGTTCGGCCCGCTGCGCGAACGCCGCGACGTGGCGGATTTGGCACCCGGCGAGCTGCGCATTGTGCCAGGCAAACAACCAACCGTGCTGATCGGCACCGCCACCTGGGCGCTTGAACCAACCATGATTCAGCCTCCGGGCAAAAAGATGATGAACGCCTCAGATTGGGCTCGCGGCATGCTGAGCCAGGGAACGGAAGTGAGCTTCGCATGAGCGCGAATGAACAGCGCGGGGATTCCCGCGGCGAGCGGCGCAAGCCGGAGCACGGCGACGGCCAACGGCGCAATGAGGCCGGCCGCACCCGTAACCGCGGCCAGGGCGGGGGACCGCGGAAGTATTCGCAGTCGGCCCCCGGCCAGCGTAAACGCAGCGCCGACCCGGCCCGCCTGGTGGCTTTCAAAACCCTGCGCGAGGTCTCCGGCGCGGATGCCTACGCAAACCTGGTGCTTCCCAAGCTGATCCGCGAATACCAGCTGGATCGCCGCGATGCCGGTTTCGCCACCGAGCTCGCCTATGGCGCGTTGCGGGGGCAGGGGCTGTACGACGCGATCCTCACCACGCTGGTCGACCGCCCGCTGCCCGAACTGGACCCCGCCATCCTTGACGCCTTGCGCCTGGGGGCCCACCAGTTGCTGGCCATGCGGGTGCCTAAACACGCGGCGCTGGATGAAACCGTGTCACTGGCCCGCGCGCAGATCGGCGCCGGACCGTCGGGGCTGATCAACGCGGTGCTGCGCCGGGTCAGCGAACGCGACAGCGAGCAGTGGGTGGCGCAACTGACCGCCGCCGCCGACGGGGAGGTGGCTCAGCTGGCCATCGAGCATTCCCACCCGGAATGGATCGTGCGTGCCCTGCGCGGCGCGTTGATCACCCACGGGCGAGATCCCGGCGAGCTGAGAGCGCTGCTGGAAGCGGACAACGCCGCCCCGGTGGTTAACCTGGTGGCGCTGCCAGGCCTGGGGGACCTTTCCGGTGCGCTGGATTCCGGCGCGGAACCGGGCACCTTGCTGGCAGATTCGGCAACCTACAAACACGGCGACGTGGCCCGGGTTCCCGGGGTGCGCGAAGGCACCGTGCGGGTGCAGGATGCCGGAAGCCAGGTGATGGCCCGGGCGCTGGCGAACGTGCAGCTGCCGGCGGCAGGTGATGACCGTTATTGGCTGGATCTGTGCGCGGGCCCCGGTGGCAAGGCCGCGCTGCTCGGCGCGTTGGCGGTGCAGCGCGATGCCCGACTGACCGCTAATGAGCCAACCGCCCACCGGGCGCGCCTGGTGGAGAACTCCATGGATGCGGTGCCGCACGATTACTGGATGCTCACCAGCCAGGACGGACGAAGCTACGGCGGGGAGGACTACGCCGGGGACTACGACCGCATCATGGTTGATGCGCCCTGTTCCGGGCTGGGTGCACTGCGCCGTCGCCCCGAGTCGCGCTGGCGCAAGGCTCCCCGCGATATCCCGGAGCTCACCGCGCTGCAGGGGGAGCTGCTGGATGCCGCATTCAGCGCCGTGCGTGTGGGCGGGGTGATCGGCTTCGTCACCTGCTCGCCGCACCAGGCCGAAACACGCCTGGTGGTGGAGGACTTCCTCAAACGCCACCCGCAGGCGGCGCTGCTGGACACCGGGGCCGAGGTCGCCAAGGTGATGTACCCCGACGCGCCTGCCGCCGGCCATGCCCTCGGCGAGGGCACCACCGCCCAGCTGTGGCCGCACCTGCACGGCACCGACGCGATGTTCATGGCGCTGTTCACCAAACAGGCGCCGACCAACTAGCCGCCGAACGCGTCACCAACTGCCAGCGTTCACCCGAACGCTGGCAGTATTGTTTAAACACCAATTCGCACCGTTAAACCCCAAGGAATCTTGATGAGCGCCGCGCGTATCCACCCTTCGATCCTCTCCGCCGACTTCGCCAATCTGGAGCGCGAGCTGGAACGCATCCACACCGCGGACGGTGTCCATGTGGACGTGATGGACAACCACTTCGTGCCTAATCTGACCCTGGGTAAACCGGTGGTGCAGGCCTTGCAAAAGGTCAGCAAGCTGCCCATCGACGTGCACCTGATGATCGAAGACGCCGATCGCTGGGCCCCGGAATACGCGCAACTCGGGGTGGACTCGGTAACCTTCCACGCGGAAGCCTCCGCGGCGCCGATCCGATTGGCCCGCGAGCTGCGCTCGGCCGGCGCCAAGGCGTCCATGGCGTTGCGCCCGGCTACACCCATCGAGCCCTACCTTGACATGCTCGGCGAGCTGGACATGGTGCTGCTGATGACCGTTGAACCGGGATTCGGCGGGCAGGAATTCCTGGACCTGGTGCTGCCCAAGATCCGGCGTGCCCGGGCCGCCATCGACGGGAGCCAGAAACCCATTGCGCTGCAGATCGACGGCGGGGTCTCCCGCGACACGATCCTGCGTGCCGCCCAGGCCGGGGCCGACGTGTTTGTGGCGGGCTCGGCGGTCTACGCCGCGCCGGAACCCTCGGTGGAAATCGACGTATTACGCAATCTTGCACTCGGTGCGCACTGAAGCGCTCCAAAGTATGCAACAATATCGAATGTAAACGTAAATACGTGCTCCGGGGTCGGTGAAAGTCCGAACCGGCGGTAATAGTCCGCGACCCGCGTCCGAGGCCACAAGCCAAGGAAGCGGTTGAGCCGGTGGAATTCCGGTACCGACAGTTAAAGTCTGGATGGGAGAAGCACGAATTTGATTTGCCTTGCGGTTTTGCCGACGGCTCCCTCACAGCGGAGCCGTATTTCTCGGCACACCTGAGAGGTCCATCAAATGCACACCCCCGGAGCCGCCGCTTCGAGAAGGGTGGAAAGATGGATTTCCTGCGGTGGCTCATTGAAGCTTTTAACTCACAAATAGTTCTCGGTTCGTCGGCGCTGCTGGTGCGCGAGGTCGTCGGGAACGTCTTCGGCTTGGCCA
Source organism: Glutamicibacter sp. NPDC087344 (assembly GCF_044744225.1). NCBI lineage: Bacteria > Bacillati > Actinomycetota > Actinomycetes > Micrococcales > Micrococcaceae > Glutamicibacter > Glutamicibacter sp. NPDC087344. Next base: position 136,221 of record NZ_JBIUXY010000009.1, on the reverse strand, counting down.
GTGCGGTGGGCGGCATGCGCCGCAAGGTCTGGGCTTGGCCGGTGGGTATCGTCGGCAACCTGTTGCTGCTGACAGTGTTCCTCGGCAGCCTGTTCGACACCGACTACGCCGCGAACCTCTGGGGCCAGGCCGGTCGCCAAATCATGTTCATCGCGGTCTCCATTTTCGGCTGGTACCGCTGGAAGCAAGCCCGCGATGGCGGCGGGAGCGCCGTGACACCGGTCTGGGCCGGCAACAAGGTCCGGATCTCGCTCATCGCGGCGCTCATCCTGGGAACCATCGCACTGACCCCGTTGTTCCGCATCCTCGGCTCCTACGAGCCGGTGTGGGCCGACGCCTGGACCTTTGTCGGATCGCTGCTGGCAACCTTCGGCATGGCCAAGGGCTGGGTCGAATTCTGGCTGATCTGGGTCGCGGTCGACGCGGTCGGGGTGCCGCTGCTCTTCTCCGCGGGATATTACGCCAGCGCCTTCATGTACCTGTTCTACGGGGCATTCACGCTGATCGGGTTCTTCGTCTGGGCGCGGGCCAAAAAGGGGTCCAAGCCGGCGGTGGAAACCGAACTGCCAGACCCGACCTTGCAGCACGGGCGGTAACCCAAATGGTCAGCGAACAGCAGCTGAGTGACGCGATGGACACTGCCCTGCAGACCGCACAACGCGGCCACCGTGGAGCAAACCCGCTGGTGGGTGCCTGCATCCTCGACGAACACGGGTCCTTGATCGCCACCGGGTACCACCAGGGTGCCGGCACGCCGCACGCTGAAATTGACGCGCTGCGCCGCTTGGGGCGCATCTCCCGTGAGCGCGCGGCCACCTTGAGCATGGTGGTGACCCTGGAACCCTGCAACCACACCGGGCGCACCGGCCCGTGTTCCGCGGCCATCGCCCAGGCCGGCATCGGGGCGGTGCACTATGCGGTGGGTGATCACACCAGCGCCAGCGGGGGAGCGGACTACCTGGCCGCCGCCGGCATCAAGGTCAGCCAGGCGCGGCACACCACCTCCACCCGCGAGCTGAACCACCGGTGGTTCCGTGCCAAGGAGCAGGGCCGGCCCTTCATTACGGTCAAAACCGCCCAGTCGCTGGACGGGCGCATCAACGCCCCGGACGGCACCAGCCAGTGGATCACCTCCGCAGAATCCAGGGCGCACGCGCATTCCTTGCGAGCCCGGGTGGACGCGATTGTCATCGGCACCAACACCGTGATCCACGACGATCCCCGGCTCAACGCCCGCACCGCCGACGGCACCGCGCTGCCGCGCCAGCCCCACCGCCTGGTGATGGGCCAACGCGACCTTCCGGGGCGGCTGGCCCTCGCCTTCGACGAGCACTGGGAGCAGGTGCGCACCCGCGAGGTGCACCAGCTGGTCTCCCGCGCCAGCGAGCTGGGCTACGGCCACCTGTTAATTGAAGGCGGGGCCAGCATCGCCTCGGCCTTCATCGCCGCGGATCTGGCCGATGAAATCTACTGCTACCAGGCACCGATCATCATCGGTGCCGGCGACTCGTCGGTCAACCTCGCCACCACCCACACCTTGGGTGATGCGCGCGCCTTCCGGATCGACGCGTTCAGCAATGAAACGCTGCACCGGCTCGGCCCCGACGTGCTGCTGCACCTGGAACCCCTGCCGCGGCCCCTTTAACACCCCGCGGATTCCCGCCTTCGATGCTGCATCGGCTCCGCCCGACGCGCACCGTCCAACCACATGTAAGGACACCAACAGATATGTTTACCGGAATTGTCACCGGAACCGGCCTGATTACCGGCCTGGCCACCGACCCCGCCAAGGACCTCGCAGTGCTCACGCTCAGCGCACCGGGCCACACCCAGGACCTGGGGCTGGGAGGCTCGCTGGCGGTCAACGGAGTCTGCCTGACCGCCACCGCCCTGGACGGGGACACCCTGAGCGTCGACGTCATGGGTGAAACCCTGAACCGCACCACCACCGGGGAACTGGCCCCGGGGGCGCAGGTAAACCTTGAACGCTGCACCCCCGCCGGGGCGCGGCTTGACGGGCACGTGGTGCAGGGCCACGTGGATGCGGTGGGTGCCGTGCTGGCGCGCGAGGACCACGGCCAGTGGACCACCTTCCGGGTCTCGATCCCGGATGAGCATGCGCCGCTGACGGCGGAAAAGGGCTCGATTGCGCTGGACGGCATCTCGCTGACGCTCACCGCGGTCTCCCCGGCGGACACCCCGGCCGGCGGGCATTGGGTTGAGGTGGGGATCATCCCCATCACCCTGGCCGAAACCACCATGGGCTCCCGACAGGTCGGGGACCGCATCAACATCGAGGTCGACGTGCTGGCCAAATACGTCGCTCGCCTGAACGCCTTTGGAGGTCGTAACTCATGACTACCGCAACCTTTGATTCAATCCCCGCCGCTCTGGCGGCCTTGGCCGCCGGGCGTGCGGTGGTAGTGGTCGACGACGAAGATCGCGAGAACGAGGGCGATATCATCTTCGCCGCCGAACACGCCACCGCGCAGTTGATGGCCTTCACCATTCGGTACACCTCGGGGGTCATCTGCGTGCCGTTGGACGCCGAGCGCGCCGACGCGCTGGGCCTGGCCCCCATGGTGGGCATCAACCAGGACTCGAAAGGCACCGCCTTCACCGTGACCTGCGACGCCGCCAGCGGGATCAGCACCGGAATTTCCGCCGCCGACCGAGCGCTCACCAGCCGGTTGCTGGCCGACCCGCACACCACCCCGGCGCAGCTCTCGCGCCCGGGGCATATCTTCCCGCTGCGCGCCGCCGCCAACGGGGTGCTTGAACGCCGCGGTCACACCGAAGCGGCCGTGGACCTGTGCCGTGCCGCGGGGCTGTCGCCGGTGGGTGTGATCGGCGAGATCACCCATGACAACGGGGAGATGATGCGCCTGGATGCCTTGCGCGAGTTCGCCGCCGAGCACAACCTGCCACTGATCACCATCGATGACCTGGCCCGCTGGCGGCGCATCAATGATGAGATCGAACTCACCGCGCCGGTGGCGCTGCCCACGGCCTTCGGCGAATTCACGGCCCGGGCCGCGCTGGTGGAAGGGCACGAGCACCTGGTGCTCAGCCACCCGGGCCCGGACGGCGCGCCGGCAGGCAACCTGGTGCGGATCCATTCCGAGTGCCTCACCGGCGACGTGCTGGGGTCCTTCCGCTGCGACTGCGGGGAACAGCTTCACGGCGCCATGCAGCGGATCGCCACCGAGGGCGGGCACCTGGTGTATATCCGCGGCCATGAAGGCCGCGGCATCGGGCTGGTCAACAAGCTGCGCGCCTACGCCCTGCAGGAAGACGGAATGGACACCCTGGACGCCAACCTGCACCTGGGTTTCCCGGCCGATGCCCGCGAGTATTTTGCGGTCGCCGCGATCCTGGGGAAACTTGGCCTGCGCACCATCAGGCTGTTGAGCAACAACCCGGATAAGCAAGCCAAACTCACCGAGGCCGGCATCGAGGTTGCCGAACTGGTCCCCAGCCAGGTGGCCCCGCGCCGCGAAAACGAAAACTACCTGCGCACCAAGCAGGCCCGGTTCGGCCACCGGCTGGGATTGAACCTGCCCCAGGACTCGGCCCAGGACCAGGCGCAAGCTCAGGCGCAGGCCCAGAACTATCACGGCGCCTAAGCCCTGCCAATACAGCATCACCAACGCAACAGGAGAGAACCATGAGCAAGCACGGAGCACCAACCAACGTTTCACAGCAGCTGCAAGCGCTGGCCGGCCAGGATTCGTTCACCGGGCTGAAGATCGCCATCGTCGCCGCGAGCTGGCATGAGGTCATCATGAACGGCCTGATCGACGGGGCGCAGCGCGCCGCGAAGGATGCGGGCCTGGAAGGATCGACCACGCTGGTCCGGGTCCCGGGGACCTTCGAATTGCCGGTTGCCGCGGCAACCCTGGCCGGAGACTACGACGCGGTGATCGCCCTGGGTGTGGTCATTCGAGGCGGCACCCCGCACTTCGAGTACGTCTGCCTGGCCGCCACCAACGGCTTAACCAATGTGAGTGTAGACACCAAAACCCCCATCGGGTTCGGCGTGTTGACCTGCGACACCGAAGAACAGGGCCTGGACCGCGCGGGGCTTGAAAACTCCAGCGAGGACAAGGGGTACGAAGCCTACAGCGCCGCGGTGCTCACGCTCGCCGCGCTGGCCGCCCCGCGCGGTTAATACACCCATAATCCCCACCTGGCACCGCGGGGCCCCACCGGGCAGTTCTCCGTCACAAAACGCGCACCCAGTTCGGCCCCGCAGGTGAAAAACGCTAGGCTAGTACCGTGAAAACTTTTGACGAGCTCTTCAGCGAACTGTCGCTCAAGGCCCAAACCCGCCCGGAAGGCTCTGGAACCGTAACCGAACTCGACTCCGGTGTCCACGGCATCGGCAAGAAGATTGTCGAGGAAGCCGCCGAGGTCTGGATGGCTGCCGAGTACGAATCCGATCAGGAAGCCGCCGAGGAAATTTCGCAGCTGCTTTACCACGTGCAGGTTCTGATGATCGCCAAGGGGCTTTCCCTGGCCGACGTTTACAAGCATCTCTAGCCGTCGCGCGGGCCGCGAACGGGATCGCACATCGCTGGATCCCTTTCGCGCCTACGCACGGCGGCAGTAACAACGGCCATTGAATTATCTCCTTGGCGCTTGTTTTTGGCACCACGCCGCAGCGCCACACTCCTGAAAAGAGTCATCTTATGCTCCGCGTAGCCCTGCCCAATAAGGGTGCCCTGTCCGACATCGCCTCCACCATGTTCAAGGAAGCCGGCTACCTGCAACGCCGCGACTCCCGCGAACTGGTGATGGTCGACGAGGACAACCAGGTTGAATTTTTCTACCTCCGTCCACGCGATATCGCCGTCTATGTCGGGCGCGGCATCTTGGACGTGGGTATCACCGGGCGCGATTTGTACCTCGACGCGGATGTCGACGAGGACGTTGAAGAACTGCTCTCGCTTGGCATCGGCAAGTCCGCGTTCCGTTTCGCGGCCCCCGTCGGCGCCTACACCGAGGCCAGCCAGCTGGCCGGCAAACGCATCGCCACCAGCTACGACGTGCTGTTGCGCCACTACCTGGCGAAGTCCGGGATCGACGCGTCGGTAGTGCGGCTGGACGGCGCGGTTGAATCCTCGGTCCGCTTGGGGGTGGCGGACGCGATCGCCGATGTGGTCGAAACCGGCAACACCATCAAGGCCGCCGGAATGGAAATCTTCGGCGAAACCCTGCTTGCCTCGGAAGCCGTGCTGATCGGCCGGGTCGGGCACCAGCCTGCCGGGCTGGATGTGCTCACCCGCCGGCTCAACGGGGTACTGGTTGCCCGGCAGTACGTGATGCTCGACTACGACGTGCGACGCGACCTGGTTGAACAGGCCTGCGCGCTGACTCCGGGCCTTGAATCACCCACGGTGTCCGACCTGGCGAACTCCGAATGGTGCGCGGTGCGGGCCATGGTGAAGAAGTCGCAGACCAATAACATCATGGACGAGCTGTATGACGTGGGTGCGCGCGCCATCCTGGTCAGCCAGATCCACGCCTGCCGCATCTAGCCGCCTCGGACCCAAGGAGCAATACACGATGAGCGTTGCAATTCGAGTGATTCCCTGCCTGGACGTGGACGCCGGCCGAGTGGTGAAGGGTGTGAACTTCGAGGGCCTGCGCGACGCCGGGGACCCGGTGGAGCTGGCCCGCCGCTACAACCTCGCCGGCGCGGACGAACTGACCTTCCTGGATGTCACCGCCTCCAGCTCGGACCGCGAAACCACCTACGAGGTGGTCCGCCAGACCGCCGAGGAAGTGTTTATCCCGCTGACCGTCGGCGGCGGGGTGCGCGTGGTTGAAGACGTCGACCGGTTGCTGCGCAACGGCGCGGACAAGGCCTCGATCAACACCGCCGCGGTCTCCCGCCCGGAGGTGATCAACGAGATTACCGAACGGTTCGGTTCGCAGGTGCTGGTGCTGTCCCTGGATGCGCGCCGCACCCAGGACCCGTCGATCGCTTCCGGTTTCGAGGTCACCACCCACGGCGGGCGCCAGGGCACCGGCATGTGCGCTGTGGCCTGGGCCAAGGAAGCTGCTGAACGCGGCGTGGGGGAGATCCTGCTGAACTCCATCGACGCCGACGGCACCAAGGACGGTTTCGACCTGGAAATGATCCGTGCGGTGCGCGAGCAGGTCAGCGTCCCGCTGATCGCCTCGGGCGGCGCCGGGCGCCCGGAGGATTTCCCGCCGGCGATCGCCGCCGGGGCCGACGCGGTGCTGGCCGCCTCGATCTTCCACTTCGGCCCCACCGACATGATCGCCCGGGTCAAGCAGGCCATCCGGGACGCCGGGTACCCGGTGCGCTAAGTACGCCAACGGCAAAACAATGTGCCGATCCCCGAAAGGGGGATCGGCACATTGTTTTAATCCGCGAGGCGCGGGGCCCTAGAGCGTTGGCTTGTACGACCGGATGATCTCCAGTGCGGTGTCCCCGCCCTCGAAGGTGACCAGGCAGTGCTCCGTGCGGCCGAATGCGTACAGCATCAATTCGGTGACCGGTCCGCTGATCGACACGGCATTGGGGGCTTTTTTGGCCACATGGCGTTGGCCGTCGGGGCGGGCCAGGATGATTCCCACCGGCGCCTTGCGAAACAGCAACCTGGACATCCGGGTCAGCGACTGCCAGAGCATTTCGGTGTACTCGGGATCCAGCACCCGCGGAGCCCACTGGGCCCGAGCTCGTCTCACGTCTTCGGTGTGGATGAAGTACTCGCTGAGGTTCGCCGCCTGGTCGACCTTTTCGATGGCGAACGGGGAGTACTTCCCCGGGCCGGAACGGAAACGGCGCACCAGCGCGGCGTAGCTTTCCGGGGATTGCGCCTGATCGGCGTCGTGCTGCAACTTCTCATCAAGTTTTTTGGACAATGGTTTGAAGATGGTGCCGGCGGCGAGGAGCGAATTCTCCCGCAAAACGAGGTGCGCGGCCAAATGGCGGGTCTGCCATCCGGCGCACAGGGTCTGCGCGGTGGGACCTGCGGCCAGCAGCGTCTCTGCCAACGCCAATCGGGAAGCGTGAACTAAGTGCATCACTTCTGAAACTAGCATGCTTTATGGTTTGGCGCGCGTAATCTGCGGCGGGTGTCGGAACAATGCGGGCGAGCGGGCACCAGGGCAGGTCATGCAGGCGGGGGATCGGGTGTGCACGCAGTATGCTGGTAGGTGATGGCTACTTCTTACAAGGGTCCGGACCAGGACCCCGTTTCCACGGAACTCGACCCTGCAATTGCGCAGCGTCTCAAGCGCGATGCCCACGGCCTGTTCGCCGCCATCGTGCAGCAATACGATACCGGCACGGTGCTGATGCTCGGCTGGATGGACGACGAAGCCCTGCGCCGCACGCTGAGCACCGGCCGCGTCACCTTCTTCTCCCGCTCCCGCCAGGAGTATTGGCGCAAGGGGGATACCTCCGGGCACTTCCAGTTTGTGAAGTCCGCGGCGCTTGATTGCGACGGCGACGCGCTGCTGCTCAAGGTCGACCAGGTCGGCGCGGCCTGCCATACCGGAACCGAATCCTGCTTCACCGGCCGCGAGCTGCCGGCCGTGATCGGCCACCGCCCGGTTTCCTGAGCCATCGGTTTCCTGGCCATGCGGTCATCTGGCCATGCGGCTACTTGGCCATGAGGTGCGCAACTGCCCGGCGCGGGGACGACCTGCGAAAATCGATCCGCTTGTAGAACTCGTAGAACTTGTAGAAGAAGAAACAACATGAAAACCCTCGGCACCATTTCGCCCACCCGCGAGGCATTCCTCGCCATGGCGGCCACCCGCCGCGTCATCCCGGTGACCATGTCGGTGTTGGCCGACTCGTTGACCCCGATCGGCCTGTACCGCACCTTGGCGGCCGGGCGCCCGGGGACCTTCCTGATGGAGTCGGCCGCGGCAGGCGGTGTGTGGAGCCGCTACTCGTTTATCGGCGTGAATTCAGCCGCCACCCTCAGCACCCGCGACGGAGCGGCCTACTGGCAGGGCAATGCCCCGGCCGGGCTGCCCACCGGAGGTGTCGGGGTGCACGTCTTGCGCGACACCGTGCGGGCGCTGCATACCGAACCGATCCCCGGCATGCCGCCGCTGACCGGAGGCATGGTCGGTTTTCTCGGCTGGGACTGCGTGCGCCACTGGGAGAAGCTTCCCAACCCGCCGGCCGACGACCTGAACCTGCCAGAGCTGAGCATGAACCTGGTCGAAGACATGGCGGTGCACGACGCCACCGAGGGCACCGTGACGCTGATCGCCAACGCCATCAACTTCGATGGCAGCGACGAGCGGGTCGAAGCGGCCTATGACGCGGCCGTGGCCCGGCTGCATCAGATGCTCGATCAGCTGTGTGTGCCACTGGACGCGGCGGCCACCGTGCTGCGCGGCACCGAGGTGCCCCGCGACACGCTGATGTCCTCGGTCAGCCACTCGTGGGAGGAAAACGAGTACCTGCAGGCGCTGGCCAAGTCCAAAACCGCGATCCTGGACGGCGAGGTTTTCCAGATTGTGGTCTCGCGCCGCTTCGAGCTGGAAACCGACGCCGATGCGCTGGATGTCTACCGGGTGCTGCGCGCCACCAACCCCAGCCCCTACATGTACCTGTTCAACTTCCTCAACGAGGACGGCGAACCCTTCGAGATTGTCGGTTCCTCCCCGGAGGCGCTGGTCACGGTCAACGATTCCCACGTGGTCACGCACCCGATCGCCGGGTCCAGGCCGCGCGGGGCGAACTACGAGGAGGACCAGCTTCATGAAAAGTCGCTGGTCAACGATGAGAAGGAACGCGCGGAGCACCTGATGCTGGTGGACCTTTCGCGCAACGACCTCTCCCGGGTTTGCCAGGCCGGCAGCGTGGAGGTCACCCAGTTCATGGAGGTTGAACGCTTCAGCCACATCATGCACCTGGTTTCCAACGTGGTGGGCAAGGCCCGGGAGGATGTCGACGCGTACGACGTGCTGGCGGCCACCTTCCCGGCAGGCACCCTTTCCGGCGCGCCCAAACCGCGGGCCCTGGCGCTGCTGGATGAGTATGAGCCCTACCGCCGCGGCATCTACGGCGGGGTGGTCGGGTACCTGGACTTCGCCGGGGACATGGATATGGCCATCGCGATCCGTTCGGCGCTGCTCAAGGGCGGGCGTGCCTACGTGCAGGCCGGCGGCGGGATCGTGAATGACTCGAAGTTCGCCGACGAGGCCCTGGAAACCGTGAACAAGGCTGCCGCGCCGTTGCGCGCCGTCTGGGCCGCGCAGAGCATGCGCGCCGTCTGGGCCGCGCAGAGCATGCGCGCCGCGCAGACCGCCACCTCCCAGATCGCCACCTCGCAGGAGGACAAATGAAGCAGAAACTGACCGCGCGGAACCTGGCCCTGATCGGCGCGCTGGGTGCGGTGATTGTGCTGTTCTCAGCCACCCGCACCTGGATCACCGTGGATGTGCAATCCGGTACGGTGCAGATCCCGCAGATTGTCATCGACGGGGCGTCGGCGGCCGCCGCCACCACCGCGCTGTCCATCGCGGTGCTCGCCGGATCGCTGGCCTTGTTGATCGCCGGCAAAATCTCGCGCTACATCATCGCGGCGATCTGCCTGCTGGCCGGGGCCGCGATCATTGCCGCCGGCATCAGCACGCTGGCCGACCCGCAGGCGGCCGCCTTCACCGCGGTGTCCACCGCAACCGGGCTGGCGCAAAATGCCGCGCAGTATTCGATGAGCCCCTGGCCTGCGGTAGCCGTGCTCGGCGGTGTGCTGATCGCGGTGCAGTCGGTACTGGTGCTGGTGGTCGCCCGCAGCTGGGCGGTGAAGGCGGATAAGTACTCGCGGTCCGCGGGAAAAACCGGGATCGAACCCAAGGACGCTTCCTCGCGCAATATTTCCAGCTGGGAGCAGCTCTCCGACGGCGAGGATCCCACCGCGGGGCCCTCGGCGCACTGAGGCGCACCACCTGATCGACACGTTCGGCGCAGGAATAGGCCTGAAGCGAACACAGGTGGCAGAATGGAATTAAGCAGATCATTGTGCGGGTTCGGGACACCGGGCGCGCACACGTACTACAACTCTCAAGGAGACAGTAAGCCATGTCGCAGAAAACCGAGATCGATCCGGTCTACACCGAGCAGATCGGCCACGGCAACTCCGTCGCAGCTTGGGCCTGCGTGCTGACCATGATGGTTGGCTCGATTGCCGGCGGCATCGCCTTTGCCAACCTGAGCTGGACTTTCTTCTGGATTTCAATGGGCGTCGTCGTGCTGGGCCTGGTGCTGGGCGGGGTCTTGAAGGCCGCCGGCTTCGGCGTGGGCGGATCACGCAGCGGAGCAGCGCACTAAATTGACTGTTCTTGATGAGATCATCGCGGGCGTCCAGGAAGACCTGGGCGCCCGTCGCGCGCTGGTGAGCCTTGAGGCTCTCAAGCAGCTCGCCGCTAAGGCCCCTGCGGCGCTCGACGCGTACGCCGCCCTGGGCGGCCACCGCGATCCGGCCCAACGTGACACCCGGCTTCGGGTGATCTCCGAGGTCAAACGCAAGTCCCCGTCCAAGGGCGAGCTGGCGCAGATCCCGGAGCCGGCGGTGCTCGCCGCCGAATACGAGGCCGGCGGCGCCTCGGTGATTTCCGTGCTGACCGAAGCCCGGCGTTTCGGCGGGTCCCTGCAGGACCTGGATCAGGTGCGCCAGGCTGTGCGCATCCCGGTGCTGCGCAAGGACTTCACGGTGGACGAGTACCAGATTTACGAGGCACGCGCCCACGGTGCGGACCTCGTATTGCTCATTGTTGCGGCGCTGGATGAGAACACGCTGCGTTCTTTTCTAGAATTAACCCATGAGCTGGGGATGAACGCACTGGTGGAGACCCACACCGCGGAAGAAATCGAGTGCGCCATCGCGGTCGGCGCCAAAATCATCGGTGTGAACGTGCGCAACCTGAAAACCCTGGACGTGGATCCGGCGAACTTCTCAGTGTTGGCGCCGCTGCTGCCGGCGGATGCGGTGATCGTCGCCGAATCAGGTGTCGAATCCACGGTGCAGGTGCGCCAATATGCGGCCGACGGAGCCGACGCCATCCTGGTCGGCGAGGCGCTGGTGAAACACAGCGACCCACGCACCTCGGTGGCCGAATTCATCCAGGCAGGAACCGCGGAAAAACCGCAGCGCGCCGGCGGATGATTCCGCCCGGGCGCAGCCCGGCCAACTGATCGTGCCCCGCAGGAAGCTTCCGGCGGGGCACAAAATCTACCACGATTAACGTTTCGTTGAAGGAAAGAGGGAATCGATGAGCACCCCGGAGCATTCCGAGCACGCCGACTCGATCGACCAGCAGTCGCTAAAGCACGCAAGCGGACCATACTTCGGCGCCTACGGCGGACGATGGATGCCCGAATCCCTCATGGCCGCGATGGACGAGCTGAATGAGACCTTCGAGGCGGCCAAGAACGATCCGGAGTTCATCGCGCAGGTGCGCGATCTGAACACCAACTACTCCGGGCGCCCCTCGCTGCTGACCGAAGCCAAACGCTTCTCCGCGCAGCACTGCGCCGGGGTGCGGATCTTCCTCAAGCGCGAAGATCTGAACCATACCGGCAGCCACAAGATCAATAACGTGCTGGGCCAGGCGTTGCTGGCCAAGCGCATGGGCAAAACCCGGATCATCGCGGAAACCGGTGCCGGCCAGCATGGTGTCGCCTCGGCGACCGCCGCGGCCCTGATGGGCCTTGAATGCGTGGTCTACATGGGTGCCGAAGACACCCGCCGGCAGGCGCTGAACGTCGCCCGGATGCGCCTGCTGGGCGCCACGGTGATCCCGGTGACCGTGGGCAGCCAGACGCTGAAAGACGCGATCAACGAGGCGCTGCGCGACTGGGTCGCGAACGTGGAGAACACCCACTACCTGCTGGGTACCGCCGCCGGCGGCGCCCCGTTCCCGGCCATGGTCCGCTATTTCCACGAGGTCATCGGCGACGAGGCCCGCGAGCAGATCCTGGCCCAGACCGGCCGCCTGCCCGACGCGGTGACCGCGTGCATCGGCGGCGGCTCCAACGCCATCGGCATCTTCCACGGCTTCCTCGATGACAAGGATGTCGCCTTGTACGGGTTTGAGGCAGGCGGCGACGGGGTGGACACCGAGCGCCACGCGGCCACCATCACCCTGGGCCGGCCCGGGGTGCTGCACGGGGCGAAGAGCTACCTGATGCAGGACGAAGACGGCCAGACCGTCGAGTCGCACTCCATCTCCGCCGGGCTCGACTACCCGGGGGTCGGCCCCGAGCACGCCTTCCTGTCTGACATCGGCCGGGTGAACTACGAGCCGGTCACCGACACCGAAGCCATGGACGCCTTCCAGGCGCTGTGCCGCACCGAAGGAATCCTGCCGGCAATCGAGTCCTCCCACGCACTGGCGGGCACCATGCGCCTGGCCAAGAAGCTGGTGGCCGACGGCGCGACGCCGGAGGAAACCATCATCATCGTGAACCTCTCCGGGCGCGGGGACAAGGACGTGGGAACCGCGGCCGCCTGGTTCGGCATGATCGACCCCAAAGACGCAGACGCAGAAATCAGCGGCGCCGCCGCGCAGGCTGAGCACACCGCTTCGGACAGCGAGGAAAAGTAGATGACCCGCGTAACCAGCGCCCAGAAGATCGCCGCCGCCCGCGCCGAGGGGCGCCCGGCCCTGATCGGCTACCTGCCCGGCGGTTTCCCGGATGTTCCCACCAGCATCGAGGCGGCCGTCGCGCTGGCCGAGAACGGTGTGGACATCATCGAGATCGGCATCCCCTACTCGGACCCCGTGATGGACGGCGAGGTCATCCAGGCCGCCACCGTGCAGGCGCTGGCCGGCGGTTTCCGCGTGGCCGATGTGTTTGAGATCGTGCAGGGCATCACCTCGCGCACCGACGCCGCGGTGATGGTGATGACCTATTGGAACCCGGTGATGCGCATGGGCGTCGACGAATTCGCCCGGCGTTTCGCCGCGGCCGGCGGCTCCGGGCTGATCACCCCGGACCTGGTCCCCGAAGAGGCCGGCGAGTGGCTGGAAGCCAGCGAGAAGTACGGGCTTGAACGCGTCTTCTTGATCGCGCCGTCCTCCACCGAGCAGCGTGTGCAGCGCACCGTGGAGGCCTCCTCCGGCTTCATCTACTGCGTGTCGTTGATGGGGGTGACCGGGGCGCGCTCCGAGGTTTCCTCCGCGGCGCAGGCAGTGGTCGAGGCCGCTCACGCGGCCGGGGCGGAAAACGCCTGCGTCGGCCTGGGGGTCTCGCGGCGCGAGCATGTGACGCAGATCGGCGCCTATGCCGACGGCGTCATCGTGGGCACCGCGCTGGTCGCCGCGCTGCGCGACGGGGGAGTAGCCGCCGTGGGCGCGCTGGCCGCGGAGCTCAGCGGTACGGCCGCCAAGGAGCACGCCTAGGATGAACCTGTCCGCACAGCTTGCGCTGGCGCTGCCGGCCTCCATTCCGTCGCCGCCGGTCGAGTTCTCCAAGTTCTCGATCGGCCCGCTGACCATTCACGCCTACGCGTTATGCATCCTGCTGGGCATCGTGCTGGCGCTGTGGGTGACCAATCGCCGGTTGGCCGCGCGCGGCGGCACCTCGGATATGCTTTGGGACATCGTCATCTGGGCGATCCCGTTCGGGATCGTCGGCGGACGGCTCTACCATGTGCTCATCACCGATCCGAGCTACTACTTCGGTTTGGGCGGGCAAACGGCGCACTGGGGTGAAATCCCGCAGCTGTGGCTTGGCGGGTTGGGCATCATGGGCGCGATCTCGCTGGGCGCGGTGGGAGCATGGATCGGTTGCCGGCGCGCCGGGGTGAGGCTCTCGGCCTTTGCCGACGCGGCCGCCCCCGGGGTGCTGCTGGCGCAAATGGCCGGGCGCTGGGGCAACTGGTTCAACCAGGAGCTTTTCGGCGCGCCGACCACGTTGCCCTGGGGTCTGGAAATCGATGCGAGCAATCACAACTTCCCGGCCGGGCTTCCCGCGGACACCTTGTTCCACCCGACGTTCTTGTACGAATCAATCTGGAACCTGCTGGGCTTTGTTGTGCTGATCGCGCTGGATCGCAAATTCCAGCTGCGTCGCGGGGCGCTGTTCTGGTGCTACGTGATCTGGTACGGCATCGGGCGCACCTTCACCGAGTCGTTGCGCCTGGACCCGGCCGAGATCATCACCATCGGCCCGCTGGCCTTGCGTGTGCACCAGTGGTTGGCCATCGCCCTGGTGCTGCTGGGAACCGTGGCGCTGACCTACGTGCTGGCTAAGCTGCGCGGCCAGCATCAGGACTCGATCTTCTTGCCGGGACGCGAGCCGGCGGCCCAGCCCGCGGCGGCGGATACCGCCGCTGACGGCCTGGCCCCGGATACCGAACCGGCATCCGCAGAGGACACGCCAAAATCCTCGGGCGAGCAACCATAAACATGCTGCAACACACAAGGGACCATCGTGGCGATGGTCCCTTTTGTGTTGCCCCGCACCGACGGAGCGCGTCAAAAAACCGATATTTCACGACACATTTGCACACCTGCGGATCACCCCCGGATCTCATCGGCAACATACTTGAAACATTATGAAGCGGCCCGCGGCGGGAAATCCGGCCGTTTTTGGAACCGCGGCGGCGCCAGACGCCGGAAAAGCCCCCAAAAATTCGCAGGTGGTTTTAACATTTCCGAAACACAACCGTGTGCCCGAAAGAAACAAACGGTGCGTAGTGTAAAAGCCACGCGTTGCGCTGGCACCCTTCATACCCCGCGAAGGCCAGATCGCACGTGAACCACAACGAGGTGGGAACCGTTCGTCCCCCGACACCTCGATACGTAGCGCCCACCGGCACTACCCGTTCGATGTGTTTGGGCCAGGCGAAACACAGGTGGCCGGCAGCCGAGCAAGCTGCGAGTCTTCTCCACAATGCCGCACGCACGTCGCAAACCGGACCGCCTTTCCTGCTTGAACCATAGAAAGGCACGCTCATGAGCATGACCGGAGTCCAGTTGAACGCCTCGCCAGGTTTTGGCGGGGAACGTACCTCGCCCTACACCCGATTCTCCGCCGTGCCTCCCGCACAAGGCCTGTACGATCCCGCCGCAGAGAAGGACGCCTGCGGGCTGGCGATGATCGCATCGCTGAAGAATTCCGCGTCCCATGAGATTGTCTCCCACGCGTTGACCGCCCTGCGCCGCCTGGAGCACCGCGGCGCGATTGGCGCCGATGAAGGAACCGGCGACGGCGCAGGCATTCTGCTTCACCTGCCCGACGCCTTCTTGCGCAACGCCACCGACTTTCCGCTTCCGGCCGCCGGAAGCTACGCGGTGGGCATGGGTTTCCTTCCCGCCGCCGCCAACGAGCTGGCTCTGGCCCGCGAAGAACTCGAAGAGCTTGCCGACGAAGAAAACCTCACCGTGCTCGGCTGGCGCGATGTGCCGGTCGACGCCTCCGTGCTGGGCGCCTCGGCCCGCGCCGTGATGCCGCACATCACCCAGCTTTTTGTCGCCGCGCGCCAGGGTGCATCGGGCGGCGGCAACTCGTCGCGTGAGCTTGACGCCGCGGTATGGCGCCTTCGCCGCCGCGCCCACAACAAGATGGGTGTCTACTTCGCCTCGTTCTCCTCGCAGTCCATCGTGTACAAGGGCATGGTCTCCACCGCCCAGCTTGAGCCGTTCTACCCGGACCTCTCCGATGCCGGCTTCGCCAGCCGTTGCGCGATCGTGCACTCGCGCTTCTCCACCAACACGTTCCCCTCCTGGCCGCTGGCTCAGCCGTTCCGCACCATCGCCCACAACGGCGAGATCAATACGGTCAAGGGCAACCGCAACTGGATGCGCGCCCGCCAGGCCACACTGAGCTCCGAGCTGCTCGGTGAAGTGCCCGAGGAACTGTTCCCCATCTGCACCGCCGGCGCCTCCGACTCCGCCTCCTTCGACGAGGTCGCCGAGATGCTCATGCTCTCCGGGCGCAACGTCGCCGAGGCGATCATGATGATGATCCCGCAGCCGTGGGAAAACGACACCGCAATGGACGCCGATCTGCGCGCGTTCTACCAGTACCACTCGATGCTGATCGAACCATGGGACGGCCCGGCCGCGGTGTGCTTCACGGACGGCCAAATGGCCGGTGCGGTGCTTGACCGCAACGGCCTGCGCCCGGCCCGCTGGTGGGTCACCGACGACGATCTGGTGGTGCTGGCCAGCGAGGTCGGTGTGATCGACGTCGAGGAGGAGCACATCCTGGCCAAGGGCCGCGTAGCCCCCGGCAAAATGTTCGCGATCGACCTGAACGCCGGACGGATTGTCACGGACAGCGAAATCAAGGCGCAGGTCGCCGCCGCCAAACCGTGGCGTGAATGGGTTGGGGCGAACCTGAAGTCCCTGGATGACTTCCCGGATCTGGAACACGTGCGGCACAACTCCGCCTCGGTGCTGCTGCGCCAGCTCACCTTTGGCTACACCAACGAAGAGTTGCGCACCATCCTGGCGCCGATGGCCGCCAACGGCGCCGAGCCGCTGGCCGCCATGGGCACCGACACCCCGATCGCCGCCCTGGCCGATCGCCCGCGCCTGCTGTTCGACTACTTCACGCAGTCCTTCGCGCAGGTCACCAACCCGCCGCTGGATGCAATTCGTGAAGAACTGGTGACCTCGCTGGGCACCTCGATCGGGCCCGACGGCAACCTGCTGGCGCTGGACCGGGTGCCGCAGACCCACCTGGCCCTGGACTACCCGGTGCTGACCAACGACCAGTTGGCCAAGATCGTGAACCTGCGCGACGAGGCCGGCGCCAAGTACTCGTTGAAGGTGCGCGGGCTGTACCGCCCCACCGGCGGGGAAAGCGAACTGCGCGCCCGCCTGCAGGAAATCTGCGAAAAGGTGTCCGCCGCGGTGAACCGCGGGGTGCGCTACATCGTGCTCTCCGACCGCGATTCCTCGGCGGCCTGGGCTCCGATCCCGTCGCTGCTGTTGACCAGCGCGGTCCACCACCACCTGCTCAAGAGCTCGATGCGCACCCGGGTGTCGCTGATCATCGAATCCGGCGACGCCCGCGAGGTGCACCACATCGCCGCCCTGGTCGGGTACGGCGCCAGCGCCATCAACCCGTACCTGGCCCTTGAATCCGTGGAGCAGATGGTCGAGGACGGCCAGCTGCCCGGAATCAGCGCGGCCACAGCCGGCAAGAACCTGATCAAGGCCCTGGGCAAGGGGCTGCTGAAGATCATGAGCAAGATGGGGATCTCCACGGTCTCCTCCTACTGCGGGGCGCAGACCTTTGAAGCGGTCGGCCTCTCGCAGCGCGTGGTCGACCAGTACTTCACCGGGACCGCCACCAAGCTTTCGGGGATCGAGCTGGATGTGGTGGCCGCTGAGGCCGCCGCCCGGCATGCCCGCGCCTACCCGCAAATTGCCGGCGGTGCGCAGCCCGAAGAGCTGGAAACCGGTGGAGAATACCAGTGGCGCCGCGAGGGCCCGCCGCACCTGTTCAACCCGGAAACGGTTTTCCGGTTGCAGCATTCAACCCGGACCCGCCGCTACGACGTGTTCAAGGAGTACACCAAGGCCGTCGACGATCAGGCGGCGCAGCTCAAAACCCTGCGTGGCCTGCTGGAATTCGACACCGCCGGTATCACGCCGATCGACATCGACGAGGTTGAGCCGGTGTCCGAAATCGTGAAGCGTTTCGCCACCGGCGCGATGAGCTACGGCTCGATCTCCGCCGAGGCGCACGAAACCCTGGCGATCGCGATGAACCGCCTGGGCGCCAAGTCGAACACCGGCGAGGGTGGCGAGGACCCCGAGCGGCTGCTGGATCCCGAGCGCCGCAGCGCGGTGAAGCAGATCGCCTCCGGGCGCTTCGGGGTGACCAGCTTGTACCTGTCCAACGCCGATGACATCCAGATCAAGATGGCCCAGGGTGCCAAGCCGGGGGAGGGTGGCCAGCTGATGAGCCAGAAGCTCTACCCGTGGATCGCCAAGACCCGCCACTCCACCCCGGGTGTCGGGCTGATTTCCCCGCCGCCGCACCACGACATCTACTCGATCGAGGACCTGGCCCAGCTGATCCACGACGCCAAGTGCTCCAACCCGTCGGCCCGCGTGCATGTGAAGCTGGTCTCCGAGTCCGGCATCGGCACTGTCGCGGCCGGGGTGGCCAAGGCGAAGGCCGACGTGGTGCTCGTTTCCGGGCACGACGGCGGCACCGGCGCCTCGCCGATCAACTCGCTCAAGCATGCCGGCACCCCCTGGGAGCTGGGCCTGGCCGAGGCGCAGCAGACGCTGATCCTCAACGGGCTGCGCGACCGCGTGACCGTGCAGGTCGACGGCCAGCTGAAGACCGGACGCGACGTGATCATCGGCGCCCTGCTGGGGGCCGAGGAGTTCGGTTTCGCCACCGCCCCACTGGTGGTCTCCGGCTGCATCATGATGCGCGTGTGCCACCTGGACACCTGCCCGGTGGGTGTGGCCACGCAGAACCCGGTCCTGCGCGAACGCTTCAACGGCAAGGCCGAATTCGTGGTGAACTTCTTCGAGTTCCTGGCCCAGGAGGTGCGCGAACTGCTCGCGAGCCTCGGGGCGCGCACCGTGGCCGAGGTGGTTGGGCGTGTCGAGCTGCTCAAGGTTTCCCAGCAGCAGCTTTCCGCACACCAGAAGGTCACCGGCCTGGCGCTGGAAGCGATCACCCACGTCCCCGACGTGCAGCTGGCGGCCCGCAGCCGCCGGATCAGCCAGGACCACGGCTTGGAGGCGCATCTCGACCAGCGTTTGCTCGCCGCGGCGGCCCCGGCGCTGGCCGACCGCCTGCCGGTGAGCATCGAGAGCCCGATCGTGAACACCGATCGCTCGGTGGGAACCCTGCTGGGCCACCATGTGACCAAAACCTTCGGCGTGGACGAGCTGGCGGCGGACACCATCAAGGTGAACCTCTCCGGCCGTGCCGGGCAGTCGCTGGGCGCCTTCCTGCCCGCCGGAATCACCCTGGCGCTGTCAGGGGATGCGAACGACTACGTGGGCAAGGGCCTGTCCGGCGGGCGGATCGCCATCCATCCGCCGCAGCGCACCGAATCCAAGCCCGAGGAACAGGTCATCGCCGGCAACGTCGTGGGCTACGGCGCCACCAGCGGGCAGCTGTTCATCAACGGCATGGTCGGCGAACGCTTCGCGGTCCGCAACTCCGGGGCAAGCCTGGTGGTTGAAGGCATCGGGGAACACGGCTGCGAGTACATGACCGGCGGCACCGTGCTGATCCTCGGTGAGACCGGACGCAACTTCGGCGCCGGTTTCTCCGGTGGAACCGCCTGGGTGCTGGACTTCGATCCGAACACCCTGAACCCGCTGGCCGCGGCGGAGGGGGACCTGCTGATCAGCGCCGTCGACGACGCCGCGGCGCAGCAGATCTACGCACTGCTCACCGAGCACATCGCGCTGACCGCTTCACCGCTGGCGCAGCGCCTGGTGCTCGACTGGGAGCGCACCCGCACCCGGTTCACCAGCATCATCCCGCGCGGCTTCGCCGCCGTGCAGCAACTGCGCTCCGACGCACTGGCAGCCGGGGACAACCCCGACTCGCCGGAGGTCTGGACCAAGATTCTGGAGGTGACCCGTGGCTGATCCACGCGGCTTCTTGACGGTGACCGAACGGGTCACCCAGCCTAAACGACCGGTGCCGATCAGGCTCATGGACTACCGCGAGGTGACCGAGCGCCAGCAGGCCGGAACCCTGAAGTCCCAGGCCTCGCGCTGCATGGACTGCGGTGTGCCGTTCTGCCACAACGGCTGCCCGCTGGGCAACCTGATCCCGGAGTTCAACGACCTGGTCTACCGGGATCGGATGGACGACGCCGCCACGCGGCTGCTGTCCACCAACAACTTCCCGGAATTCACCGGCAAGCTGTGCCCGGCGCCGTGCGAGTCCTCCTGCGTGCTGGGGATCAACCAGCCGGCGGTGACCATCAAGCAGGTGGAAGCCGAGCTGGCCGATCATCTGATGGATGCGGGGGATTTCATCCCCAATCCGCCGGCGCGCCACACCGAGTTCCGTGTCGCGGTGGTAGGCTCGGGGCCCGCCGGCTTGGCCGCCGCCCAGCAGCTGACCCGCGCCGGGCACACCGTGGCGGTGTATGAACGCGACGAGGCCATCGGCGGACTGCTGCGTTTCGGCATTCCGGATTTCAAGCTGGAAAAGCAGGTCATCGACCGCCGGCTGGAGCAGATGCGCGCCGAAGGCACGATCTTCCGCACCGGGATCGAGATCGGAAAGGACATCACCTGGCAGCAGCTGCGTCGCGACTACGACGCGGTGATCGTCGCCACCGGCGCCACCGTGCCCCGTGAGCTGCCGGTCCCGGGCCGCGAGCTGCATGGTGTTCATCACGCGATGGAGTTCCTCACAGAGAACAACCGCGTGGTTGCCGGCCTGAAAAACGAGCGCACCATCGACGCGGCGGGCAAGCACGTGATCGTGCTCGGCGGCGGCGACACCGGTTCGGACTGCATCGGCACCGCGCTGCGCCAGGGCGCAGCCAGTGTCACCACCCTTGCCATCGGCAAGCAGCCGGGCACCGAACGGAACGAAAATCAGCCTTGGCCGATGATGCCGGTGCTGTTCGAGGTGCAGTCCTCGCACGAGGAAGGCGGTGAGCGCAGCTACCTGGCTTCGACGGTGAACTTCGTTCGCGGCGAGGGAAGTAAGCAGAATACCGTGATCGGTGTTACAGTTGCAGAGACAGAATTTGTTGCTGGCAAGCGCCTCCCGAAGCCTGGAACCGAACGCGTCATCAAGGCGGATCTGGTTTTGCTTGCCCTCGGGTTCACCGGTCCGGAAGACTCCGGACTGGTCGAACAGGTCAGTACCGAATTCGACAACCGGGGCAACGTCGCCCGAGATGGCTACTACATGACGAACACCGACGGGGTGTTCGCCGCCGGAGACTCGGGTCGAGGGCAGTCGTTGATCGTGTGGGCAATCGCCGAAGGGCGTGCCTGCGCAGCCTCGGTGGACAAGTTCCTCATGGGTTCAACAACACTTCCCGCGCCGGTAGCTCCAAGCGATAGGGCCATCAGCATCATTTGAGAGTCACAGGCTTAAATGCGGCACACCCACTGAGGGTGGGCCGCATTTTGCCTACGGTTTACATGAAAGGCATATGGCTGACGGAATGAGACGCGCAAAGATTGTTGCTACCTGGGGTCCATCCCTAGCGAGCTATGAAAACACCGTAGCGGTATTGAAGGCGGGCGTCGACGTGGCCCGCCTGAACATGAGCCATGGGGATCACTCCATGCACGCGCAGTCCCTGGCGAATGTGCGCAATGCGGCGGCGGAGATCGGCCGCGCGGTCGGTGTATTCGCCGACCTCCAGGGCCCGAAGATCCGCCTGGGCCGCTTCAAGGACAACGCGAAATACATCCTTGAAGCCGGCGAACAGTTCACCATCACCATCGAGGAGGTCGAAGGCACCCGCAACCTGTGCGGCACCACCTTCAAGGGGCTTCCCTCGGACGTGCAGGTGGGCGACTTCCTGCTGGTGAACGACGGCAAGGTCAAGCTCAAGGCCGTAGAGGTCACCGACACCGAGGTGCGCTCCGAGGTTGTTGTTGGCGGCGAGGTCTCCAACAACAAGGGAATCAACCTGCCAGGGGTGGCGGTGAACGTTCCCGCGCTCAGCGAGAAGGATGAGGACGACCTGCGCTGGGCCCTGCGCGCCGGCATCGACATGGTGGCGCTGTCCTTCGTGCGCAACGCCAGCGACATCGAGCGCGTGCACGAGATCATGGACGAAGAAGGCCGCCGGGTGCCGGTGATTGCCAAGATCGAGAAGCCGCAAGCGGTGGCCGCGCTGGAGGAGATCGTTAACGCGTTCGACGCCATCATGGTCGCCCGCGGCGATTTGGGTGTGGAGCTTCCGCTGGAAGACGTGCCCGTGGTGCAGAAGCGCGCCGTGGAGCTGGCCCGCCGCTGGGCCAAGCCGGTCATCGTCGCCACCCAGGTGCTCGAATCCATGATCGAATCACCCACCCCGACCCGCGCCGAGGCATCTGACTGCGCGAACGCGGTGCTCGACGGAGCCGACGCGGTGATGCTCTCGGGGGAGACCTCGGTGGGTGCGTACCCGGTGGAAACCGTGGAGACCATGTCCCGCATCATCTCCTCCACCGAGCAGCACGGGCTGGATCGGATTCCGCGTTTGGGTTCCAAGCCAAAGACCCGTGGCGGCGCGATCACTCGTGCGGCCGTGGAGATCGCCGATCAGCTCGATGCCAAGTACATCGTTGCCTTCACCCAGTCCGGCGATTCGGCCCGACGCCTCTCGCGGCTGCGCCCGAAGAAGCCGGTGCTGGCGTTCACCCCGCTGCAGCAGACCTACAACATCATGACCCTGATGTGGGGTGTCCAGGCCCGGCTGGTTGCCTATGCGGACCACACGGATAAGATGACCGCCCAGGTCGACGAGGCGCTGTTGAGTGAAGGCCTGGCCGAACTGAACGACATCGTGTGCATCGCCGCCGGTTCCCCTCCGGGGCAGGCCGGTTCAACCAACTCGTTGCGCGTCCACAAGGTCGGCGACCTGGCCGACGCCGGACAGCTGGTTAACGGCAAGCCGATGCCTGCGCGTGAAACCGTTGGCCCGTGGGACCCGGAGAACGTTGCGGTCTCCGGTTAGCTGTAGCACCGGCGTCCAGCCGTACGCGTAGACCCAGGAAGGACCCGGCCCTGCCCGCACACTGCGGGCAGGGCCGGGTCCTTCGTCGTTGGGCCCAGCTCAAACGGCCTTGGGCTACTCAATTGTGTTGCACATCACGCGGGGAAACTTTAATTGCGGGGCGCGAATTCTATTGGGGCAAACAAAAAATCCGCTGGCAGCAGTTCGTTGACTGCAACCAGCGGATCTCTTTTTTGTGCCCAAGGTGGGACTCGAACCCACACATCTTTCGATACCGCATTTTGAGTGCGGCGCGTCTACCGATTCCGCCACTTGGGCGGGCACAATGAATATCCTACTTGAGGTTTCGCAGATTTCCTAATTGAGCTCTTGGCCGATATTCGGCCCGATCCGAACGCAACCCAGTAGGCTTAGAAGTGACACTGAGGCAACGGGGCTTCACGTACTGAAACCACCGACATCTGCCGATCGTGATGGCAGGCATTCTTAACACGAAGGACGGCGCCGAATGAGCGAGCTACCAGAAATCACCAGGATCCCCTCCGAGGCGACGAGCTCGCCACGCCGCGTCATCGTGGCAGAAGATGAGACGTTGATTCGCCTGGATATCGTCGAAATTCTGCGTTCCGAGGGGTATGATGTGGTGGCCGAGGCGGACAACGGCCAGAGCGCCCTGGAAAAAGCCCGCGAGCTGAAGCCGGATCTGGTGCTGATGGACGTCAAGATGCCGGTTATGGACGGCATTACCGCGGCCGAGGCGATCGTGAAGGAACGCATCGCCCCGGTGGTCCTGCTGACGGCTTTCAGCCAGAAGGAGCTGGTGGAGCGTGCCAGGGAGGCTGGCGCCATGGCTTACGTGGTCAAGCCATTCACCCCGGCAGACCTCACGCCGGCGATCGAAATCGCGATTTCCCGCAACGATGAATTGCGCGCCTTGGAAGAAGAAGTTTCCAACCTGGCCGAACAGTTTGAAACCCGCAAGCTGGTGGATCGCGCCAAGAGCCTGCTGATCACCAAGATGGGACTCAGCGAGCCCGAGGCATTCCGCTGGATTCAAAAAACTTCGATGGATCGCCGCCTGAGCATGCGACAGGTCGCGGAGACCGTCATCGATCAGGTGAAGTAGGCCGCCGCAGGCCGCGCTCCTGGCAAAATGTGCGTCAAACCACCTGTGGTTTGACGCACATTTTTTATTTTCCGGATTCTTCACAGATTCTCCGGGGCCGGTGTTTGCGCAGGAAGTTGCCCGTTGTTCACCTTCCGTTAACCTTGTGTTGCCATGGTGGACATGTTGACGAACCATTACATGGGCATAAGATTGAAATTACGTGCTGACCCATGGTTTGGCGCGCCCTCCAACTTGCACCACGGATCGAACTCGATCCACGTAATTTTCCTTGCCGTTCGACCCCTCAGGCTGGTATTCAATGGATTTGACGCTTATCGTCGTCCTGGTCATTGCCTTGGCGTTGTTTTTCGACTTCACCAACGGTTTCCATGACACGGCCAATGCGATGGCCACCCCAATCGCAACCGGGGCAATTTCGCCCAAAAAGGCAGTTGCCCTCGCCGCAATTTTGAACCTCGTCGGTGCGTTCCTGTCCACGGAAGTCGCCAAAACAATTTCTGGCGGCATCATCAACGAAGACCCCACCGGCAGTTCAGGTGTTGCCATCGGCCCGGCGCTCATTTTCGCTGGCTTGATGGGGGCCGTGATCTGGAACCTGTTGACCTGGCTGCTGGGCCTGCCGTCAAGCTCGTCCCACGCATTGTTTGGCGGGTTGGTGGGTGCCGCGATTGTCGGCGCCGGCTTTAATGCAGTGAACTACGGGGTACTGCTCTCCAAAGTGCTGATTCCTGCTCTTTGCGCGCCGGTCATCGCGGGTGTCTCCGCGTACCTGTGCACCAAGCTTGCCTACGCAATCACCAAGCGTTCGGCAGGCTCCTCCCCGAAACGCGGTGGATTCCGCTATGGCCAGATTTTTTCCTCCTCGCTGGTGGCGCTCTCGCACGGCACCAACGACGCGCAGAAGACCATGGGAATCATCACCCTGACCCTGGTCGCCTCGGGTTTGCAGGACGCAAATTCTCCGGTGCACCTGTGGGTTGTCGCAGCCTGTGCATTTGCCATCGCGCTGGGAACCTACACCGGTGGCTGGCGCATCATCGAGACCATGGGTTCGGGTCTGACCGATGTGAAGCCCGCCCAGGGTTTCGCCGCTGAAATGTCGACCGCGTCGGCCATTTTGACCTCATCCCATCTGGGTTTCGCTTTGTCGACCACCCAGGTCGCCTCTGGCTCGGTGATCGGTTCGGGCCTTGGCCGCAAGGGCGCCGAGGTGCGCTGGGGTACCGCCGGGCGTATTGCACTGGGCTGGCTGTTCACGTTGCCTGCCGCGGCCGTCGTCGGCGGTTTGGCTGCCTGGATTACCAAAGCCGGAACCGTTGGCTTCTACATCGTGGCCGTATTGGGTGTTGCCGCGATGCTGACTATCTGGGTGGTGTCGCGCAAGCAGCCGCACGACCATGAGTCGGCGATGTCGGACATCGACAATTCCGGGGCCGCGGTGAATATCCTGAACAAAAAGGAACGTCGCGCGAAGGCCAAGGCCGAAGCGAAGGCCAAGCAGGAAGCCTTGCGTGCGAAGGCCGAACGAGATGAGGCCGAAGAAGAGAAGGTGGAGAACGCATGATCGACTGGACAGCATTCTTGATCGTTGCCGTCGTCACCTGGGCCGCCGCCTTGCTGATTGTTGCCGCCTACTCGCTAGGTGTCCGCCTGCTGGCGGTAGCCAAGGATGAGGGAGCGAACGTTGGGCTGAGCAAGTCCGGGGCGTACGCCTGCTTCACGGTGTGCGGTCTGATCGTCGCCTTCGGAGTGATCTTGATTGTGCCTCAGCTCAGCGAGGCAATTCTGGGAATTTCCTCGAGCCACTAGGTTGCTGCGGTGCGCTTGGCCGCGTACAGCTGGTTACCCGCGGGAGGCACCCCTAGACTGGAGCCATGACAAGCTTCAAGTACTACGTGGGTGCCTCCATTGATGGTTTTATTGCAGATCGCGATGGAAATGCGCGGTGGCTTCAACCGTTTACGAAGCTCGCCGGCGTGCGGGAGCACTTCGAGCAGTTTTTTGCCGGAGTGGGCGCGGTGGTGATCGGGGGCAAAACCTATGAAAATATCGCTCGGGACGTCGCCGAGGGAAACCTGGAATGGATCTACGGGAACAAACCCGTGTGGGTGTTCACGCATCACGAACTGCCCACGGTGCCCGGGGCTGACCTGACCTTCATCCGCGGTGAAATCGGCTTTTGGAGCAGGGACATCGCCCGCAGCGCCTTGGCGGGAGACGTGTGGGTTGTCGGCGGGGCGGATCTAGCCGGCGGGTTCCTTGAAGCCGGAATGCTTGACGAGCTGGTGGTCATCACCGTTCCGGTGCTGCTCGGTGGCGGTGCGAGTGTTTTTGGCCGCGGTATCACCCGCGAACTCGCTGGCCTGGAGCTGAGCAACCTCGGTGGGAATGTGTTCGCTTCCCGCTATGCGATTGGGTAGCCGCCAGCTGTTTTTTGAAGACGATCCCAACCGGTCAGATTATCTGCGCCCGCCCCGATGGGGCGGGCGCTTTTTGCCGCGTACCCCGAACTAGGGCTCGATGGGCAGCAACATGTTGGTGATGCGGGCGGTGGCCACCCGCTTGCCCATTTCGTCGCTGATCACAATTTCATGGGTGGTGCTGCGCCGCCCCAGATGCAGCGGGGTGCACACGGCGCTCACCAGGCCGGTGCGCCCGGCGCGATGATGGGTGATATTCAAATCCACGCCGACCGGGTTGGCTTTGCCCGCACCGTGCAGGGCGGCGGCGAAGGAACCCAGGGTTTCTGCCAGGGCCGCCGACGCGCCGCCGTGCAGGATCCCCATCACCTGGGTGTTGCCTTCCACCGGCATCGTGGCGCAGAGCCGATCGACCGCGAATTCGGTGAAGTTGATCTCCAGTTTCTCCACGAGGGTGCCGACCCCGTGACTGCGCAGAAACGCCCACATCGACTCGGGCACCCCGTGGGCCGCGAGTTGATCGGCAAACGGGTGTGCTGAAGATTGCGTGGGTTGGGAAGTGAATTTCTCGCTCATGCCAACTAGGCTTTCAGGTGTGAGCGAAACTACCAAACCGACGCCCGAATCGGACAAGAGCCTGCTGATCATCGACGGACACTCCATGGCATTCCGCGCGTTCTACGCGCTGCCTGCGGAGAACTTCGCCACGAGCACCGGTCAGCACACCAATGCAGTGCATGGCTTCGTCTCGATGCTGCTAACGATGATCCGCCAGCAGAAGCCGACCCACGTCGCCGTGGCATTCGACCTGGATACCCCGACGTTCCGCAAGCAGGAGTACAGCGAGTACAAGGGCGGACGCAACAAGACCCCTGAAGAGTTCTACGGGCAGATCGAGCTGATCCAGCAAGTGATGCACGCGATGAACATCCCAAGCATCAGCCTTGACCCGTTCGAGGCCGACGACATCCTGGCCACCTTGGCAACCGCGGGCGAGGAGGCCGGTTTTCGGGTGCTGGTGGTCTCCGGAGACCGCGACGCGTTCCAGCTGATCACCGAGAAAACCCTGGTGCTGTACCCGAAAAAGGGGATCAGCGACATCCCGCCGATGGATGCCGATGCGGTTGAAGCCAAATACTTTGTGCGCCCCGAACGCTACTCGGACTTGGCCGCCCTGGTGGGTGAATCGGCCGATAACCTGCCCGGCGTTCCCGGGGTCGGCCCGAAGACCGCCGCCAAGTGGATCAATCAGTACGGCGATCTGGCCGGCATCCTTGAGCACCTCGACGAGATCAAGGGCAAGGTCGGCGAATCGCTGCGCGAACATGTGGACAACGTGACCCGCAACCGCCGGCTGAACCAGCTGCGGCATGACCTTGAGCTTCCGGTGACCCTCGAAGAGATGGAACTGGTCGCGCCGAATCGCGAAGAGATCGAGAACCTGTTCGATGCGCTGGAGTTCAACACCCTGCGCAAGCGGCTTTTCGACCTGTTCGCGGCCCAGGAGGAACAGGCGGCCCCGCAGGTCGCCGAATTCGCGCGGGTGATCACCGACAACGCGGACTCGTTGAAGGCCTTCCTGGCCGCCGGCGACGGGGCGCCGATCGCGATCCAGCTAGGTGTTGCGAACGGCGAGGCCGTGGGATTGGGCCTGTTCCGCGGCACCGAGGCGGCGTGGGTTGAGCTTGACGCGGTGGATGACGCGACAGCCACGGTGCTGGCTGAATTCCTGGGTGACGCGCAGGCTCCGAAGATCTTCCATGATGCCAAAACCGCCATGCACCTGCTGGCCGATCGCTCGCTGAGTGTTGCCGGGATCGCCGATGACACCCTGATCAGCGCCTACCTGATCCAGCCTGACCGGCGCAGCCACGAGCTGGTCGACGTGGTGCAGTACCACCTGAAGTATGCGGTCCCGGTGTACCAGGCCAAAAAGGGCGAGCTGGATCTGGGCCTGGCCGGGGACCTGGCCGAGCCGACCCTGGCGCAGGCCCAGGCGATTTTCGACCTTTCGGGCTACCTTGACACCAAACTGGTGGAAAAACACGCGGATCAGCTGGCTCGGGAGATGGAGCTTCCACTGATTCCGGTGCTGTTCGCCATGGAACGCGCGGGGATATCGGTGAACCGTGAGCGCCTGGACGAACTGCGCGCGCACTTCACCACCCAGGTCGATCAGGCTACCAATGAGGCTTTCGCCGCGATCGGCCACGAGGTGAACCTCTCCAGCCCCAAGCAGCTGCAGGTGGTGTTGTTCGAGGAGCTGGACCTGCCGCGGACCAAAAAAATCAAAACCGGGTACACCACCGACGCCGAATCGCTCCAGGACCTGCTTGTCAAAACCGGCCACCCGTTCCTCGTCGCGCTGATGGCCTATCGCGATGCGATCAAGCTGCGCCAGACCGTGGACGGGCTGCTGAAGGCGGTCCACTCCGATGGGCGCATCCATACCACCTACGCGCAGACCGTGGCCGCCACCGGCCGGTTGTCCAGCCTGAACCCGAACCTGCAGAACATCCCGGTGCGTTCGGAGGAGGGGAGGCGCATCCGCGACGTGTTCACCGTCGGCGAGGGTTTCGAGACCCTGCTCACCGTGGACTATTCGCAGATTGAAATGCGCATCATGGCTCACCTCTCCGGCGACGAAGGGCTGATCGAGGCCTATCGCGAAGGGGAGGACCTGCACCGCTACGTTGGTTCGCGGGTCTTCAACGTCGAGCCAGCGGAAGTCACCAGCGAAATGCGTTCGAAGGTGAAGGCCATGAGCTACGGCCTGGCGTACGGGTTGAGCAGCTTCGGGCTCTCCAAGCAGCTGAAGATCGGCGTCGACGAGGCCCGCAAACTGATGAAGGACTATTTCGATCGTTTCGGCGCGGTGCGGACCTACCTGCGCTCGGTGGTGGAGCAGGCGCGGAAGGACGGGTACACCGAAACCATTTTCGGGCGCCGCCGCTACCTGCCGGAGCTGAACAGCTCGGATCGCCGTTTGCGGGATATCGCCGAACGCGCCGCCCTGAACGCCCCGATCCAGGGGTCGGCCGCCGACCTGGTGAAGGTCGCGATGCTGAAGATCGCCGACGAATTGCGTGCCGGCGGATACACCTCGCGCATGCTGTTGCAGGTCCACGATGAACTGGTGCTGGAGATCGCACCGGGGGAGCTGGAGGCGGTCAGCGAACTGGTCACCCGGGAAATGGGGCACGCCGCGGACCTGCTGGTTCCGTTGGATGTGCAGCCGGGAACCGGCGCGACCTGGCACGAAGCAGCGCACTAGGTACCTGTCCGCACCGCGGTATTGCCCCGAGGCAGTTCGGGGCGGCACCGCGGTGCGGCAGCACACTGACACCCTCGCAACAGATGAAAGGCCTTAGCGAATGAGCACCTCAACACCGGATGGCATCACCCTGGAACTTATCACTCCTGAACTGATTGATGGCCAGCCCTCAGAAAGCTGGAGGCTGCTGGATCGTGCCATCAGCCGGGGATTCCATGGGCCCAGCGCGAATGCCGAGGACCGGAAAATCCTCACCGAACTGGAAATCCAGGACGGTTCGCGGTCCATCGCCGCGTTCGATCGCACCGCGCAGGCCCCGGACCTGCACGCCTGTGAGCCGGTGGGCACCTATTCGTACTTCCCCGGCACCCTGAATGTTGGCGGCGCCGAATTGGTGCCGGTGCATCAGGTGACCTCGGTGACGGTCAGCCCGACGCACCGGCGTCGCGGGATCCTGCGCTCGATGATCACCGAACACCTGGCCGGCGCCGCGGCGCAGGGTATCGCCGTGGCCGTGCTGACCGCCTCGGAGGCAACGATCTACGGCCGATTCGGTTTCGGGGTGGCCGCCGAACGCGCCCGCTTCGAGCTGAAGGCCGGGCAGGGAGCGCAGTTCCGTGTGCCGATGACCGGATCGGTGCGCGCGGCCGACCCCGCCGAGATCGCCTCGCAGGTGGAAGAGCTGTATCTGGCGCACCACCGCGCCACGCTCGGCTCGGTGAGCCATAAGGCATTCGACCTCGGTCGAGCGACCGCCCGCTGGGAAGATTTCGAGAATCTTAAACCCTCGACCAAGCTCCGCGCGGCGTTGCACTACAACGCATCGGGTGAGCTGGACGGATTCATCACCTACACCTTTGACGGGTGGGGCCAGTCGCCGGCCACGATGTCCATTTCAACCCTGTGCACCGTGAATGCGCAGGCACGTCGCGAATTGATCGCCTACCTGTGCGACCATGACCTGGTGGAGCGTGTCACCGGCCGCGCTCCGGTCGACGATGCGCTGCCCCTGGCCTTGCGCAACTCGCGTGACTACAGCGTCACCGCTTATGGCGATCACCTGTGGGCGCGCTTGCTGAACCTGCCGTCGGCGTTGGAAGCTCGCAGCTATCCGCACGATGCCCGGGTGGTGCTGCAGGTTGAAGACGACATGGGTTTTGTGGACGGAACCTGGCTGCTTGAGGCGCGTGACGGGCGCATCGTGGTGCAACGTACCGAGTCGGGCGCGGCCGAAGCCCGGATCCTGGCGCGCGATCTGGCCACGCTCTACCTGGGGACCCGCAGCGCGAACCACCTGGCGGCGGCAGGCCTGCTCACCGAACACCACCAGGGTGCAGCGGATCGATTGGATCTGCTCTTCTCCGGGTTGCAGACGCCCTATTGCCAGGTTGATTTTTAGCCCGCCCGTGCCAGCTGATTGCAGACCGGGAGTTGGCTGAGGGCTGGCGCGCAACCCGGTAATGTAGCGAACCTCACAAAGCGGCTTCGCTGATGTTGGTGGTATCCGCTTTGCCCAGGCTTGGTGCAGAGCGTAGACTTTAACAGCGTGCCGTGGCTATGCCATGTCCGCGATTCGTTTTACCCGCTCGAAATTCCGGGACTTCCGGGGTTTCGACTGATCAAATCTATCCACATCGGAGTCCCTACTACATGACCATCACCTCGAACGAGAACAACAGCGCACCAGTCGTCGCAATCAACGACATTGGATCTGCTGAGGACTTCTTGGCCGCAGTCGATGCCACCATCAAGTACTTCAACGATGGTGACCTCGTCGAAGGCACCGTCGTCAAGGTTGACCACGACGAAGTTCTGCTCGACATCGGTTACAAGACCGAAGGTGTCATCCCTTCCCGCGAGCTTTCCATCAAGCACGACGTTGACCCAGGTGACGTTGTCACCGTTGGCGACAACGTCGAGGCCTTGGTTCTGACCAAGGAAGACAAGGAAGGCCGCCTGATCCTGTCCAAGAAGCGTGCGCAGTACGAGCGCGCTTGGGGCGACATCGAAAAGATCAAGGAAGAAGACGGCGTCGTTACCGGTACCGTCATCGAGGTTGTCAAGGGTGGCCTCATCCTGGACATCGGCCTGCGCGGCTTCCTGCCTGCGTCGCTGGTCGAGATGCGCCGTGTGCGCGACCTGGCTCCATACATCGGCCAGGAAATCGAAGCCAAGATCATCGAGCTGGACAAGAACCGCAACAACGTTGTGCTTTCCCGCCGTGCATGGCTCGAGCAGACCCAGTCCGAGGTCCGCTCGACCTTCCTCAACAAGCTGGAAAAGGGCCAGGTTCGTCCGGGCGTTGTTTCCTCCATCGTCAACTTCGGTGCATTCGTGGACTTGGGCGGCGTCGACGGCCTGGTACACGTTTCCGAGCTGTCCTGGAAGCACATCGACCACCCATCCGAGGTTGTCGAGGTTGGCCAGGAAGTCACCGTCGAGGTTCTGGAAGTCGATCTGGACCGCGAGCGTGTCTCCCTGTCGCTGAAGGCTACCCAGGAAGATCCATGGCAGACCTTCGCCCGCACCCACGCACTGGGTCAGGTTGTACCGGGCAAGGTTACCAAGCTGGTTCCATTCGGTGCGTTCGTTCGCGTCGAAGACGGCATCGAAGGCCTGGTTCACATCTCCGAGCTGGCAGTTCGCCACGTTGAGCTGGCCGAGCAGGTTGTCTCCGTGGGCGACGAGCTGTTCGTCAAGGTCATCGACATCGACCTGGAGCGCCGCCGCATCTCGCTGTCGCTCAAGCAGGCTAACGAAGGTGTTGACCCAGAGGGCACCGAGTTCGACCCAGCACTCTACGGCATGGCTGCAGAGTACGACGAGGCCGGCAACTACAAGTACCCAGAGGGCTTCGACCCAGAGTCCAACGAGTGGCTCGAAGGCTTCGAGACCCAGCGCGCTGCATGGGAAGCACAGTACGCTGCTGCCCAGGAGCGTTGGGAAGCACACAAGAAGCAGGTTGTTGCAGCCCTTGCCGCCGATGCAGAGGCAGAGCCTGCCGCTGCCGGCGAGGCCGCACCAGCATCGTACTCCTCGGAGGCACCAGCCACCGATGCAGGTACCCTGGCTTCCGACGAAGCACTGGCTGCTCTGCGCGAGAAGCTGACCGGCAACTAATTTGAGGCTCCCGCCTTGGCGGGGTAATCATTTGGTTTGTTTGCGCCACAAGGCCCAACCCATTGCGGGTTGGGCCTTGTGCCATTTAAGCGGTGTCCTGCATCGAAATCTCCTCCAGCGCCGCGGCCGCCTCATCCATAGTGCTGATGGGTTTGCCCTGCAGATCGCTCGCGCGATGGACTGCTCAGATTAGTTCCGTTCGGTAGTCTAAGTGCAACGGGCGCAGCAAAGCGCTTGGTACGGCCGCGCTGCCGGACGTTCACGGAGCACTGGAGAAGACATGGTGAATCAGCTCGCAACGAGTTCCTTGGCCGTGCGCAAGGACGTTCCCCTCCGGTCGCTGAGCGAGGACGAATGGGCCCGGGTTCCGCGCAGCATTCCGGATGCGTGGATATCGGCAGGGACCTGGATCCCGTTGGCGGCGTTGCTTTTCTACCTCATCTGCTTCGCGCCCCAGCCGATAGTGTTTGGAAGCTGGGCGCCGATCGTGTTGTCGTACTCATTTTTTATCGGGTTGCTGGTCCTGCTTGTTGGAGCCCGGCGGCATGCACCGTGGATCGGATTGGCCGCTTCGGCGTGGTTTTTGAGTTTGCTGGAACCCACAGGGCTGGAGCGCACCGTGTTGTATTGCGCGATCGGATATTTTGCGGTGCTCGCGGCCAGCGTTGCGATCGGGCAGATCCGATTCGCTTCGCTTCTGGGCGCCTGGCGCCGCGGGGAGCAGGGACACCTGCCGGTTGAGCTAAGCGCGTTGAAGCCGCTGAAATATTCGACGCAGCTACCGACCTGGGTGTGGAGTTTTACCGGTGCGCTGGTGGCATGGCCCCTGGTCAAAACCGCTTGGAAGTTTTTTACCGACGCCGACATGGATTTCGCCGCGGTGGACCCGGCGCTGTACTACGAATTGGGGGTAGGTTTTGCGGTGCTGGCACTGATCCAGCTCATCGCGGTGCTGCGCTGGATCGAATCCCGCAGCATGCCGCCGCTGGCTCTGGAGATTCCGGTGCTCCCGGGTCTCGGGCCGTTGGGATTTACGGGTGTTGGCGCTGGGCTGCCGGTGGCAGAGGGACAAAGCTCGGGATGCGGCTGCGCGGAGGCGGAGGCCAATACGGAAGTTGCCGACTTCAAGCATCCGGGCTGGATGCTCACCGACCAGCACTGCGCGGTGCATGGAATCCGGGCCGTCAACGAGTTGGCACCCGATCAATTCCTGGCGATCGCCCGCCAGCCCTGGGTTTACGGGAAGGACGCAAGCCGCGCGCCACATGCCGGGCATCAGCGGATGGTCATCGTGGGGCTGCACGGCTGGGGCGCAACACCTCGCCGGGTGAACACCAGCGTGCTGTCCGGCGGGGGAATGCAGGCCCCGACGCACCTGTTGCCTGGGACGGCGCGTGAACCAGTCAAGCGGGCGGACCGAAAACTGAAGTGGGTCGACCCCCGGGGCAAACACTGATCCCGGAGGCCGAGCAGGCACCTGGTCGGGACATCGACCGGATCAGCCTCGCGCCGCTGGGAAGCCGGTCCACGGCGGTGCGAGTGGCCGGAGAACGGGTGCGGATCGAGAACTGCCTTCAGGCCGATGGGGTGCAACACCTCGGTACGCAACACTGAGACGCACCGATAATTCCGCAACCTCAGTGCGTCGAGCGCAAGGCGCCGAGCGCATGGGGTTGGACTGCGCAGCTTAGGCTGCGCGGTGCTGGTTCACGGTGTTGCGCACCGGGGATTGCGAGGGATCCATGAAACGCGGCAGGATCACCTTGGGCACACCATCGTCGGCGATGACCTTGATCAGTCCGGCGTGCACATCGTGATGGTGCTTTTCGCACAGCATGGCACCCCAATAGACCGAGGTGACACCACCTTCGGACCAGAGCCAAATGTGGTGGATGTTGCAGGATTCGGGATCCTGGGTGCAGCCGGGAACTATGCAGCCGCGATCGCGCACGGTGATCGCCAGGCGCATGGGATCGGTGTGGAAACGTGTCGCGCGGCCCATGTCCAGGACCTGGCTTTTGCCGCCGAGCACCAGCGGGATGATTTTCGCCCGCGCCAGGGTCACCCGCAATTGCGCGGCGGACAGCTCATGACCGTGCAGGGTGATGCCGTGGGTTGCGGCCCGTTCTTCCAGTTCGTCCAGCGTCAGGGTGACGATCACCTGGGGTGCGACGGTGGCGAGGTGCAAGCCCTTCCCGGTTTGGGCATCCTGTTGAGCCTGCGCTTGGGTGTTGGGTTCCAGCAGGGTGCGCAGGCGCTGCGAATTGATACGCAGAAAATCCAGCAGTGCATTCAGCCGGCGCAACGCGACGGAAGGTTCGGGCGCGGGATCCGGTGCGGTGTTGGCCGCGGCTTCCTCATCGGTCACAAAATCCGGGTGCTCGGGAACGGGGGCCTCGGATTCCTGCCGGCCAAAGGTGCCGAACACAACGTTCGTCTTGGCTTCACGGGCTGTCTGGCCGGCCTGGGTGCGCGGATTGTCCGCCTGGGCGATAATCGAGTCGAAGATCTCCGTGCCCAGGGGATCGAGCAGCAATTCGATCAGGGTCAGCCCGTGCCGCGTGCCTCGGCGAAACAGCCCGGCCTGCGCGGCGGGATCTTCTTCGGCTTGTTGGGTTCGCGCCTGCTTAAAGATCTTGTTGACCCGCCGCTGCCGCGAGGTCGGTTGGGTGTCCTCCAGCGCGTCGTCGATCAGCTCTTCGAGCGGAGTCCCGAACTGGTCTTGCGCCGAAGCGGTGCGCGGCGGCTGAAATTCTCCGGGTGCTTCCTCAAACTTTTCAAGCCGCCTGGCCGCCGAGAGCACCTCGCCGGGCCGATTCCCCGGCGCGGCGAAACGTGCGGCCAAGAGCGGGAACTGGGGCGGGTACTGCGGGTGCTGGTCATCGAACTGGGCGATCACATGATGGGCGTCGGCGATGCGGCGCTTAGCCTCAAAATAATCCAGGTTCAACCAGGCCGCCGTGAGCTCCTCGGGCGAATCGAAACTCGGGCGCCCCTCACAGAGCTGGGGCGCAAGTGCCAGGTCGGGTTCGGTCTCCCGAAGGGCGTCGAGCTCCATCACCGACAGGCCGTGGGCGGCGCTGGCTTCGATCAGGTGCGCCGCGTGGATCTGCGCGCGCACCGACTCGTTGGCGACGTCTTCCACCGCGCTGGCCAGGGCCAACGCGTACCGAGGATCAACGGGGGAGCCATCTAAGGACGCGGCGGTTTGAAGCTGGCGCAACAGTTGCGCCATGAGCGCGGCGCAGGCCAGGGACTCGCCAGGGGAAAACTCCGCCGGGTCCTTCAGGCTGTGTGCCAGGGCGCTGAGGGCCTGGGTGCGTGATGCGCTCATGGGACCAGTCTGCCCCCGCGCGGCGCCGTGCAACGAGGCGGCGCAAAAATGTGGATAACTATTTTGTTTAGCCGGTGCTGCGTCGGGTGGAACGGGTGAGCGTGAACGTTCGATTGCGGGCCAGCTGCTCGGTGGGGCCGATGCGGCGCGCCAGCTCGCTGCGATATTTCAGGTGGGAGTTGAACACGCAGATCAGTTCGCCGCCCTCGGTGAGCACCCGCGCGGCCTCGTCGATCAGCTTCATCGCGATCTGCGCGGTGACGGTATTGCCGATGTGGAATGGCGGGTTCAGGGTGATCAGGCTGGCGCTGGCGCTTGGCATCCGCGAAAGCCCGTCGTCTTGCACCGCGCGCAGCCGGTTGGACAGCTTGTTCGCGTCGGCCGCGGCAAGGGTCGAGGCGACGGCGGAAGCCGAGTGGTCGGAAGCGTTGACGCGCAACTGCGGGTGGGTGAGCGCCGCATAGATGCCGATCGACCCGTTGCCGCAGGCCAGATCGATCAGCTCGGTGTGGGCCGCAAGCGACGGGAGGTGCTCCAGGAGCAGGGCGGTTCCCGGGTCAAGCCGTGCGTTGCCGAAGGTCGCCGCGCCGGCGATCAGGATGAAGCTGGTGCCATTGACCTGGTGGGTTGCACGCACCGGGAAATCCACGGCGGGCCGGTCGGGGCGCACCCCGGTGGCGGTGAGCACCCGGGATTTCTGCCGGGCCAGTGAGACATCCAGGGTGCCAAAGTGCTCGGCCAGCACCTGGTTCATCGAATGGTTCATGTGTTTGATGCGCCCGCCGGCCAGTACCCGAACCGCCGGATCCGCCACCGCGGCGATCGCCGCGGCCTGTTCGGCAAGCACGTCCAAACCGCGCGGCAGGTTCATTAGCACCAGCCGCGCATCGCGGGCGACCTCATCCAGCGCAAGAAACCGCACCCGGTCGGCCCAGTGCCCGGCCAGGGTCGCGAGGTTGTTCTCGATCGCGCGCCGGGCGGTCAGCGCATCGGTGTGGACGTGGATCCGTTGGGCTCCCAGGGCCAGGGCGCCCAGGGACAGCGCCCCGTACCGGTCGCCGATCACGGTGATCGTTTCCGGCCACGGTTCGCCGCCCTGGTTCAGCAACTCGGAGCCGGTTTGAAGCAGCAGCCGATCCGCGGCGTCGACGGCGAACAGGTTCTCCGCCTGCACGTCGGGGAAGCGGCTTAGCCCGGCGAAGATCTCCTGCAGCGGATCGGGTGCGGCGGCGTGTGGTGAGCTGGTCATGAAAGGTCCACCCATCTGGTGTCAACGGGGCTTAGCCGGCCGGCGCCGGAGGTCATCGCGGCGGTGAAACCGGCCAACTGCTCGGCGTGGATTGCGGTGTCGTCGATCCCGACCTGCAGCACCGCGTGCTCCGCCTCCCAACGGCTTGGTTCCAGCTGATAGCCGGCGGCGCGCAGCTCGTTCTCCCAGCGGGCGGCCAGGGCATGCGGGGCGGGCAGGGCTAAAATCCGCAACCGTTGCCGGCGCAACAGGATGGAATGATCCAACGCCTGGGATACCGAATCCGAGTAGGCGCGGACCAGTCCGCCCGCACCGAGTTTGATACCGCCAAAGTACCGGACGCACACGGCCAGCACGTCGGAGAGCTCGGTGCCCTGGCCGGTGTCCCGTTTGGCCAAGGCCTCGAGCATCGGGATGCCTGCGGTCCCGGAGGGCTCGCCGTCGTCATTCGAGCGCTGGATCATCCGGTCCGGACCCAGGATGAAGGCGCTGCAGTGGTGGCGGGCGTCGAAATGGGTTTTGCGCAGAGCCGCGATGTGATCGCGGGCTTGGGCTTCGGTGGCGACCCGAAAGAGGTAGGTGATGAAGCGGGAGCGTTTGATTTCGACCTCGTGAACGCTGTCGCGGTTCACGGTGCTGTAGGCGGTGGCGCGAGAATCGGTGGAGTCCATTGTTTCCAGTTTATCCTGCGAGCTGTCCCATCCGCTGCCCGGCGGTGGGGCCGTGGTACGGCTAGCCGGTATTAATCCGATGTTTGCATATCGCAACCGTTTTTCAGCTTGATTTACCGATGGGTTTAACCATTGACGCGGTGCTGTGCGAGTGGGAAAATATTGCCCACATGGGGCATCTGCAGGGGCTGGGTTCACGTTGCTGGGGG
Organism: Glutamicibacter sp. NPDC087344; assembly: GCF_044744225.1. Lineage (NCBI taxonomy): Bacteria > Bacillati > Actinomycetota > Actinomycetes > Micrococcales > Micrococcaceae > Glutamicibacter > Glutamicibacter sp. NPDC087344. Next base: position 98,175 of record NZ_JBIUXY010000009.1, on the reverse strand, counting down.
AGTTGCCAATGGGTGCATCGTACGAAATGGAACTGCTGGATCGTTGGCGTCTACTCGCAGATCGCCAGCTGATTAAACTGCGTTTACGCGAACAGCGGGTGCTGAGCCTGCTGGCGGTGCAGGGGCCGGTCTCGCGACGCAGGATGGCTGGGATGCTGTGGCCCGATTCGACCGAGGCACGGGCAGCCGACAGCCTTCGAGTGAGCCTGTGCCATATCCATCAACAGTGCGCGGGGGTTATTCGGTGCGATGACGGGTGGGTAGAGATCGATCCTGCGGTCGGCATCGACCTGCATAGGCTGCGCCACAGGCTGCAACAGGTGCTGTTAGCTCCCAGCGCACAGTCAACTCCGGAAGATTTTTTCCTGCGCATCCGGCAATTGCTGCCTGATTGGGATGAGCCGTGGCTTTTTGAAGAGCAGGAGGCACTGCGCCAGTTGCAGTTGCGCGCCCTGGAAGCCAGATCGTTGCAGCTGCTGAACCTGGGATTGCAGGAACAGGCGTGGCAGCTGGCGCAAAACGCACTGCGCCTGGATCCGATGCGGGAATCGGCCGCCAGCCTCAGCGCGCGCGCCGAATCCGGGCAGGGAAACAATGCCTCGGCCACCGCCGGGTTGTTGCAGTTCATCAGCCGCCTCAAGAGCGAACTGGGGGTGGAACCGAGTCCCGAACTGCTGCACACCCTCACCCAGCTGCGCGGCGCCTAGCCGCCGGCCGATGCAATTGACTGCCCGGCTTGGTGCGCCATGGACCCTCTGGTGGGCGGCGCGTATTAGGCTGGTGGCATGATGCATGTGGGCCTGACCGGTGGGGTGGCATCCGGTAAATCAGTGGTGGCGGCAAAGTTGGCGCAGCTCGGCGCGGTGGTGATCGACGCCGACGCGCTGGCCCGGGTGGTGGTTGAACCCGGAACCCCGGGACTTGCCGCGATCCGCAATAGCTTCGGCGAACAGATGCTCGCCGAGGACGGGACGCTGAACCGTGCGGCGCTGGGCGCCCTGGTGTTCGCCGACGATGCGGCGCGCGAAAAACTCAATTCGATCCTTCACCCGCTGATTCGGGCCGAGGCGCAACGCCTGCGCGAAGCGGCAGACCCGAATGCGCTGGTGGTGGAGGATGTGCCGCTGCTGGCGGAGACCGGCACACCTGAGGCGTTCGACGTGGTCATCGTGGTCCAGGCCCCGCGAGAAGAGCGTGTGCGCCGGATGGTTGAGGACCGCGGTTGGAGTGTTCAGCAGGCCGAGGCGCGCATGGCGGCGCAGGCAAGCGATGAGCAGCGCGCGCAGATCGCCGACTATCTGCTGATGAACGACGGCAGCCGGAATGAACTGCTGGCCAAGGTGGAAAACCTGTACCGGCAGGAACTGAACCCCGCAGGAATGAAATAGCCGATGGCCAAGATCGCAAAGTGGTTGATGCTCAGTAGTTTTGCCGTGGCCCTGGTGCTGTGGCTAGGTTTCGGCGGACGCAGCGAATTTGTCGCCTCCGCCGGACCGTATTCGGCGGTGGTGCAGGTCAGCGGGTGGCTGGCGCTGCTGGGATTGGTGTCGGCAACCTGGCTGACCATCAGCTTTTTTGGCGCTCTCATCCGCCGCACCGTGGCACGTAACGCAGTGCGATATGGGATGAAACGAGGACGCTAGGACAACTCACCGCGCCACCCGCGGGCGGCTTTTCACCGTCCGCGGGTGGCGCGCGAGTAGCTGAGAGACGGAGTCTTCGGCCAGGTCAGTTACCGGGATCGGGCAAGCTTTCCGGAGCCATGGGTTCGGGTGCCAGCTGCGGTCCACCGGTTGCCAACTCTGCCAGCGCCATTGGCGCGGGTGCCGAAGCGCCGCCCTGATCGGCGGCGGCCACCAGCTGCTCCAACGGCATCGGCGCCGGAGCGGCATGGTTGGACTGGGACTGTTCGGATCCCGCAACCGTGATGTTAAACGTGTAGTCCTTACTCATTTGGGTATTCACCAATTCTCTGCGGACGGTTTAGAGGTAAACCTGGGTGATGTTTTTCGCTGCGTCCAACACGATATAAACCTGTTTTCCCGTAGCCTTGGCCACGGAGAGCACCACATGGACGTTGCTCACCCCGTCGGCCGCCCCGGTGAGCACCTTGTGCCAGGCGTTGTCCGAGGCTAGATGGGCCCAGGCGTTCTGCGAATGGTTGGAGGTGAAGATTTGATTGATGGTGGTCCACATGTTTTTTCCTTCTTTCGTGTGGTTCGTTCACGGATTCACAGGTAGCACTGCGTGATGTTGGATGCGTCGGCGACGACGGTAACCTTCAGCCCCTTGGCTTGCGCCAGGGCGAGCACGGTGAGCATGTTGGTGATCCCGTCCGGTGCACCCGTGGTGATTTTCCGCCATCCAAGGGTTCCCACGTGGGCCCACGCGTTCTGCGTGTGGATCGTCGCGAAGACCTGATTCACCGCGATGTTGTAGTGGGTCGCGGGCCCGGTGTTGCGGGTGGTCACGGTCATCGAATGCGCGACCGCCGAGATGGTCTCGATGTCCAGGCCCGAGCCGGTCGCGTCCCACCAATTGCTGTTCGGCGCCGAGGCGGGGCCAAAAGTTGAACCGGAACCGCCATACAGGTCGGTGGCGTCGCCATAGTTGACCCGCCGCTCCAGGTCGAAACGGTTGTCGGCCTGCTCCAGGGACAGCTCGTAGTGTTTGGCCGCGGTCATCTCCTGATTGCTGTTATTACCCGTGGTGTCAACGTGCCAGATCGCGACCCCCGAATCCGGGAGGGACGTATCGCGCCCGATCTGTTCGCGGTTCTCCACGATAAAATATTCCGATGCGCTGCGCGGATGCAGCAGGAACTCGTTGCGACCGGCCGCGATGGTGTAGCTCTGCCCCGAGGCCATGGTCGTGGCCTGCGAAGACCACCCGGCGGCATGTTTCAGGTAGGCATCGACCTGGGTCGGATTTTTGTCGTTGCCGCCGTAGCACATCAGCGAGTAGTGCCCGACGCCCAGCCCAACCCCGACGCTGTCGTAGTCGTACAGGTCCGGGAAATCGCACACCATGTGTCCGTTCTCATGGCAGAACGTGCGCAGCGTGAGTTGGTTTCCCAGGTCGGTGATCTGGTAGTCGGAAAAGCGCCGTGTCGAGCTGAGCACAAAAGGCGAGGCCAATGCCCAGCTGTGCGGCCAGAGTCCCTCGCTCCATGCGTTGGAACGCACCCCGGCATAAAAGACGCTTAACGCCTTGACGTAGCCACCGGAATCCGCGGTCAGCCCCGAGAAGTCAAAACCGGAGGCCACCAGGGAGTTCAGGGCCTCGCGAATCAGCTCCTGGGCCCGGGTTCCGTAGCTGATGGCCGGGTCCGTGTAGTAGGTTCGCGGGTGCGCGGCGCGGTAGTAGGCCGTTACCGTGTTTTTGTAGCTGAGCTTTCCGTCGGAGACATCGCGGAAATAGTCGAAGGCAGAACCGTTGTTGCCAAAACCGGTGTAACCAACCTTGTTGCAGAAATCGTCAACCTCCTGTCGGTTGATGGTGGCCGGGAAATCACTGAAGTCAATGAGCAACACCAGTCCCCGGAAATTTCCGGTGGTCGGATTCGACGGCGGCGCGGCATCCGGGGACAAACCCTGGGCCGCCGGCTGATTCTGCGCGGCCTGACGTCGTTGCATCCATCGTGGTGTCGGGCCCATCGCCTCCTTGGCCTGGCGGGACTGCAGTGCGTTTGATTCATGTGTGATGCGCAGGTGCTGGGGCAGATTCAGGGTTTGTGGATCTGTCGAATCTACCCGCTGGCCGGTGGACTGCAACGAGGCGCCGTCGTCGGCGAGGGCCGCGTACTCGTAGTAGCCGTCGGCGGCCTTCACCACGGTGTAACCGTCGAGGCTTTCGAAAACCGCATGGAATTGGTTGCCCCAGCCTTTGAGCGTCAGCTCGGAACCGTCGGGATTCTCGAATGTGAAGATTTCGCCTTGAAATGGGACTGGCATGAAAGTGCCTTCCTCCCTGGAGAACATGGATAACCACGGACCTCACCGGCGTGACAGTCCGGCCTCGCGGGGTGAAGATCCTTTAATAAGCACCGCGGGAGTAACCCGCAACAAGCGGCCACCCTTGAAGTGCGCAACGTTGTGTTGGATCAACACAGCTCCTTTGTTTCTGCGTGATGTCCAACAGCGTCTCGCGATCAGTTACCCTGGTTGCGACTGCGCTCCTGCCTACTATGACTGCGTACCGATTACCCGTGCATTACCCCGGCGTTACCGACGCGCCGCAACCGTCGATAACTATGTTCTCCTTTGCTGTGTTGTGTGCACAGTGAGTGGATCAGCGGGCTCCACGGATTCTGTGGCCCGGTTCTGGGGCGGACTTCACGGCTAGCGAAGCCGGGGTAATGCTGTCGGGGTGAGGGCGTAGGCTAGAGGCATGAGTCTTGCACAGCCCATCAAACGTGTTGTCGCCCCTTTCGAAGTCATCAGCGAGTACGAGCCGGCCGGCGATCAGCCGCAGGCCATCAAGGAGCTGACCGAACGCATCACCGCGGGCGAGAAGGACATCGTGCTGCTTGGTGCGACCGGTACCGGTAAGTCGGCGACCACCGCGTGGCTGGTTGAACAGGTGCAGCGCCCCACCCTGGTGCTGGTGCAGAACAAAACGCTCGCCGCCCAGCTGGCCAACGAATTCCGCGAGCTGATGCCGAACAACGCGGTTGAGTACTTTGTGTCGTACTACGACTACTACCAGCCCGAAGCCTATGTGCCGCAGACCGATACCTTCATTGAGAAGGATTCCTCGATCAATGAGGAGGTTGAGCGGTTGCGCCACTCGGCGACGAACTCGCTGCTCACCCGTCGGGACACGATCGTGGTCGCGACGGTCTCCTGCATCTACGGTTTGGGTACCCCGGAGGAATACGTCGCCGGGATGGTGACTGTGCGCCGGGGTGAAGAGCTGAACCGCGACGCGATGCTGCGCCAATTTGTTGCCATGCAATACACCCGCAACGACATGGACTTCCACCGGGGCACCTTCCGTGTGCGCGGGGACACCGTGGAGATCATCCCGATGTATGAAGAACAGGCGGTGCGGATCGAATTTTTCGGTGACGAGGTGGAGGCCATCTACACCCTGCACCCGGTTACCGGAGAGGTGATCCGTGAGGAAACCGAGATGTACATTTTCCCCGCCAGCCACTATGTGGCCGGTGCGGAACGGATGGGCAAGGCCATCAAAACCATTGAGGACGAGCTGGCGGCCCGCTTGAAGGAACTTGAATCGCAGAACAAACTGGTCGAGGCCCAGCGGCTGCGCATGCGCACCACCTACGACCTGGAAATGATGGAGCAGATGGGCTTCTGCAACGGCATCGAGAACTACTCCCGGCACATCGACGGCCGCGAGGCGGGGAGCGCCCCGCACTGCCTGTTGGACTACTTCCCGGATGACTTCCTGCTGGTGATTGACGAGTCGCACGTTACGGTCCCGCAGATTGGCGCCATGTACGAGGGGGATATGTCCCGCAAGCGCACCCTGGTGGAGCACGGCTTCCGCCTGCCCTCGGCGATGGATAACCGTCCGCTGAAGTGGGACGAGTTCTTGGAGCGCATCGGGCAGACCGTGTACCTCTCCGCGACCCCGGGCAAGTACGAGCTGGGCAAGTCCGACGGATATGTGGAACAGATCATCCGCCCGACCGGGTTGATCGACCCGGAGATCATCGTCAAACCCACCAAGGGGCAGATCGACGACCTGCTTGACGAGATTCGCACCCGGGTGCAGCGCGACGAGCGTGTGCTGGTGACCACCTTGACCAAACGAATGGCCGAGGACCTCACCGACTACCTCACCGAGCATCAGGTGCGGGTGCAGTACCTGCACTCTGATGTGGACACGATCCGCCGTGTGGAACTGTTGCGCGAGCTGCGTATGGGCTCCTTCGACGTGCTGGTGGGCATCAACTTGCTGCGTGAGGGTTTGGACCTACCCGAGGTGTCGTTGGTGACGATCCTTGATGCGGATAAACAAGGTTTCCTGCGCTCGGCAACCTCGCTGATCCAGACCATCGGCCGTGCCGCGCGTAACGTGTCGGGTCAGGTGATCATGTATGCGGACAAGATCACCGACGCGATGAGCCAGGCAATTGAAGAGACTAACCGCCGGCGTGAGATCCAGCGCGCACACAACGAAAAACACGGGATCGATCCGACCCCGTTGCGCAAGAAGATCGCCGATATTACCGATCAGCTGGCTCGCGAGGACGCCGACACCCAAGAGCTGTTGAACAACAACCGGCTGGCCAAGGGCGGTAAACGCACCGCTGCCTCGGCGACGGTCCGCAAGGATGGCTTGGCCGCTGCGCCAGCCGAAGACCTGCTGGGCCAGATTGAGGAAATGACCGCGCAGATGCACGCGGCTGCCGCTGAACTGCAGTTCGAGCTGGCCGCCCGGATCCGTGATGAAGTATCGGAGCTGAAAAAGGAATTACGCCAGATGAAGGCCGCCGGGCACGCCTAGGCGAATCGTGGCGATCCTGTATTGGCGGTTCTCAGACGCGGTGGGTGCGGGCGGCCAGCGTAAAGGTGAGGCCGCGCGAGCGCCTAAAATTCACGAGTTGCGGGGTATGGGGCTGTGCCTGTGAGTTAGCTGTGGTCTACAATGGATGATTGTACGTAGGGGAGTATCCCAAATGCTGTGAACGTCAGCACGCGAATCAATGGCGATTCGCCGGGCACAGCAGCCGAATTTCGCACCATCTGAAGGTGGTGAGGCCGGCGGAGAGACTTGCGGCCATTAGCCATACCCTGCAACGAAAGGTCGCTCTTCTGTGGGCAATTCCGGGTTAACACTTCAATTTGAGATCATCGCACTGATCGTTTTGTGCGCGGTGCTCGTCGCCGATCTGCTGTATGTCACCAAACGCCCCCACATTCCTTCGATGAAGGAAGCCGGGATTTTTGTCGGTATCTACATCACCCTGGCCCTGATCTTCGGCGCAATTATTTGGACGCAGGCAGGACCACAGCTCGGCCAAGAATTTTATGCGGGCTGGATCACCGAATACGCGTTGTCCGTCGACAACCTCTTTGTTTTCATTATCATCATGGCCCGCTTCTCGGTACCGCGTAAGTACCAGCAGGAAGTGCTGATGTTCGGCATCATCATCGCGCTGATTCTTCGCGCGATCTTCATCGTGCTCGGTGCGGCAGTCATCGAACACTTCTCGTGGGTCTTCTACATCTTCGGTGCATTCTTGCTGTGGACCGCTTGGAACCAGCTCAAGGAAGAAGGCGACGAGGACGAGGAAAGCGGCCTGGTCAAGAAACTGACCAGCAAGCTGCCGATTTCCGAGAACTTCGACGGCAACAAGCTGCGCACCATGGTCGACGGCAAAAAGCTGTTCACCCCGATGGTGCTGGTATTCATTACCATCGGCATGACCGACCTGCTGTTCGCGTTCGACTCGATCCCGGCGATCTTCGGGCTGACCCAGTCCGCGTTTATCGTCTTCACCGCGAACATTTTCGCGCTGATGGGTTTGCGCCAGCTGTACTTCCTGCTTGGTGGCCTGATGAACCGTCTGGTCTTCCTGAAGCACGCACTGAGCTTCATCCTGGCGTTCATCGGTGTCAAGCTGGTATTCCACGCGCTGCACGAGAACCAGCTCCCGTTCATCAACGGTGGCGAGGCGCTGCACCAGTTCCCATGGCTGGACATCTCAACCGGTGTCTCGCTGCTGGTCATCCTGGGGGCGATCGTGGTGGCGACGGTCTTGTCGCTCTGGACGCCCATGGGGCGCCGAGCCGCTGAAAAAGCGGAGGAAGCCGAGGCCATTGCACAGGCCGCCAAGGCTGTGGCTGAAGCCAACGACAAGTAACCGATCGTGTGAAATGCCCGCCGGCCGCAACCCATTCAGGGAACGACCGGCGGGCTTTTTGCTGTCGAAATCCAACCACCAACGCAGTCTGCTAGGGTACACATCATGAGCACCACACCGTCCTCAACCGTCGAAGCTGCCTCGTCAATTGCGACGATCTCCGGCACCCTCTCCCGCCTGCTGGGCCACGCGGCCGGGCAGGGCCGTTCGGTGACCGCCTGGCGCGTATTGTCCGTCCTGGATCGGGATGGGGCTCAACGTGTGGGGGACCTTGCCATTGCGCAGCGAGTCGCCCAGCCGACCATGACCGGGCTGGTCATCAGGCTGGAGCACGACCAGCTGGTTTCGCGCCGCGCGGACCCCAACGACAGGCGCGCCAGCCTGGTTGAACTCACCGACTCGGGCAAAGCCGAGGTGGACGCCTATCGGCTGCGTGCCATCTCGGCCTTAACCAGCGGAATCCAGGCGCTGCCCGAAACGGAGCAGCAGATCCTGGCCTCTGCCGCACCGTTGCTGCAAAAAGTCTGCGACGAACTCGCTACCCAGCTGGATAAATAGGTCCTGCTGCCAGTTCCGCTCAGGACCCCGAAGCACCCGTATCGCCCAGGGCCGCCGCCTCCGGGTCCTGGGAATTGGTCATGGCCAGCAGCCGGCGGAAAATCGCCGGCCCCTCGTCGCCCAGCCCGTCATGGTGGAAATCCTCGGTGACCCAGGCCTGCAGGTTCGCGACCTGCGACGCGGTGCGCAGCGACAACTCGCGGTCCACGTACACGTCATCGTGGTACACCGCGGCTGCCACGGGCACGGTGTTTGCCGCCAGGACCTCCAGGTTGTAGAGCGCCGGGAAGTGTTCGTGCTCGGCCAAGATCCGGGCGACGTCTTCCAACGGACGCAATGCTGGATCCTCCGCGAAATGCCAGCGGAAAATCATCTCACCGGTTAATAACGGGGTAGCGGTGTGCTCGGTGAACTCGGCAAATTCGGGAAGCACCGCTTCGGCCGCGAAATTTGTGGCCGATCCCTGGGCATAAATACTCTCGTGCATCAGTGCATACAGCGGATTCGAGGCGAAGGACGACTGCGTGTACAGCGCGTCGAGGAAGGTATCCGACAGGCGCGGACCGCCGGGTGTCGTAATAAATGCTTCCTCGAAAATGTGGTGCAGCAAATGGACCCGGCTGTTTCCGCCCAGATACATCCCCAGCATTTGGACCAGCGGCACCGTGACACGCTGGCCGTTGGGCAGCACCTCGTCGCCCGAGCGGCGCACATGAGCATAGATCTTGCCCAGGGTCTCGAAGTCCTGGGGATACCAGGAGAAGTATTCGGCGTTGCGTTCTGCCATCCGCTGGTAGGTCGCCCGGTAAACGTCGTGGGCTTCAGCGTCCAACGAAGCCAGCCCCCCGGTGACCAGGCATCGATCCAATGATGCCGGGAAGAGCGAGAGGTAGGTCAGGGTGCAGAACCCGCCGTAGCTTTGACCCAGGGTGCTCCAGGTGCTGATACCCAGGTGTTTGCGCAGCTCCTCCGCGTCGCGAACGATCGAGTCTGCGCGGAAATGCTCCAGGTAACGTGCTTGGGCGGCCGAGTCTCCACGCAGGGCGAGCGACTGGCGGTTGGCCGGGGTGGATAGGCCGGTACCGCGCTGGTCCAAAAGCAGCACGCGGAAGTGCTTAACCGCTTCGGCGAGCCAACCGGACAGCGATCCGGGACGCGGAGATTTCCCGCCGGGCCCACCTTGCAGGTACAGCAACCACGGAAGGGAGGAGTCGGTGCTGACCTCGCGGGCGAACACACTGATCTGTTCGCCGGCCGGCCGGGAATAATCCAGCGGGACATCCAGCCGGTGTTCGGTCACGTCCATGCCGCGGTAGTGGCTCATGGGGTTGCTCCTTGGGTGCCTAGCGTTTGAAGTGCCTGACCGTCGAGGCGGCGGGTGGTCCACCCGTCCATCGACGATGAACCGATGGAATCGTAGAACTTGATGGCAGGTTCATTCCAGTCAAGCACGGCCCATTCCAACCGGCGGTAGCCGCGCTGAACACAAATCTGCGCGAGAGTGCGCAACAATGCGGTTCCGGTGCCCGAACCACGCTGGGTATCTCGCACATAAAGGTCCTCCAGGTGGATGCCGTGGCGCCCTTCCCAGGTGGAATAGGTCAAAAACCAGATTGCCACACCGATCACGGTGCCCGAGCTGTCTTCGGCAACATGGGCGAAAACCTTGGGGTCCGCGCCAAACAAGTGGTTTTCGATCTCTTGCGCGGTGTTGTGCACCGCATCCGGTTCCTTTTCGTAGACTGCAAGTTCTTGGATTAACTCCAGAATCTGCGGGCAGTCCGCAGCTGTTGCTTCGCGCACAATACTCATGTGCTCAAGCTTACCGCCGTCGTGCCGCTAAATCGTCGGTGACCAGTCCTAAGGTTGAATCCATGATGGGTGGACACCACGCCATGAGCGGCGCTGCCGCATGGCTAGCAATTACAACTCCGGTGAGCATTGGCTCCGTGAACCTTGGCTTCGGCGCACTGCAGATGGACCGGTGGGAAACACTCGCTGGAGCGATCGTCTGTGCCGGAGCGGCGCTTTTACCCGATGCGGATCACCATGGGGCGACCATCGCGCGGGCCTTGCCGCCGATCTCCAGCATTTTCACCCGCGCCATTGGCAAGGTGTCCGGCGGGCACCGCAACGGCACCCATTCGATCCTCGGCATGGCATTTTTTATCCTGCTCGCCTGGCTGGCCAACGGCTGGGCGGTGCAGACAGCTGCATTCGGGACGGTGTATCCGGCAGCCGCATTGTTCGCGGTGCTGCTGATTTCCTTCGCGGTGAAGTCGGTAAAATTTATGCCACCGGCCCTGTGCTGGATTATTGCGTTGGCTGCCGGAGCGTTTGTCGGAATGAACACCCCGCAGGAGAACCAATGGTTTTTGCTGGCGGTCGCGGTGGGTGTTGCGGTGCACGTGGTGGGGGATATGCTCACCATCGGCGGTTGCAACCTGATTTGGCCCATCAAGATTCGTTCACCGCGCTGGTTCCGCCGCCTTCCGGTGATTGGCGGGGTATGGAAGGCCAATGGCCGGGTTGCCTTGCCGATCCTTGCCGAAACCGGTTCAACGGCCGAATGGGCCCTTGCCTCCTTGTTAACTGTTTACGTGGGGATCGCACTGATTGTTGTGTGAGCCGCCGAGCAAGTGAGGCATCCGGTAATGGTTGGGTAACGCGCCGGGGCGGACACTGTGGCTACCTGGGTCACAGCCTTCTGCGTGCGGCTTGATCGGGTGTTGGGGGCCTGGAACAAGGGTGATTTTGGCTCGGTGAATGCTGTCGGTGAACCGCTGTCCGGGGCGGGCGATGGTGTGTAACGTTTAGTTTTTGCGTTGGCTGATCAACAGTGAGCTGGGGGCGAAAGTGAAGGACAGCGAGCAGACGACACCCATTGAAGCGAACATGAATCAGAGTCGTTTTCCGATTGCCGTTTCAGACCTCGCGGCCTGGCAAGATGAGGCGAGCTACCTAGCCCAGCAGCCTGCGGTGGGCATCAACAACGATGGGACCAATTCCGACGACGCATCCAAGACCGCTGCCGTGTTGGACGAAGCGATCCGGCTGCATCTGGACACTGCGCAGAAGCGGCTGAGCGGGCCAAGGATTTTGCCGATGCTGCGCAGCACCCTGATCGGCAGTGTGATGGCCCACGTGCATGCGGCCGAAACCCTGATGCTGCGGCGTGGTGATACGAACTACCTGATCGGCAAGATTCCCAAAATTCAGGCTGATGTCCGCAATCATCTGCGACTCAAAGACCCGCAACGTATTGAATTCGAACAATTGATTCGGGACCTGGACAAGCTGGATTCCAACCTGCAGGCCAAACGGGAGCTGATTAACTCCGGTCATGTGCGTGAGGAAATTATTAACGCCGGAGCCGCGGCGAATATGGCCTATCGTCGAGAGTATGCGCGGATGTTCAGTTTCCATCGGGGGCTGACCGTCTGGACGCTGATCTTGCTAGTTCTCGGGGTGGCGCTGGCCGTCTGGGGCGCGAAAGATCCCGGCGCCTTGGCGATCTGTTTTACCCCGGTCGGTCAGGAGAGTGTGGTTTGCCCAACGGGGGAGAGCCCATACCCTACGGTGCAAACTGCGCCCGCGGCTGAGGAAACTCAGGACGAAAACACCGGGACCGGCTCAACCCAGCGCACACGCGATGAGGTGATCAAGGCAACCGCACAAGCCGCGGATATCTCATTGCTATTGCTCATGGGGATGGCAGGGGCCGCGGTGACCGCCGCCGCGTCCTTCCGCAATGTTTCAGGTACCGCGGCACCGTTTAACCTGGCCATCGCAATGGCGCTGTTGAAACTGCCGCTGGGGGCATTGACAACCGTTTTTGGGCTGATCCTGATTCGTGGCGGGTTTTTTCCGGGGCTCTCCGACCTGGACAGCTCACCGCAGATCCTTGCGTGGGCGGTAATTTTCGGGGCAGCGCAACAACTGTTCACCGCCATGGTGGACCAGCAGGCCAAACGTGTCCAAGACCAGGTGGGTGAGGCAGTTGAAGCACCCGCTGACTGATCCGGTACGCGACTTCAAGGAAACAGTGCCAGAAGGGATCGGGTTATGCCGCTGAATAACGGGTACGGGGTGCTGATCGGGACCCTGCAAAACTACTACCGCGACCCGCCGGATGACTTCGGCCGGTATTACCACGGCAATCTGGTGATCCACACCCCGGGCGGCAATTACAAGTGCGCGATCGACGTGGATCCGAAAAACATGCCCGATGGGATCCAATGGCGTGCCGTGGGTGTCCGGAATCTAGATTTTGCGGCGATCTCCGCGCTCGCCGACGGCTGGCATCCCTTGACTTTGGATCCTTCCAGCGGCGCGTTGGACTACATCCGCAGCACGGTTTTGCACCCGCCGGTCATCATTCACCTGCTGCGTTACTCAAGTTGCCTGAACCGGTTGTTGTCCTGGCTGCGCTGGAACCCGCCATGGAAGAGCGGCACCGGGTTTCAGGCGCTCACCGAACTTGAAGCGGTCATCGAGGAGGGCACCAGGTTTTTTGTGTTCGGCGAACCGTTCTCCAGCGGGCTGGGGGTGCACAACATTCACCAGAACCAGGGCGACCCTGTGGGTGGCGGGTTTGATGCGGAAAACTGGATCTGGCAGGACGGCGGAACCATTGTGCTTAAACCGGACGGTCGGCTGGTGGGTTTCCTGAACAAATTCAAGACGCAGTCTTTCAAAACCGACGATCAGGGCCGCCCGCTGTAAAAAATTGGGGGTAGGCCCCGGAGCGCGAACGAATCACCGCTCCGGGGCCTGAAGTTTGATGCTCACCAGTACATGACGCTGGACTTGCCGATGCCTCCGGCCCAGTACAGGCGCAAACGCACCACGTAGCGGCGTCCGGCCAACAATCGCAAGTTGAGCTGGGCGTTCAGGCCGGTGCCGCTGTCATCATCACCGCCCAGGTATCGCAATGAGCCGCCGTCGTCCTCGAAAAGCACCATGACCATGTCTGACTGGCCAAATGTGGAAATGGTGTAATTCTGAGAAGCTTCGGGTTTCAACACGAAGTCTGCCTGCTGGCCGGCGGCCAATTCGAGCAATTGGGATTCGAAGACCTTCAGCTCCCGCAGCTCGGCGGTGAGCTCGGGATAGAACTTCTTGGCCCATTCTTTGTCCGGGGCCGATAACCCGCCCGGAGGGTTCAGCCCGCCGGCGTACTGTGCTGGTTCCCGGATCAGTCCGGCCGGGAACCAGTACTCCATCACTGAATCCGGGTCCCAAGCGGACCCGTCAACTTCCTGGGTGCTGATTTTGCGCAAGACGTTGTGCTCGGTCTGCGAACGCGTCCAGAAGTTCGGGGAGCCGGTGAAAAACCGGTAGACCGCATCCTCATCCCACTCGATCCCGGAGAACGGATTCTGGTGTTCGTGCGGAAGCCCCAGGGTATGCCCGATCTCATGCAGGGCCGTGCTATGCCCGTAGTCATCGGTCAGGTCCCAGCCGAAGTTCATGGTGGTTTCGGTGGCCGGGATTCCCAGCAGGTCGCGTCCCACGTAGGACCAGGAACCGTCGTTCGGATCGAAAGCGATCCTGATCTCAGAGGCCGCGCGGTCGGTGGTTTCGGTGAATTTCAGCCCCAGCGGGAGGGCTTTCCATTCGGCGAAGGCGTCGCGCACGGCCTGACGCTGAGCTTCGGGGCCGTCAACAAAAAAGTAGTGCAGTTCGGTTTCGTTGACCCAGACCTTGGACAAAACTCGGATGAGGCGCATGCGTGCATCGGGCATGCCCGGGGGAAGCTCCCGGCGGATGGTCGGCTTGGACAGGCACAGCGGCCGGTTTTCATAGTTCATATCCTGCTCCCTGGGTGGAAGTTCGTCGCAGTATGAAGGGGCAGGTGCCGCACCGGGTTAGCGCGGCACCTGCGGGATGCCTAGCTGACATACACCATCGGCACACCAAGGTAGTTGGCGTTTCCGTCGGAGAAGTTCAGTTGGGCGTGTGAGCCCCCGCCGCGTGCGTACACGTTCAACGCCACGGAAAGCAACAGGTAGGCCTGATCGGCACCGAGCAGGTCTGAGTAGTACATCGTGCGCCAACCATCAAAACGGTCGTTGACGTTGATGTTGTCGTTACCGGTGGACAGCACGTTCACGGAGCCAGCCGGTTTGTAGTTGTACTGGTAGCCACGGGCCGTCATCGAGATGTTGACCTTGGCTTCCTTGGAGTCGAACCAGCCGTCATCCGCCCGGACAATGTAGAAGCCATTAAACGGAACGTAGATGGTTTGCGCGTAGTTGCGGTTCTCCGGGGCACGGAAGGTGAACCACCAGTCCATGTAGAGGGTGAAGGACCCTGCCCCGGTTCCGAAGAGTCCGGAGCCTGCGCCCGACGCCCAGCAGGAGGCATTGATGTTGCCCGGGTTGTACCCCTGCCAGGAGATGGCCCCGTTGGAGCCGTGCAGTGTGCCGTAGTACGGTGTCAGCCAGCCCACGGCGGCGGCCGAAGGGTCGGTGCCCATGATGGCAGACAACGACGTGGATTCGCCGGGGTCCTGCTCGGCCAGCGCGGCAGCTCGGTCTTCCACCTGAGCGGAGACCTGCTTGTCCGCCTCGGAGGTGTCCTGCCCCAACTGGTCGGCCAAGGCTTGCGGCAATGTTTCCTTCAGCGCCGCCAGGCTCCGCTGGCCGCGGGATTCAAGCTCGGCCTGATGGTCGGCCTGGGACTTCTGCAGCCCGACAACTTCTTCTCGCCTGGCTGCGAGCAGCCGGTCAAAGCGCGGATCGATGCCCTCATTGATGTCCGTCATGATTTGTTTCTCCCTCATGATCAGGCCAACACCTACGTCGTGGTCGGTGGTTACCGGTGCGACCGCCCGGGTGTGGGCGCGCGTCGGCCTTGTGGAAGCTCCAGCGTAGAACCGGTGCTGTTACCCGGGTATTACCCCGGTGTTACGCGGGGGAATTAGCGGGAATTTATCAGGTGGGCGATGCTGCCAAGGGTGCTCGGATCATCGTCGAAGGTGCCGTGGGAGGTGGCCTGGGACCGCCGCCCGGGGGCCCCGCCGGTGGTTTTCGACCACGTCACGTCCGCCCCGACGGAGGCGAGAAAATTTCTCAGGTCAGCATCTTGCGTATGTGTTTGTTCCATCCCGAGGATTGGGGTTTTCCGCTCGGCTTCCAGCGCGGCGCTGATCAGGCAGAGCATCGAACGCGGGTAAAGCCACAGCACGCTGTCGTCCTCTTCGAGCTGGTGGCCCAGCCCAAAAAGGTGCAGGTTTTCCAACCCCTGGGCTGAACC
The DNA here is from genome assembly GCF_044744225.1 of Glutamicibacter sp. NPDC087344. Taxonomy (NCBI): domain Bacteria; kingdom Bacillati; phylum Actinomycetota; class Actinomycetes; order Micrococcales; family Micrococcaceae; genus Glutamicibacter; species Glutamicibacter sp. NPDC087344. The sequence goes on along the minus strand of NZ_JBIUXY010000009.1, from coordinate 82,520 downwards.
GGTGATGGGGCGCAAGGTCCGGTTGAACTCCGCGACGGTCAGTGCAGGGGCCAGCAGGCTCAATGAACTGACTGCCGTGTCCGGGTGGTGCTGAAGGTATTGGGGAATGAACCGGGAGTGGAAGATTGCCCCGGCCGAGTGCCCGGCCGCATGCACCTGCACGTCTCCCGGATTATGCTGGGTGAACTCGGCAAGCCGTTGGGCGACGTAGCGGGCCCCGCCATCGCTGGCGACGGCTTGATCCGCTCCGATTTTCATCTGTCCCCAGACCTTTTGCCCCAACGGGCGGATTGCTCGTTCCAATCCGTCGCTGAACAGGTCTTCAATCAGGTTGCGGGCCCGGCCTTGTTCCTGCAGCTCACGAGCGCTGCCGCGGGGCAACAGGGAGCCCAAGGCATCAAGCAACCCGGTCTCCCAGACAAAAAACAGCGGGTAGATGCCGTGCGACAGGAAATGCGGAAGCAGCCGGGCAGCCCCGATGATGCCGCGTGATTCACTCACCAAACCGCCGTGCGCCCAGATTAACAGGCGCAGCGGCCGTTGGTGAGTTTCCAGATACCGGGGAAGGTGTTCAGCGAAGATGGCGTCGACGTCGTCGCGGCTGGTCTGCAAGGTGCCGTCGGTGGAGAACTGGCCGTTGGACAGGTTCACCAGATGCGGACGCAAGGCATCCAAATCCAGGGTGGGCGGCAACGCATGCAGGGTCGCGGGTTCGGCCGGCTGCAGGCTCAACAGTGTCATGGGGTGCTCCTTGGTGGTGCCGCGAACACGGTGTTGAGTCAAAGGATGGACGCGCAGGCGTTACCGGCGCATTACCCGCTGGCCCGCCTGCGGGGATTTTCGCCGCGGTAAACCATCACCAGACCGGTGAGCAACAGGGCGAATTGCACGATGGTGACCACCGCGCCTTCGGCGGTGAACAGTACCGACCAGCCGCTGAGCAGCAGCACTAGCGTCGGCAGGAGGATCATAGCGCCGCACAGGCGCAGCCACGAACCGTTCATGGCCAAATCCTACGACACAGCCCGCGACAACACCAGAGGTGAAATCGCGGGCTGTGGAGGAACAATCCGTGCTTTTAGGAATCCAGGCGTCCCACCGCGGTCACCGTGACCACCGGCTCGCCCACCGCGTCGGAATCATCCAGCGAGATGGTCGCGTTGATTCCCCAGTCGTGGTTTTCTTCCGGGTCGGCAAAAATCTGTCGGACCTCCCAGATGCGCCCGGGTTTTTCCTTCACGATAAACAGTTTGGAGCTGCGCGCGGTCGGGCCGTCGTCGATGTCCTCATGTTCCTCGAAGTAGTCGTCCATCGCGTTGGCCCAGGTATCGGCGTCGAATCCGTTGTGTTCGTCGAGTTCACCCAGGGCTTTGTCTTGTTCGTCGGCGAAGAGCTTCACGCGGCGGAACATCTCATTGCGCACCATCACGCGGAAGGCGCGGACGTTGCTGGTGAGTTTCTCCGGGGCAGGAGGAGTGATTTCCTCGGATTCGTTGTGCAGCTCACCGCGGGAGAGCTCTTCCCACTCGTCGAGCAGCGAGGAGTCGATCTGGCGGATCATTTCGCCCAGCCATTCGATGAGGTCTTCAAGGTCCTCGCGCAGCGAATCCTGCGGCACACTCTGGCGCAGCGCCTTGTAGGCATCGGTCAGGTAACGCAGCAGCACCCCTTCGGAGCGGGCCAGCTGGTAGTACTGGACGAAGTCGGAGAACCCCATGGCGCGTTCATACATGTCGCGCACCACACTCTTGGGCTGAAGCTCGAAGTCCGCGAGCCACGGCGCACCGGCACGGTACTGCTCGAAGGCCGCCTCCAGCTTTTGCGCCAGCGGCATCGGGTAGGTGACTTCTTCCAGCGCGGTCATGCGCGCGTCGTAGTCCAACCCGTCGGCTTTCATCGCGGCAATGGCTTCGCCGCGGGCCTTCTTTTCCTGTCCGGAGAGCACCTGACGCGGTTTTTCAAGGGTCGCCTCGATGGTGGAGACCACATCCAGCGCGTAGCTGGCCGAATCCGGATCCAGCAGCTCCAGGGCGGCCAGGGCGAACGGGGACAGCGGCTGATTCAACGCGAAGTTCTGTTGCAGGTGCACGGTCAGTTCGTAGTAGTTGCCGTACTGATCCGGTTCGGCGCGACGCACCACCACACCGGTAGCGATCAGTTCACGCAGAATGCCGATGGCGCGGAGTTTGAGTTTGCGTTGCGCGGCGGGGGTTTCGTGGTTTTCGCTCAGCAGGCGCACCGCCGCCTCAAACGCGTTGTCCTCACGTTCGAGCAGGTTCAGCAACATCGAGTGCGAAACCTGGAAGGAGGACTTGAGCGTTTCCGGGGCGGCGTCGACGATCTTCTCAAAGGTCTTCTCACCCCAGGTCACAAAACCCTGAGGTGGTTTCTTTTTGGGGATCTGCTTCAGTTTGGTTGAGCCCTCACCGTGCTTTTTCAGGGCCTTCTCCATGGCCTTGTGGTTCTCGATGGCGTGCTCGGGGGCTTGGACCAGCACCGTGCCGGCGGTATCAAAACCCGCCCGCCCGGCACGCCCGGCGATCTGATGGAACTCGCGGGCGTTCAGGATACGGGTTCGTGTTCCGTCGAACTTGGATAACGCGGTGATCACCACGGTGCGGATCGGCACGTTGATCCCCACCCCCAGGGTGTCGGTGCCGCAGATGACCTTCAGCAGGCCGGCCTGGGCCAGCTGCTCGACCAGGCGCCGGTATTTGGGCAGCATGCCCGCATGGTGCACCCCGATGCCGTGGCGTACCAGGCGGTTCAGGGTTTTGCCGAAGCCGGCGGCGAAACGGAACCCGGCGATCAGCTCGGCGATCCGGTCCTTTTCCTCGCGGGTGGCCACGTTGATGCTCATCAACCCGGTCGCCCGGTCGATCGCATCCAACTGGGAGAAGTGCACGATGTAGATCGGCACCTGCTGGGTTTTGATCAGTTCCTCCACGGCTTCCTGCACCGGCTCCATGGAGTAGTAGAAATGCAGCGGGATGGGGCGCTGGGTGTGGGCGACGGTGACCGTGGTTTTGCCGGTGCGCTCTTCCAGTTCCTTTTCGAAGCGGCTCACGTCGCCCAGGGTGGCACTCATGAGCAAAAACTGCGCCTGCGGGAGCTCGATCAGCGGCACCTGCCACGCCCAGCCACGCTGCGGGTCGGCGTAGAAATGGAACTCGTCCATGATCACGCACCCCACATCGGCGCGGGAGCCTTCGCGCAGGGCGATATTCGCCAAGATTTCCGCGGTGCAGCAGATGATCGGGGCGTCGGCGTTGACCGACGAGTCACCGGTCACCATGCCGACGTTCTCCGCACCGAAGATCTTGCATAAATCAAAAAACTTCTCGGACACCAGCGCCTTGATCGGGGCGGTGTAGAAGCTGATCTGGTCCCGGGCCATGGCGTAAAAATGGGCGGCGATGGCGACCAGCGACTTGCCCGAACCGGTGGGGGTGGCCAAGATGACGTTGCTGCCACCGGCCAGGGCCATCGAAGCCTCGTCCTGGGCCGGGTACAACTCGATGCCGCGGGTGGAGACCCAACGGCCGAAGGCCTCGTAGATTTCGTCGTCGGATACGTTCTTCGCGTCTGCAGGCAGGTAATCGGTGAGCAACATGATGTTCCAAGCCTATCCTTTGCGAACTGTGACCACGGGCTAGGTGATAACGCGCCGCGCGAATATGCTCAGGAATATGAAGTGGGATCCGAGAAAGTACACCGAATTCGCCGATTATCGCGGTCGTCCCTACAAAGACCTGTTAGGTCAGCTGGGAGAGGTGAACCCGGCAAAAATTGTGGACCTCGGCTGCGGACCCGGAAATATGACCAGGCTGCTGGCCCAACGGTGGCCGCAGGCGCAGGTCACCGGCTTGGATTCGTCGCCCGAAATGATCACGCAGGCCAGCGACGCTGAACACGAACCAAACCTGGGTTTCGAACTGGCCGACGCGCTGACGTGGCATCCGGAACCGGACACGGATTTATTGTTCTCCAACGCGATGCTGCAGTGGCTGCCCGGACACCGAGACCTGCTCAAGGTTTGGCTCGACGAACTGAAACCCGGAGCTTATGTGGCCATCCAAGTGCCGGGAAACTTCGGTTCCCCGTCCCATTCGGTGATGCGACAGGTTGCAGATAGCCCTGAGTGGGTTAATGAACTTGGCGGTGTGCTGCGCCATGACGATGTGGTCGGGGAACCCGACGAATACCAACGGATCTTGTTGCAGGCCGGATTCCAAGCCAACGTGTGGGAGACCACCTACCAGCAGGTGATGATCGGCGAGGATCCGATCTTGGACTGGGTGCGCGGTACCGCGCTGTTGCCGATCAGGGCGGCCCTGGATAGCGCGGATTACCTGAGATTCGAGGACGACTACCGGGTGCAGATCAGTGCGCACTACCCGTTTTTTGCGGGGCCGGATGGAACCAAGGTCACCAATTTCCCATTCCGCCGGATCTTTATGATCGGCCGGAAGCTCGGCTGAAAACCTGCCCACCCGCAGGGCCGGGGATCGCAGGCCCGAAGATAGCGGAATTGCCGCCGGCGAAAACAGCCGACGGCAACTCCTTGTCCTGGGTTACCAGCCGCGCTCACGCCATTCATCCAGGTGCGGTCGCTCGATGCCCAGCTCGGTGGTGTTCCCATGCCCGGGAAAAACCTTGGTTTCATCCGGGAACCGGTCAAAGATCCGGACCGAGACATCGGTGATCAGCGAACTGAAGCGCTGGGGATCTTTCCAGGTGTTGCCCACCCCTCCGGGAAAGAGGCTGTCGCCGCTGAGGATCACCGGCTGACCCGAGGAATCCACCAACGCATAGGCGATCGAACCGGGGGTGTGGCCGCGCAGGTGGATGGCCTCGATCACCACGTCGCCAAGGGTTATCTTCGACCCGTCGGAGAGCGGATGGCTGATCGTCACCCCGGCCTCCGCCGCGATTCCCTGGCAGTCATCGGCGCCCGCATAGGTGTCCACCGGGTATTTTTCAACCGTTGCGGCCAGCGCGCGCACATGATCCCAATGCTGATGCGTGGTGGCGATACCGACAATGTGCGGCTCCGGGCCGTCGTGGCTAGCCGCCGCGATCAACTCCTGAATGGCTTCAAAGTCGTCGGCCGCGTCAACCAGCAGCTGTTTGCCGCTGGCTTTCTCGGTGATCAGGTACACGTTGTTGGCCATATCGGAGACGGAAATCCAGCGGATGCTGACATCGTCCAAAAGAAGTTCGTTCATGTCCCCAGACTACGGGGAAAGCCGCTGTGTTCACGATAGGCTCAGTAGACGAGCGTCAATCAACGAAACGGAGCGGCGCATGAACACCCTGCACTTTGTGAAACTCGATGAAAAATCGGCGGTAGTTCCCTACCAGCAGGTCCGCGAGCAAATCCTGAGAGCCATCTCCGAAGGAAGATTAGCGCCCGGGACAAAACTCCCTTCGGTGCGCGCGCTCGCCGGCACGCTGGGACTTGCGGTCAACACCGTCGCCAAGGTGTACAAGGAACTTGAATTGCAAGGTGCCGTGGTGACTCGCGGGCGCCACGGCACGGTGGTCCAAGCGACCGAGGACCGTGCGGACCAGGAGGTCAGTGATGCGGCGGCAGACCTGGCGCGGATCGCGCAGATGTGGTCCGTGGATGAAGAAACCGCGGTGAAGTACGTACGTGCCGCCTTCAGCTCACTGCCTCGGTAGTGTGATGGTGCGTTGCTCGCGAAGCACCGCGAGGGGATAAACCTCCTCAAGGAGGCACTCTTCGTGCCCCGAGTCGCAATCGCCGGCGCACGGTGCGACAGCATGCCGGAATTCCACGATGACCAGCGGACTGGTTGGACATTAGACCAAGCATCCTCCTGAATACATGCCGTGGCAGCGGATGCCGGCAGCGCTGGCAAGTGAGGCTCCATGGATAACGACCGTCGTTCCGGCTCGGTACCGTGGTGCCGCGCGGGGCCATCCGACCCTGTGGAAAACCTCTCAAAATAATTATTCTTGCCCATAGGCTGTGCGAATTGACACCCACCGACTTCGGGAGCTCATCGTGCAGCAGAACACTCAACGTCCACAAATATTGCAAGCCGGGGCAGCTTGTTGCCTGCTGTGGGGGCTGCTGACCGGCTGCACCACCATTTCCGCGCAGCCCGAAACACCGCCGGCCGCCCTGGGTGCCCAACCCGTTACGGTGGCCTGGAGCAGCAAAGAAAACCTCGTCTCAAAGATTCACGTGATTCAACCCCGCGGGCTGGCAATCGCCTACGTTGAACGCAAAGGTTCCCTGGCACTGATTGCCCGTGACCTTAATGACGGGTCGCAACGCTGGAAGCGCGAGGCCTCCATCGGACGCACACCCGGCGGGATCGCCCTGGCATTTCCGGTCATCGAACGTGATGGAAAACAGACGATGGCCATGCTTGAACCTATCGGCGAAGAATCCGAACAACTGGTGATCATTGACCTCGCCACCGGAGATAACATAGCAGAAGCTTTTCCGACCACCTTGCGGGCAAATCGTCCCACCGAATGCGACGGATCGTGGTGTATCGAGGCCTACACGAGCCAAGGCGTTGACAAAGATCTGCGGTACGACTGGGATGACCAGCGCTGGAACCCGGTCTCAAGCCGCGAGCTTCCCACACCCAAGAAAAAATCTTCAGACCGGCTGATCGACGAGGGCCTGTCATCATCCCAGGACAGGGGAGAGAACCAAGAGATCCTGAGCTATGCCCGCGACGGCAGAATTCTCTGGAGCATCCCCTACGAACAGATTTTCGACCGGTACTATTCAACAGATCACGGATGGGAATGGGAAATGTTCAACGAGCCGCACCAAACCTACGTGGGGAGCGGTTCGCGGATGGACTACCAATACGTGCCAGATGGAGACGCGTATGTACGAGACTGGAGCACAGACCAGATGCTCGTCGGGCTGGAACCCGAAACCGGCAAACGACGCTGGGCGATACCAGGGGCGGCCCTGAACTGCGCCAGCATCGCCAACGTCCGTGCCGCCCAGACCCGTAGCAGCTTTGTCACCTGCAGATTCCAGCAGGGACTGACCACGGTACGCCCCGCCACCGGATGGACCGAAGGGACCACCGGGCTGAAATGGGATGTGGCAAGCATCGATGCAACCACCGGCGAGGTTCTGTGGTCCCACGAACTGCCGGAATACGACGACGCGGTGGATCTGGCCGATGCGAACAAAATCCTTGGCGACCAGAAATACACAATCCTGCCCCTGAAGTCTGGGCTCGCCGCGGTGGATATCGCGACCGGGGCGAAAGCCGAACTCTCCGAGGTCCTCGGGCCGATTGTCCTGTGCGAAATCGAGCGAGAGCCGGTAGACATCAAGAACCCCACCAAAGAATCCGGAAAAACCAATCTGAACCTTGGCGAAAGTGTGGAACCGTGCACTCGCGATGACTTGAAGCCGACCAAGGAGCTTCCGTTATTCGCAGAATTCCAACGAATCGGCCTGGATAAGAACCCCATTGAGGTTCTCGCCTCCCGCAACGGCATGGTCGCCTACAAGATGCCCGAACGCTGATGGCCATTCACCTTTGAGCGCTCAGGCTTCACGCCGGGAAACCGCGACGAATCAGTCGAGTTGTCATCCCAGGCGTCACGCCGGCAAACCCCTGTCATGACTCCTGCGTCAGCCCAAAGCCAGTCCGTGAGGCTAACTCACCCAGCGCGCCGGTGCGAACTTGAGCCGGTAGGACACTTGGCGCTCGCCGTGAGATTTTCAGGTCGTGGAGCTTGTGACTGTGAGTTACGTCGGAGTTCACACTCATTCGAAGTAATTTTCGATTAGTATTGCTTCGTGGCTATTACTGCAGAGAGCAAAAAAACTGATTTGACGCGCCTGGTCGTCAAGGGCGCGCGTGAGCACAACCTGAAGAATGTCGACATCGATCTGCCGCGTGACGCGATGATCGTGTTCACCGGCTTGTCCGGTTCTGGCAAATCTTCGCTGGCGTTCGACACGATTTTCGCCGAGGGCCAGAGACGTTACGTTGAGTCGCTCTCTGCCTATGCCCGAATGTTCCTGGGCCAGGTCGACAAGCCGGATGTGGACTTCATCGAAGGCTTGTCCCCGGCGGTGTCCATCGACCAGAAATCCACCAGCCGAAACCCGCGTTCCACGGTCGGCACCATCACCGAGGTCTACGACTACATGCGTTTGCTCTGGGCGCGTGTGGGGCGTCCGCACTGCCCGGAATGCGGCGAGCCGATTTCCAAGCAGACTCCGCAGCAGATTGTGGATCAGCTCATGGAGCTGCCCGAACGCACCCGTTTCCAGATCCTTGCCCCGGTGGTTCGCTCCCGCAAGGGCGAATTTGTGGACCTGTTCGCAGAGCTCTCCGCCAAGGGCTTCTCCCGCGCCCGGGTTGATGGAACAACCATCCAGCTCACCGATCCTCCGAAGCTGGCTAAACAGGTCAAGCACACCATCGAGGTGGTGGTCGACCGCCTGGCCATGAAGGAAGACGTCCATCAGCGCCTGACCGATTCCATCGAGACTGCCCTGGGTATTGCCGATGGAAGGGTCCTGGCGGATTTTGTCGACCTCGACGCCGATGATCCGCAGCGTATCCGCTCATTTTCCGAGAACCTTGCCTGCCCCAACGAGCACCCGTTGGCCATCGATGAGATTGAACCGCGGACCTTCTCCTTCAACAACCCCTTTGGCGCCTGTTCCGCCTGCTCCGGTATCGGTACCAAGCTGGAGGTGGACGAACACCTGATCGTCCCCGACGATGAGGTGACCCTCAACGACGGGGCCATTGCTCCGTGGTCCCTGGGCAAGGCAACCACCGAGTACTGGAACCGCCTGATTGAAGGCCTGGGCAACGAACTGGGCTTTACGATGGACACCCGCTGGCGGGACCTGCCGGACGTCGCCCGGCAGGCAATTCTGCACGGCAAGGACCACAAGGTGGTGGTGCAGTACAAAAACCGGTTCGGCCGCGAACGGAAGTACTCCACCGGTTTCGAAGGTGTCATCTCCTACGTGCACCGCAAACACCAGGAAACCGAATCAGATCACGCGCGTGACCGCTACGAGCAGTACATGCGCCAGATCCACTGCCCAACCTGTGGCGGGGCGCGCTTGAACCCGGCATCGCTGTCGGTGCTGGTGGGCGGTAAATCCATTGCCCAGGTCTCCGCCATGGACCTGCGCAGCGCCGCCGAATTCCTCACCACCCTGGAACTGAGCGAACGTGAAGCGAAAATCGCGGTGCAGGTGCTGAAGGAAATTGGCGCCCGCATGAAGTTCCTGCTGGATGTGGGACTTGAGTACCTGACCCTTGAACGTGCAGCCGGCACACTCTCCGGCGGCGAAGCCCAGCGTATCCGACTGGCCACCCAGATTGGTTCCGGGCTGGTCGGGGTGCTGTATGTGCTCGATGAGCCATCCATCGGCCTGCACCAGCGGGATAACCGACGGCTGATCGAAACCCTGTTGCACCTGCGTTCGCTGGGCAACACCCTGATTGTGGTGGAGCACGACGAGGACACCATCGCTGAGGCCGACTGGATTGTGGATATCGGTCCGGGTGCCGGCGAGCACGGCGGCGAAGTGGTCCACTCGGGATCCGTTGAGGGGCTGAAGAAGAACACCCGCTCGTTGACCGGCGATTACCTCTCGGGACGCAAACAGATTGAGATTCCGTCCAAACGCCGCAAGGTGGACAAGGACCGCAAGCTCAAGGTCGTTGGCGCCAGCGAAAACAACCTGCAGAACGTCAGCGTGGAGTTCCCGCTGGGGGTGCTGACCGCGGTGACCGGTGTTTCGGGTTCCGGCAAGTCCACCCTGGTGAACGACATCCTCTACAAGGTTTTGGCGAACAAGCTCAACGGCGCCAAGCAGGTGCCCGGACGCCATACCCGTGTGCAGGGTCTGGAGCACCTGGACAAGGTGGTCCACGTGGATCAGTCGCCAATTGGCCGCACCCCGCGCTCCAACCCGGCAACCTATACCGGGGTGTTCGACAACATCCGCAAGTTGTTCGCCGAGACCAATGAGGCCAAGCTCCGCGGCTACCAGCCGGGACGTTTCTCCTTCAACGTCAAGGGCGGACGCTGCGAGGCCTGTTCGGGCGACGGCACGCTGAAAATCGAGATGAACTTCCTGCCGGACGTTTACGTCCCGTGCGAGGTGTGCCACGGAGCGCGCTACAACCGCGAAACGCTGCAGGTGCTTTACAAGGGCAAGAACATCGCCGACGTGCTGGATATGCCGATTTCTGAAGGTGCCGAATTTTTCAGCGCCTTCACCCCGATCGCCCGCCATCTGAACACCCTGGTGGATGTCGGATTGGGCTACGTCCGCCTGGGGCAGCCGGCCACCACCCTCTCCGGCGGCGAGGCGCAGCGAGTGAAACTCGCGGCCGAACTGCAGAAGCGTTCAAACGGCCGGTCCATCTACGTGCTGGATGAGCCAACCACGGGCCTGCATTTTGAAGACATCCGCAAACTGCTGCTGGTGCTGCAGGGGCTGGTCGACAAGGGAAACACCGTGTTGACCATCGAGCACAACCTGGATGTGATCAAGTCCGCTGACTGGGTGGTTGATCTGGGGCCGGAAGGCGGTTCCGGCGGTGGCACGATCATGGCCACCGGTACCCCGGAAAAGGTAGCGAAGGTCGCGCAATCGCATACCGGCGCGTTCTTGGCGCAGATCCTTTAGAAGGGACGAGCAGGCAAAATGCCCTCGGTGAGCGGGCGCGGGTACATTCGAATTCAGTTATGGATTGTTTACCCGCGTCCGCTTCGTGGGATGATGTCCTAGTGAATATGTCGGTTGCAAGCGTGCTCTTTGATCTGGACGGGACCCTGGTGGACCCTGCAGGCTCCATTACCTCCGGAATCCGCCATGCCCTGGTGGCTCACGGAATCCCGGATCCCGGAGAAGAAAATGTCGAGGCGCTGGTTGGCCCGCCGCTGCAGGTCGGGCTGCGCACCCTTGAGGGGGTCACCGATGAGAACATCGACTCGGTGATTGCCGCGTACCGGGTACGTTACGCACAGGTCGGCATGCGCCAATCCACGGTGTATCCAGGCATGCGAGAGGTGTTGGACGGGCTGCGGGCAGCAGGAATTCACGTGGCAGTGACCACCGCCAAGCCGCTGCCGATCGCCCGTGAGCTTATTGCCGTTCAAGGGCTGGACAGCAGCCTCGACGCAATCCATGGCAACAGCAGTGAAGGCGGGTCGCACGGCTCCAGCAAGGCCCACATTGTGGCCGCTGCGTTAACCCAGGCAAAGCTGGACCCAGCACACTGCGTAGTGGTGGGGGACCGGCACTACGACCTTGATGCCGCCCGCGACAACGGTGTGCGCAGCATCGGGGTGCACTGGGGTTTCGCGCAGGGTGATGAACTTGATGCCGCGGACTTCCAGGTGTCTACCGCGGCCCAGCTGGCACATCTGCTTTTGGGTGAGCAACTGGCCGCCGAATTGAACTTAGAGAAACAGCTGCAGGAAGGTGCACAGTAGATGAGCATCTACACCATGACGCGATCCTCCATCCGCGGCATCATCCACGGCATCTGCCGCGCCGAGGTCACCGGACTGGAAAACGTGCCTAAGGAGGGCGGCTTTATTGTTGCCTCCAACCATCTTTCTTTTTTTGACTCCCTGATCATCCAGGCGCTGACCCCACGCGACGTCGCCTTTTTTGCCAAGGCCGAGTACTTCACGACCCCCGGTGTCAAGGGCAAGCTGATGAAGTCGTTTTTTGAATCGGTCGGTTCCATCCCGGTGCAGCGTGGGGAGCAGGCGGCCTCCGTGGCCGCCTTGGACTCGTTGGTGGAGATCATCGAAGCCGGCAGCGGCATCGGAATTTACCCGGAAGGTACCCGGTCGCGCGACGGCAAACTGTACCGCGGACGGACCGGTGTGGGTTGGCTGGCACTGACCACCGGTGTTCCGGTGGTGCCGGTGGGCCTGATCGGAACCGAGAAGCTGCAACCGGCCGGAACCAAGGGGTTCCGTCCGACAAAATTCCACATCCACTACGGCGAGCCACTGTACTTCGACAAGCTCGGCCGGAAACACCCGCTTCCGCAGCGCCGTCTGGCTACCGACCGGATCGTTGATGCAATTGCCGAGCTTTCGGGGCAGGAGCGCGTGGACTCCTACAACCAGCTTCCGCCGGACGCCAAGTAGCCCATGGCAGATCCAGCCAGCTACCGGCCGCAAACCTCGGATATTCCCACTAAACCCGGCGTCTACCGCTTCCGCGACGAGCACGCTCGGGTGATCTATGTGGGCAAAGCACGGGTTCTGCGCAACCGCCTGTCCTCCTACTTCGTCAATCCGGACCGATTGACACCAAAAACCCGCACCATGGTTTTCACCGCCGCAAGTGTCGAGTGGACCGTGGTGGGTTCAGAACTCGAAGCGCTGCAGCTGGAGTACACCTGGATCAAGGAATACAACCCGCGGTTCAACATCGTCTTCCGGGACGACAAAACCTATCCGTACCTCGCGGTGACGATGGATGAAAAGTATCCGCGCGCCCTGGTGATGCGCGGCGATAAACGCAAGGGCGTGAAATACTTCGGCCCGTTCTACCCGGCCAAGGCCATCCGGGAAACCCTGGACACCCTGTTGCGGGTTTTCCCGGTACGCAGTTGCGCGCCGGGAGTATTCAAACGCGCCGAAGCCTCGGGGCGTCCTTGCCTGCTGGGCTACATCGACAAATGTTCGGCCCCCTGCGTGGGCCGGGTCAGCGAAGAAGAACACCGGGCCTTGGCCGATGACCTGTGCACGTTTATGGGTGGGGAAGCGACCCGATTCACCAAGGCATTGACCGTGAAGATGCAAGAGGCCGTAGCCGAGCTCGAATACGAGCAGGCTGCCCGCTACCGCGACGACATCGCCGCGCTGAACAAGGTTTTTGAACGTAATGCCGTGGTGCTGGCGGATAACACCGACGCGGATATCTTCGGAATTCACGGTGACGAGCTGGAAGCCGCGGTCCAGGTTTTCCACGTGCGAGATGGGCGTATCCGTTCTCAGCGTGGCTGGGTGGTGGAGAAGGTCACCGACACCACCGACGGCGAATTTGTCGAACAGCTGCTCACCCAGGTGTATGCGGACCATGCGGATCGGATCCCGCGGGAAATACTGGTTCCGCAGCTGCCCGAGGACACCGAAGAGGTGACCACCTGGCTTTCGGAGCTGCGGGGTTCACGGGTTTCCTTGCGGGTGGCCCAACGCGGGGACAAGGCAGCCCTGGCGGGAACCGTGGTGGAGAACGCGGAGCAATCCTTGCGCCTGCATAAGTCCAAGCGGGCGGGGGACATCACCACCCGCTCGCTGGCCATGCAGGAGCTGCAGGACGCGCTGGGGACCGAACAGGCATTGCTGCGTATCGAATGCTACGACGCCTCGCACACCCAAGGCACCAACGTGGTCGCCTCGATGGTGGTTTTTGAAGACGGGCTGCCCAAAAAGAGCGAATACCGGAAGTTCTCCATTACCGGAGACGCCGCACGTGACGACACCGCCAGCATGTATGACGTGATCCACCGTCGTTTCAGCCGGTACCTGAAGGAAAAGGTCGACCCGCAGCTGCTGACCGGTGGTGAAATCGAAGCGGGGACCGCCGAGGTGAAGAAGTTCGCCTACCCGCCTTCATTGGTCATTGTCGACGGTGGTCCGCCGCAGGTCGCCGCCGCACAAAAGGCCCTGGATGACCTGGGGATCGACGATATTCCGGTGGTTGGCCTGGCCAAACGGCTCGAAGAGTTGTGGCTGCCGGAGGACCCGTTCCCGCTCATCCTTCCGCGCGCCTCCGCCGCGTTGTATCTGGTGCAGCGGTTGCGCGACGAGGCGCACCGTTTTGCCATTACCTTCCACCGGGCCAAACGTGGCAAGTCCATGCTCGCCTCGGAGCTGGATGCGGTACCGGGCTTGGGCAAGTCGAAGCAGGAAGCATTGCGCAAACACTTTGGTTCCATGAAAAAAATTCGTGCAGCCAGTGTCGAGCAGCTGCTTGAAGTGCCCGGAGTCGGTCCGAAACTTGCGCAAACCATCGCAGATTCGCTTCAAGGCGCGTCACCGAGCGCGGTAAACATGACTACCGGAGAAATTCTGGACTAGCCTTGAAGTATGAGCGCTGAGTATGAAGCCGTAAAGCCGCCGGAATCCGAGCTGGTGATTGTTACCGGCATGTCAGGTGCCGGTCGCACGACCGTTGCCCATGCCTTGGAAGACCAGGATTGGTACGTGGTGGAGAACCTGCCACCGGCCATGGTCGGTCCCCTCACCGAGCTGATGAGCCGGTCGCAGGGGTCCATCCCGCGAATGGCCGTGGTGATGGACGTGCGTTCGAAGGACATGTTCCCCGAAATCCGTGATGCGCTGGCAAACCTGACGGCCAGCGGAGTGAAATTCCGGCTGGTCTACCTCGATGCCAGTGACGATGTTCTGGTTCGCCGGTTTGAGCAGGGACGCCGCCCCCACCCGCTGCAGGGTGATGGCCGCATCGTCAACGGAATCCAGCGCGAGCGCGAAATCACCCGGGAACTGCGCGAAGCCGCGGAAATCGTTTTGGATTCCTCCTCCATGTCGGTGCACGACTTGGCCCGCACGGTCAACGAATTGTTCAGCGAGTCCGGCCCGGTGATCCTGCGAATCAACGTGATGAGTTTCGGTTTCAAATACGGGCTGCCCACCGACGCCAACTACGTGGCTGACGTGCGCTTCATTCCCAACCCGCACTGGGTGCCTGAGCTGCGCCCGCAAACCGGGCTGGACCGGGAAGTCTCGGAATACGTTCTTTCGCAGACCGGAACCGGCGAGTTCATCGAGAATTACCTCAAGGCATTGGAGCCGGTGTTCGACGGCTACCGTCGTGAGAATAAGCACTACGCGACAATTGCCGTGGGTTGCACCGGCGGCAAACATCGTTCGGTGGCCACCAGCGTTGAACTCGGGCGCCGCCTAGCGCAGTTGCCCAATGTTCGGGTGAACGTGAGCCACCGCGACCTGGGACGTGAGTAGTAGCGATGGCCTTCGCTACCGGCCCGATCCCCATCCAGGGCCTGAACCGCAGCAACGACTATCGCAACCCATCCGTGGTGGCTCTGGGCGGGGGACATGGGCTTTCCGCGTCGTTATCCGCCCTGCGGCGGCTTTCGACCGACCTGACCGCCGTGGTCACCGTCGCAGATGATGGCGGCAGTTCCGGACGCCTGCGCGACTCATTCGACGTGCTGCCTCCAGGGGACCTGCGCATGGCGTTAGCTGCCCTGTGTGATGACAATGACTGGGGCCGGACCTGGCGTGATGTGATGCAGCACCGGTTTGAATCGCCTGCCAACGCCGAGGAACCGCTCAACGGCCACGCGGTGGGAAACCTGTTGATCCTGGCGCTCTGGGAACTTCTGGATAACCCAGTCGCCGGCCTGCGCTGGGCGGGAGCGCTGCTGGGTGCTCGCGGTCAGGTGCTGCCCATGAGCACGGTACCGCTCTCAATCCACGGCGAAGTGCTTGAAACGGATGCCGCCACCGATACGTTGGTGCGCCGCCATATCGAAGGGCAGGCGAAGATCGCCAAGGCAGGGCTCGGGGGATTGGTCACCAATGTGAGTTTGGACCCGCCGGATGCTCCCGCCTGCGCGGAGGCCCTTGAAGCCATTGAACTGGCTGACTGGGTGGTCCTTGGCCCTGGGTCGTGGTACACCTCGGTGTTGCCGCACCTTTTGCTCCCCGATATGCGCCAGGCTATCGCCACCACCACTGCCAAGCGGTTGCTGACCATGAATCTAGCGTTGGATACCGCAGAAACTTCCGGGCTGGACGCCGCGGCTCACCTGGAAGTGCTCAGCCGCTATGCGCCAGAGGTGAAATTCGACGCCATTCTCGCAGACGAATCGCTTGTGAACAACAAAGAACGATTTGAGCTCGCAGCGCAAAAACTCGGTGCCCGGACCTTTTTTAGTAGAGTAGGGGTATCTGACGGTCGTGCGGTGCACGACCCGTTGCGTCTAGCGGCGGCCTATCACGAGGTGTTTACCGCAATCGGATCCTAAGGGGATCCATGTAAGGGAGTTTGATTCATGGCATTGACGGCTTCCGTCAAAGACGAGCTGTCGCGGGTGGAAATTCGCAAGCCTTCGGTCCGCAAGGCCGAAGTCTCGACCATGTTGCGTTTTAGCGGCGGACTGCATATCGTCTCCGGACGAATTGTGATCGAAGCTGAAGTGGACTTGGCTGCGACCGCCCGCCGCTTGAAGATTGCCATTGGCGAGCTGTACGGCCACGATGCCGAGATCGTCATGGTGTCGGGATCTGGGATCCGCAAGGGCAGCCGCTACATTGTGCGCGTTTCCAAGGACGGCGAAGTTCTCGCGCGGCAAACCGGTTTGCTTGACCAGCGCGGCCGCCCGGTGCGCGGCCTGCCTTCGGTGATCGTCAACGGTTCTACCGCTGACGCCGAGGCGGTCTGGCGTGGTGCGTTCCTTTCCCACGGGTCCTTAACCGAACCCGGACGAAGCTCGGCATTGGAAATTACCTGCCCCGGCCCCGAGGCCGCGCTGGCACTGGTTGGCGCCGCGCGCCGGCTGGGCTTGACGGTTAAGGCCCGCGAGGTACGTGGTGTTGACCGGGTGGTGATTCGCGACGGCGACGCCATCGCCCAGCTGCTGACCCGCATGGGTGCACATGATGCACTGATGGTCTGGGAAGAGCGCCGGATGCGCAAGGAAGTTCGCGCCACAGCCAATCGCCTGGCGAACTTCGACGATGCCAACCTGCGTCGCAGCGCCCAAGCGGCGGTCGCTGCCGGTGCGCGTGTTGAGCGCGCCATAGAGATTCTGGGTGACGAGGTGCCTGAGCATCTGCGTTACGCCGGACTGCTACGCCTGGAGCACAAACAGGCGTCGCTGGATGAGCTCGGCCGTATGGCTGAACCACCCATGACCAAGGACGCGATTGCCGGCCGTATCCGCCGCCTTCTGGCGATGGCTGATAAAAAAGCCAGTGATATGGGAATACCCGGTACCGAGTCCAGCGTTCCAGTAGATGAACTGGAACAGTAAAGTGTCCCCGCGGTAATCCTTTCCGCGGAGATTCGTCCAATTTAACAGATTGAGGAGAATCATGGCTGTCTATTCGCTGCCAGAACTGCAGTACGACTACGCTGCCCTTGAGCCGAACATCTCGGCTCGCATCATGGAGCTGCACCACTCCAAGCACCACGCAACCTACGTTGCTGGCGCCAACTCGGCACTGGAGCAGCTGGCTGAGGCTCGCGAAAAGGGCGAGTTCGGCAACATCCCGAAGCTGTCCAAGGACCTGGCGTTCCACCTCGGTGGCCACACCAACCACTCGATCTTCTGGAACAACCTGTCCCCAGAAGGCGGCGACAAGCCTGAGGGCGAGCTGGCCGCGGCGATCGAGGACTTCTTCGGTTCGTTTGATGCATTCCGCGCTCACTTCACCGCATCGGCCATGAGCCTGCAGGGCTCGGGCTGGGCTGTTCTGGCATACGATGCAATCGGTGGCCAGCTGGTTATCGAACAGCTCTACGATCAGCAGGGCAACGTCCCAGTGGCAACCATCCCGCTGCTGATGCTGGATATGTGGGAGCACGCCTTCTACCTGGACTACGTCAACGTCAAGGCCGACTACGTCAAGGCGTTCTGGAACATCGTGAACTGGGCCGACGTCCAGGCTCGCTTCGAAGCTGCCCGCACCGGCGCCGCTTCGTTGATCGTCCCAGGAAAGTAAACTTACTTAATCGGTAAGTTAGCTCACATTCAACGTTGAGATAGCGTAGGATGTATAAGTGTGTGGCGGATCCTGGCATCAGCCGGGATCCGCATGCACGGCACAACGGAGTGTCCTCTTTAAAGTAGGCCACTTCCGTAAGACTGCGGTCGTGGCATCATTTTCCCATTTAGAGGAGATAGTCACGTGACAACCCGTGTTGGAATCAATGGTTTCGGTCGTATCGGACGCAACTTCTTGCGTGCAGTTCTGGCTCACAAAGCAGACATCGATATCGTCGCCGTCAACGACCTTGGTTCAATCGATTCGCTTGCTCACCTGGTGAAGTTTGATTCCGTGCTCGGCCCGCTGGGCGAGACGGTTTCAGTCTACGGCGACGAGATTGTCGTCGGAGAACGCCGTATCAAGGTTCTGTCCGAACGCAAGCCAGGCAACCTTCCATGGCGCGAACTGAATGTGGACATCGTCATCGAGTCCACCGGCTTTTTCACCAAGGCTGACGATGCCCGCCACCACATCGAAGCCGGCGCCAAGAAAGTCATCATCTCGGCTCCAGCCAAGCATGAAGACATCACCATTGTGATGGGCGTCAACCACGAAAAGTACGATCCGGCCAGCCACGCCATCATCTCGAACGCATCGTGCACCACCAACTGCTTGGCTCCCGTGGCCAAGGTGCTGAACGACGAATTCGGCATTGTCGACGGCCTGATGACCACCATCCACGCATACACCGCTGACCAGCGTCTGCAGGATGCACCGCACAGCGACCCGCGTCGGGCCCGCGCTGCGGCGCTGAACATGATTCCTACCTCCACCGGTGCCGCCAAGGCTATCGGCGTGGTGCTTCCGGAACTCAAGGGCAAGCTGCACGGTTACGCCATGCGCGTCCCAGTTCCAACCGGCTCGGCCACCGACCTGACCGTCAACCTGGCCCGCACCGCCACCGTGGACGAGATCAACGCAGCCTTTGAGAAGGCCGCCAGCGAAGGCAAGCTTTCCAAGTACCTGGAGTACTCGACCGATCCGCTGGTTTCCTCGGATATCGTGACGAACCCGCATTCGGCAATCTTCGACTCCGGCCTGACCACCATCATGGGCAACACCGTGAAGGTTGTGGCTTGGTACGACAACGAGTGGGGATATTCCTCACGCCTGGTTGACCTTGTCGAATTCGTGGGATCAAGCCTCTAGTCGATAACCTAGAGACATGTCTTCACACACACTTGACGAATTGATCGCTGACAACGGTGTCCGCGGACGCTACGTACTGGTCCGCAGTGACCTGAACGTGCCGCTCGACGGTGACACCGTGACCGATGACGGCCGCGTACGCGCTTCGCTGCCGGTGATTTCCAAGCTGGTTGACGCCGGCGCCAAGGTCATTGTGATGGCCCACCTGGGTCGTCCCAAGGGCCAGTTTGATCCAAAGTACTCCATCGCTCCGGCGGCTACCCGCCTGAACGAGTTGGCCGACTTCGATGTCACCGTGGCTGCCGACGTGGTGGGCCCTTCGGCCCGCGAAGCCGCGGCGAACCTGGCCGACGGTTCGGTTCTGGTCTTGGAGAACGTGCGTTTCGACGCCCGCGAAACCTCCAAGGACGACGCCGAACGTGTCGAGCTGGCCAAGGAACTGGCCGCATTGACCGGCGAGAACGGTGCCTACGTCAACGACGCGTTCGGTGCGGTGCACCGCAAGCACGCCTCGGTGTATGACATTGCCGGCTTGTTGCCGAGCTACCAGGGCGACCTGGTGGCCACCGAGGTGAAGGTCCTCAAGACCCTGACCGAGGCTCCTAAGCGCCCGTACGTGGTGGTTTTGGGCGGTTCGAAAGTCTCGGACAAGCTCGCGGTGATCGACAACCTGATCGGCAAGGCCGACCAGCTGTTGATCGGCGGCGGCATGGCGTTCACCTTCCTGAAGGCGCAGGGCCACAACATTGGCGGCTCGCTGCTTGAAGAAGACCAGATCGCCGTCTGCCAGGAGTACTTGGAACGCGCCGAGAAGCTCGTCTGTGACATTATCCTCCCGGTTGACGTGGTGGTGGCGGACAAGTTCGGTGCCGACGCGGCTCACGAGGTGCTTGACGCAGACAAGATCGAAGAGGCGAGCTTCGGCTCGAACGGCCTAGGCCTGGACATCGGCCCGAAGTCTGCGGAGAAGTTCGCGAGCTACATCACCGGCGCTAACACCGTGTTCTGGAACGGCCCCATGGGTGTCTTCGAGATCCCGGCATTTGCCGAGGGGACTCGAACCGTGGCGCAGGCCCTGGCCGGCTCGGAAGCGTTCAGCGTGGTAGGCGGCGGCGACTCGGCCGCGGCCGTGCGTGCGCTGGGTTTCTCAGAGGATGACTTCGGACATATCTCCACCGGCGGCGGCGCCTCGTTGGAGTACCTTGAAGGCAAGACCCTGCCGGGTGTTGCCGCATTGGAAGGCTGATTTATGACCATTTCGCAAAACGGTGCATTTGTGCGCCAGCCGCTGATCGCCGGCAACTGGAAGATGAACATGGACCACGTCCAGGGCATCACCCTGGTGCAGAAGTTGGCGTGGACCCTGAAGGATCACCAGCATGACTACGATCGGGCCGAGGTGGCGGTATTCCCGCCATTCACGGACCTTCGTGGCGTGCAGACCCTGACCCTGGGTGACAAGCTGGACGTCGTATACGGCGCCCAAGATCTGTCCACTCAGGATTCGGGAGCCTACACCGGTGAAATCTCCGGTCAGTTCCTGAACAAGCTGGGTTGCCGGTACGTTCTGGTCGGCCACTCCGAGCGTCGCGAGTACCACAACGAAACCAACGAGGTCATCGCCTCGAAGCTCGCAGCGGCTTACCGCCACGAGCTGACCCCGGTGTTGTGTGTGGGCGAGGGCCTGGAAATCCGTAAGGCAGGGGAGCAGGTTTCATTTACCCTGACCCAGCTGGAGGAATCCCTGGCCGGCGTCACCGCTGAGCAGGCCGAAAACCTGGTTATCGCTTACGAGCCGGTTTGGGCCATTGGCACTGGCGAAGTTGCGGGACCTGCCGATGCGCAGGAACTGTGCGCCGCCATCCGCGGGGCACTGGCCGAACGCTTCGGTGATGAGATCGCGCAGAAGACCCGACTGCTATATGGCGGTAGTGTTAAGGCGTCAAATGCCGCCGCAATCATGCGTGAACGTGACGTTGACGGCGTGTTGGTTGGCGGAGCCAGCCTTGACGCTGAAGAATTTGCTAATATTGTCAGGTTCGAACATCATCTCGTTACCGACTGAATCTAACTAAGGAACCGTCGTCTTGGATATTATCAAGATCATTTTGCAGGTACTCCTGGGCATCACCAGTGTCTTGCTAACCCTCCTGATTCTCCTGCACAAGGGGAAGGGTGGCGGTATGTCCGACATGTTCGGCGGCGGCATGACCAGCTCGATGGGATCTTCAGGTGTCGCTGAGCGAAACCTGAACCGTATCACCATCATCCTCGGTTTGATCTGGGGTGCGGTCATTATCGGGCTGGCCTTGGTCATGAGATTCAACATCGAAGCTTAATCTTCGAGGTCGCATCGCGCAAAAACGGTGGGCATCTTCTGCAAACTTGTAGAGGATGCCCACCGTTTTAGTACCCCCTCGATGCCGGTGTGGTTAACAATGCAGGAACAACAGCGGCCTGCCGCGCGCATGCATAAGATGGAGAGGCGACTGCGGTAGCGTTGAGATTGCAGCCGGAGCAGAGCATTCGGTGTTGACGCCGCTATGCGAGCAGGTCTCGCTCCAAGCCGTTGGCACGCAGATCTAAGGCCACTGGCGCCAAGCCCATGCTTCTAACGTCGTACCGGCGTAATGGCTGTCTGCTTGGGCGGACGCAGGACTCAGAGTCAGAGTGAAGCGCAGACTAGGGAATCTATGGACCTGCTAAGTGTTATTCCGTTTATGCTGGGGCTCTTGACGCTGACTGCCATCTCGGCCGGCCTGGCACCTTCCATGAGTGCCGGGAGACTGACACGAAACTCTGCGATCGGCATTAAAACTCGGCATACCCTGGCCACTGACGACGCGTGGCTGAGTGGCCATGCGGCTGCCGCTCCCTTGATGAAACTCAGTGGACGGATTGGCTGGGTCTTTTTGTTGCTCGCCACCGCATTTTGCCTGTTTGGGTCGCCGGGGTGGGCCTTCGCGATTACAGGCGTTGGCTATGTGGTGGCCCTGACGTTGCTCTTCGTTGCCACGGCCAAGGCGAACGCCGCAGCAAGATCCAGCGGCTAGCCCTGCCGCATTATCGTCACGACGCTTTCAGGGGTTTCCAAGCCCCGTTGTGCGGCGGTGTGCAGGCAGCCGATGTCGCTGTCGCTTGAGTTCAATCAGGGCGCGAAGGTCTGCATGGTGGGAAGCGGTCAACCAGAATCCGCACGATACCTATGCGCCATGGGCTATCTGATAGCAACTTCAGTTTTGATCGGGTGCGCTAGCAGCCAGAGCTGAACACCGCGATCGAATGGGCCCGGGCGGCATATCGATCCGACACGGTGCCGGCCGGATGCCCAGGCGCGGCGCTGTCCAATTCGAGCTGCCACGGAGCCGCGTTCTCAGGGTGGGGCAGGTCGAATTCGCAGTCCTCGCCGAGGTTGAAAATGATCAGGACACTTCCGGCGAGGCCTTCACCGCGAGGGTCCTGGGCTCTGCCGCGCAGCTGGAGGGCCAATGAACGAAAGTCCGGATTCTGCCAGTGTTCGGCAGCCGGGGCGGACCCGTCAGGGAGCAACCACCGCACATCGGGCAGTCCGTTGGCGCGCAACTGCCCATGAAGGAAACCGCGCTGGCGCAGCAACGGGAGGCGCCGGCGCACCTCAATGAGCCGCCGCACATACTCCATCAGCTCGCGGTCCGTAGCCGACCAGTCGATCCAGCCCAAGTCGTTGTCCTGGGCGTAGGCGTTGTTGTTCCCCCGCTGGCTGTTGCCCAGTTCGTCGCCGGCCAAAAGCATGGGCACACCCTGCGCGAGGAGCAGGGTGGCGAGCATGCCGCGCACACGCAGGCTGCGAGCCTGGGCGATTTCCGAGTCGTCCGTGGGGCCTTCGACCGAGAAGTTGTCGCTGTGGTTCCCATCATGGCCGTCCCGGTTATCCTCGCCATTGGCCTCGTTGTGCTTGCGCGAGTAGGAGACCGTATCGCGCAGGGTGAACCCGTCATGCGCGCTGATGAAATTGATCCCCGCCGCGGTAGTGCGCCCGGAGTGCTCGAAGAGGAACGCGGAACCGAGCAGCAACGCGCCGATATTGGCCTCTCCCAGCGCTTCGCGGCGCCAGGCCCGTCGCACCCCGTCGCGGAATTGGTCGTTCCACTGGGCGAAAGGGGCCGGGAAGTTGCCCAGCTGGTAGCCGCCCGGACCAAGGTCCCAGGGTTCGGCGATCAACTTGAGCCTGCCGAGTACCGGATCTTGGGTGATGGCTTGCAGGAAGGTGCCTTGCGGATCGAAGCCCTGCGGGCCGCGTGCCACCGCGGTGGCCAAATCAAAACGGAAACCGTCGATGCCGAAAGTCTGCGCCCAATAACGCAGGCTGTCCAGCACCATGCGCAGCACCATGGGGGAGTGAACCGCCAGTGTATTACCCGTGCCGCTGTCGTTGGCATAGCGGCTTTTGTCCTCGAGCAGGCGGTAGTACCCGGCATTATCCAGGCCGCGCAGGTTCAGCGTCGGCCCGTGGGCCGCGCCTTCGCCGCTGTGGTTGTAGACCACGTCGAGAATAACCTCGATGCCTGCTTCATGGAGGGTGTAAACCAGCTGGCGAAGCTCGGCCACAGCGTCGTTTGCGGCGTAGCGGGGTTCCGGAGCGAACCATGCCACCGGCTGGTAACCCCAATAGTTCCGCAGACCCTTGCCCACCACGTGTTCGTCGTCGAGGAAGGCCTGCACCGGCAGAAGCTCAACGGCGGTGACCCCGAGACCGCGAAGGTGTTCGATGACCACCGGATGGCCCATGCCGGCGTAGGTTCCGCGCAGGTGCTCCGGAACCCCGGGATGGGCCGCGGAGATGCCTTTCAGATGGGTCTCGTAGATCACCAGGTCGGACAGGTCGTGGCCGGGGCGGTTGCTGGCCGGATCCGGCCCTTCCGGCGCTGAGGCAATGATGCCCTTGGGCACCACCGCTGAGCTGTCGCGCAGATCCGGCTGCGGGTCGAGCTCCCCGGCCGCCGAGCGCAGGGTGCCGTTCATCAACTCGTGATAGCGTACCGGGCGGTCCAGAGATCGAGCGTAGGGGTCGATGAGCAGTTTGTGGACGTTGAAGCGCAGCCCCGCGCTGGGGCGGAACTCGCCGTCGGCGCGCAGCCCGTAGCGGGCCCCCGCGCCCAGGCCGGAAAAATGGGCATGCCAGATACCGTCCTGGCGATAGGGGATCACCAGACGCTGTTCGGGTTGCTGATCCTCGTCCGAAAACAGGCAGAAGTACAGCGCGCTGGCATCAGGTGCATAAACCGCCACGTTCACCCCGGCGGAATCCACGGTGACACCCAGCGGCCAGGGCCGCCCGGCGGATGCCACTCCCGCCGGGGTTCCGGTCATCAGATGAGCTCCGTGAACAGCTTGGCGTACGCGGCCGCTGAGGTGCCCCAGTCCACCTCGGTTTCCAACGCCTGGGCGCGAAGCCGAGCCCACGCGTCGCGATCCGCGTACAGGTCCACCGCCCGGCCCAAGGCAAAACCCAAACCGCCCGCATCGATGTCGCTGAAGGTGAAGCCGGTGGCGGTCCCGTCGGCCAGATGCGCCGGCGTGGCGTCCACGACGGTGTCGCGCAGGCCGCCGGTGGCGGCCACCAATGGGATGGCGCCGTAGCGCAAGCCGATCAGCTGGGTCAGCCCGCACGGCTCGAAGCGCGAGGGGACCAGCACCAAATCCGCGCCGGCATACAACCGGTGGCTCAGCGGCTCGTCGTAGCCGATGTGCAGTCCCACCGACTGCGGATAGCGGGCCGCCAGCTCGCCCAGCGCGTACTCGTAGCCGGGGTCCCCGGAACCGAGCACCACCACCGCGCCACCGGATTCGATGAAGGTCGGCAGCTTCTCCAACAGCAGGTCCACACCCTTTTGGTGGGTGAGCCTGGTGACCACCACCGCCAGCGGGCCGGAAGGATCTGCCAGGCCGAACTGGTCGATGAGCGCTTGCCGGTTGGCGGCCTTGGCCGCAGGTTCTGCCGCGGAATAATTGGTGATCACCGGATCCGTGGCAGGGTTCCAGACGACGGTGTCAATGCCGTTGAGGATCCCCTGAAGTTCTCCGCGGTCCGCTCGCATGGACACCACCCCCTGAAGCCCGAAGCCGAACTCCTGGCGGGTCAGTTCCTGGGCATAGCCGGGGCTCACGGTACTGACCCGTGAGGCATGCACGAGGCCAGCCTTCAGGGTGCTGACCAGCCCATGGTATTCCAGGGCGTCCGGGTGGAAGTCCCACGTCGGAAGGCGCACTGCATCCAACTGGTCAGCGCCGAAGATGCCCTGGAAGGCAATGTTGTGGATGGTCAGCAGGCTGGGTGTCGACGCGCCGGCATACTTCAGGTAGGAGGGCAGAAGCCCGGCCTGCCAATCATGGGCGTGCACCACATCCGGTCGCCAGCGGTCGGAGGTCCCCTCGATGGCCAGCCGTGCGCCCACCCAGGACAACGCCGCAAAACGCACGTGGTTGTCATGGTGGTCGTGTCCATCAACCACATATGGTCCGCCGGGCCGGTCATAAAGATGCGGCGCATCCAGCAGTAGGAGGTCCAGCCCCTCGTAGCGGCACGAACGGACCGAGGCCGGGCCGCCGAAGAGGTTCTCGTCCCGCCAAATCCGCCGGGTGCGGCCCACCCGCTCGAGCAGGCCCGGATAGGCCGGCATCAGGATGCGGCTGCGCCATCCCAGGGGTTCCAGCGCCGCCGGCAGGGCGCCAACCACGTCCGCCAGGCCGCCGGTTTTCACCAGCGGAGCGCATTCGGAAGCAACGGACAGCACACGGCGTAGTTTCTGGGCCATAGGCTCCTACATCCCCTCCAGCACGTCGGCGTTCAAGTCCATGCGGCCCTCGAGCACCGCGGCCCGGCGGTCCAGCATGGGCTGGGTAACCAGCACCACCCCGGAGTCCGTGCGGCGGAACCACTTGGAATCCTCGACCGGGTCCTTCCCGACGATCAGCCCCTCGGGGATACGCACCTCGCTGTCGATCACGCACTTGGTCAGTTCGGCGTTGCGCCCCACATCGACATTCGGCAACGACACGACGTGGTCCAATTTCGAGTAGGAATGGGCACGGTTCCCGGTGAACAAGAGCGACTTGTGGACCTCGGCGCCGGAAAGGATGCAGTTGCCGGAGATCAGCGAGTCGATCGCTTGCCCACGCCGGGATGCGTCATCGTGGATGAATTTTGCCGGAGGTGTCAACTCCGCGTAGGTCCAGATGGGCCAGCGGTTGTCGTACAGATCCAGTGAGGGCACTACCTCGGTCAGGTCAAGGTTCGCCCGCCAGAAGGAATCGATGGTGCCCACATCGCGCCAGTACGGCTCGGTTTCCAGCCCGCTCATCACGCAGGAGTCGGTGAACTTGTGGGCGTAGGCGCTGCCGTTCTTCACGATGGCCGGAATGATATCGTGGCCGAAGTCGTGGCTTGAACTGGAGTCCTCGGCATCCTCAAGCAGCAACTCGCGCAGGAATTTCCAGTTGAAGACGTAGATGCCCATGGAAGCCAGCGCCATATCCGGATCCTCGGGCATGCCCGGAGGGTCTGCCGGCTTTTCCAGGAAGTCCACAATGCGCCCGTTCCCGTTCACGTGCATCACCCCGAAGCCGGTGGCCTCGGCGCGCGGAACCGTCAGGCAGCCGATGGTCACATCGGCCTGCGTGTTGACATGCTGGCGCAGCATGATCTCGTAGTCCATCTTGTAGACGTGGTCCCCGGCCAGGATGATCACGTACTCGATGTCGTAGTCGTCGACGATGTCGATGTTCTGCGTGACGGCATCCGCGGTGCCCAGGTACCACTTGTTTTCCTGGACGCGCTGGCTGGCCGGCAGGATGTCGAGGTACTCGTTGCGCTCGGCGCGGAAGAAGCCCCAGCCGCGCTGCATATGGCGGATCAGCGAATGCGCCTTGTATTGGGTGGCGACGGCCATCTTGCGGACCCCGGAGTTCAGGGCGTTGGAGAGCGGGAAATCGATGATGCGCGACTTGCCGCCGAAGTGGACCGCCGGTTTGGCACGTCGGTCGGTGAGCTCTTCGAGCCGGCTGCCGCGGCCACCGGCCAGGACGAAGGCCATCGCCTGGCTGGACAGGCGCGGCGGCGCCCCGATCAGGTGGCGTGTATCGGGAGCGGTATTCATGAGCGTTCCTCCACAAAATAGATTGCCGATAAAGGTGGGAGTGTGAGTAGTGCGGATTGCGCCTCGCCGCCGGCGGGGACGGTTTCGGTTTCGATGGCTCCGCCGTGGCCGCGATTGGCCCCGTGGTAGTTCTCCGAATCCGTGTTCAAAGCCTCGATCCAGCGTCCGGCCACCGGGAACCCGATGCGGAATCCGGTGCGTTCAACCGGGGTCAGATTCACGACGACGACCACGTGGGCATCGCCAGGCTCGCCGCGGCGCAGCCAGGCGAACACCTGGTGTTCCTTGTCATCGACGAGCAGCCATTGGAACCCTTCGGGACGGGTGTCATGCCGGTGCAGGGCGGGCTGCTCGCGGTAGAGCCGGTTCAGGTCGCGCACCAGCGTGCGCACCCCTGCGTGTCCGGGATCATCGAGCACCTCCCAGTCCAGTGCGCCCTGGTAATTCCATTCGCGTGGCTGTCCGAACTCTTGGCCCATGAACAGCAGCTTCTTGCCGGGATAAGCCCACATGTAGCCGTAGAACGCCTTGAGGTTGCCGAGCTTGTCCGCGTGGCTGCCGGGCATCCGCGAGTACATCGATCCCTTGCCGTGCACCACCTCGTCATGGCTGATGGGCAGCAGGAAGTTCTCGCTGAAGGCGTAGGTGATGCCGAAGGTCAGCTGGTTATGGTGGTGCTTGCGGTAGACCGGATCCTTCCCGAAGTACTCCAGCGAATCGTTCATCCAGCCCAGGTTCCACTTGTAGCCGAAGCCCAGGCCCCCGTCGTGCACCGGGCGGGTGACCCCGGGGTAGGCCGTGGAGTCTTCTGCGATCATCGCGATGCCCGGGTGCCGCGCGTAGCTGGCGGCGTTGGCCTGCTTAAGGAAGTCCAGCGCCTCGTAGTTCTCGTTGCCGCCGTCCTTGTTGGCGATCCACTGGCCCTCGGCACGCGAGTAGTCCCGGTTGATCATCGAGGCGACGGCATCCACCCGCAACCCGTCGAGGTGGTATTCCCCGAGCCAGTACAGCGCGTTGGCCACCAGGAAGTTGCGCACCTCGGGGCGGCCGTAGTTGTAGATCAGCGTGTTCCAATCCGGATGGAACCCCTCGCGCGGATCGAGGTGCTCGTACAAAGCGGTCCCGTCAAAACGGCCCAGCCCATGCTGATCGGTGGGGAAGTGCCCCGGCACCCAGTCGGCGATCACCCCGAGCCCGCGGGCGTGGGCGGCATCGATGAAAGCGGCGAAGTCCTGCCCGGTGCCGTAGCGGATGGTCGGGGCGAAGAGCCCAATGGGCTGGTAGCCCCAGGACCCGTCGAATGGATGCTCGCTGATCGGCATCACCTCGATATGGGTGAAACCCATCTCAGCGGCGTAATCCACCAGCTGAGCAGCCAGTTGCAGGTAGCTCAGCGGTTCACTGCCGTCGCCGGTGCGGCGCCACGAGCCCAGATGCACCTCGTAGATGCTGATCGCGGCGTCGACGGAATTGATTTCCTCGCGCTTGGCGACCCACTGCTGGTCCTGCCAGTGATGAGTGCCCAGGTGCCGCACCACCGATCCGGTGGCAGGCGGGTGCTCGGAGCCGAATCCGACGGGGTCGGCCTTCAGCGGCATCAGCGTGCCGTCCGGGCCGATGATCTCGTACTTGTACACCACGCCCTCGCCAAGCCCGGGCAGGAAAAGCTCCCAGACGCCGGTGGCGCCGCGCGAGCGCATGGGGTGCGCGGTGCCGTTCCAGGCGTTGAAATCCCCGACGACCGAGACCCTTTGGGCGTTGGGCGCCCAGAGCGCGAAGTGCACGCCGGGCACCTTTTCGTGGGTGATCAGGTGGGCGCCGAGCGTGTTCCACAGGCTTTGGTGCTCGCCCTCGCCGATCAGATGCTCATCGAGCTGGCCCATGACCGGGCCAAAGCGGTAGGGGTCCTCGCGTTCTTCCACGTGGCCCGAGGACCAGCGGATGCGCAACCGGTAGTACGGCAAGGCCGGACCGGTGAACAGCGCCGGGTCTGATGCGTGCGCAGCAAGCTCGCGTTCATCGGTGGAGTTGAACAACCACAGCCGCGCCGCTCCCGGAAGCCGCACCACCACATTTTTGCCGTCGTCGGTGGGGCCGAGCACAGCGAAAGGATCCGGGTGCCGCCCCTGGCCCAACAGGCCTACCTGCTGGGCGTCGATCACCGAAAGCGTCTTGTCCTCGTCTTCCACTTGGGACTCCTTGCTGTTTCGAATGCTCTTATCCAAGCACAGTCAGTGCACCGCCAGCTTAAGATGACGCAGGTCAAAGCTGTATGACTTACCGTGACCGAATATGCCGGGCTACAGGGCTGATTCCACGTCCCAAATCTGCGACATATACTCGCGGATTGAGCGGTCTGAGCTGAAATATCCCATGCGGGCCACGTTGAGGATCGCCATTCGCTGCCAGCGTGCGGTGTCGGCGTAGCAGGCGGCCGCCTCGCTTTGCGCCCGGTCGTAGTCCTCGAAGTCCGAGGCCACCAGGAACCAGTCACTGTTCCACAACGCTTCAAGCAATCCATCGTAGCGATGGCGGTC
Source organism: Glutamicibacter sp. NPDC087344 (assembly GCF_044744225.1). NCBI lineage: Bacteria > Bacillati > Actinomycetota > Actinomycetes > Micrococcales > Micrococcaceae > Glutamicibacter > Glutamicibacter sp. NPDC087344. The sequence continues at coordinate 52,915 of NZ_JBIUXY010000009.1, read as the reverse complement.
ATCGGGGCTGAAGGCACCTTCTGCAATGGACTGAAGCACATCGCGCAGGGTTTGGCTGGCCTCCAGCACGGTGCGCGCGTGCCCGGGCTGCGCCCGGCGTTCGGCGACCTGTTCGGTGGTGAGCCCGAAGAGGAAGAAGTTCTCCGCCCCGACATGCTCGCGGATTTCAACGTTGGCCCCGTCCAAGGTGCCAATGGTCAACGCGCCGTTCAGGGCGAACTTCATGTTTCCGGTGCCCGAGGCCTCCATGCCGGCGGTGGAAATCTGCTCGGAGAGATCCGCCGCGGGGATCAGCTTCTCAGCCATGGAGACGCCGTAGTTCGGCGGGTAGGCCACACGCAGCAAATGCTTGGTGTCCGGGTCGTTGTTCAGAACCTGGGCAACGTCGTTGATCAGCTGGATGATCAGCTTGGCCATGTGGTAGCTCGGGGCGGCCTTGCCTCCGAAGATCTTGACCCGGGGAACCCAGCCGGCCTGCGGGTCGCGCTTGATCCGCTGCCAATGCGCAATGGTCCACAGGATGTTCAGCAGCTGGCGTTTGTATTCGTGCAGCCGCTTCACCTGGGCGTCGAACAAGGCTTCGGTGGGCAGCTCGATTCCGTGTTCCTGGGCCAGCCAGCCGGTGAAATGCTGTTTGGCCTGGCACTTGCTGCGGCCAAAGGCGTCGCGGAAGGCCGGGTCATCGGCATAAGGCTCCAATTCGCGGAGCCGCTGAAGGTCGGTTTCCCAGCCGGAGCCGATGGTGTCGGTGATCAGCGATGCCAGCGACGGGTTGGCCAGCTTGAGCCAACGGCGCGGGGTGATGCCGTTGGTGATGTTCACGATGCGCCCCGGGTGGAGTTCATTGCGCACCGGGAACAGGTCCTTGCTGACCAGGTCGGTGTGCAGGGCCGAGACGCCGTTGACCTTGTGGCTGGTGGCAAAGGCTAGGTCTCCCATGCTGACCTGATCGTTGCTGATCAGGCGCACCGGGTCGGGGGAGGAGCCCTGCAATTGAATGAACTGGGTGTCCAAGGTTTCGATGATCTGCAGGTGGCGCGGGAGGACCTTGCGCATCAAGCCCACGCTCCAGCGTTCCAGGGCCTCGGGCAGCAAGGTGTGGTTGGTGTAGCCCAGCACCCCGGTGGCGGTTTTCACCGCCGTATCGAAGTCGACACCGTGCTCGTCCACCAGCAGGCGGATCAGTTCGGGACCGGCAATGGCCGGATGGGTGTCGTTCATCTGGATGGCAACAAATTCGGGCAGCCTGAGCAGATCCTCGTGGGCGGAGAGATAGCGGCGCAGGATGTCCTGCACGGAGGCCGAGGTCAGGAAGTATTCCTGGGAGAGCCGAAGGCGCTTGCCGCGGTCGGTGGTGTCGTCCGGATAGAGCACCCGGCTCAGGCTTCGAGCCAACGCCTCCGGCTTCGAAGCCGCGGCGAAATCCCCGGCGTTAAAGCGGCTCAGGTCGAACAGGTCCGCGCTGGGCATGGGCGCCCAGAGCCGAAGGGTGTTGGCCCATTGGCCGCCGTAGCCGACAACGGGTGTGTCATGGGCCGAAGCGAGCACCTGGGCGCCCGGCGACCAGATCCAAGCCCCGTTGTGCTCCGCGAGCTCGCCGCCAAATCCCACCGGGTAGGCGGCCTCGGGGCGTGTGAAGTCCCAGGGGTTATCCGTGGCCAGCCAGTTTTCCGGGGTTTCGATCTGCCGCCCGTTTTCGAAATGCTGGCGGAACAGCCCGTGCTCGTAGCGCAGGCCGTACCCGTAAGCAGGGCATCCCGTAGTGGCCATCGATTCCAGATAGCAGGCGGCCAAACGCCCCAACCCGCCATTGCCCAAGGCCGCGTCTGGCTCGCCCTCGGCCACTTCGGCAAAACTCAATCCGAATTCGTCCAGCACTTGAACCACGATGTCCCGCAAACCGAGATTGATGGCCTGGTCCTCCAGCAGCCGGCCAATCAGGAATTCCATCGACAGGTAGTAGACCCGTTTACGGTCTTCGTCCCAGGTGCGCCGGGTGGCGTTGAACCAGGGGTCGACCGCGTGGTCGCGCACCGCATGGGACACGGCGATCCGCCAGTCGAAGAGCGAAGCTTTCTGCGGGCTCTTGCCGACCGTGTACTGCAGGTGGCGTAGCAGGGCTTGGCGGAACTGTGCTGGCGTTGGCGCAGCCTGCTCGGCTGCAACATCGCCGAGTTCGAAGGCATCGATGGGTTGCGACATGTGCTGATCTCCTTGTCAACTGATGGATAAGGGCTTTCAGTGGTAGTGCGTGAAAGGTGACACTACTCTATGATCGGCATTCTGTTCTCACCGATGACCTTGTGGCGTCATCGAAGATCCAATGCGCCATAGCCCCGGTGCGCTGCCTGTCCTGGAAGTCCCAGACCAGTCGGTGCCCTGAGGCGATCGTATCCGGCCGTGGAAAACGAGGTGTTTATTGCGTGTGAAGTTTAGGTTTAATGATGTGTACCTTGCACTGAGGAGTCGATCAGCTCCACCACGCGTTGCGCCGGCCCCAGGAGGCGGCGACACCGGCGCCGCCGTGGCCGTAGACCGCCCTTATGTTCCAGAACCTCGTATTGGGCTAGCTTTGGAACCAGGCTTATGGCTCGTGTGAGCAGGTCGGAAGCTGATTGCGCAGCACCTTCGATGTTGGTTTCATTGGCAACATCGCTCCCGCCCACAATGATGTCATTGTGGTGCGGAATGATACAGGCGAGACCCCCAGATTGATCGTCATCACTGAGCGGTCTTGCAGCCCTGCGGAATTGGCCAGCCGGATCAACTGTCTACGAGTCGGATACACGCTGTGATCATCGTCCAGCAATTCGCCTGCGCTAATCCTGCCCGCAAGCACAACTGAATCGGCATCTGCCGGGAGAGTGCCAGCGGGGCTCACGGTCCGCTGCTCAAGCTGCACGCAGTAACGCTGGAACTGGTTTTAGAACAAGGAAAGATAAGTGGGCATCGCGATGACCGGGACTGTGGAGCTGGTGGCGCTGAGCGCACTTTCGATCAACAACGAGGGGTCTTTTAGGCTCGCATGACTAGGGCGCCAAGCCCAAACGTCTAACGAGTATCGGAGGATTCGTTGGCCCGAATTCACGGGGGAAGACTTCGTGACGATGTGAACCGAAGGGCGCACAATGTATTGATCTATTGAGTGTTATTCCCTTGTTGCTTGGACTCTTGATTCTGATTACCGTCGCGATGGCTTGGCACCTGCTATGAGTGCCGGGAAGCTGGCATGAATCTCCGCGGACGGATTGGTTTTGTCTATTATTGGGCGTCGCCGTGTTTGGCTGTTGAGGCTACCTGGGTGGGTCTTTTTGATCACTGTTGCTGGATGTGCCGTGGCTCGGAGGCTGGCCTTCGTTGCTACGGCCACGGCGATTGCTGCTGCAGGGACCAGTGGATAACCCTAGGCAGGCAATGGTCGCGGCATTCTCAACGAGGATCTTGCCGCGCTGCAACGGAATTGCAACAGTGAAAAGGTGAATGGAGCCAAGCCAATTTGATTCGGGCAGAGTTGCGAAAGATAGCCGCGAAAACTGAACTCGAACTCCAGCGCAAACCCTGACTGAATAGTAGAACCGGCTTTGCTTTATTTGAGTGTGGACGATTTGCTTGCTCAGCTTTGCTGTCGTGAAAAGAACTAAAAGAAACAGGGCAGATTCCGTATAATTGGCCATGTCAGCTAGTAAGCTCCCCGCGCCTGCGGGGATGAGCCCGAGACAGCTCCTAAACCTGCTCCATCCAAGTTAAGCTCCCCGCGCCTGCGGGGATGAGCCCTCGGTCGGCTGCTTCTGCGTAACTTCTCCCTGAAGCTCCCCGCGCCTGCGGGGATGAGCCCGCATTACCGTTCTTAGACGCTCCCATCCAAGTTAAGCTCCCCGCGCCTGCGGGGATGAGCCCCAACCGGCAATCCGCAAGGAGACTCTACCCATAAGCTCCCCGCGCCTGCGGGGATGAGCCCAACGAGGCGGGCGACACCGTGGCAAGCCTAGCCAAGCTCCCCGCGCCTGCGGGGATGAGCCCAAGTGGGCGAAAAAGAGCGAACTGAAAGACCTAAGCTCCCCGCGCCTGCGGGGATGAGCCCCAGCCCGCGTCCGGCCACGCCAATGATCCTCAAAAGCTCCCCGCGCCTGCGGGGATGAGCCCTAAGGAATTAGTTGGGGGCGGTTTTGTTTTGTAAGCTCCCCGCGCCTGCGGGGATGAGCCCCTGCTGCAGGTGGGTCGCAGTCTTCCTGCCTTAAGCTCCCCGCGCCTGCGGGGATGAGCCCCTCATGACCACACGCAGGAAACAAGCCGACGCAAGCTCCCCGCGCCTGCGGGGATGAGCCCACGCGCATCTTCTCCACACCGTTTTCGGTTTGAAGCTCCCCGCGCCTGCGGGGATGAGCCCAACAAAGAAGATCGCTAGGCAACTACGCATAGAAGCTCCCCGCGCCTGCGGGGATGAGCCCGCGGTTGCTGAGCTTATCGGCGAAGCTAGGCCAAGCTCCCCGCGCCTGCGGGGATGAGCCCGGCATCAACGCGATCCCTGGGACGTGTTCGGTGAAGCTCCCCGCGCCTGCGGGGATGAGCCCGCCCGCTTCAACCCGAAGCGTTTCGAAGCCGCAAGCTCCCCGCGCCTGCGGGGATGAGCCCCCCACGCCGTGCCGGGGCCGCTGTTGAATGGGAAGCTCCCCGCGCCTGCGGGGATGAGCCCTGAAGGAAATTGCAAGCAAGTACATGCGCCGAAAGCTCCCCGCGCCTGCGGGGATGAGCCCCCACCCCGGGTAGCGCTATTTTTACGCCCAGAAAGCTCCCCGCGCCTGCGGGGATGAGCCCACAATGTCCCCACGGACGGCGACGACTGGTTGGAAGCTCCCCGCGCCTGCGGGGATGAGCCCTGGTGGCCTTTGTTATTCCCGAAAGGAATTCAAAGCTCCCCGCGCCTGCGGGGATGAGCCCACTGCGCCACGCAAGACCCGTGGCCTGTTGCAAAGCTCCCCGCGCCTGCGGGGATGAGCCCATGTTCGCTGAAGCTGTTGGCGGCGACACCATAAGCTCCCCGCGCCTGCGGGGATGAGCCCATGTTCGCTGAAGCTGTTGGCGGCGACACCATAAGCTCCCCGCGCCTGCGGGGATGAGCCCACGCAGCCCTGCACGACAAGGCACGTGGAACCAAGCTCCCCGCGCCTGCGGGGATGAGCCCACGGACGTTTCCCAGACGTTCGATCAGACGTTAAGCTCCCCGCGCCTGCGGGGATGAGCCCCTATCAACACTGGTCACTTCCGGCAACGCGACAAGCTCCCCGCGCCTGCGGGGATGAGCCCATCTGGCGGCAACTGGTCAGCAAGTGGCTTCAAAGCTCCCCGCGCCTGCGGGGATGAGCCCGCGCAAACGCTCAACAAGCAAACATGGTTTGAAAGCTCCCCGCGCCTGCGGGGATGAGCCCACTGGGCGTACGCACCGCTGATCAGCAGTCAAAAGCTCCCCGCGCCTGCGGGGATGAGCCCGGCCCTGGGCGATGACGCGCATACCCTTCGCGAAGCTCCCCGCGCCTGCGGGGATGAGCCCAATCGTGGTCGGGTCAGTGAACCAGACTTCTGAAGCTCCCCGCGCCTGCGGGGATGAGCCCGACGGTGAACGCGGACACGAACGAGTTCGGCAAAGCTCCCCGCACCTGCGGGGATGAGCCCGCCTGAGAGCCGATCTAAGAGCCTAACAGCACAAGCTCCCCGCGCCTGCGGGGATGAGCCCTGTTCGCTACGTGCCCGTAGATCCGCGTCGTTAAGCTCCCCGCGCCTGCGGGGATGAGCCCAATGCTGAGCGTGATAAGGAAGCTCGCCTGATAAGCTCCCCGCGCCTGCGGGGATGAGCCCGTGCCGCAAAGGACGTTGTACGCGCAGTATTCAAGCTCCCCGCGCCTGCGGGGATGAGCCCCAATCACCCGCACCACAGTCCGCACCGGAATCAAGCTCCCCGCGCCTGCGGGGATGAGCCCGCAGAGTCGGCGCGTGTGGCGGCTGAGGATGCAAGCTCCCCGCGCCTGCGGGGATGAGCCCTTGGACAGGGTCGACCGGGTACGCTCCGCCGCAAGCTCCCCGCGCCTGCGGGGATGAGCCCACACCCCATGCGAAAGTCACGCCACTACCGAAAAGCTCCCCGCGCCTGCGGGGATGAGCCCGCGCGTCCACAGCTATTGAGATTGCTAAACCCAAGCTCCCCGCGCCTGCGGGGATGAGCCCTCTTGGGCTTGCTCGGCCACCTGAGCCTGTAGAAGCTCCCCGCGCCTGCGGGGATGAGCCCGGCAATATCACGCATCAGCATGAAACCGGTGATAAGCTCCCCGCGCCTGCGGGGATGAGCCCGCGATGACGATAGCCAGGATAGTGCGGATCGTAAGCTCCCCGCGCCTGCGGGGATGAGCCCGGAACCGGCTCGACAAGCGGATCCAGACTCAGAAGCTCCCCGCGCCTGCGGGGATGAGCCCGAGTAGAAACTCGGATCAGCGTTGCCGGTGTTAAGCTCCCCGCGCCTGCGGGGATGAGCCCGGTTCGTGCGGATGCTGCGAAGACCTAAACGAAAGCTCCCCGCGCCTGCGGGGATGAGCCCAGTTCCCGGTGTGGGCGTTGGGCCTACTAGGAAAGCTCCCCGCGCCTGCGGGGATGAGCCCCTGCGCAGGAGCCTTTGCAGCCGACACCTTGGAAGCTCCCCGCGCCTGCGGGGATGAGCCCTTTCCCTCTACCAGTTGAGGGCTACGTTCCCTAAGCTCCCCGCGCCTGCGGGGATGAGCCCGCCCGCCGCCGGGTCGCCTACGTCGTCGGACAAAGCTCCCCGCGCCTGCGGGGATGAGCCCCATACCTGGTTCTCTTTGACCCAGCCGACAACAAGCTCCCCGCGCCTGCGGGGATGAGCCCTGCGCGATCGGGTCATTTTCAGCCCGGTAATGAAGCTCCCCGCGCCTGCGGGGATGAGCCCGGACAAAATATCTACGTCGACGTGTACGAACGAAGCTCCCCGCGCCTGCGGGGATGAGCCCCCGAAGCTCCCGAGCACCTGAGCCACCCACCACAAGCTCCCCGCGCCTGCGGGGATGAGCCCCTCAAAGCAAACCGAGGAGTGAAATAAATGTCAAGCTCCCCGCGCCTGCGGGGATGAGCCCTCCAGATAGGTTTGCAGGGTCTGGTCGTCGATAAGCTCCCCGCGCCTGCGGGGATGAGCCCCAAAATATGTTGTATGGGAGAACGTTCGAGGTGCAAGCTCCCCGCGCCTGCGGGGATGAGCCCGAAAGGGCGCACCATGAACGCCGACATAATCAAAGCTCCCCGCGCCTGCGGGGATGAGCCCGTGACAGCATGGGCTCACGCATCACCCAGATGAAGCTCCCCGCGCCTGCGGGGATGAGCCCCCTGTGCCCACCATCGAGCTGCACCAGGTCGCAAGCTCCCCGCGCCTGCGGGGATGAGCCCAAGCACCGGACAATACGCACTCACCCCAAGCAAAGCTCCCCGCGCCTGCGGGGATGAGCCCCCCGCCGAGTCGCCAGCACCAGTGACAAACGAAAGCTCCCCGCGCCTGCGGGGATGAGCCCAGGGTGGCCACCTCGATGGCGTGCTCCATGAGAAGCTCCCCGCGTCTGCGGGGATGAGCCCACTGCGCCGTCCCCTGAGCTGCCAGGCAAGAAAAGCTCCCCGCGCCTGCGGGGATGAGCCCACCGAGCTGGCCGGCAGCTTCGGCCACACCAGAAGCTCCCCGCGCCTGCGGGGATGAGCCCACGAGCGAGAACGATGCTACGAGGCGTGGCGTGAAGCTCCCCGCGCCTGCGGGGATGAGCCCGCAACCCACCTGGCTAACCAGCTGCTCGATAAAAGCTCCCCGCGCCTGCGGGGATGAGCCCACCACCCACAAGCGCTCGCCGTGGCCAGGTCTAAGCTCCCCGCGCCTGCGGGGATGAGCCCCGCAACGATCCTTATCGGTCCCGGTGAAGCTGAAGCTCCCCGCGCCTGCGGGGATGAGCCCTGGAATCGTGCCAGAACATACAGTGACTGTGTAAGCTCCCCGCGCCTGCGGGGATGAGCCCCAGCCGATCGCGTCCTTGACCCACCCGATGACAAGCTCCCCGCGCCTGCGGGGATGAGCCCAAGCGGATTCGGGTGTCTCGCGAGATTTTCACAAGCTCCCCGCGCCTGCGGGGATGAGCCCACTGCATCGACCGCCGGTGTGGACGTTTTCAGAAGCTCCCCGCGCCTGCGGGGATGAGCCCTCGCAGCGTCACGGCCTGCACGTCTCACCTGAAAGCTCCCCGCGCCTGCGGGGATGAGCCCCTCGGCAAATACACCATCCTCAACGGCAAAAAAGCTCCCCGCGCCTGCGGGGATGAGCCCCCGTCCGATGGGGAATCGCACATCACTATCGGAAGCTCCCCGCGCCTGCGGGGATGAGCCCCATGGCGCGCATCAAGGCAGGGCTGGAAAAGCAAGCTCCCCGCGCCTGCGGGGATGAGCCCATCAGAAAATTAGTCGGCCAACAGCATCGAAAAAGCTCCCCGCGCCTGCGGGGATGAGCCCACGAAGATCCCCGGCATCCAGACCAGCCACATAAGCTCCCCGCGCCTGCGGGGATGAGCCCGATCTTGGTAGGGATGACAAGGTGTGCGTCGAAAGCTCCCCGCGCCTGCGGGGATGAGCCCCACAGCGCTGCGACAGCCGCCATGAGCGGGGCAAGCTCCCCGCGCCTGCGGGGATGAGCCCCATGCAACCAGACTGAATATACCGCTTTTGAGAAGCTCCCCGCGCCTGCGGGGATGAGCCCAGTTCGGCTCTCGTTCTTCGCTCAAGCGATTCAAGCTCCCCGCGCCTGCGGGGATGAGCCCAAGAAAACCCCCGATAAGATCAGGGGTATGGGAAGCTCCCCGCGCCTGCGGGGATGAGCCCTGGGCAGCGCTGAGCGGGCCCTAGGTGACGCGAAGCTCCCCGCGCCTGCGGGGATGAGCCCGACGGCAACATCAAGCGTCGCGTGGAATTCCTAAGATCCCCGCGCCTGCGGGGATGAGCCCGGTTCGCCTTTCAGTACTTCGTTTTCGTCATAAAGCTCCCCGCGCCTGCGGGGATGAGCCCATCGTTCCGCGACTCAGCCGGTGACCTGTACAAAGCTCCCCGCGCCTGCGGGATGAGCCCCAATGATTCGAGTGGGCCAATGATCAAGATCGAAGCTCCCCGCGCCTGCGGGGATGAGCCCGCAGAGAACTGTTTGATCCCGCGCCAGCTCCGAAGCTCCCTGCGCCTGCGGGGATGAGCCCTCCTCAGGCAGAATCGTCTCGTGGTTGTCGAACAAGCTCCCTGCGCCTGCGGGGATGAGCCCGAAAATAACGACCGCTCCTGTATGGGCGGTAAAAGCGCCCCGCGCTTGCGGGCGTGAGCTCGCCTGGCACGTTTGGAGCTAGCCAACGAACTGAAGCTCCCAGCGTCTGCGGGAACGGGCCCGTGACATACCGCAGTTTCTGCGGCCATCGCCAGAGATGGACGCGCTTCTGGAGAATAAGCCAGTGAAGTTAGCACAAGGAGCAAATGGGTCTCGTTAAATATGAGTTGACCAAAAGTGCGCGAATGCGGGGCCGCTCAGGTGAGACCAGATTCGGCCAAAGTTTCAGTGAAAGCAGTGGCCATTGTCGGAGAATCTCGTTGGACACCATCGGGCATTCGATTAGGTCGCCGGCGGGCAAGGCGCAAGGCCACCAGGAACCACCTTGTAGACTTCTGTGTTTCAATGGCGGTGCGTTGATAAATGGCTTAGCATACCTTGGGCGCCATGCCGTTCGACCATAGATTTCTAAGAATCGTATCCGGCCTTCGACGTATGGGCTACTAGACATGGAAGGCTGAGGCAGGACCGAGGCCAACCGCACAGATCGGCAACCGCCGTTACTAGAAAACGGACGATTGCCGATCATCTGCGTGATTCCGATTCTTGGAATCACGCAGGGAAATGAATATAACACCGGAAAACCTTGCAGGCAAGAGCTAGCAACATAACCATTAGATTCGCCTGCCACAACGCAACAGCTCGAATAATTCGTTCCAAAACCCCTGCTCCGCAAGGATGATTACTTGGCTCTTCTTGCAACCTAACCGGGCTCATACCCGCTTCAACGCGAGTTCGGGCTACGGGTCGATCTTACCTTTGGAGCAATGAAAAAACGATGCGCCGTCTCATCAACGCTTTCGATGTCGGAATTTACTCATATTGCTCCACCCTGGGCGTAGCCCGCTAGGTTCCGCTGCACGAATGGACTTTGTTGATTCTGTTCCATTCGATTCACTATCAGCTTTGACCTCTTGGCTGCGGGGGCGAGACATTAGTGAAATACCATCAAAATCCTTCACCAGCCACGGATGCCTGTGCACACGGACCTTCATTCGTTGCTCGTTGCGCGCAGAATGGACGAGGATCGCTCGCCCGTCTTTGCAGAGCACGCGGACTTCGTCCCAAATTTCGTCTCGTATTCGGGCAGAAACAACTCCCACGAATACACCCGCGCTAATCTCCATCAGCCATCTACTGAGAAAGCCCCGCAAACCAACCGGGCAAGACGACAGCACTATCACGGTCATGGCGAATTACCTTCCGATGCATAGTTACTACCACTAGGCAGTAGTCCGGCTGCGTAGTCCCAGATATTAACTACATCGTTACTGAGATCAGAATCTTCAGGAATCTCGTCTGGAAGGAGCAAACTCTGAATGTCTTGAGCGCACCGGCCCATGAGGCCACTGGAGAATACTGCGTCTCGTACTGCCCGCCGAACTGCAGCAGTAACGTCTACCGGTTCTGCAGCTGTCACTTCGAACGCGATCGGTATGGTCAGCTGAGCCTTGTACAAATCAGCAATGTCATAAACAAAGGACTTGTCATGGCCTGTATGGACGAAGCCTAAACCAGGCGAACATCCAAGCGAGACCACTACAGTGTGGATGACTCCATACAAGCAGACGTGGGCAGCCGAAAGGGCTTTATTGATTTCGTCGCTAGCGTCGAAGTCATCGACTTTGTAGTCGCGCCGCGTCCAAGGCACCTTCCATTTGTCGGACTGTTCTCGGTAGATCCGCCGAACGCGTGCGCCCTCCCGACCACGAAGTTGCTGCATCGTCGCTTGAGAAGTTTCCTCACCAGGAAATCGAAGCTCGTACATTTTTCTCGCGATGGAAAGGCGCAACTGTTGGTTCGAGACCAGCCGTGCTTGAGCTTCAAGTAACCTCGAGGATCTCGCTAGTGAACGGCCGTGTGCGTAGTATCGAACTCCATTCTCACCAACCCAGACCGCTGTAGCACCAGATTCTGCCAGCAACGACATGGCCTGGTGCGTCACGCGAGTACCAGGTCCAAATAGGAGAGTCCCTATTGATGCAGCCGGCACGTTGACCACTGATTCACGATCAGTTACGGTGAGCGCGTTCTGATCTCGATGCACGGTGCATCGTTCGAGGTACAAAAACGAAATACGATCTTTGACTCGAGTCAGCGCTGGCAGCTGAACAGGGCGTTTGGCCGGAGTTGGTCCCGACATGTCAGATTCTCGCGGGGGCCAGAGACATAAGACCCAACCCGTAGGCCTTCCCGCGACCTATCCCGGAAACCAGCGCGGCGCGAAAAGCTTGAAGGTCATCAACGCGCAGAGTCCCATCGAATTGAGTGCTGTGTAGTGTGACAGTTGAGTTTTTCCTCTTGAACCTGCGATTCCCCGATGCGCCGATGCGTACCATTGGACCAATATCCGCAGATTCGAGGATAGAAAACCCATGTAACGCACCCTGACGTTGGAGCCATTCAACTTTTTGAGCGTCGTGAATAATAGGCACGCGTTTGCCACGAACAAGCTCCGGACGTTTGGCATTCGGCGAGCCGGCATCTACCGCGGATTTCATCGTGTTACCTGTAAGGCGGAATCCGTAGCGTTTTCCTTGCTCAATCTGGTCCAAGACCCGAGTGTAGTCTTGGGTCTCCGGTGCGAACTGACTCAATCCGGCTTCTTCATGGAAATCCGTTGTAGCAGGCTTTTCAGTGCTGACAATATAGAGCCAAGTGCTGGTCGTAAATGAATCGATGCGCCACAAGACGCGTTGGTCGCCGGAATGGCCGTGCGGTGCAGGGTCGAACATCTTCATGATTGCGCCATGTAGCCGATGCGGGTTTACCAGATAAGGCATCGCTGTACGCAATGTTGGGTCGATGGCGATGCGTGTTCTGTAAGTCATGATCTCTTAGCCCAATCCATCCCAAGTATTGTGATCGTCATCTCCAGGATTCGTAACATGTTGCGGTACAAAAAACTGATTAGGTACTTCCGCCGGCTCCAATTCCGCAAAAGTTCGTGGAAGGTATTTGCGGTGTTTGGAGCTGTATGAAACAGGTAGATCGCGAAGCGTGACGCCATGGGGATTGTCAGATGTAGTGTCTGCTTTCAATGGCAAACGCAGAGTTTCCAAATTTCGCAGCTTCTCTCCCGCCGTCGCGGAAATCTGAGCTGGCAAGGTCCGAAGTACCTCCACCGCCTCACCTTCGCGAATTCCTGTGCCGCGAGTTGCATCGTGTTTTCCGCGCATCGCGACAGGACGTGCTGGGGGACAGGAACGACGGCCGAGGAACAAGGGGTAAACTGGATTCGCCAGCGCGTCGGCGATTTTGACCACCAGTTCATCGTTTCCCGATAGCGCAGCCGTAAAACGGGCATCTGCCAAATAATAACGCCGACTGAGTGGCATCGATTCAGACTTGTCCCTTGATAGAGATACTTGAAAGTCCTCCAGGAGCACTCCGGATTGCTCGGTTCGAACTGCGAATGTGAGGGCCGCTAGATCTTCTACGCTCTCTTCTCGACTTCGTCCGAGCGCACTAGCAACAAGTCCAAGTACACCACTTTTTGTCGGTTCAGTATTGGTTGACCTGATAGTAAACCTACTGTCGTAGCCCCATGCTTGTAGCGGTCCCGCCAAAGCGAGCAGAACGCTTACCGTCATTCGGCACTTCCCAGATGAGCTAGAACCGCGTCTCGAGCAATCTCTGTTAGCCCAGGCAACGAACCACTCGTGCCTAGATCTTTCAGCGTGGCAGCCGATTTGTTTGCAGCCATTACGTAGCGTGTGGCATTTAGTCCGTACGCTTCGTCAAAGGACGACACATGCTTTGCCAATTCCTCGGCGCTCTTTTCGAGGCGAGACCCACCAAAATCCGCAGTAATCGCCTGTTCAAAAGCGCCGACCCAGCTCAACGGCTGTTCGTTGCTAAAGCTTAGAACTAAAGCGTCCGGAAGAGTTCCATGAGCAAATGTATTCTGCTTTCCTGTCGGCATTGCTCGGACAAAACTATCGATAAACTGTGCGACTGTGGCTGCCGTGACAGTTGAATCGCCTAGTGTCTTGTTCAGCGAATCAACATTAATCGTTGCGTATCGATAGAGAGTGGATGACGTAAACTCGACAGTTCCGATCATGTCCGCGCCAGCCTCATCATCGCCTCGTTTATCGTCGATTGCGGTGAAGTAGTCGAACTCCGGCGCGGCTTCATGCACACTTATTGCGTGCGCAACCTGTACTGAAGCATCTACGGAAAGTTCCTTCGCATCTGCGAGCATCCTTCCGAAAAGTGCAACATCAATCGCTTGATTGGCAGTTAGTGCGGCGATCGCATCCTTTTTGGCAGGTTTGCCTTGCGTATCGATTGCTAGCTGAGCAAGGTTCTTTGCCTGTGCAGTTCCAAGAAAGATCAGGTAGCTGCTTTCGGGGATAGGGTCTTCGATTGTTTCTGCCGGTTCGGTGTCCGAAGACTTTGAACGCTTTTTTGGTATCTCGGCTTTGATTTTTGCGGCCGCAAGAGACGACTGGGCCCAAGAGATTGCATCCGATTCATGCTCGGGTGCAAGGGTCTTGATCTGATCAGCAATTATTTTGACAACGTCTTTTGTGCGAACACCGAGCTTGTCGGAATCGAACTTTTTGCTGAAATCTGTGCGTATTGCGCGTTTCCACGACTGGCTTGAAACTCGTTGGCGGACGGTACCACCGTAGATTGCTGTTTTGGGCGAGCCAGACTCGTCCCTGTTGATGTTGTTTGGTGGCAGCGTCTGCAGGACGTGGATGTCTACAAATAGATTCTTCATGATGTGTATGGGTTTCCTTTGCGGTTGAGTTGTTAGTGACTTGAAGGTTTTAGCCGACATCCGGCAGTTCGGTTGCAACCTGGTCAATCGAGGGTTTGAAGTAGGCGAATTCACGTCCCCACCGAAGTAGTACAAACTTGTGCTGACCCGGGATAAGTAGCTGACGTAAGTCGTCCGCAAGCCTTACATGGTCAATTGGTGTTTCAGCGTCTCGTAGGATTCGGATCAATGAACCGAGATGGTGTTGGACTTCAAGGGGGGAGGAAGCCGTTGCCAGCGCATCGAACCGTCGCTTGACTGAACTTGCTGACAAGTTGTGGTCGCTTAGCTCACGAATCACACGACCAAATTTGATCCCTTGCACGTGCATAGGTTTAGACTTTTTGCCTTGTTGATGCACGGAATAGAGAGTCAGTGTAATGTGGGTGGCCCATTCTGCCGGGGTAGGATTCCTAGTTCGCCCTTGAAAGTTCTCTGGAAGTTCCGCCAACGTCAGTTCCCAGAGTTCCGGATCGGTCCCGGGTGCTTTGCCTGTGGCTTTACGCAACACTGCCAGGCTTCGTACAGCTGACGCTTCGTTGGCTAGATAGCCATTTTGTAGTCGGTGGATCTTGGCTGCGATAAACGCTGTAAACGCATCAGACATCAGTAGTCTCCTTAGAGGGGGGCAGAGCTGTTTGGGAACAGTTTATTAAGCCGAGCGTTGAAGCGTGAGCGTGCTGTATGCGCAGTAAACCAAGTCTCTTCTTTAGACTTGATGCCGAGTAAACTTCGTTGGCTCGCTTGTCGCATTAATCGGTCGGCGTGGTTTGTGAGAAGCAACCGAGCGTTTTGATTCCACTGATCACGAATGGCGTCGGTATCATCATGCGCGGATACTTTACCGAGCCAAGTCCGGAATTCTCGGTCAAAATCGAAATAAGCAGCTGTCAGCACCTGAACTTGTTCAGGTGGACGATCATTACCGCCTGCGATGAGAATATCCTTGGCCAGGTCACCCAAATCCCGGATTGCAAAATCAGTGCGTGTCGCCGCGGCAAGGGCTTCTTGCCGGTGTCCTTCCGCATGCTCGGAGAGTAGAGACGCGATGAAATTTAAACTGTCAACGTACTGCGCGTCAAATGAAGAGTTTTGAGGCCCGTA
This sequence comes from Glutamicibacter sp. NPDC087344, assembly GCF_044744225.1. NCBI lineage: Bacteria > Bacillati > Actinomycetota > Actinomycetes > Micrococcales > Micrococcaceae > Glutamicibacter > Glutamicibacter sp. NPDC087344. Next base: position 37,646 of record NZ_JBIUXY010000009.1, on the reverse strand, counting down.
ACTAAAGCCGACGAGATTTAAACTGAAGACGTAACTGTCAGCAATGGTTTGCCCAAAAATCAACTGTTCAACTTGACGCAATACCTTTGGCGTTTCATGACGTGCTCCTGTTTCTGAGGGACTTGTTGTTGGATTACCTAGTACCGCGCTCAGTCCTCTCCATGCAGCACGTGCAGGGTTGTGTTCACGTGGCATAAAAACAGGATGACCTAGCTTTTTCGCCTGGGCGGCGCTGTCGCGCCAGAGCGACAACGGCTCAAAGACATGTGAGTTTTGTGGCAATAGACGATCGCCGTTGGTCACAAGAACGCCAGTCACTTGATGGCCGTCGTGGCGCAGACGTACTCTGCGGGATTGCCACGTAAAAATATCCGAATCACCAAGTGGTTCCGGGGGGATATCGGGATCGGGTGACTGGAGGGACCTCAATTCACCGCGTGCGGGAATTGAAGTGGAAGTCGACCGTTCCCAGGCCGCCACGTCTTGATCTTCTGTTGTACCTAGTTCGGGAAGGCGCAGATTGAGCATCAGTGTCTCAAAGAGGTTCTCGCCTTCTAGATAGAATCCGCCGAGATTACCTGCCCAACCTGTGCCAATGGGAAAACCTTTGCCGTTGCTGACTCTCTCATCACCGAGTGCCCCAGGTTTGATGCCTGAGTAGTCGTAGGCTTGCAAATGGATCAACCAACGCGCAGTTTCGGGAAACGATAGGGTCCTTGTCGCGTCACCTGCGCGGGTAGTGAAATGTTGATGCCCGGCCGGAATATCCGGAATCAGCCTGCTGGGCTTGTCATAAATGTTTTTTGAGGTTTCAAGTGTAGGCGCTTGCATGAATGGCGCCACGTCATCGATCAAGTTAAAACGTCGATGGACTTCGTCACTCGCTAGATACGAATAAATTGTCTCATCGGTAAACGCGCTATTCCGCCAAAGTGCGCCCCAACTAATCAAAGGGTCTTCGACTGGACCCACAGCTTGGCGTACCACTGCCAGCAAGACACGCAGTATCGCAAAGTCAAGGGTTGGTACTTCATTGCTCATCCGGCGTATCTGATGCGCCTTGGTGAAAAGTTCACTAATTCCCACTTCAGCCAAGGTGCCGTCGAGATTTTGTACTGGAATCCAAGGGTCTTCAATTAAATTGAAAGATACCGCCCTGGGTGACTCAGTCATGGGTTGCGCCTTTCGTTGGGGGTGTAACGATCAGACCGAGTGTGCGATCGTATTTAATGTGGTGGTTCGCCAATGTTGTCTGGCAATCCTTCGAGAGGAACAAGACTAGCTGCCCCTTCAACAATGGGTTTTCCTGCCAAACTTCGAGACCTTGCGCTTCTAACTGATTTAGCGTCTCTTCCAGAGTCTTAAAATCTGATGAAAAGTTCATGGGAAGTCGAACGCTATTAAGCAAAATGCGTCGAGCGAGCCCAAAGTCATCGATTCTTGCGATTTCCGTGAGGGAAAGCTGCAGATCGTCCTGCCATGGGAGGCCCGAGATCGTTTCCTTGTCTCGGGTCATGAGCAAAACTTCGAAGGAATCTTCGATGTCACGAACGCGAGTAACAGCTTGCGCTTCCTCGCGAGCTGCAGTTGATAGATTTCTCGTTTTGGGATCCGCCGAGCGAATTGTTTCAGTTGCCTTGTCGACGAAGAGATCAACCGAAGATTTGGGTGGTGGAATAAGACCGGTTGAGGCTATTGACGCTTTCTTGGCCCGTTGATCAGCTGCTAATTTGGCCTGTTCATCGTGGTTCTTTTGCCAGGAAGAAGGATACTTCAGGTCAGGTGAGTAGGCTTCCTGCACAAGCTCCGCTGCTTGATGTGGGTGCTGGATGGCAATATCCCATGCAGATCTTTGCTCAAGAACAGCCAACGTGTTAAGCAGGGGATACTCGTCATAGATTGCCGACACAGACTTGATGATTGTTGAGTGCGGCCTGTCCCAACTCTCGACACCACGGATCCACAATTCCGGTTTATCGAACGTGCCAAGACGATTGCTACGTCGATGACGGTGCAAGCGGCCAACGCGTTGTAACAGTAGATCCATTGGTGCCAGATCGCTGATCAACAGGTCGAAGTCTATGTCTAGTGACTGTTCGAGTACTGAAGTGCCCACGATGATCTGGCGCTCGGGTCTACTGGCTCCTGAATGCTCGGGTCCGAGCATGTCGAGAATCTGTTTCTCAATCCTGAGCCGATCGGCAGTTACAAAACGTGAATGCGCGAGCACGGTCTCCTGAGGTAGTTTCGATTGCAAAAAATCAAACGTTTCTTGGGCGCGACCTACGGTATTGCAGATCACGCCGACGATTCCACCGTTTTCAATCCTTGGTGCAAGCATCTCCCAGAGGTCAGCAACGTTATCTGGAACCCTAATTGATTGGACAGGAACTGCAGCCGACTCTAAGGCGCAGTGAGTCATTGAGATGCCGCTACTTGATACTTGAGTGACGCATGGATATCCGAGCTGCGCGGGGATCATGTCGGCGATCATTTTGTCGACTACTATGCTCCGTTTGCCCTTGATTTTCTCTGGCGCAATTCGAGAGTAGTAGGCCTTGGCTAAGTCTCTCCGTTGCTGAACAGGTAATGTTGCGGACATCAGGATCACTGGGACACCATAGGATGCGAGCCATTCCAAAACGCGATGCAGGAAAGTGAACATATAGGCGTCTGCCGCGTGCACCTCGTCGATAATGACCACCTTGGAAGCCAGCCCCAAATGTCGCAAGACATAGTGCTTGGTATTCAGTGCTGCCATCAATACTTGATCGATCGTTACAACCGAAATGTTTGGTTGGAAAACTCTTTTTCGATCAGAAAAGAAGTGATGAACCAAGAATGTTGGTGACCCTGCAGCTGTGTCTTCGTCGTAAATGATGGACGAGTTGAGTAGTTGTTTTGGCAGCGCAGAGTAGCGTTCATTAAAGCGCGCTTTGCTGTGCCCCAAAGTGATTGTTGGAGTCCCTTGCCCATCAGCAGTTGCAGCATCGACCCATCCGAGAATTCGTGGCAGCATTGCATCAGTTGTGGCCATGGTGGGGAGCGCAAAAGCTACTCCGTCGAGCCCCAAATTGGCAGCGAGTTGCTCGGCCGCTGCGAGGGCCATCTCGGTTTTTCCACTGCCTGTGGGCGCTTCAAGGATATAGAGTTCGGGCGAAGTTGCCGACGAGGCCACGCGATAGAACGTTTCTTGCATTAGCGAAAGTTCTGCGTTCTCGGGAAGTTCAAAGCGAGACTTATAGTAGGAACTTGGATGCCGGGTGGGCGCGCCGAAAGTCCATGTCTCTGGCAGCCCCAGCGCGTTTTTGGCTTCCTGAAGCCTGGCAAACTGATCAGGTGCAGAATCGTGGGAACGGAGCGAGAAAATTGAGGAGTTGCTGGCAGCCCAATCTGCGAGAATCACCAGGCCAGTGAGCAATGATTGACACTGCGGAGGAATTCCAGTCGGCGAAAGTTTTTTCAATGCCGGCGAGGCTTCTGTTGCAAAAGCCCATGCGTTGAGTAGCTCGTCCTGCGACTCAATCCATTCCACTTTGCCGGGGTTTCTGCGCAGCACATTAAGGGTCCCCATCTCTGGAAACCTTCCATGATGCCCACCGGAAACCACAGAAACAGATCCCGCGTTCAGCTGAGAATATCCGTAGTTTTCTTGAAGCCAGCGTGAGATGATGGCCATTCCGTGGACCGAATGTGGCAGGATGTCTAGATCGCCACTGCGATCGCTGGCCGGGTATCCATGTTCTTCAACTTTGACATATAACGATGGCACCTTTTGCTGAAAAAATGGTGCGGCCTTTCCCACGTCATGCGATGCGGCAAGAAAGCGCGTGACATTCGATAGCTCACCATAGGTCAGTCCCATTCCATCGGTGAGTAATGCCCTAATGTTCGGGCTTGAATGCTCAAAGATTAGCTTCACGGCCGCTGCAGAATCTAAGCCGTGTAGATAAAGCGGTAGAAACAGCATTTCGGCAGGATTGTCTGGACGGTTCGTTTTTGCCCATAATTCTGGACGAACCACCGAGTGCATATCTGACAAAGGACCCCCATCCCGAATGTATCTAACTTGACCATAGCTGTGAGACCCGACACTTTGAAGTGTTTCATCAGTTGTTACGAAGAATGCTCTTATTATTGCGAGGTCCAATCCTCCAAATAAATTTCGCAAACGAAAAGCCCCGCCGTAGGCAACTGATTGTTGCCCGGCGAGGCTGGACGAAGGACAGCACGTCGAAGGGACGCCTTTCTTGCGGTGTCAGCGCGGGAAGTTACCCGGAGCCTTCCAATCCCTCCACCAGCTCCACCACGCGTTGCGCCGTGCCCCAGGAAAGGGTGACACCGGCGCCGCCGTGGCCATAAGCGGCAATGACCGGAACCGGCTGCCCGCCAACATGTTCCAGCCGGATGGTTTCTCGCGCTGGCCGCAGTCCGACCTTGTGCTCCAGGATCTGAAGTCCATCAAGCTCCGGAACCAGTGCGGTCGCACGTTTCAGGATGTCCACGGAGGTCTGTGGCTCCACCTCGCGGTTCCAATCGTTCGCGGTGTCGGTGCCGCCCACAATGATGTCGTCACGCCGCGGGATGACATAGCTGACACCTTCCGGGTGCTCGTCGTCGCACAGCCATTGGGTCAGGTTCTTGGTGTTGGCCAGTCGCACCACCTGGCCGCGGATGGGGTAGACGCCCTCGTCGTCGCCGAGCAGTTCTCCGCCCCGCAACCCGGCTGCCAGCACCACCACGTCCGCGCTGTCCTTCATTTGCGCGAGACCGGTGACCGTGCCCTTCACAAATTTCACACCCAGGTCCTGTACTTGGCGGTGCAGCCAGCCCAAATAGGTGCTCATGGTGATGATGGGCAATGTGGCCCAGACACCGGCGTGCGCGCCGGCCGGAAGCTCATGGGGCGCCGCTTCCTCGGTGCCCTGCACGATGTTTGTCCACGAGCGGTCGGCTCCGGGCCGGTGATCCACATTCAGCCCGCGGCGCAGGTCGATTCCGGTCTCTGGGCGCTGGGACAGCTGTTCAAAACGGGCGAGCGAATCGCGCAGCAGCTGATCCGCGGCGGGGGAGTTCTCCGAGTGGTAGGGAAACCAGATCGCGGCGGCAACTGAGGAGACGCACTCGGTCAGCTCCTGATCATAGGCCACGGTGACCTGATGGCCGGCGGCGGCCAGCTCGTGGGCGCAGGAGAGCCCGATGACTCCTGAACCAATCACGGTGATACGCAGTGCTGTAGTGGGCATGGGCCTTCCTTGGACGTCAGGTGAAAACAAAAAACCGATGCCGCCAACAGCAGCTGTTGGCGGCATCGGTGACTGAAAATAAATTTACAGCAAGGTGGCCGCGGCGCGGTCCACCAGCCAGCGAGTGGCGTGGGTGCCGTGCACCGCGCTGGCGGGAACGGCGGCCTCATTGACCTCGTGTTGGGCGGCGGCCAAGGCCGGAGCCTTCTCCGCCCCGGCCACCAGCAACCAAACCTCGCGGGCCGAATTGATGGTGCACATGGTCAGCGACGCCCGGTGCGGTGGCGGCTTGGGGGAGTCGTGGACCGCAATGGCTCCCAGCTCGTCGGACCTGGTGTGGTTCGGGAACAGGGAGGCTACATGCGAATCCGGGCCCATCCCGAGCATCAGCACGTCGAACGCCGGGTTGGCGGCGCCTTCCGGCGCCTCGGCCGCCAGCACCTGGGTGTAGGCGACGGCTGCGTCCTCCGCGGTGGCGAACTGGTCGGTGGAGCCCATGACATGCACGTTCTCACGTTCCAGCCCCAGCGGGTCGAGGGCCGTGAACAGCACCTCGGCCTGCAGCGCGTTGCGGTCCGGCGAGTCGGCGGCGACAAATCGCTCGTCGCCCCACCAGAAGTGCACGGCCGACCAGTCGACACTCACCTTGGCCGGATTATCGGCCACCGCCTGCAGGGCGGCGATGCCCAGCGATCCGCCGGTCACCACCACATGCGCCACACCGCGGGCGGCCAGCGCGTCGGCGATCGAGGTGATCAGCCGCGCGGCGATGCCGTGCGCGGTCGCGGCGGCATCCTCATGGATCACAATCTGCTTAGCGATCACTGGCGGGCACACTCCTCAGGTTGGTCAGTGCCAGGCCGCGGGTGATGACCTCGCCGAAGACATCGTCCGCGTCCAGGCGGCGCATCTCCTCGGCCAGGCATTCGGCCACCGAGCGGCGTGGCAGCGAGATGCGCTGCGGGGCCGAGCCCGGCAGGTACAGGTGGGCCACGGCGCCCGAGGGGCGGGACAGTTCCACGTCCCCGCCCTCGCGGGTCAGGCGCACCGAGGACAAACCGGCGGTCGACTTGTCCGCGGCAATGGTCACTGGCACCTGCAGGCACATGGTCAGCCAGGCCGCCAGCAAGGTGGTGGAAGGGGAGTTTTCCGAACCCTTCACGGTGATCCCGGTCAATCCCTCGGTTCCCACCAGGTCGATGATGCTCGCCAGCTGGGCGCGCCACAGGGTCAGCCGGGTCCATGCCAGGTCGGTGTCCCCGGCGCGGTAGGTCTCAACGCGGCTGAACAGCGCCGCGGTGGGGTCCTCCATTTCGCCCGAGTCGGTGATCCGGCGGTGGGCCAGCTGGCCCAGCGCGGTAGCCGACGGGTCGCTCGGCACACCGTGCGGCCACCAGGCCACAATGGGGGCGTCGGGCAGCAGCAACGCTGAAATCAGCGCCTCGTCGGCCACCATGTCCGGCCCGTGGGTGCGCATCACGATGACCTCGGAGGCCCCGGCGTCGCCGCCGACTCGAATCTGCACGTCCAGCCGGTTCTCGCCCTGGGCCGAGCCGCGGACCACCACGATGATGCGGCACGGATGCTCGCGGCTGGCCAGGTTGGCGGCCTCGATGGCGTTCTCCGCGAAACCTTCGCGGGTGATCACCACCAGGGTCAGCACGCGGGAGAGCGCCACCACGCCGTGGGTGCGGCGTGAGGAAAGCAGCTTCTTGGCGACCTTGTTGGTGGTGGTGTTGGGAAGATCGATCATCATGGGCGACGCCACGTCCTTCCATCCTTGGCCATCAGCTCATCGCTGCTGGCCGGGCCCCAAGAGCCCGGGGCGTAGGGGTCGGGCTGCTGCGGCTGCGCGGCCCAGTACTCCTCGAACGGATCCAGGATGCGCCAGGACTGCTCGACCTCTTCGTGGCGCGGGAAGAGCGGCGGCTCACCCAGCAACACGTCAAGGATCAGGCGTTCATAGGCCTCCGGGGAGGATTCGGTGAAGGCGTTGCCGTAACCGAAGTCCATGGTGACGTCGCGGATTTCCATCTGGGTGCCGGGCACCTTGGAGGAGAACCGAATGGTGGCGCCCTCATCTGGCTGCACCCGGATCACAAACGCGTTCTGCCCGAACTCGTCGTCGTTGTGGTCAGTGAACAGCAGGTTCGGGGCCTTCTTGAACACCACCGCAATCTCGGTCACCCGGCGGCCCAGTCGTTTGCCGGCGCGCAGGTAGAACGGCACGCCGTCCCAGCGCCGGGTGTTGATGTTCAGGCGCACCGCGGCGTAGGTTTCGGTTTTGGACTTGGGGTTGAATCCCTCTTCGTCCAAGAACCCCACCACTTCTTCGCCGCCCTGCCAGCCGGAGGTGTACTGGCCGCGGGCCGAAGCCGCCCCGAGGTCTTCGGGGAGCTTGACCGCGGCGAGGACCTTTTCCTTTTCGCTGCGCAGGTGGTCCGCGTCGAAGCTGATGGGCTCCTCCATGGCGGTCAGCGCCAGCAGTTGCAGCAGGTGGTTCTGGATGACGTCGCGGGCGGCGCCCACCCCGTCGTAGTAGCTCGCGCGGCCGCCGATGCCGATATCCTCGGCCATGGTGATCTGCACGTGATCCACGTATTTGTTGTTCCACAGCGGTTCGAACATCTGGTTGCCGAAACGCAGGGCCAACAGGTTCTGCACGGTCTCCTTGCCCAGGTAGTGGTCGATGCGGAACACCGAGTCGGCCGGAAAAACCGACTCGACGATCTCGTTCAGCTCGCGCGCGCTGGCCAAGTCGTGGCCGAACGGCTTTTCGATCACCACACGCTCCCAGCCTTCGTTGGCGTCGTTGGCCAACTTGTGCTCGGAGAGCTTCTCGCAGACCGCGTCGAACCAGCTCGGCGGGATGGAGAGGTAAAACGCGTGGTTGCGCCCGGTGGACCGGGTTTCGGCCAGCTCGTCCAGGGTGGCGGAGAGCTGCTCGTAGGCCGCGTCGTCGTCAAAGGCGCCGGAGATGAAACGCATCCCGGCGGCCAGCTGGGCGAACACCGTTTCATTAAACGGGGTGCGGGCGCTGGCCAGGATCCATTCACGGGCCTGGGCCGCGAAGTCCTGGGCGGTCCAGTCTCGCCGGCCGAAACCGACAATGGCAAAGTTAGGGGGCAGCAAACCGCGGCTGGCAAGGTCGTACACCGCCGGCATCAGTTTTTTGCGGGCTAGGTCGCCGGTGATTCCGAAGAACACCAGCGCGCCCGGACCGGCGATGCGGTTAAGCCGCCGGTCGCGGGCGTCGCGTAGTGGATTGCGCATGGGTGCTTACTTCGCCGCCTCAAGCAGGGCGGCGATGCCGGCCTGGCGGTCGGTCAGGTTCACCCGCAGCACCGGACGGTTGTGCGCGTCATCGGAGAGCACCCCGGCGTCGCCGGTTGCCTGGGCGGTGATCAGGCCGCCGAAGCTGTAGGGACGACCAGGGATTTCCAGGTCCTCGTGGTGATCCGCGGTGATCTGCAAGAACACACCCTGGGCCGGGCCGCCCTTGTGGTACTGCCCGGTTGAGTGCAGAAAGCGCGGACCCCAGCCGAAGGTGACCGGGCGGCCGGTCTTGGCCGCCAGCGCGTCGCGCAGCTCTTCGAGCTGGGCATCGCCGGTGCGGTTCAGGTAGGCCTGCACCGCCAGGTAGCCGTCGGCCGGAAGCTTGGCGGTCAGCTCATCCAGGGCATCGCCAAGGGTGCTGGCCGAGGTGCCGAACAGCTGGGCGGCGCCGTCCACGGCATCCGGAGCGGCGGCGGCCGGAGCGTCCAGCAGCGAGCGGGCGGCCACCTTGGCGGCCTCCACATCCGGCTGGTCGAACGGGCTGATGCCCAGCAGGTAGCCGGCCACGGCGGTGGCGTACTCGAAGATCATGAACGAGGTTCCCAGTGGCGCGCTGAAATGCACCGCGGTGGCTTCCTCATCGATTTCCTCGGGCAGCTGGTCGTACACGTACAGCGGCAGCACGTCGGCCGCCGGCGACACGAGCTCGGGGGCGCCAACGTGGGCTACCACCGGCAGCACACCCTTGGAATCCTTGCCGGTGGATTCGGCGATGAGCTGTTCGGCCCAGTCCCCGAAGCCCGGCAGGGCCTCGCCCACCCCGGCGATGACCAGCTTGTCGCGGCCCTTGGTGGCCATGGCGGCCCCCAGGTGCAGGGCAAGGTTGTCCTCGTCGTCCTGGGAAAGCACGTCGTGCAGCAGCCCGGCCTCTTCGACCAGCGCCTCGATGTCCGCACCGGCCAGCCCCGAAGGGACCAGGCCGAAAGCGGTCAGTGCCGAGTAGCGTCCGCCGACGTTCGGGTCGGCGTTGAAGACCGCGCGCACACCCTCGGGGTTATCCATCGGGGAACCCGGATCGGTGACCAGCACCAGGCGGGTGGCCGGATCGATGCCGGCGGCGGTGAACGCGGCACTGAAGGCACGGCGCTGCGAGTCGGTTTCCACGGTCGAACCCGACTTGGAGGCAACCACCACCACGGTGTGCTCCAGGTCCGTTTCGATCAGCGGGCGCAGCATGGCCGGATCGGTGGTGTCGCAGATGACCAGGTCGACCTCGTCATGTGCGGTGATCACCTCGGGGGCCAGCGAGGAGCCGCCCATCCCGCACAACACGATGCGGGTCAGGCCCTCGGCCACCAGCTCTTCGCGCAGCGCCAGGATGGCCGGAATCAGTTTTTCGGCGGCGTCGAACGGATTGACCCAGCCTAGGCGGATGGCGGACTCGGCCTGCGCGTGAGGGCCCCACACGGTGGGGTCCTGGGCCGCGATCCGGCTGCCGATCCGGGCCTCGATCAGGGCCGGAAGCAGCTGGTCGACGGACTTCAGGGCGTCGCCGGAGGTGACTAGACCCAGCTCCATCTACTTGGCTCCCTTCAGAGCCACCGACATGTCTTCGAGCAGTTCGTTCCAGGCGTCCTCGAACTTCTGGACACCCTCCACCTCGAGGAGGTTGACGATCTCGGTGTAGTCGATGCCCACGGCCGCCAGCTTGTCCAGCACGCGGTTGGCCGCGTCGTAGCTGCCGGCGATCGCGTTGCCGCGCACCTGGGCTTCGGCGGCGGTGGCGTCCAGGGTCTTTTCCGGCATGGTGTTCACGGTCTGCGGCGCCACCAGTTCGGTGACATACAAGGTGGATGGGTAGGCCGGGTCCTTGACGCCGGTGGAGGCCCACAGCGGGCGCTGCACGTTGGCGCCGGCGTTGGCCAGCACCTCGTAGCGTGCCGAGGCGAAGGTCTCTTCGAATACCTGGTAGGCCAGGCGGGCGTTGGCCACACCGGCCTGCCCGCGGACCGCGGCGGCCGCATCGGTGCCCAGGGTGTCCAGGCGCTTGTCGATTTCGGTGTCGACACGCGAGACGAAGAAGGATGCCACCGAGTGGATCTTGGACAGGTCAAGGCCCTTGGCGTGGGCCTTCTCCAGGCCGATCAGGTAGGCGTTGATGACCTCGCGGTAACGCTCCAGCGAGAAGATCAGGGTGACGTTGACGCTGATGCCCTCCGCGATGGTCTCGCTGATGGCTTCCAGGCCCTCAAGGGTTGCCGGGATCTTGATCAGCACGTTCTCGCGGTCGACCCGCTGGTACAGGGCCTTGGCCTGGGCGATGGTCGGGGCGGTCTGGTGCGCCAGGCGGGGATCCACCTCGATGGAGACACGGCCGTCGAAACCGTTGCTGGTCTCGTAGATGCTCTTGAACAGGTCGCAGGCGGCGGCGACGTCGTCGCTGGTGATCTCGGTGATCGCGTCTTCCACGGAGTTGTGGCGCTGGGCGGCGATGGCCTCGCCGTAAACCTCGGCGTTGGACAGCGCCGCGGCGAAGATCGACGGGTTGGTGGTCACACCAACAACGTTCTTTTCCTCGATCAGGGCAGCGAGTGATCCACTGGTCAGTCGTTCACGCGAAAGGTCATCGAGCCAGATGGATACGCCGGCGTCGGTGAGTGCCTGGGTGTTTGGGTTGCTCATGATGTGTACTTGAGTTCCTTACTTTGCGGCGTTCTGAATGGAGGTTTCGGCGGCGGCCACCACGGCCGCGGTGGTGATTCCGAACTCCGAGTAGAGCTTTTTGTAATCGGCGGAGGCGCCGAAGTGGTCAAGCGAGATAATCTCGCCGTGGGCGCCAACCAGCTCGCGCCAGCCCTGGGCCACACCGGCTTCAACCGACACGCGGGCGGTGATAGAAGCGGGCAGGACCTCTTCACGGTAGGCGGCGTCCTGCTTGGCGAACCATTCGTGGCTCGGAAGCGAGACAACACGCGCGGCGATGCCCTTGGCGGCGAGCTCTTCGCGAGCCTCGACGGCCAGCTCGACCTCGGAACCGGTGCCGATGAGGATGACATCCGGGGTGACCTCTGCGCCGTCGCGGACCGCCTCGGCCAGGATGTAGCCGCCCTTCAGGGTGCCGGCGGCGTCGCGGAAACCGGCTGCCGAACGGTCGTAGATCGGCAGGTTCTGGCGCGAAAGCACGATGCCCGACGGGGTGCCCGTCAGTTCCAGCATGCCGCGCCAGGCGTAGGCCACCTCGTTGGCGTCCGCCGGGCGGATCACGTCGAAGTTCGGGATCACGCGCAGCGAGGCGAGCTGTTCCACCGGCTGGTGGGTTGGACCGTCTTCGCCGAGCCCAATCGAGTCATGGGTCCACACGAAGATCGAAGGCACACCCATCAACGCGGCCAAGCGGATGGCCGGACGCTGGTAGTCCGAGAAGATCAGGAAGGTGCCGGAGAAGGCGCGGGTCGGGCTGGAAAGCACAATGCCGTTAACAATGGAGGCGGCGGCGTGCTCGCGGATACCGAAGTGCAGGACCCGGCCGTAAGGGTTGGCGGTCCAGGAATCGGTGGAGCGGTGCTGGGGCGCGAAGGACTTGGCGGTGTCGATGGTGGTGTTGTTCGACCCTGCCAGGTCGGCCGAGCCGCCCCAGAGTTCCGGAAGCTCATCGGCGATCGCGTTGATGACCTTGCCCGAAGCTGCACGGGTGGCCATGGTGGAGCCCGGTTCGAAAACCGGAAGCTTCTCGGTCCAGCCCTCGGGCAGCTTGCCCGATTCCAGGCGTTCAAGCAGCGCGGCGTTCTGCGGGTTGGCTGCCTTCCATGCCTCGAACTCGGTGTTCCAGGCTTCGTGGGCGGCGGCGCCGCGGGTGATGGTTTCGCGTGCGTGAGCCAGCACCTCGTCCTCGATGGCGAAGTTCTGCTCTGGATCGAAGCCCAGGGCCTTCTTCAGGCCGGCAACTTCCTCGCCGCCGAGCTTGGAACCGTGGATTCCACCGGTGTTCTGCTTGGTTGGCGAAGGCCAGCCGATAACGGTGCGCAGCGAGATGATCGATGGGCGGCCGGTTTCGGCCTTGGCGGCGCGAACTGCGGCGTCAAGGGCGGCGACGTCTTCCACGTATTCACCGGTTTCGGTCCAGTCCACGCGCTGGGTGTGCCAGCCGTAGGCGGCGTAGCGGCCCAGGACGTCTTCGGTGAAGGCGATGTCGGTGTCGTTTTCAATGGAGATCTTGTTGTCATCGTAGATCACAACGAGATTGCCGAGTTCCTGATGTCCGGCCAGCGAGGAAGCCTCGGAAGTGACACCCTCCTGCAGGTCTCCGTCGGAGGCGATGACATACACGGTGTGGTCGAACGGGCTGGTGCCCGCCGGTGCTTCTGGATCCAGCAGGCCGCGCATGCGGCGCTGGGAGTAGGCGAAACCAACGGCGGAAGCCAGGCCCTGACCCAGCGGTCCGGTGGTGATCTCGACGCCGGCGGTGTGGCCGAACTCCGGGTGGCCCGGGGTCTGTGCGCCCCAGGTGCGAAGCGCTGCAATGTCTTCCATTTCCAGGCCGTAGCCGGAAAGGAAGAGCTGCAGGTACAAGGTCAGCGAGGTGTGGCCGGGGGACAGGATGAAGCGGTCGCGGCCGATCCAGTTCGGGTCCTTGGGATCGTGGCGCAGGTGCTTCTGGAAAATCAGATAAGCAGCTGGGGCCAAGCTGATGGCGGTGCCAGGGTGGCCATTGCCAACCTTCTCAACGGCATCTGCTGCCAGGACACGAGTGGTGTCAATGGCTTTACGGTCCAACTCGGTAAGTGAGAACTCTTCTACTAAGGATTCAGTCGCCACTGCGGCGTTCCTTCCATTCAGACTTGGACGGGAGAAAAACTCCCGATGACACGCAATACGCCGTCGCTCCGATGTACCCGATGTTCGAGCTTCATGGGTTCATTGGTCGCGACGGCGCAATCAGGGTCAACTCTATCGCGAAACACCCAATTGGTGCGTGGGTTAAGCAACATGACTTCCAAAGATTTACGCCTTCTTTGCTGTGGGCGGAACGTCTGCCGCGTTTTTCGATACGACACCGTGGGTTAACAACGGCTTCACATCTGGGGTCGCAACCGGGCATAAAACTTCGATCGAAATGCTCAGCGGAGTGCAACGTATCTTCGGGGAAACGAACTGCCACACGACCCGGTTACGGTTCAATGAACATTCACCAAGACGGTCGCATTACAAAAATTGAAGATTGTAATAAAATCCATAACAAGTATTATTCGTTGTATAGAGCGATCGAACTGTCGCCTGATTCGTTGGCGTGCGGTGGCGCCCCAGGGTTGCTTCGCGTCTACCCGTCCACCTTTTGCCTGCAACTGCGTTCGAAGAATCATGGGTTTGAAAATACAAAGATGGCGCTCCTGACTGACTGGTTGCCGACTGGTTGTCGAGCGTTCAGGGATGGTGCGTCTCATTCAGTGTGCGCGGATATCTCAATCTGACTTCATTACTTGCTGGAGTGTGATTGACATGTTTTTGGGGCGGCGAAAGGGGTGTCATGTTGACTGAAATCACCACGTTTTAATCGAATCCTTGATAGGGAGGAGTTTCATTCGATTTCTATCCGTCGTAGAATGATTGAGTCTGTCCTTGTACCCTGTGAAGAACTGAGTGCGTTTAATTGAAGACTCAAAGTGTCGCCGACTATTCAGTGCCGCGCGCATCGCGTCAGCCTGAAGAGTCCACCGGCGACTTTCTGAAGCGCAAGGCCGGTGCCTACCTCGCACTGACCAAACCTCGCGTGATCGAGTTGCTGTTGGTGAGCACCCTTCCTACCATGATCTTTGCCCAGCGTGGCTTCCCGCCGGTCTGGCTGATGGTTTCAACCATTGTCGGCGGTGCGATGGCCGCTGGCGCTTCGGGCGCATTCAATTGCTACATCGATCGCGACATGGACAAGCTCATGAAGCGCACCAAGGGGCGTCCGCTGGTCACCGGCGACCTCACGCCCAAGGAAGCGCTGATTTTCTCGTGGACATTGGCAATCGCCTCTCTCGTCGTGCTTTGGGTTGGCACCAATCCGCTGACCACTGCCCTGGGGCTCGCAGCGATCTTGCTTTACGTGGTTCTGTACACCATGATTCTCAAACGCCGCACTGCTCAGAACATCGTCTGGGGCGGTATTGCCGGATGTATGCCGGTGCTCATCGCCTGGGCCGCGGTCACCGAGACCATTGAATGGCCTGCAATCATCCTGTTCCTCGTGATCTTCTTGTGGACGCCGCCGCATTACTGGCCGTTGTCCATGAAGTACGCCGATGACTACAACGCGGCGTCGGTGCCGATGCTCGGAGCCATCGCCAATGCTCGCCGCGTGTCGGTGCAGGTTGTGCTCTACGCCTGGGCTACCGCGGTTTGCTCGTTGCTGCTGGTTCCCCTGGGCCACGCGGGAATCGTGTACACCGCAATTGCCGGTGGGGCTGGCGCGTGGTTTGTCTACGAATCGCACGTTCTCTACCGCGAGGCGCAGAGCGATCACAAACCTGCCGAGGTCAACCGCAAGGCCATGAAGGTCTTCCACATCTCGATCACCTACCTCTCGATTGTGTTCTTGGCCTTGGCCATCGACCCATTTGTGGGAAGCCCGCTCTTCGGCTAAGAGGCAAAAAATTTCACAAAATATCCGGTACCGAATCATTTGATTAGGTACCGGATATTTTTTGCGCGAAAACGCTGAGGATGATGGTTGCGGGGAGTCTTGGCCAAGACCTGTACGTGCGGTGTGCTCGTAACACTAGGCAGTGTAGCTTCTTCTGATCTGCCAACCAGATCAGGGGCGGCGACATTGATTGAGGGAAAAACGCATGACGGATCGCGCCGATCGTGGCTGGGCAATGAAGGTTTCCGCCGCTCTGGGGGCAGCTCCGAGTCCACGCTGTGCACCTGAGGAGGTCGTTTCACGCTGAGCGTCTCTAGCTGCCCTAGAACGCCGTTGCGTGGCTCGGTGGCAGTATTACGGTTCAGATTTGTATGCGGAATCTTGTGCGTGAGCGCAGGGCGGGCCTGCCTGCTTTCCAAGGGATATCAGTAAGTGTCAACGATTTGCGGCTCAACTGTTGGTTTCTGATGGTAGCTAGCTCAGTGATCAAACCGGTGATCGCCCATCAGAGCTGTTGGCTGCCTGCGGAACGGCACTTCGGCTGGTGCTGACCTCCGAAGGCCGCATGCCAGGTGGGAGAAGCGACGCAATCAAAAATGGCTCTCAACCGTTGAGGTTGAGAGCCATTTTGAGCTGAGCGAATACTGGGAGGTTAGTCCTGTTCCACCCGCACGGATTTTGGCATCAGATAAGCCCGATCCCACACGTTGGTGGCGGCCACCATCAGCAGGCTGGCGCCGAGCATGTGCAGCAACACCAGTGGCACCGGCAGGCCATGCAGGTGCTGGGTGTACCCGATGGCACCCTGGATGAGGATGACAACAACGAGCCACCAGCCGGCGCTACGGAGCTTTGGATTGTTGGTCGTCCGGTAGGCCAGGATCATGAATGCGATCGTAGCCAGCATCAACAAGTACACCGGACCGGTGTGCAGGGGAGTCACGATGCGCGGATCAAACATGTGGCGCGGCGCTTCGGCGTCACCGGCGTGCGGGCCGGTACCGGTAACGATGGTGCCCATGATGATGGCGATGCTAGACAAGATCAGGATGAGGAAACCGAGCTGGGAGATGGTTTTGCTGGTCGCCGGTGCCACGTCGCGTTTCAGTTCGCGCCGGGTTCGATTCACCAACACCGTAGCAAGGGCGACCAAGGTGGCAGAAAGCAAGAAGTGCAATGAAACAACCCATGGGTTGAGTTTGCTCCAGACCGTAATTCCGCCAATCACACCTTGGCCGGGAATGCCGATCAGCAGGACCAGCCCGAGTTTGTACAAGGTGGTATGGGTCTTGCGCATGTTCCAGACGGAAAGCAGGAATGCGACGGCAATGATCAGCAGCACAAAAGTGAGCAGACGATTGCCGAACTCAATCAGACCGTGGATACCCATTTCCGGAACTGGGGTCATGGAACCCGGGACGCAGTTCGGCCATTGCGAGCAGCCCAGACCTGATTTTGTCAGGCGCACTGCACCGCCGGTGACAATGATGCCAACCTGGGAGATCAATGATGCGATCGCCAGGCCATGAACAAGGCGGGTGACCTTGGTCGGCAGCTTATCGGCCCAGCTCGTGGCGGCTAGGTCTGAAGACATGAAAATCATCCCTTTTGCGTGGTGTGTGTGGTTAGTTCCATTTGAACTTCTTGATGGCCGCAAACGAGCCTGCAACAGCCCACAGCACCAGGAAGATCAGTCCGGGAATGTTGAAGCGCCCATTGATCAGAGCATCGCGCATAGCGTCGCCCAGGGCCGCAGAGGGTAGTGCGCTCAGGGTGGGCTGCAGCCATTCTGGAGCCATGCTCAGCGGGTAGAGGACCCCGCCTGCGCCGGCAAGCAGGATCCAGGCGAGGTTGGTGATCGCCAACGTGGCCTCGGGGCGGACCGTACCGGCAATCAAGAGACCCAAGGACGTGAAGGCAGCGGCGCCCAAGAGCAAAAAGATGATGCCTGGAATGATGCCCCATGGGTTCGGATGCCAGCCCATGAGAAGCGCAGTCACGGTGATCAAGACAACCTGAATGAGCAGCACGGTGAGAACCGCGATGACCTTGCCGAAAATCAGTCCGGTTTTGCCCAACGGGGTGGTGGAGAACATTCTCAGCACCCCGTATCGACGGTCGAAGCCGGTGCCGATTCCCTGCCCGGTAAACGCGGTGGAAATGACACACAGGGCCAAGACGCCGGGAACCGCGGCGTCGATTGACCGCTCAGCAATATCGGAAATCAGATCCGTAAAGGTCAAAACAAACAGGGCGATCATCGGCATGACAACTGCCAAGATCAGTTGCTCGCCGTTGCTGAGCATCTGGATGGATTCGTACTTGCCCTGAATCAAGATGCGCTTGAGCGGGGAAACTGCGTTGGACTCGGTGCTCACCTGGGTCATGCCGGTTCCTCCTTCTGGGCAAATTCAAGGAAGACGTCTTCCAAGCTGCGCGACTGCAAGTTTAGTTGTGTTGGCAAGATCGATTCCCGAGCCCACCAGCTGGTGAGCCAGTTGAGGTGTTCGGGGGAGGTGACCCCATCCAAGCGGTATTGTCCGGCCGAGGTCTCTGAAAGATAGAGGCCCAAAGGGGGCTGGGGCAGTGCCAGTCCCGCGGTAGCGCTGAATGATACCGGCCGGGCGTCGTGGCCTTCTTCGGCTCGGGCGATGAGTTCAGAGACCGTGCCTTGGGCGACGGTACAACCCTTGTCGATGATGTAGACGTAGTCGCTCAGGCGCTGAGCATCATCCATGAGGTGGGTTGTAAGAACTATGGCCTTCCCGGCGTCGCGGAGTTCCGAAATGAGGTCGAAAACGACCTGCCGGGACTGCGGATCAAGCCCGGCGCTTGGCTCATCGAGGAACAATACTTCGGGGTCGCCGGCAAGCGCCAAGGCGAGTGCTACACGCTGCTTTTGACCACCGGAAAGGCGACGAATTGTGCGCGAGCCAAAGGATCTCAGGTCGAGGCGTTCAATCAACGCCTCGATGTCTACGGGCCGTCGATAAAGCGACGCAACGTGGCGCAAAAGCGGCACCGGCCGCATAGACGGCGGCAGGCCACCGTCCTGAAGCATGACCCCTACCCGGGCACGCAAGTCAGGTTTGTCCCCATAGGGGTCCTGGCCTAACAACTCGATAGAGCCACCTTCTGGGCGCATCAGACCTTGGGCGCAGGCCAAGGTCGTTGATTTGCCGGCGCCATTGGAGCCCAACAGGGTGGTGATTTGGCCTGGATAGGCCTTGAGGGAGACCGATTCTAGGACTCGCAGCATGCGATTATCCAAGGCCGGGACTGGACCTAAATCTTTTGCCAGCTCATTGATGACGAGGCTGGGGGTTACAGAAGACACCAGAACATTCTACGTCATGTCGAAGTCTCCAGCTTGAGTGGTTGATCACCAACACTCGAATTGTTCGGCTCCACGCGAGAGAATTGAAGTTGTCCGAAGCAGATCAAAAACCGCGTGATTTCTAGGCAGGAAAGCCCGTCCTTAGTAAGTCCTTCCTTACTAGACTGATCGCGAAAATATACGCATGATTGTGTTGTGTATTCATCTAATTCAAACTCAGTGAGTAGCCCGACCAGCGCCGTTGCAGGCGCTGCGGGTGATACGGAGGAACGCACGCGCGACCGGGTCCTGAGCGCAGTTCTCGAAGATGGGCCGGTCAGTGCGGCAGAGCTTGGAAACAAGCTTGGCTTCACACCCGCGGCGGTCCGCCGTCATCTTGACGCCCTGTCCAAGGCGGGGCTAGTTGAAGTAAAACTTGTCGCCAACCAAAAGGCTGGTGCTGGTCGACCGTCCCGCAGGTACGTGCTTTCGCACCGCGGGCAGGCCAAGCTCGGCAATGACTACTTGGAAATCGCCACCGACGCACTCAAGGTGCTCGGTGAGGCTGCCGGCGAAGATGCAATTCGCAAGTTCGCCCGCGATCGTTTTGCGGCAATGGAGAACCGCTACGCCAGGGCACTTGCCGGTGTGGAAGGTTTGGAAGCCAGGGCCGATGTACTGAGCGAACTGCTCAGTGCAGATGGCTTTGTTGGGTATACCCGCAAGGTCGATACCAAAGTGGCTACGGCCTTGATGCATAGTGTTCAACTGTGCCAGGGTCACTGCCCGATACAAGATTTGGCACGGGAGTTTCCGGTGTTTTGCGACATGGAAACCGAAATGTTCGCCCGTCTGATCGGGGTTGATGTGCGTAGGCTTTCAACCTTGGCCGGCGGCGGGCACGTGTGCACGACCCACATCCCAGTGGGTCGCGAAAAGGCGCCAATGCGCGTCGAGAAGAGAACTCGAATTCAGTTCACGAAGCAGGAGAGGCCGCGATGACGGATCAGATTGCACAGGAGTCTGCAGACCCAGGTGTAATTTCCGAGATTCTGGAAAAGAACCCTGAACTCCAGGGAATCGGTAATTACGAATACGGTTGGGCCGACAAGAACGATGCCGGAGCCAATGCGCGCCGCGGTGTCGACAAGGATGTTGTGGCAAACATCTCCGCTCTGAAGAACGAGCCGGAATGGATGCTGAACCTTCGCCAGAAGGCATTGAAGTACTTCGACCGCAAACCAATGCCAACCTGGGGTCCAGACCTCTCGGGTATTGATTTCGACAACATCAAGTACTTCGTGCGTTCCACCGAGAAGCAGGCAACCAGCTGGGACGACCTGCCCGAGGACATCAAGAACACGTACGACAAGCTGGGTATCCCGGAGGCTGAGAAGCAGCGTCTGGTTTCCGGTGTTGCCGCGCAGTACGAGTCCGAGGTGGTTTACCACCAGCTGCGTGAAGACCTCGAAGCCCAGGGTGTCATCTTCTTGGACACCGACACCGGCTTGAAGGAACACGAGGACATCTTCAAGGAGTACTTCGGTTCGGTCATCCCGGCAGGCGACAACAAGTTCGCGTCGCTGAACACCGCAACCTGGTCCGGCGGCTCTTTCGTGTACGTGCCCAAGGGTGTCCACGTAGAAATCCCGCTGCAGGCCTACTTCCGCATTAACACGGAGAACATGGGTCAGTTCGAACGCACCTTGATCATCGCCGATGAAGGTTCCTACGTTCACTACATCGAGGGTTGCACCGCCCCGATCTACCAGTCGGACTCGCTGCACTCGGCCGTTGTCGAGATCGTTGTGAAGAAGAACGCCCGCGTTCGCTACACCACGATCCAGAACTGGTCCAACAACGTGTACAACCTGGTGACCAAGCGTGCCGTCTGCGAAGAGGGTGCAACCATGGAGTGGGTCGATGGCAACATCGGTTCCAAGGTCACCATGAAGTACCCGGCCGTCTACCTGGTTGGCGAGCACGCCAAGGGTGAGACCCTGTCCATCGCCTTCGCCGGCGAGGGCCAGCACCAGGACACCGGTTCAAAGATGGTTCACATCGCGCCAAACACCTCCAGCGCCATTGTGGCCAAGTCGGTGGCCCGCAACGGCGGCCGTTCGGCGTACCGCGGCCTGGTTCAGGTGCAGGAAGGTGCCAAGGGCACCAAGAACTCGGTTGTGTGCGACGCGTTGCTGGTCGACCAGATTTCGCGTTCAGACACCTACCCGTACATCGACGTCCGCGAGGACGACGTGACCATGGGCCACGAGGCAACCGTTTCGCGTGTGTCCGAGGAGCAGCTGTTCTACCTGCAGTCCCGCGGCCTGGCCGAGGACGAGGCCATGGCGATGATCGTGCGCGGCTTTGTCGAGCCGATCGCTCGCGAGCTGCCCATGGAATACGCCCTGGAACTGAACCGCCTTATTGAACTTCAGATGGAAGGATCGGTCGGCTAAGAATGTCGGAGACCACCACCCATATCCCGGAAGAGAAGTCGCGCATCGGCGCCCCATCGATCCCCGGTTTCACCGAAGAAGGCGAGAACCTTTCGCCAATCAACAGCAACGACGACGCACCCCTGGGTGGAGCTTCGTCCAAGGCGCATAGCCACGGTGGCGGAGTCGGAGTTCCTGATTCCTCCCGTGCTGGCCGTCTGACCAGCTACAACGTGGATGACTTCGCCAAGCTGACCGGCCGCGAAGAAGACTGGCGCTTCACCCCGCTCAAGCGCCTGAAGGGCCTGCACTCGGAGGCTCTGACCGGGGCTGCGCCAAAGGTTGAGCTGACCGGTAGCGATACCGTGAAGCTGACCGAGGTTGCCCCTGGCGACGTGCTCAACGGCATTGCCCACACCCCGGATGACCGGGTCTCGGCCAACGGCTGGAAGTACGCTTCCACCTCCCAGGTTGTGACCATCGCCAAGGGTGCCGAGGCTGCCAAGGCAACCTTGCGCATCACCGGCGAGTCCTTGGATGCGGCCGCTCAGCACATCATCGTGGTTGCCGAGGAGAACTCCGAAGCCACCATCGTGCTTGACCACGTCGGCTCGGCAGTGTTGGCGCAGAACGTCGAATTCGATGTTCGCGCCGACGCTCGACTGACCGTGATCTCCCTGCAGGCCTGGAACGACGACGCTGTTCACGCCTCCTCGCAGCAGGCGCTGGTTGCCAAGGGCGCTTCGTTCAAGCACGTGGCTGTTAGCTTCGGTGGCGACCTGGTGCGTGTGAGCCCCTCGGCTCGCTTCACCGGCGAACGCGCCGAAATCGAGCTGTACGGTCTGTACTTCGCAGACGCCGGCCAGCACCTTGAGCACCGCTTGTTTGTTGACCACGCGGTGGCCAACTGCAAGTCCAACGTGCTGTACAAGGGTGCCTTGCAGGGCAAGGATGCTCACACCGTATGGGTTGGCGACGTGCTGATCCAGAAGGCAGCCGTAGGTACCGACTCGTACGAGGCGAACCGCAACCTGGTTCTCACCGATGGCGCCCGCGCCGATTCGGTGCCGAACCTGGAAATCGAAACCGGCCTGATCGATGGTGCGGGACACGCATCAACCACCGGCCGTTTCGATGACGAGCACCTGTTCTACCTGATGGCCCGCGGTATCGATGAGAAGACCGCACGCCGCCTGGTGGTCCGTGGCTTCCTGAACGAAATCGTGCAGCAGATCGGCGACGAGGCTCTGCAGGATCGTTTGACCGAGACCATTGAATCGGAACTGGCCGCGACTGACAACTAGTCAGCACCTGTCTTCATCAGTTTTTTAGAAAGAAACGGAACGACGTATGTCTACTCTGGAAATCAAGGACCTGCACGTCTCGATCGACACCGAGCAGGGCGAAAAGGAAATCCTCAAGGGTGTCACCCTGAGCATTAACACCAACGAGACCCACGCCATCATGGGCCCTAACGGTTCGGGCAAGTCGACCCTGGCTTCGACCATCGCCGGCCACCCACGCTACAACGTCACCGGTGGCTCGATCACCCTTGACGGCGAAGACGTGCTGGAGATGAGCGTTGACGAGCGTGCCAAGGCTGGCCTGTTCTTGGCCATGCAGTACCCGGTTGAGGTCCCAGGCGTGACCATGACCAACTTCCTGCGTACCGCAAAAACCGCCATTGACGGTGAAGCTCCGAAGCTGCGTACCTGGACCAAGGACGTCAAGGACGCCATGAGCAAGCTGAAGATCGATGCCGACTTCGCGCAGCGTAACGTGAACGAAGGCTTCTCGGGTGGTGAGAAGAAGCGTGTTGAGATCCTTCAGCTGGAACTCTTCAAGCCAAAATTTGCCATTCTGGACGAGACCGATTCCGGTCTGGACGTTGACGCCCTGAAGATCGTTTCCGAAGGCGTCAACCGCGCTCAGGAAGAGAACCAGATGGGTACCTTGCTGATCACCCACTACACCCGAATCCTGCGCTACATCAAGCCAGACTTCGTGCACGTGTTTGTGGATGGCAAGATCGCCGAACAGGGTGGCCCGGAGCTTGCGGACCGCCTGGAAGAAGAAGGCTACGACCGTTACCTGAACGTCAACGCCTAGATAGGGAAGTTCCAATGAGCGAAGCTACGGAACAGAGCCTGGGGTCGGCAACGACTCCCTTGGAAGATGTTGAAGAAGCGCTGAAAGACGTTATCGACCCGGAACTCGGTGTTAATATCGTTGACCTCGGTCTGCTGTATGGGCTGAAGTACGCCGAAGACGGTGTGCTGATTTTGGACCTCACGCTGACCACCGCGGCTTGCCCGCTCACCGATATTATCGAGGAGCAGGTTGCCTCGGCGCTGGAGAATATTGTTGACGAGCACCGGTTGAACTGGGTCTGGATGCCACCTTGGGGTCCAGAACGTATCACCGATGATGGTCGCGACCAGATGCGAGCCCTCGGGTTCAATATCTAAGTTCATACGCACCACGTGCCAAAGGCGT
This sequence comes from Glutamicibacter sp. NPDC087344, assembly GCF_044744225.1. NCBI lineage: Bacteria > Bacillati > Actinomycetota > Actinomycetes > Micrococcales > Micrococcaceae > Glutamicibacter > Glutamicibacter sp. NPDC087344. The sequence continues at coordinate 14,249 of NZ_JBIUXY010000009.1, read as the reverse complement.
GGCCCGAATCCCTAGCAGGATTCGGGCCACGCCTTTTTGCTGCGCTCGAGAGCCAAGGTTCGAAGCGAGCGTTACGTGATTTGTCGCACAATTGTTAAGAAAGTGGCATTCGAGTAAAAACGTTAGTAGAGTGGCGTTAAATGTTCTTAGGAATACCTTAGTCAACTGAAGGGACTCGCCAGTGTCGGACTCCGCCCGCGTTGTTAACGCACGAATCGCGCGACCAATAGCGGACGTTGAAGAGGCCCTGAAAGACGTTATCGACCCAGAACTCGGGGTTAATATCGTGGATCTCGGCCTTGTGTACGGATTGCGGTTTTCCGAGGGTGCTGTATTGGAAATCGATATGACCCTCACGACCGCGGCCTGCCCGCTCACCGACATCATCGAGGAGCAGGTGCGGATAGCGCTCAAGGACCTTGTCGCGGTGTATCACCTGAACTGGGTCTGGACCCCGCCATGGGGGCCTGAGCGGATCACCGACGATGGTCGAGATCAAATGCGAGCCCTGGGGTTCAACCTCTAGGACCCGATCAAGAACTCGGATGCCCGGTAGTCTTCGGAGAAACCTTACCGACGAAGCGCGGTTTCGAAGGCTACCGCGGTACCCGTACCGCCGGCCGCCGCCATCAGCGCCACCTGTCGCTGACCAGGCAGGGCCGCCGCCCGGGCTTGATGGAAGAGCCTGGTGACCAGCACAGCGCCGCTTGCACCATAGGGGTGTCCCAGTGCCAGCGCGCCACCTTGTTGATTCACTCGTCGTTCATCCAAGCCCAGCTCGTCGAGGCAGGCCAATGCCTGCACCGCGAAAGCTTCATTAAATTCGATGAGCGAATCATCATTGACCGCTGGCTCTCCCAAAACCTGCTGCAGTTTCTGATAGGCAGGGGAGGCAGCCATGCCCAGTACTTCCGGGTCGCAGGCTCCGGTTCCACTGGCCAGATAACGCAAGGCGAACTCCGGTTCCAGCTTCTGAAGGACGGCGTCGCTGACCAGCAGTACCGCTGCCGCGCCATCATTGATGGGGCACGAGTTGCCTGCCGACACCGTACCCCCGGTGACAAATGCCGGTTTCAAGGCGGCCAACTTGCGGGTGGTGAGCCCGGGGCGCGGGCAGGTATCTTGCTGAACAAGCCCAGCGGCGGTCTGCATGGGCACCAGCTCGGCGGCAAAGGCCCCGGATTGCGCCGCGGCTACCGCTCGCTCATGGCTGCGCAAGGCAAAGGCATCCTGTCGTTCCCGGGAAATTCCATAACGGGTGGCGATGTTTTCTGCCGCAACACCCATGTCCGGGTCTTCGTCCGGCGCTGGGGTGAACCGTGCCCGCGAATATACGCGAGGGGTCGTGAGCTGGTCCTGCTGTTTTTCCATCCGCCAGGGTGCGGTGCTCACCGATTCCACACCACCGGCTATCACGACGTTTGCCTCGCCGCAACGGATCATCCGTGCGCCGGCCGCGATAGCTTCCAAGCTGCTGGCACACTGGGCGTCCAGGCTGGTCGCGCCGGTGCTCTGCGGCAGTGCGGAGGCCAGGGCCGCGACTCGGGCGATATTTCCCCCGGGCCCCGCGGCATTGCCGGCGAATACGTGGTCGACCTGTTCCGGCTGGATTCCGGTCCGCTCAAGCAGGGCGTTAATCACCTGACCGAGCAGCTGCTCGGCTCCCAGCCGCGCGTAGTGTTTTCCAGCACGGACGATGGGGGTTCGCAGTGCGCCGACGACATACGCGGAATTCAACGTGGTCCTACCTTCATTTGAGGCTGATCTTCAACACAGACGGGTCTTGCGGGTCCGGTAGCTGGTTCGAAGCAATTTTCCCGCTCGACGTCACCGGCCATCGTTCAAGAACAACCAGCTCATGCGGGATTTTGTAGCCGGCTAATACTTCGCGTAGCTGCTGGCGCAGCGCCGCGGGCTCTTGAGGCGCTCGGTCCGTATATGCGATAAGTTTAGTTCCTGCCGGTCCAAGGTGTGCCAGAACCTGCACTCCGGGTAGTCCCAGCGTGTCGAATGCGTCGGCGATTTCTCCAGGGTGAACGTTGTTGCCGTGCACGTTGAGCATGCCGCCGGATCTTCCCAGGATCTTCAGTCGGCCATCGGGCATGATCTGCGCGGTGTCCCCAACACTGGTTGCCGCGCCGCACCGTGAGATGAGCGCCGCACCGGAGGGGTCGTATCCCTCGGCGTTGAATGGGCTGTCCACAAACAACGCTCCGGCTTCACCGGGCTCGGCTGCGTGCACATGCAGCTTGACCCCGGGAAATGGGGTACCGACAAATGTGTGTCCCGGGGTGTTTTCGGGTGGGTGCTGGCGGTAAGCGATGAGGCTGTGTTCGCTGCTTCCGTAGTATTCGACGCAGCTCAACTGCTCAGTGGTGGTGTGCAGCCGGTTTACCAGGGCGGAAGGCAGCGCTTCGCCCCCGCTGATCACACAATTTACGGCGCTCAGCGCGCTGGGATCGGCGTCAGTGATCCGTTGGATGATGGTCGGAACGCTGACAAGCCGGGTGCACCGCCAGCGTGCGAGCAGATCCAGCGTCGTTGGCAGATCCCAACGCCCGGGTGCGACGAAGGTTCCGCCGCTGTGGATGGATTCGACCATGGCATAGAGGCCCAAACCGTGGGAAATCGGCCCGGGGCATAGGGTGACGGCCTCGGATGTGGCTCCCAGAATCTGCGACCCTGCCATCAGGGAAGCTTCCCAGGAAGCACGTGTGCGAACTACCGCCTTGGGTTCGCCGGTCGAGCCGGAGGTGCAGATGGCCAGCAGCTCCTGGTTGGAATCTACCGTGGCTCCAGAAATGTGTTCAGGTGCATCGGGGTTGGCAGTAAATACATCGACGGCCTTGCTGGGCAAGGGGATGAGTCCCTCAGGCAACTGATCATCGGCGGGGGAGCATATGACGGTGGCCGCTTCAAGGCGTGTGGCCGTGGTGCGCAGCAACTTTTGCGGCCAGGCGGGGTCCAGCACGGCAAGGGGTTTGCCTGCCAGCACCGCGGCGTAGAAACCGACGGCGAACGTCACCGGGTCGGTGGTGCGAATTCCCACACGCCGCCCGGGTAACGTTGCCAGCTCTCGGGCCAGGTCTTTGGCGCTGGCAAACAACTGGGCATAGGTTAAATGGCCATGGGCCGAGACCACCGCGGTTTTATGCGCGGTTCTCTCGGCCCAATGGCGCGGCGCGGAGGGCAGATCCATCCGGCTACTTCAGCAATCCGCGGTAACTGCGGTGTACGGTCAGTGCGACCAGCGTGGCCACGACCGCCTTGATTGCATCGCCGGGCAGGAAAGCCAACGAACCAATCGCCGAGGTGCCCAGATCCAGACCGGTGGTTACCGAGGTCCATGGAACGCCGAAGGCGTAAATCACCACCACGCCGCCAAGCAGGCAGGAAGCCAACCCGGCGATGAGCTGCGTGGTCCGATTCTCAATACGAGTGACCCAATACTTGTAGAGTGCGCCAATGACCAGGGAACCGGCGACCCAGCCAATCAGGTAGCCGCCGCTAGGGCCGAAGAGTACCGCCAAACCTCCGCGCCCGCCGGAGAGCAACGGAAGGCCGGCCAGGGCGAGCACCACTACAACCAGTGAAGCCAGCGCCCCGCGCCACGGCCCCAAGAGTGCTCCGGCCAACATGACACCGAGCGTCTGCAGGGTAATGGGCACGGGAATGAAACCCAGGGTGATGGGTGGAACCAGACCCATTGCGGCGATCAGGGCGGCGAATACGGCGACGTAGACCGTGTTGCGGGTCTGCGAGCTGGTCGCGGTAGCGGTGGTCGTCATGATGACTCCTCGGAAGTTGTGATTAGTCGAGTGTGAAGGGTGCTAGGGCTGTAGGTTAGCGGGCCTGCGAGTCGTAACCGCGGGCATCAAGTGCTTCGGCGGTTTCATCTGCCATTCGCAGCGAACGAATCACCAGCGGAACGCTGACCGCTAGGGGATTGTTCGCCAGGCCCCGGGCATGCTGGGCCTCGCGGACTTCTAGGTACACACGTTTGAGCTCGGGGATGAAGCGAATGGCCATGGACAGGCCCAGGGCGATCTGCTGCGGATTTGCCCCGAGATATCGCAGTGGGAATGCCACCCTTTGGAAAAGGTCAAGCATCGCACTGAAAGAGGTGGTCAGGCTTACGCAGTAGGCCAACAAGCACATGGTGAGCAGCCGCAGCACATACACGGTGGCGCTCGGCCAACCTGTCTGGAATCCCAGCAGGACAAACACCACGCTCAGCATGATCAACAAGGTCATAAGTGGCAGCCGCAGGCGGCGCAGCTCCACTTTGGCGCTGAGCAGCAACACAAGACTTAGTCCCAACAGGACCGTCAGCACTTGCCACGAGGTGATCAGGTACAGGCCAAGACTGAGCAACAGCAAACTTGCGAACTTCCAGCCTGCGGGGATTCGCGCCAGGTAGGAATTGTTCGCCGTGCTCATCATGCGTGGCTCCACTGCCGGTAGTGCGCCACTGCCGCATCCGGAGTGCCGTCGTAGGCGATACGGCCATCGGTAACCACCAGCACCCGATCAAAATCTTCGAGGATTTCAAGGTCGTGGGTGACAACGATCGCCCGTTGGCCCAGTTTGGCGACTTCGCGCTGAAACGCAAGTCGGTTGCGCAGGTCCAACATGGTGGTCGGTTCATCGAACACGATGGTGCGTGGCTGCATGGCGATCACCGCCGCAAGGGCGACCATCTGTTGTTCGCCGCCGGAGAGGGTGTGGCTCTCACGCTCGGCCAGATGGGAAATGTTGAGCTCGGCCAGGGTCGAGAGGACCCGCAATTCGCGTTCGTCGCGCCCGAGGCCCAGGTTTTTCAGGCCAAAGGCCACGTCGTCGGCCACGATGGGCATAATGATTTGGTTGGCCGGGTTTTGGAACACAAACCCTACGTCGCGGCGGATCTGTTTGGCATGTTTACCGGTGCTCAGCCCGCCGATATTCACCTCGCCGTAGGTTGGCAGGACCAGCCCATTAAGCAGTCGGGAGAGTGTGCTTTTTCCTGCACCGTTGGCTCCGATGATGCCAATACGTCGTTCGTTGAGGTTGAGGGTGACCTCGGAGAGTACATCTCGGTGTTCGTAGCGGACCGTGACATGCTCCAGTCGAATCTCGGGTAGTTCCACGTATGCTCCAGCGCAGGGTCTTGGTTTGCGAGCGGTCAGGGACAACTCGCAGGTGTTGCGGCGCGGACGGCGGGAATGCCGTCGATAATGAGCATACTTGATCACTGTTCAATTGTCTTGATCAGTGTTCAATAAAGTTGTTATGCGACGAAAAATTGCTCGAGAATCAACATCACGGCCAAGGCGATCATGATCAGGCCGGAGCACAGTGTCACCACCCGTGCGGCCGCCGGACGTGAGCGCAGCGAGAGCCGGGCGGCCAGCGCAACACTGAAGTAAACAGCAACTGACACGAGGAAATGGGTCAGTCCCAAGATTCCCGTCTGCAAGGTGAGCGACAGGTCGCTCGACTTGTCGAGGAACTGCGGGATGAGCGCGACATAAAGCAGCAGGGCCTTGGGATTGATGCCGCTGGTGAACAATCCCTTGAAATACGGTGCGCGCCAGCCAGTGGGCTGGCGTGGTGGGGTGCGGGTTGCCAGCAGGGTGCGTGAGGTTTCGTTTTCAGGGGCGGTATCTTGTGCGGCCTCGGTCGCGGCATCAAGCTGCGGGGAAGGGGTGGGCTCCGAATCATAAAACGCTGCCGACTTCCAACTGCGCAGCGTCGCAAAACCAAGCCATAGAAGGTAGACGGAGCCCGCGGTGGTTAGCCACGTGAGGATCGCGGGTGAGCCTGCGACCACTGCGGCAATGCCGCAGACCACCAAGGCCGTGTGAAACAGGTAGCCCGAGAGCAGGCCCCACACGGCCGGTCGGTAGCTGGACTTCCCGAGCGCCGAGGAAATGATGTACGCCCAATCGGCCCCAGGCGTGCAGGCTAGCGTGACCGACACCAACAGGAAGCCGAAAAGTTGTCCAAGGTCCACAGCATCCTCCAGCGATCGACGGGATCTTCGAAACTAAGCCTAGGAAAAATCTTGAGAAATGTGCTTGCCGATATATGCCGAAAAACGGCCAAGTGAACAAAATTTTCATCAATATTGCGATATTTCAGCAATTATTTTGTGCCCTACCATGGAGCTATGGATAAATTGGATCGCGCAATCGTCGCGCAGCTTCAGCTTGATGGGCGCATGAGCGCAACTGCCTTGGCCGCGAAGATCGGTTTGTCGGTGGCTCCATGCCACCGACGTATCCGCGAATTGGAGCGTGCCGGGGTCATTGCCGGATACCAGGCTGTGGTTGATCCGGAAAAAGTAGGTTTGGGATTTGAGGCGCTAGTGTTTGCGACGTTGAAAGACCGCGCCCATCTCAAAGAGTTCGAATCGGCCGTCGAGCGCGAGGAGCTGATCGTTGATGCGCAGCGCCTTTTTGGAGAACCTGATTTTTTACTCCGTGTGTACGCTCGCGACCTCACGCACTATCAGCATGTTTACGACGAGGTGCTGGTGGAGCTACCGGGGGTCGAAAAGCTCACCAGCACCATTGTGATGCGCAATATCAAGGAGCGTGCGGTCCTGCCGGTCTAACTGACCCGCTGCGCACTGAGGCGAGTTCGGCTGATCAATGGCGTGAGTAGAAGGGAGAGGGCCATCACGGCGGCCGCAATCCAAAGTGCCTGGGGTAGGCCCAGCTGATCAACGGCGAATCCGATCAGCGGTGGGCCGGTCAGCATGGAGCCATAACCGAAGGCGCTGAGGATACTCACCGCCCGAGGACCAAGTTCAACACTTCCCGAGGCAGCCAAACTCATGCCAATGGGGAATCCGAGGGAGCTTCCCAACCCCCACATGCTCGCACCTAGGGCCAAGACCACTGGGGCTTGGCCGAGGATGAACAGGCAAATGCCAGCGAGCCCAATCGTTCCCATGAGCATAAGGGTGCGAAGTGGCCCTAAGCGGTCAACGACCTTACCCCCGGCGAAGCGTCCAAGCGTCATGGCTGCGACGAAGCAGGTGAACATCAAGGCGCCCATGCGGTGCAACAAACCATGGCCATCGACCGTGGCTACCGCAATCCAGTCGTTGGCCGCCCCCTCGGCGAAACTCAGGCCCCCAACCATGACTCCCAAGAGGAGGAGTAGGCCGAGTTTGTTTCGATGCAACGAGTGGGTGGTCTCCGATTTTTGTTGTGTCGCAGCTTGTTGAATCCAGCTGCTCATGCCCCGCTGGGCGATGATTGCAAGGCCGATGATCAGACCGGCCACCAACATGAAGTGCCAGAATGTCGAGACCTTAAGGGTCAGTGTCACCGTCGCAATGCCTGCGCCCAGCAGGGAGCCTAAGCTGAAGAAACCGTGGAATATCGGCATAATGCTGTGTTTTAAACGTTGCTCAACCTGCGCGCCGCTGACATTCATCATGACATCCATCGACCCGAAAAAGATCCCGTTGACGAACAGGATGGCGAAGGCGAGCCATGGATTATTGGTCAGCGACACTGCAATGCCCAAGCCGACTAGGCACGCGGCCAGCGCCAGCGGGAAAATTAGCAACAACAAACGGGTGCTGATGCGGCTGCTGACAAAAGGAATCAGGCTAATTCCTAGCAAGGTGCCCAGGGTCATGCATAGCAAAAAGTACCCTAGTTCCTGGCCGGAGAAAGCGAAAACGGTGTTGATGACGGAGAGTCTGCCGGCCCAAGAGGCGAATGAGATTCCGGCGATTAGGAAAATTAAGTTGATCGCATTGCGCTCCGTCACAAAGCTTTTCGTCACCCCTGTGACCGTTTGACCCATCCAGTCCTTCATCCGTCGAATAGTCGATTCGCTTGATATTATGTCAGATTGCAAGCATGGAATCGACCGCGAATCACACCTAGAAACCTCAGTGTTTCCTCAAGTTTTCAGGTGAACTACCCGCTCAAGACGATCGAGGGCACGTGAGTACTACTCGAAAGTAGCCATATGTTGATTAGGTGTTACTTGTCTTGTGTGGCGAAGCTCACGTAGGCTCGGCGGGACATGGTGTCTGGGATGGAATGAGGTATTCGTATGGGCGGGGGACAGGAGGCAGGTGTCATCGTGGTCGGTGCCGGATTGTCGGGACTCGTTGCCGCGCTGGAGCTCGTCGATGCTGGGGTGAAGGTGACGCTGCTTGACCAAGAAAACAGAAAAAACCTAGGCGGTCAGGCTCACTGGTCCTTCGGCGGTTTGTTTCTTGTTGATTCACCCGAACAGCGTCGACTGCGGGTCAAAGACTCTCTGGAGCTGGCGTGGTCGGACTGGCAGCATAGCGCGCAGTTTGATAGGCAGGAGGATCAAGACAGTTGGGCGGTGAAATGGGCCAAGGCTTATGTTGAGTTTGCTGCCGGCGAGAAACGTACGTGGCTAAGTGACCAGGGAATCCAGTTGACACCCGTAGTGGGCTGGGCCGAACGCGGTGACGGAAGGGCTGATGGTCACGGGAATTCAGTTCCTCGGTTTCATATTGCATGGGGTACCGGTAGCGGCGTCTCCGGCCCGTTTGTCGCAAGAGCTTTGGACGCCTGTGCTTCCGGCCAACTCAGAATCCTGCATCGGCACCGGGTGACAGATCTGGTAGTTCACGGTGGCACGGTCGTAGGAGTCCATGCAAATGTCTTGGTCGATGACGACAGCGAGCGTGGTGTGCGATCCTCGCGTGAGGCCACCGGAGAATTTGATCTAGCGGCCGAGGCGGTGGTGCTGACCACCGGGGGAATTGGCGGAAACCATGATCTGGTTCGACGGTTCTGGCCGTCGCGGCTAGGCACTGCGCCACGCCAACTCATCACCGGGGTGCCTGAGTATGTCGACGGTAGTGGTCTGGTCCTTGCGGAGAAGTCCGGTGCGAGATTGGTCAATCAAGACCGCATGTGGCACTACACGGAAGGCATTCGGAACTGGAATCCCGTCTGGCCAGGGCACGGTATCCGAATTCTTCCTGGTCCCTCGCCGATGTGGTTTGATGCGGAGGGCAACCGGCTGCCCAGTCCGTACCTTCCCGGGCATGACACACTCGGTACCTTGAAATTTCTTCGCACCGATCCGGTGGCCAGCCGCTACGACTATTCGTGGTTTGTCCTCAACCAGCGAATCGTAGAAAAAGAATTTGCACTTTCCGGTTCAGAGCAAAACCCCGATCTCACCGACGCCGATCGTCTTGCCGTGGTGAGAAGCCGGGTCTTGGGCAAGGGCGCACCGGGGCCGGTGGCCGCATTCATTGATCGCGGAGCGGACTTTGTGACGGCGTCGACGCTGGAAGGGCTGGCCGAGGCAATGAACCAGATCGCCACGGAAACCATCATTGACCCCCGGCGCATGCGCCAACAGATCGAAGCCAGGGATTTGCAAACAGGGAACAAATTTTCAAAAGACCAGCAGATTCAGTCGATTCACAATGCGCGCCGCTACCTGGGCGACCGCGCCATGCGCGCGGTAGCGCCCCACCGGATCTTGGACCCAACCGCTGGCCCCCTCATCGCGGTCAAGTTGCATGTATTAACCCGCAAATCTTTGGGTGGACTTCAAACGGACCTTGCCGGCCGGGTGTTTCGACACGATGGCTCGGTCTTTGAAGGGCTGTATGCGGCCGGCGAAGCTGCGGGTTTCGGAGGTGGCGGGATGCACGGGTATAACGCCCTGGAAGGAACTTTCCTTGGCGGCTGCCTTTTCAGCGGTCGTCAGGCCGGCCGAGGGGCCGCTGCCGAGCTCTAGGATGATCCGACCGCGGTAATGCGCGTTCTCTGCGTCATCGAATTTATGCGCCGCGGCGGCCACCGGGTGTGGGTCTTCAACGACCTGCCTGTTGTGCAGGACCTTAAGAGCCTGCCTTCCAGCCTTTGGGTGTCGTGATGAGAAGTCGTTGACCAACAGTTTCAGGGTCGGCCACGATTTTCAGCAGCGCGCTGGCAGGCCCGGGATGGACTTGACGTGGGACAACTCTTTGACCGTGGCTCGTTCGGGCATTGCCGGCGCGTCGTTGAGGTTCACCGGGTACACGATGGTCCATTCCAAGTCGGATGCCGGAAGTTTTTGGTCAGCCACCGCCTTGTCATCAAAGAATTTGCACAGCACGCTGCGATAGACCATACGGGCGAAACCCGATGCTTGCCGTGCGGTGTCACCGGCGCCGAGCACGTGGACCAGGATTTTGCGCGAGACACCAGTGTGGCTTGCGGCAGCGGTGATGTGAGGCAGGGTGCGCTGCATGAAGGTGGTGTCTTTCATGGATCCGGTGATTGAAACCAACAGTGCATCGGCCCCGTGAGCTGCGGTAGCCAATGTGTCAAGAACCTCCGCCGAGCCCTTGGCGGTAGTAATTCCGGATTGCACGGTGACGGCTTTGCGGCGTCGGGCAAAAGCTACCACTTCATGTCCAGCAGTGGCCGCCTGGGCGGCGAAGCGAGACCCAAGATTTCCGATAGCTCCAAGTACGATGATTTTCACAAGAATGTCGTTTTAATAGGTGAGGTGCACCCGCAGGGGACCGTTCGAGCTAACTGCTGGGTAGGTTGTGGCCTAGCAGGCCCTCTAATGCAACGACGCACATGGTTCGCAGTTCATCGCGGGAGACTCCGGGCTGATCAATGGCGTGACGGGCGGTATATTCCACCATGGCCAGCCAGGCGCCCATCAGGAGGCGAGTCTGCGCGGAATTTTCCGTGCCGGTTGCGCTCAGCAACCGTTCGACCTGAATCGTGTGATTGGCTGCGGCTAGTGCCGCGGCAGTTGAGGCGGTGGAAGAGGTGGGTGAATACAGTTCACGTATCCCGCCACTGCTCGCTTCAAAATGATCAAAAAATGCGGTCAGTGCACGGTCCAGATTTTCTCGTTGGCTCAGACTCGTATCGGGCTGGGTTGCTATCAATACACGGTTGGCCTCGCGTTGCAGGACTGCCTCTAGGAGGCGTTCCTTGCCGGGGAAGTAGTGGTACACCAAAGCACGCGTTACCCCTGCATCTGTGGCGATGGCACTCATCGATGCGCCGGCAATTCCATCGCGAGAAAAATGTGCGGCCGCGATGTCTATGATTTGCGCCCGGCGTTCCTCGGGGGACTGGCGTGAACTTTCATCACTATTTGACACATGTCAAATATAGCTCGCCTGAAAGGTCGAGGCGAACTCTCGGCTGCGGGCGGGTGGCGCTCCAGCAAGATTTGTGCCAAAAATACCGGGAATTCCGGCCGTTGCCATCAGTGTGGTAGGAATCGGATTTGGGTTCAAGTGATATCCGGCGAGGCTACTGGAGTGCGCCCTTGAGTGCAGTGAGGTGCGTCCGACTCAGTTCATACGCAGACCGCCCATCACGGTTTGCGATAGCCTCGGCGAGGTCTGCGTGAGCGTTATGATCCTGGTTTTCCGCAAGGCTTCGACCTAGTCTGAGCATTTCGATCATGGCTTGGCGCAGTCGCGGTACGAAGCTGTCAAAAAGCTCGAGCAAGACCGGATTGTCGGCCGCTTCGACTATCGCGCGATGAAATCTCATATCGGCATCCACGTAGGATTCGGTATTCTCATGGTCTTTCTGACGGTCCTTCAGCGCCTTGCGGATCGCGCGGAGCGCTTGAGGTGTTCGACGTTCGGCGGCATACGTTGCGGCTTCGGCTTCGATTGCAATGCGTGCTTCGATCACCGCGACAATTCCGGCCCGTTGCAAAACCGTGTCCCACTCCTCGGTGATATCCAGGGCGGTGACAAACACCCCGGCCCCTTGTCGGGTTTCTAGCACACCTTTGCCGGCGAGTTGGCGGATCGCTTCACGTATGGTCGAGCGCCCCACGCCTAGCTGTGTTGCAAGTGTGGTCTCACCTGGCAGTTTCGCGCCAAGCGACCATTGTTTTGACCGAATTTTTGCAAGCAGAAGATCTGCGGCTTGGTCCGCAAGCGGTGTTCGTTTGATCTGAGCCATTCTAATCTCACTTATCAACTTGTCTGAGGAGTTGTGTATAGTCTAGTCCATGATTCTAAGGATTCTAGGAAGCCACAGCAGGGGTTAGATCGATCGACGCCCCGCTGTGGGGTGCCCTTTGATGTCGATCGATCGATCGTGTGTGGTGCGGTTACCGACGCACTACTCATCTGCTGGCGCATTGACTGAGCTCGGTGCACGGCGCATTGTGAAAGGAACCCCGTGAATCAAAACAATCCTGCCGGCCGAAACCGAATAGGGCTTTGGGTGCTCACTGCCACCCATGCCGGCAATGACTTCTATACCGGCGCCGTGGTGGCCCTGCTGCCGTTTTTTGTACTTCAGGCAAACTATAGCTACTCGGCGATCGCCGGAATTACGCTTGCGGCGACCGCATTTTCGAGTGTTGCTCAACCAATATTTGGTTATCTCAGCGATAAATATGGGATGCGTTGGATGAGTTTGGCCGGGTTGGCGACCGCAGGATTAGGTGTTGCACTCAGCGGCCTCGTCTCTCATTCCTATCTGGCCGTGTGGGTCGTGATTGCGATCTCAGGTATCGGAATCGCCGCGTATCATCCCGCGGCAACCATGGAGGCCCGACAGGTCGGCGGCGGTACCAGTGGTGCGATGAGCCTGTTTTCTGTTGGCGGGAACATCGGCGTAGCTTTGGCTCCTTCAGCGGTGATCCTGGTGGTCGGCTGGTATGGCTTGAAAGGGACGTGGCTTTTGGCCATCCCGGCCGTGGTGTTGGGCCTCGTTTATATCGCGGTATCTCGCAGTCAGCTGCTGCGACGCCCTACACTTGTGGCAAGCGACACGGTCAAAGTTTCCGCGAAACAAGCCGAAGTGGTCGATGATTGGCGTGCGTTCGGATGGTTGAGCCTGGTCCTTGCGCTGTGGTCGATTGCCTATGTCGGCACCTCAACCTTTGTGTCGCTGTATGCAATTGAGAGATTCCAGACGAGCACGCAGTTTGCGGCGATTGCGTTGTCTTTGTTCCCGGCCGCCGGTGCGTTGGGAACCCTGGTCGGAGGATGGTTGGCGGACCGTTTTGGGCGCCTTCGCATGGTGCGTATGGGCTACCTGTTGGCTGCACTGTCAATTGCGGCGATCGCTTTTGCGCCGAGCCCGGTTGTTGTAATTGTGGCAACTGCGGCGCTGGGTGTAAGTCTCTTTATCCCATTCGCCGCGCAAATCACCTTGTCGCATTCCTACTTGCCAAACCGCATCGGGCTGGCTTCGGGCGTTACGCTGGGTCTGACACTGTCTTTGGGAGGAGTCTTCAGCCCACTGCTGGGGCGGATTGCCGACCAGTACAGTGTTCAGCTTGTGTTTATCATCATGGCGGCGTTGACTGCCGTTGGGTTCGTGCTCTCATTTGTTCTGAAAGAACGCACGAGTGAACCGAAGCGTGTGATCGCTATTGAAACTACCGCCGTCGAAAATGAGGAGTCACATTCATGAGTGAAGTCCTGCGTTTGCAGAACGTCGATTTTATTCGCGAGTCCAAGTTAATCCTTGCTGATATCAATCTTGTGGTGAATGCCGGCGAGCATTGGGCGTTGATTGGCCCGAATGGGGCGGGCAAAAGCACGGTTCTAAGCATGTGCGGTGCGCAGAAGCACCCGACCCGCGGCACCGTCAAGGTTCTCGGTCAGCAACTGGGTCATGTGGAAATCAGAAAACTGCGTGAGTCGATTGGGCATGTCAACCCGCGTCACCCGTTAGGTTCCAGACTCACGGCACGCCAAGTGGTGCTTACCGGAGCAACCGGCACCGTCGAACTGATGCCACGGTGGAAACCTGACCGGGAGGTGCTTGAGCGCACCAACTATCTGATGGATCTGCTCGGCCTGCACTCCTTGGAGCACGCAACGTGGCCGACCATGTCCCAGGGGGAGCGAGGGAGAACGCTGATTGCCCGCGCTCTGGTTAACGATCCGCAGCTTCTTCTGCTCGACGAGCCCGCTACCGGATTGGATGTCGCCGCGCGAGAGCAGTTTCTTGAAACAATTGACCACCTGCACCGTTCTCAACCCCAGCTTGCGACGGTACTGGTCACGCACCACTTCGAGGAGCTGCCGGAGACAACGTCACATGCGGCTCTCCTGAAGAAGGGAGCTGTGCTCGCGGCCGGTGCCGCACAAGAAGTCCTGACCACCCCGCTGGTGTCCGAGAGCTTTGAGCACCCGATTCAGATTGAGTATCGGGATCAGCGTTGGCAGGCCCGAGCGATCCGAGCGATGATCTCATGATGAATCGGCGATGATAGGTGTGGATGGATCAAGACTTCTGGCTCTTTTGGCT